>JABCYW010000018.1 GCA_013289985.1 Betaproteobacteria bacterium | reverse complement strand
TGAGCGCGCTGATCCCGATCAAGAACGATCCGGAGAAGAACGCGATCGCGATGCAGGGCATCATCAACGACAAGAAGCGCGACGCCATCGACGGCTACGACGGCGGCTGGGTGGCCCACCCGGGCCTGGTCGAGCCGGCGATGAAGGAGTTCCTGGCGGTGCTGGGCGACAGGCCCAACCAGTGGGAGAAGCAGCGCGCCGACGTGAACGTGACGGCCGCGCAGCTGCTGGACTTCCAGCCCGAGACCCCCATCACCGAGACGGGCCTGCGCTACAACATCAACGTCGGGATCCACTACCTCGGCGCCTGGCTGGCCGGCAACGGCTGCGTGCCCATCCACAACCTGATGGAAGACGCCGCCACCGCGGAGATCAGCCGCTCGCAGGTCTGGCAATGGATCCGCAGCCCCAAGGGCGTGCTCGACGACGGCCGCAAGGTGACCGCCGGGATGGTGCGTCCGCTGGTGGCCGAGGAGCTCGCCAAGATCAAGGCGACGCCGGCCGTCGGCCAGTTCGACCGCGCGGCGCAGATCTTCGAGAAGATGAGCACCGACGAGGCCTTCGCCGAATTCCTGACGCTGCCGCTGTACGAGGAATCGACGTTCTGAGCGAGCGCCGGGGCGCCGACGAGAAAGCCGCCCGCGGGCGGCTTTCTCATGCGCGCCGCGCGACTCTCAGTCGGCCCAGACGACCTTGCGATCGCTCGACGTCCACTTGTCGAAGCTCGCTGCGTAGCGCGTCTCCAGCACGTTGCGCTTGATCTTGAAGGTGGGCGTGATCAGGCCGTTCTCCACCGTCCATGGCTCCTTCATCAGGATCAGCACCTCCAGCTGCTCGTGCGGATCGAGCCCGTGGTTGACGGTGAGCAGGTGGTTGGCCATCGCGTCCTCGAGCGCCGCGCGCGCGCCGGGCTCGCGCGACTTCGCGGCGGCGTCCTCGTTGAGCATCAGCATCGCGAACGGCTGCGGATAGTTCGCGCCGACCACGCAGCAGGCCTCCACGGCGGCGCTGGCGACCAGCTTGTCCTCGATGGGCGCGGGCGCCACGTACTTGCCCTTGCTGGTCTTGAACAGATCCTTCACGCGGCCGGTGATGCGCAGGCAGCCGTCCGCCTCCACCACGCCCTTGTCGCCGGTGTGCAGCCAGCCGTCGGCGGTGAAGGCCGCGGCGCTCAGCTCGGGCTCCTTGTAGTAGCCCAGCATCAGGCAGCCGGTCTGGACCTGGATCTCGCCGGTCTCGGGGTCGAGGCGGGACCTCACGCCGTCGTAGGGCACGCCCACCGTGCCGGGGCGGCGCATGCCCACCAGCGTGGCGTGCGAGACGCCGCAGTTCTCGGTCATGCCGTAGACCTCGATGATGTCCAGGCCCAGCATCGAGTACCAGCGCAGCAGGTCGGGCGGCATCGGGGCCGCGCCGCCGGCCGCGAACTGGCAGGCGTCCAGGCCCAGCGCCTTGAGGATCTTGCGGCGCAGGAAGCGGCCGGCGACGGGGATCCTGAGCAGGCGCTCGAGCCGCTGCGGCGGCATCCGCGCGTGGATGCCCTGCTGGAACTTCACCCACAGCCGCGGCACCGAGAAGAAGGTGGTGGGACGCGCGCGTTGCAGGTCGCGCGCGAAGGTCTGCAGGCTCTCGGCGAAGAACAGGTGCATGCCGGTGGCCAGCAGGCCGTGCTCCACCAGCGAGCGCTCGGCCACGTGCGCCAGCGGCAGGTAGCTGAGCATGCGCGCGTCGGCGTTGAGCGATACGCGTTTCAGGCCGGCGTCGATCGCCCAGGCGAAGTTCGCGAAGCTGTGCATCACGCCCTTGGGCACGCCCGTGGTGCCCGACGTGTACATGATGGTGGCCAGGTCGGCGCCGTCGCGCAACGGGCTGCCCGGCAGCGGTGCCGTGCGGGCGACGATCTCGTCCCAGCGCATGTCCACGCGCGCCTGCGCGTCGGCGGGCGACAGCGAGAAGCTGATGCACGGCATGCCGGCCGGCACGCCAGGGCGCATTGCATCCCAGTCGTCGAGCTTGCCCAGGAACAGCAGGCGCGCCTCGCTGTGCTGCAGGATCTGCGCGATGGTGCCGGCGGCCAGCGTCGGGTACAGCGGCACCGACACGCAGCCCGCCATCCAGATCGCGAAGTCGGCCATGATCCACCAGGCGCAGTTCTTCGACAGGATCGCGATGCGCGAGCCCGGCTCGAAGCCTTGCTGCTGCAGGAAGGCGGCCATGCGGCGCGACTCGTCGACCATGTCCTTCCAGGTGAACTCCTTCAGCAGCCCGCCGCCCATGGGCTGCGTGAACACCGTGCGGTCGGGCGCCGTGCGCTCCCAGTGGTAGAGGCGCTGAAGGGCGAGGGAGGACGACGGCGGAGGAGTCATGGACGGTCCGTTGGCTGGCCGGCTCCGCGTGCGCGCAGGAGCCTTTCGACCCAGACTAGTGGGGCCGCGCCGCAGGCGCCATGGTGGAAGCCCGACCTGGCCATGGGTTTGGCTCCGCGGGCCAGCCGGGCGGATGCCGTGGGCTAGGCGCTCAGGCCTTGTTCCACGCGGCGTCGGGGAACACGAGCCGGGACACCTGCCGGGTCACCCGGCACTGCAGCCGGTCCAGCCTGTCGCGCCGTCCGCGCCAGAGCGCGCTGGTGTCGAGGCTGTTGAAGTTCTCCTGCCGCACGGTGCCGTCGGCGCGCACGCGGCTGGCGGTCAGCGGGATCGCCAGGATCTGGCCGCGGCTCTTGAGCAAGGAGAACTTCAGGAGCATCTCCGAGTGGATGGGGCGGCCGGTCTCCTGCGCGAAATCGAGCGCGCGATCCAGCCGGCGGCCATAGGCCTCGTACGAGGATCGCCCGCAGATCGCGAAGCGGTCGTTGTAGCCGGCCCACCAGTTCCAGATCGGCACCACGCAGGTTCGCGGCAGGCGCGAGGCGAGGCGGCAGGCGGAGCGCGGGATGTCGTCGTGGTACTGGAGATCGGGGCGCGCGAAGACGACGACGTCGGGATTCGTCGGTGCGACGAGCGCGGTGACCCGACGCAGCGACTGCAGCTGGTGCATCAGGTTGCGCAGCGAGCCGAAGTTGTCGCCGAACGCGTCGCCATGTCGTTTCCAGGCCTGGAACAGCGGCCCGTCCTCGAAGGCCTCCGGAGGTTCGACGACGCCCGCGAACTGATCGAAGTAGGCGTAGGCGTCCCTGGCCAGCACGGCGTGCTCGCCGGATCGCGCGCTGCGCACCTCGTCGATCTGCCACAGGTGATGGACGACGGTGACGTCGGCCCACTGCCGCATCGGCGCCAGCAGGTGCGTCTCGATCGACGGTGCGGAGATCGCGGTGTGGCGCGGGATTCCGTAGAACGCGACAGTGATTTTCATGGGCGTCATCCTGGGCCGGGTTCGGCGAAGACCAGCGAATCCGCGGGCACGCGGTGTGCCTGGAATTTTGACCGATCGCGCGCGAACCCGTCGCCAGGTGGATGGCGCCGCGCGCGGTCGAGACGCCGCGGTGCATCGTGCCGCATTCATTTCAATGGCCGAGCAGCCGCGTCCTTCCCCGGATGAGGCCTGTCCGACCATGCAGGCCGTCCGCACCCGCCAGGCAGGTGCGGACGGCCTGCATTCGACGGACGTCACATGCTTCTCTCCGAGGCGGCCGCTGCTTCCGGCCGCGACAACAATTTCAACCTGGTTCGCCTCGCGGCCGCCACGGCGGTGGTCATCAGCCACAGCTTCGCGCTGGCGACGGGCGATCCCGCGGCCGAACCGCTGTGGAGCTCGCTGGGCATCACGCTCGGCGGCCTGGCGGTGGTGGCCTTCTTCATGACGAGCGGCTACCTGGTCGGCGGCAGCCTGTTGTCGACCGGCCGGCCGGTCCGGTTCATCGTCGCCCGCGCGCTCAGGATCTATCCCGGGCTGTGGGTCGCGCTGCTGTTGACGGTCTTCATGCTGGGGCCGGCCGTCACGGGCGCGGGCATCGCCGGCTACCTGGGCGACGCGGCCACGTGGCACTACCTGGGCAAGAACGCGGCGATGTTCCTGGGCGTCGATCGCCAGTTGCCGCGGGTGTTCGACCACAACCCGTATCCCGCGGCGGTCAACGGATCGCTGTGGACCCTCACCTACGAGCTGTGGATGTACGCGATCCTGCTGGCCGCCTGGATGCTCGCATCAGGCCGGCGGCGCGTGCTGCTGGCGGCCATCGCGTGCCTCGCGGCGGCCGGACTGGCGGCCTACTACCGGGTTCCCGACCTGACGCCCGTCGCGTGGAGCGTGGCCGGCAAGGCGGCGTGGTTGGCTCCGATGTTCTTCATCGGCGTTCTCATCCACCTGGGGCGGCATCGCGTGATCCTGAGCGGCTGGCTGGCAGGCGCGGCGGCGCTGGTGCTGGTGGGCGCGGCCTGGCTCGGCCCCGCGTGGTTCAAGCTGGCCTATCCAGCCTGCCTGGCCTACGTGGTCTTCTTCATCGCCTACGGGCTACCGCCGGTGCGCTGGCTGCTGCACCGCGACTACTCGTACGGCGTCTACATCTACTCGTTCCCGCTGCAGCAACTGGTCGCCTTCGCGCTGCCCGGCGTGGGCGTCGTCATGATGTTCGTGATCGCCATGGCGCTGTCGCTGGCGTGCGCGGCGCTGTCGTGGCACCTGCTGGAAAGCCGGATGTTGCAGCTCGTCGACCTTGTCGCCGGCCGCGTCACGAGGATGGCGCGGCGCCCGGTCGGCGAGGGCTATTCGTAGACCTCGGCCTCCGGGTCGGTGGCCTCGAGCTCGTACGACGCCGCCAGCATCGCCAGGCGGCCGATGACGCCGTACATGTAGAACCGGTTGGGCGCGCTGATGCCCGGCTTCTCGCCCGGCCGGGGCAGGTGCGAGCTCTCCGCGAACGCGAGCGGCACGAAGCTGGCGCCCGGCGCGTTGAGGTTCTCGTCGATGCCGCGCTCGGCGTGCATGCGGTAGAAGCCGCCGACGACGTAGCGGTCGATCATGTAGACCACCGGCTCGGCCACGGCCTCGTTGACGCGCTCGTAGGTGGGCACGCCTTCCTGGATGATGACCTCGGTGACACGCTGGCCATCCTTGGCCACGTCCATCTTGTTGCGGGTGCGGCGGTTGACCTCGTCGAGCTCCTTGGCGTCGCGCACGGTCATCACGCCCATGCCGTAGGTGCCGTTGTCGGCCTTGACGACGACGAACGGCTTCTCGTTGATGCCGTATTCCTTGTGCTTGCGGCGGATCTTGGTGAGCAGCGCGTCCACGTTGGTCTGCACGCATTCCAGGCCCGTTCCCTCGGCCCAGTTCACCTGGCCGCAATGCAAGTGCATCGGGTTGATCAGCCATGGATCCATGCCCAGCAGCTTGGCGAACTTCTTGGCCACTTCCTCGTAGCTGTGGAAGTGATTGGTCTTGCGGCGCACCGCCCAGCCCGCGTGCAGCGGCGGCAGCACGTACTGCTCGTTGAGGTCCTCGAGGATCCCGGGAAGGCCGGCCGACAGGTCGTTGTTCAGCAGCACCGTGCAGGGGTCGAAGTCCTTCAGGCCCAGGCGGCGCGGCGTGCGCAGCAGCGGTTCGTAGGTGAGCGAGCTGCCATCGGGCAGCTGCAGCTCGGTGGGCTCGGTGATGGCCGGATCGAGCGAGCCCAGGCGCACGTTCAGGCCGGCGCTGGAGAAGATGCGCACTAGCTGCTTCACGTTCATCAGGTAGAACGAGTTGCGGGTGTGGCTCTCCGGGATCAGCAGCAGGTTCTTGGCCTCGGGGCAGATCTTCTCGATGGCCGCCATCGCCGCCTGGATGGCCAGCGGCAGCATGGGCTCGGTGAGGTTGTTGAAGCCGCCGGGGAACAGGTTGGTGTCGACGGGCGCCAGCTTGTAGCCAGCGTTGCGGATGTCCACCGAGGTGTAGAACGGGGGCGTGTGCTCCATCCATTCGAGCCGGAACCAGCGCTCGATCGCGGGCATCGATTCGAGCACGCGCTGCTCGAGTTCGTTGATCGGGCCGGTCAACGCGGTGACGAGATGGGGGACCATGACGGGATCCTGGGGAGGCTGAGAAAGGATTCTAAGGCGCGGTGCGCTCCCGCTCAGGTAAGGGCGGCGGCCCGGAATGCAAGCGCCCAGGCAAAAAGGGGCTGCCCTTTCGGACAGCCCCAAGCTCTCTCGGCCGGCCGCGGCGAACCGCGGCCGTACCCTCTCGGAAACCTACTTGGCGTAAGCGGTTTCGCCGTGGGACGTGACGTCCAGGCCTTCGCGCTCTTCCTCTTCCGTCACGCGCAGGCCGATCGTCAGATCGACCAGCTTGTAGGCGATGAAGGCGACGACGCCCGACCACACCAGCGTGACGCCCACGCCCTTGGCCTGGATCACGAACTGGTCCCACATGCCGTTGGAGCCGACGGTCATCTTGACCCAGTCGGTGACCATGCCCGGGCCGCCCAGCTTCTGGTTGTTGAACACGCCCGTCAGCAGGGCGCCGACGATGCCGCCGACACCGTGCACGCCGAACACGTCGAGCGTGTCGTCGGCGCCGAGCAGCTTCTTCAGGCCGGTCACGCCCCACAGGCAGGCGAAGCCGGCGATGGCGCCGAGGACGACGCCGCCGACGATGCCGACGTTGCCGGCGGCCGGCGTGATCGCCACGAGGCCGGCGACGGCACCCGAGGCGGCGCCCAGCATCGAGGCCTTGCCCTTGTGCAGCGCTTCACCCAGGCACCAGGCCAGCGTCGCCGCGGCGGTCGCCAGGAAGGTGTTCAGGAACGCGAGCGTGGCGGAGTCGCCGGCTTCGAGCGCCGAACCGGCGTTGAAGCCGAACCAGCCCACCCACAGCAGCGAGGCACCGACCATCGTCAGCGTCAGCGAGTGCGGCGTGAAGGCTTCCTTGCCGTAGCCGATGCGCTTGCCGATGCAGTACGCGCCCACCAGGCCCGCGACGGCGGCGTTGATGTGCACCACGGTGCCGCCGGCGAAGTCCAGCGCGCCCCATTGCCAGATCATGCCGGCGCTGGCGTTCATCTTGTCGACGACGTCGGCGCTGGTGTAGGCGTCCGGACCTTGCCAGAACCAGACCATGTGCGCGATCGGGCAGTAGCTGAACGTGAACCAGATCACCATGAAGGCGAGCACGGCCGAGAACTTGATGCGCTCCGCGAACGAGCCGACGATCAGGCAGCAGGTGATGGCCGCGAAGGTCGCCTGGAACACCACGAAGGCGATCTCGGGGATCATCACGCCCTTGCTGAACGTGGCGGCCTTCGTGAACGTTCCGGCGTTCTGGTCGAAGATGCCGCTCAGGAACAGCCGGCTGAACCCGCCGAAGAACTTGTTGCCTTCCGTGAACGCCAGGCTGTAGCCATAGACGAACCAGAGGACGACGATCAGCGAGAAGGTGACGAACACCTGCATCAGCACGGACAGCATGTTCTTGCTGCGCACCAGGCCGCCGTAGAACAGCGCCAGGGCCGGGATCGACATCATGATCACGAGGACGGTGGAGACCAGCATCCAGGTGGTGTCGCCCTTGTTGACGGTCTCGACGATCGTCGGGGTGGACGCGGCGGCGGAAGCCGGCGCCGCGGCGGCCGGTGCCGAAGCGGCGGCAGCGGGCGCGCTGGCGGTGGCCGCAGCGACGGCCGGTGCCGAGGCCGCGTCGTCTGCCGCGAACGATGTCGCGGAGAACCCGAGGACGGCGAGTCCCAGGGCGAGGGAAGCGAGAAGCTTTCTCATGGTTGCAATGCTTTCAGGAGTTGGAAGCGCGTGGCGTTTTGGAACGTGCGGGAATCGTCTGGAGCGGAGCGCGCCTTAGAGCGCGTCCTTGCCGGTCTCGCCGGTGCGGATGCGCACCACCTGCTCGAGCGGCGAGACGAAGATCTTCCCGTCGCCGATCTTTCCGGTGCGGGCCGAGGTCTCGATGGCCTCGATGACCTGGTCGACGAGCGTGTCGTCGACGGCGGCCTCGATCTTCACCTTCGGAAGGAAGTCCACGACGTATTCCGCGCCGCGGTACAGCTCCGTGTGGCCCTTTTGTCGACCGAAGCCCTTCACTTCGGTCACCGTGATGCCCTGCACGCCGATCGCGCTCAGGGCCTCACGCACTTCGTCTAGCTTGAAGGGCTTCACGACGGCAGTCACCATCTTCATGGTTGGAATCTCCAGGCTTGCGGGGGCTGTTGCGCCCCGCTTCTTGTCGAACAAAACGACCCGGGTCGCCCCGGGCCCACGAGAGAATCGTTTCGCGTCAGAACGAGTACTTCACGCCGGCGACGACGCCGGTGCGGCCCGTGAACTTGCCGTTGGAGGTCTGGTAGGACGCCTTCTTCGCATCGGTGGCGATGACCTGCAGCGAGGCCGACAGGCCCTTTCCGAAGTCCTTGGCCAGCGTCGCCGAGTAGTCGGTGTACGACAGGTCTGCGGCCTTGGCGTAGGAGCCGGTGATGTTCTGGTAGCCCAGGTCCGGAGTCAGCGTGAAGCCCGAGCCCAGGTCGAAGTTGGCGCTCAGGTCGTAGTACTGGCTGCCCTTGCTCTTGGGCACGCCGAACAGCGGGGTGGCGCTGATCGAGACCTTGGCCGTGAACACGCCGTACGTCAGCGCGCCGTAGGCCTCGCCGGTGTCGGGGTTGGACAGGCCGATGTCGTGGAACTTCTGGCCCAGGTAGACGTAGGCGAGGCCGCCGACGTCGTACGACAGCGTGTCCTTGATGATGTCGCCCTTCGTGCCGCCGTACAGGTCCCACTCGAGCGGCGCGCCCTTTTCGCTGACCGGGACGAAGCCGGTGCTTCCGGCGCCCGCGCGGTTGTAGGCGACCATCGAGTCCTTGACCCAGCCGATGGTCGACAGCCACGTGCCGGCGTAGAACGCGCCGTCGGCCCAATCGACACCGCCTTGCAGGGCCGGCTTCATCTTGGTCTGCGAGATGCCGCGATAACGGTAGTCGGAGACGACGCCGATGTTGTAGGTGATCGGGCTGGCCGGGGCTGCTGCCGAGGCCGCTGCCGGGGCCGCCGGCGCGTCGTCGGCGAAGGCGAGCGAGGGGCCTCCGATGACGGCGAGGACGGCAACGGTGGCAAGCGCGGATTTCTTCATCTGTCTCTCCGATAGTTTGGGAAAAGGGTGGGTGGGTTGGGTTCTTCTTCCGGAGGGCTTCAACGCAGGTTCCGTGCCACGCGGTCGAGCGTGCAAGCGTGACGAAGGGAACCCGGCGGGCCCGGGCGGGGCACGCTAGAAGAAGCAGGCGGGCGTGGAAGAGGTCGATGCGGCGCGCGACGCGGCGCGCCACCGGGACGGAGGATCGTGCGGAGCCACAGCGGTTCGAGGCCCTTGACCGCATTCCATCCCGCCGATCGCGGCGGCGGAGCTTCGCACCAGGCTGGTGCCAAAAAGCGATGCGCGCACACACGCGGCGCACTCCGATGGAGCGCCAGAAGGGCGCGAAACCTCGATCAGAGGCGCGCGCGGTGCGCCGGGGGCGACCGCAGAATGAAAAGCGTCCTTTTGAGACCGCTGGCGGCTGCTCTGGAGCCGCTTTCGAAATGGGGCCATGCAATTCGCGCGCCAGCTGTTCGGCGATGCGGATCCGTCAACTCTGGCCCTCATTTGTTCGGCGGCGGTTGCCACCGATCGCGAACCGAGGGGCCGCCATCCGATTCCTCGCCATGAGCCTGTCCGTCATCCACACCCGCGCCCTCGTCGGCCTGCATGCGCCGGAGGTCGTCGTGGAGGTGCATCTCGCCAACGGCCTGCCCAGCTTCACGCTCGTCGGGCTGGCCGACGTCGAGGTGAAGGAGGCCCGCGAGCGCGTGCGCGCCGCGCTGTCGCAGAGCGGGTTCGCCTTCCCCCACAACAAGAAGATCACGGTCAACCTCGCGCCGGCCGACCTGCCCAAGGAATCCGGCCGCTTCGACCTGCCGATCGCGCTGGGCGTGCTGGCCGCGCAGGGGCTGCTCGATGCCGCGAAGCTCGAACGCTGCGAATTCGCCGGCGAGCTGTCGCTGGCGGGCGAGCTGCGGCCGGTGCGCGGCGCGCTCGCGCTGGCGCTGGCCGTGCGCGAGGGCGGCTGCGCGCGACGGCTGGTGCTGCCGGCGCAGAGCGCGGCGGAGGCGGCGCGGGTGGAGGGCGTCGACATCCGCGCCGCCCGCCATCTCGGCGAGGTGGTGCAGGCCTTTCTTCCGGGCGCCGGCGACGCGGCCGGCGCCCGCGAGCTGCCCGGGCCGTCCCGCGAGGAGGCGCTGGCGCCGCCGCCGCTGCCCGATCTCGTCGACGTGAAAGGGCAGGTGGCGGCGCGGCGCGCGCTGGAGGTGGCCGCGGCGGGCGGGCATGGCCTGCTGCTGATCGGGCCGCCGGGCGCCGGCAAGTCCATGCTCGCCGAGCGCCTCGCGGGCCTGCTGCCGCCGATGACACCGGGCGAGGCGCTGGCCAGCGCGGCGTTGCTGAGCGTGTCGTCGCAGGGGCTCGATGCGCGGCGCTTCGGGCAGCGGCCGGTCCGGTCGCCGCATCACAGCGCCAGCGCGGTGGCGCTCGTGGGCGGCGGCTCGCCGCCGCGTCCGGGCGAGATCTCGCTGGCCCATGCGGGCGTGCTCTTCCTCGACGAACTGCCGGAGTTCCCGCGCAGCGCCCTGGAGGCCTTGCGCGAGCCGCTGGAGACCGGGCACATCACGATCTCGCGCTCGGGGTTCCAGGCCCTGTACCCGGCGCGATTCCAGCTCGTGGCGGCGATGAACCCCTGCCCGTGCGGCTGGCTGGGCGCGTTCGCGTCCAACGGGCGCCAATGCGTCTGCAGCGGCGATGCGGTGCGCCGCTATCACGCGCGGCTGTCGGGGCCGTTCCTCGACCGGATCGACATGCTGGTCGAGGTCCCGGCGCTGCGGCCGTCGGAACTTCTTCGGTCTGCCGGCGGGCGCGCGCCGGATGCCGCGGCCCATGTGCGGGAATCGTCGGCCATCGTGGCCGAGCGTGTGCGCCTGGCGCGCGAACGCCAGCTCGCGCGCCAGGGCATGACCAATGCGCTGCTCGACGCCGCCCAGATCGACGCGGGCCTGCGCCTGACGGCGTCGTCGAGGGGGCTGCTGGAGGAGGTGGCCGACCGGTTCGCCTGGTCGGCGCGCAGCCTGCATCGAGTGGCGAAAGTCGCGCGGACGGTCGCGGATCTGGCCGCCGCGCGGGACGTCGAGCCGGCCCACATGGCCGAGGCCGTCCAGTACCGCCGCAACCTGCCTGGCGGCTGACGAGCCACCCCAGGCCGGGCCAGCGCGGCAGGGCTCCGGCAGGATGGCCTGCGATAAGATCAATTGCTTGAATCGAGATGTTCGGACGTGGACGTCGCGCCCTTGCTCTACAAGAGGACTCTTTCATTGGCCCCCCAGCATGTGCCCGCGTCCGGCGAGTCGTCCGCAGTCGAACTCGATCGATTGCGTCAACTGAAAATACTGATCGTCGCTGACCACGCTTCCGCCCAGTTCGGTGGCGAGGCGGCCCTCCCCCTGCACTATTTCCGGGTGATGCGGAAGATGGGGATGGACGTCCTCATGCTGACGCACGATCGCGTCATGGCGGAATTGCAGGCGACGCTCGGCGACGATGCCCGCCGGGTCATCTTCATCGCCGACAACTGGGTGCACAAGCTCTGCTGGCGGATCAGCAGGCCGATACCGGCGCGGCTGGCCTACTTCACCACCGGGTTCGTGTCTCGAACCCTGACGCAGGTGCTTCAGCGCCGCGTGGCCCGAGGCCTGGTGCGCGAACGGGGAATCGACCTCGTGCTGCAGCCCATGCCTGTCTCCCCGCGGGAGCCGTCGCTGATGTACGGGGTGGGCGCGCCGGTGATGATCGGCCCTCTCAACGGCAACATGCAATACCCTCCGGCCTTCAGGAAGGCCGCCGCGTGGAGCGCCGCGTTCGAAGGCCTCGGCCGTCTCGTCGGCCGCGGGCTCAACCTGCTGTTCCCCGGCAAGAGGCGGGCGCTGGCCATCCTCGTGGCGAACGAGAGAACGCGGCAGGCGCTGCCGGCGGGCCTGAAGGGCGCGGTGCTGGTTATCCCCGAAAACGGCGTGGACCTGTCGTTGTGGCGTCGGCCCGTCGAGCCCGCTGGCGCGTACCAGGAACGGTCCGTGACGACCTTCGTGTTCATGGGGCGGCTTGTCGCGCTGAAAGGGGTGGACATGCTGCTGCAGGCGTTCGCCCGGGCGCGCGAGCACGGCGACATCGCCCTCGACGTGCTCGGCGACGGCCCGTCCGGCGCCGAATGGCGCCAGCTTGCCGGCGAACTGGGCATCCTTGGAACAGCGCCTGGCGAAGCCGGCAAGGTGTTTTTCGCCGGATGGCAGACACAGGCGCAGTGTGCCGCCCGGCTGCGAACTTCCGACGCCCTGGTGTTGCCCAGCCTGCGCGAATGCGGTGGCGCCGTCGTGCTGGAGGCCATGGCGTGCGGGTTGCCGGTCGTGGCGACGGCCTGGGGCGGGCCGCTGGACTACCTCGACCAGGAAACGGGAATCCTCGTGCCCGCCACGTCGCGCGACGCGATGGTGGATGGGTTGACGGCGGCCCTGGTCCAGCTGGCCGGGTCGCGCGAACTGCGCGACCGCCTCGGCCGGGCCGCGCGCAGGCGGGTGGAGTCCGATTTCGACTGGGACAAGAAGGTCATCGAGGTTCTGGCAACCTTCGATCGCCTGCGGTCGTCACCGCCTTCTGCCGCCTAGGCCGCTCCAGCCATGAGTCAAACCGACGCGCCGATCCTGATCCTGACCGCGACGATCGCCCCGCCGGCCGACGCCACCAACCTTTCGCGCACCGATCCGGCGGCGCGCCTGAACGACTACGCCAGTGCCTTGCGGTACTACGCCGCCTGCCTCGAGCGAGCCGTCATTTCCGGCATCGTGTTCGCGGAGAATTCGCTGGCCGACATCTCGGTGCTGCGCCAGCTCGCCGCGCAATCATCCAGGCCCGAACGGATCGAATTCATACAGTTCGCCGGCCTGGACCACCCCGGCCGCTGCGGCCGGGGCTACGGCGAATTCAAGCTCCTGGACCACGCCATGCGCGAGTCGGCGCTGATCAACGACGCTCCGCCGGACGCGGAAGTCTGGAAGATCACCGGTCGCTACGAAGTGCTCAACCTCGCGCCCATCCTGGCGCGCCGGTCGCCGGAGTGCGATCTCTGGGCCCACTGCCGCAACCTGCCGCGGCGCTGGGCCGACATGTATCTCCTGGGCTGGCGACGCGAGTTCTACCATCGGCATCTGGAAGGGATCTACCGCGAGCTGGACCAGTCGGCCAGCGCCGCGTCGGCCGAGCAGATGTTTCGCGACAAGGTCGACACGCTCGCGCTGAAGCAGCGGGTCTGCCGGCGCTTCGCGGAACCGCCCGATCTGCGCGGCATCCGCGGCCTGGACGGTGCCGCGTACTCGGATCAGCGCCTCAAGCAACTGGTGCGGCGCGTCTGCGACAATCTCTTCCCCTGGGTATGGATCTGATTCAGAGATGGCCGTCCCGCATTGCACACTACGCCGACTGTGGAGAATTCGCTCGTGACCGACAAAAAAGTAGCCCTCATCACTGGTGTCACGGGCCAGGACGGCGCCTACCTGGCGGAATTCCTGCTCAAGAAGGGCTACGAGGTCCACGGCATCAAGCGCCGGGCCTCGTCCTTCAACACCGATCGCATCGACCACCTGTACCAGGATCCGCACGTCGACAACCGCGACTTCGTCCTGCACTACGGCGACCTGACGGACTCGACGAACCTGACGCGCATCGTGCAGAAGGTGCAGCCCGACGAGATCTACAACCTCGCGGCGCAGAGCCACGTGGCGGTCAGCTTCGAGGAGCCCGAGTACACGGCCAACGCCGACGGCATCGGCGCGCTGCGCCTGCTGGAGGCCATCCGCATCCTCGGCCTCGAGAAGAAGACGCGCTTCTACCAGGCCTCCACGTCCGAGCTGTACGGCCTGGTGCAGGAGATCCCGCAGAAGGAGACCACGCCCTTCTACCCGCGCAGCCCGTACGCCGTCGCCAAGCTCTACGCCTACTGGATCACGGTGAACTACCGCGAGGCCTACGGCCTGTACGCCTGCAACGGCGTGCTGTTCAACCACGAGAGCCCGCTCCGCGGCGAGACCTTCGTCACCCGCAAGATCACGCGCGCCATGGCCCGCATCGCGCTGGGCCTGCAGGAGTCGCTGTACCTGGGCAACATGAGCGCGCTGCGCGACTGGGGCCACGCGCGCGACTACGTGCAGATGCAGTGGATGATGCTGCAGCAGGATCACGCGGAAGACTTCGTCATCGCCACCGGCGTGCAGTACAGCGTGCGCGACTTCGTGCGCATGTCGGCCGAGCGCCTGGGCATGACCGTGCGCTTCGAGGGCGAGGGCGCTTCCGAGGTGGGCATCGTCGACAACGTCACCGGCGACAAGTCCAGGTGCAAGCCGGGCCAGGTCATCGTGCGCGTCGACCCGCGCTACTACCGTCCCACCGAGGTGGAGACGCTGCTGGGCGACCCGACCAAGGCCAAGGAGAAGCTGGGCTGGACGCCCACCACCACGCTGCCGGAGCTGGTGGCCGAGATGATCGACGCCGACTACAACACCGCGCGCCGCGACGCCCTCGTGAGCCTCGCCGGCTTCCAGACCTTCAGCCATCATGAGTGAGGTGCCGGGCAAGGGCGCGGCGATCCTGGTCGCCGGCGCCCGCGGCATGGTGGGCTCGGCGCTGGTGCGGCGCCTGGCATCGGCCGGCTATGCCAACGTGCTGGCGCCGCTGCGCGCGGAGCTCGACCTCCAGGACGCCGAGGCCACGCGTGCGTACCTGCAACGCACGAAGCCGGCCTACGTCTTCATCGCGGCGGCCAAGGTGGGCGGCATCCATGCCAACAACACCTTCCGCGCGCAGTTCCTGCACGAGAACCTGGTCATCGCCGACAACCTGATAGCCGGCGCCCACCTGGCCGACGTGCAGCGCCTGATGTTCCTGGGTTCCAGCTGCATCTACCCGAAGATGGCCGCGCAGCCGATCCGCGAGGATTCCCTGCTCACCGGCCCGCTGGAGTCCACCAACGAGCCCTACGCCATCGCCAAGATCGCCGGCGTGAAGATGTGCGAGGCCTACAACGACCAGTACGGCCGGCAGTACGTGAGCGCGATGCCCACGAACCTGTACGGGCCCAACGACAACTACGACCTGCAGACCAGCCACGTGCTGCCCGCCCTGATCCGCAAGGCGCACGAGGCCAAGCTGCGCGGCGACGCCGAGTACGTGGTGTGGGGCACGGGCACGCCGATGCGCGAGTTCCTGTACGTGGACGACCTGGCCGACGCCTGCGTCCACATGATGGAGCAGGGCTACGACGGCCCGCTGGTCAACATCGGCACCGGCCAGGACGTGACCATCCGCGAACTGGCGGAGACGGTCATGGAGGTGGTCGGTTTTGCCGGCCGCATCGTCTTCGACGCCACCAAGCCGGACGGCACGCCGCGCAAGCTGCTGGATGTGGGCCGCCTACACGCGCTCGGATGGCGGCACCGCATCGACCTGAAGCAGGGCATCGCCCTGGCCTACCAGGATTTCCTGGCGCGCTTCGCCGCCTGAAATCGCCGCGAAGCGCGGCACTTTTGCACGCTTGGCGGCCCGCCGCGGCCCGATTCGCCGTTTGGCGCGGCCGTCGCGAAGTTGACGCAGGTTAGTCTCTACAATCGTCCGCTTGCCGCTCCCGCGGCCGGGCGAGGCATTTGCCATGCGCGCCTGCTTTTGACTGCAGGCCCTGACGGGCCGTGAGGGACTCCCGCCGATGATGCGTTCCGAAATGATGTCCAGCCGCGCCCGCCTGGGCGCCGCCACCCTGGCCGCGATGGCCGTTCTCGCCCTGTCGGCCTGCGGCCAGAAGAAGGACGTCGGCACCGCCGATGCCGGCGGCAGCGACGTCGTCGCCAAGGTCAACGGCGACGAGCTGAACGCCGGGCAGTTGACGATCGCCCTGCAGAAGCAGCGCGGCATGCGCCCCGACGCGGGCGATGCGGCCTCCAAGCAGGTGCTCGACGACCTGATCAACGAGCAGATCGTCGCCCAGAAGGCCGTCGCCGCCAAGCTGGACAAGGATCCCAAGGTCGTCGCGCAGATCGAGTCCGCGCGGCGCGACATCCTCGCCCGCCGCTTCGTCGAGGCGGCCGCCGAAACCACCGGCAAGCCCACCGACGACGCGATCCAGAAGTTCTACGACAGCCGCCCGGCGCTGTTCGCGCAGCGCAAGGTCTGGACGCTGCAGCGCCTGGACATCCAGGCACCGGACGCCCGCCGCACCGACGTCGACGCGCACGTGCAGTCGCTCAAGACCCCGGCCGAACTCACCGACTGGCTGAAGGCGCAGAAGCTGCCGTTCACCGCCAAGCAGGAACAGGACGCGTCGGAGCAACTGCCGCCCGCCGTGCTGGACAAGCTGGCCGCGCTCAAGGACGGCGAATCCACCGTGGTGCCGTCGCAATTCGGCGTGTCGGCGCTGACGCTCGTCTCGAGCACCTCCGCGCCCAAGGCGCTGGCCGACGCGAAGCCCGCCATCGAGCAGTACCTGGCCAACCAGGGCCGGCGCGAGATGATCATGAACCTGCAGAAGACGATCCGCGACGGCGCCAAGGTGGAATACCTGGGCCGCTTCGCCGCGCTCGCGCCTGCCGCCGGCGCGGAGGCCGCGATGCCCGTCCCGGCGCCCGCCGTTCCCGCAGCCAGCACCGTCGCTCCGGCGGCCTCGCAGACTTCTCCGGCCGCAAAATGAACCTACGCAACGCGCTCCATCGGTCGCTGACGCTGGTGTGCGTCGCGGCGCTCGTCACGGCCTGCGGCAAGAAATCCGACGACACGTCCGCGACGGTCGCCACGATCAACGGCGAGAACGTCACGCAGAACCAGCTTGACTACGCGATCAAGCAGATCCAGGCCGCGCGCCCCGGCGCCTCGGCGCCCGAGGCGGGCCAGGTGCTGCAGGGCCTGGTCGAGCAGCGCCTGGCGGTGCAGAAGGCCGAGAAGGACAAGCTCGATCGCAACCCGGGCGTGCTGCAATCCCTGGAGGCCGCGCGCAAGGACGCGCTGTTCCGCTACTACGTGGAGCAGCTCGCCGCCAAGGTGCCCAAGCCCTCGGCCGACGAAATCAAGGCGTACTACGACGCGCACCCGGCCAACTTCGGCCAGCGCAACGTCTACACGCTGCAGAAGGTCGACGCCCGCATCACCCCCGACCAGGCCGGCCCGCTGGCCGCCACCGTCCAGGCCACCGTCGGCGCGCCGGCCGTCGTCGAGCTGCTCAAGGCCAAGGCGCAGGCGATCAGCGTGGCGCAGACGGACCAGCCGGCCGAGACGCTCGGGCCGCTGCTGCCCAAGGTATCCACGATGAGCGCGGGCCAGACCATCGCCATTCCGCAGCCGCAAGGCCTGACGGCGCTGACGGTCGTGAGCGTCCAGCCGCAGCCGGTCAGCCTGGCGCAAGCCCAGGCGGGCATCGAGCAACTGCTCTGGAACCAGAAGAAGCGCGACGCGCTGCTGGCGGAAACCAAGGACCTGCGGGCCAAGGCGCGCATCGACTACCTCGGCAAGTTCGCGCCGGGCACGGCTTCTGCCCCTGTCGCGTCCTCGGCCGCGCCTTTGGCGGCCAGCGCGGCGTCGAACTGAAATGCGCGTGCCCGGACGGGGCACGCGGCCAACCATTTTCCCGAAGAATCGCCTCCCATGAAAATCACTGTCATAGGTACCGGCTACGTCGGACTGGTCTCCGGGGCGTGCCTGGCCGAGATGGGCAACCACGTGCTGTGCCTCGACGTCGATCCGCGCAAGATCGAAGTGCTCAACAATGGCGGCATCCCCATCCACGAGCCGGGCCTGGACAAGGTCGTCCAGCGCAACGCCGCCGCCGGCCGCCTGCAGTTCACCACCGACGTGGCGGCCGCCGTGGCCCATGGCACGCTGCAGTTCATCGCCGTGGGCACGCCGCCCGACGAGGACGGCTCGGCCGACCTGCAGTACGTGCTGGCCGCGGCGCGCAACATCGGGCGCCTGATGACCGACTACAAGCTGGTCATCGACAAGAGCACGGTGCCGGTGGGCACGGCCGACAAGGTCAAGGCCGCCATCCAGGCCGAGCTCGACGCCCGCGGCGTGGCGCTGGAGTTCTCCGTCGCCTCGAACCCGGAATTCCTGAAGGAGGGCGCGGCGGTCGACGATTTCATGAAGCCCGACCGCATCGTCGTCGGCGCCGAGGGCGATCGCGCCATCGACCTGATGCGCGCGGTCTATGCGCCGTTCCAGCGCAATCGCGACAAGCTGGTGATCATGGACGTGCGCTCGGCCGAGCTCACCAAGTACGCCGCCAACGCGATGCTGGCCACCCGCATCTCGTTCATGAACGAACTCGCGCTGCTGGCCGAGAGCCTGGGCGCCGACATCGAGCTCGTGCGCCAGGGCATCGGCTCCGACCCGCGCATCGGCTACCACTTCCTGTACGCCGGCTGCGGCTACGGCGGCTCGTGCTTCCCGAAGGACGTGAAGGCGCTGATCCGCACCGCCGCGGAAAGCGGGCGCGACCTGAAGGTGCTGCAGGCCGTCGAGGACGCCAACGACGCCCAGAAGCAGGTGCTGTTGCAGAAGATCGTCAAGCGCTTCGGCGAGGACCTGGCCGGCAAGCGATTCGCCGTCTGGGGACTGGCCTTCAAGCCCAACACCGACGACATGCGCGAGGCCAGCTCCCGCGTGCTGATCGCCGAGCTGCTCGCCCGCGGCGCCGCCGTGACGGCCTACGACCCGGTGGCGATCGCCGAGGCCCGCCGCGTCTTCGGCGACGAGCCGCGCATCAGCTACGCCGAGAATCCCGATGCCGCGCTCGTGGGCGCCGATGCGCTGGCCATCGTGACCGAGTGGAAGGAATTCCGCAGCCCCGACTTCGTGCGCATCGCCAACACCTTGAAGACGCCGGTCATCTTCGACGGCCGCAACCTGTACGAACCCAGGGTGGTACGGGAGGCCGGCATCGACTACCAGCCGATCGGGCGCGTGTGAAAGATGGACGCAAGGCCCGCAGTGGCCGGGGAGATGAAGTCATGACCCACAAAAACATCACGATGCGTCGGACGGCCTGGATGGCCGGCCTGGCGTGCTCCGCGCTGCTGCTGGCCGCGTGTTCCGGCCACAAGAAGGGCGTGACGCAATCGGCGGCCCGCGTCGACGGCACCGAGATCACGACCACCCAGATCAACTACCGCCTGCAACGCGAGCGCGGCCTGCGTCCCGAGCAGATGGACGAGGCAGGCCGCAAGGTGCTGGAGCAGCTGATCGACGAGCAGCTCGTCGTCGACCGGGCCGAGAAGGTCAAGATGGACGAGCAGCCGGACGCCGTGCAGGCCATGGCCGCCGCGCGCCGCGAGGTGCTGTCGCGCGCGTACGTGGAGCAGGCCGCCATGACCGTGCCGGCGCCCACCGAGCAGCAGATGCACGCCTACTTCGACGACAACGACGCGCTGTTCGCGAATCGCCGCGTCTACACGTTGCAGGAGTACCTGGCCAAGGTTCCGGAAGACCAGATCCCGGCGCTGCGTGCGCTGGTCGAGGGCGGCAAGTCGCCGGCCGACATCGAGGCCTGGTTCAAGGCGCGGAGCGTGCCGTTCAAGGCCCAGCAGAGCACCCACCCGGCCGAACAGATCCCGCTGAACTCGCTCAAGATGCTGGCCGCCACCGCGGACGGCCATGGCCTGGTCGCGTCCGGCGGCAACCAGGTGCATGTCACCTACGTCACCTCCAGCGTCGTCGCGCCCGTCACCTACGACAAGGCGAAGCCGGCCATCGCCCAGTTCCTCTCCGTCGGCGCGCGCCGCAAGGTCACGGAGGCCAATCTCGCCGCGCTGAAGACGTCCGGCAAGATCGAGTACGCGCCGCAATACGCCGCGCTGGCCGCGTCCGGCCCGGCGCTGGGCACCACCAGGGACATCGATTCGACGGCGCAGATCCCGGCCGCCAACGGCACGCGCGTCTCGCTGCCGGCCACCAGCACATCGTCCGGCGTCCAGGTGACCCTGCCGACCACGACGACCTCCAGCGTGCAAGTCTCGCTGCCCCAGACCCAGGGCGTGCGCGTCAGCCTGCCGGCGGCGCCCGCCTCGTCGGTGGAGGTGCGGCTGCCCCCGCAGCCGTCGCCGGACGCGCCCAAGAAATAAAGGAACGTTGCCATGTCCCACTCCATTGCCTCCGTCTTCGTCCGCCGCCTGGCCTGCGCGTTGTCGCTCGGCCTGTCGGCCGCCCTGCTGCTCGCGGCGCCCCTGGCCCAGGCCCAGGTGGTCAAGCCCGCGCCTGCGCCCGCGCCCGTGGCCAGGCCCGCGGATGCCGACCAGTCGCGCATCGGCGCGGGCGACACGGTCCGCATCACCGTCTACCAGAGCCCCGACCTGAGCCTGGAGACGCGTGTCAACGAAGGCGGCGCGATCAGCTACCCGCTGCTGGGCCGCGTGCAGCTGGCCGGCCTCACGGTGACGGCCGCCGAACAGCACATCGCCGCCGAGCTGAAGCGCCGCGACTTCGTCAAGGATCCGCAGGTCATCATCGTCGTGACCCAGGTGCGCGCCAACCAGGTCAACGTGCTGGGCCAGGTCGGCAAGCCGGGCCGCTACCCGCTCGACCTCGCCGGCATGCGCATGACCGAGGTGCTGGCCCTGGCCGGCGGCATCATCGCCGGCGCCGGCTCCGACACGGTCGTGGTCACGGGCACGCGCGACGGCCGCCCGTACCGCCACGAGGTGGACCTGCCGCGCCTGTTCGCCCCCGGCAACGCCTCCGAGGACATCGTCGTCGCCCCGGGCGACTCGGTGTGGGTCGACCGCGCGCCCCAGATCTACATGTACGGCGAGATCCAGCATCCCGGCGCCCTGCGCCTGGAGCGCGGCATGACCGTGATGCAGGCCGTGGCGGCCGGCGGCGGCGCCACGCCGCGCGGCACGCTCAAGGGACTGAAGGTGACCCGCCGCGGCGCCGACGGCAGGATGCAGACGCTGGAGCCGTCGATGGAAGACACCCTCAGGGATGGAGACGTCGTCTTCATCCGCGAGAGCCTGTTCTGATTGCGGGGGCAGAGTCCATGAACCTTTCCCATTTCCTGGCGGTCCTGCGAGCCCGATGGCTTGCCGCCGCCGTCGTGTTCGCCGTCGTGGTGGCCGCGGCCGCCCTCTATCTCGTGCTCGCCACGCGGGTCTACACCGCGACGGCGACGCTGCTGATCGACGTGAAGCCCGATCCGGTGAGCTCGATGCTGTACGGCGGCACCAACCCGGCGCAGATCAACACGCAGCTCGACATCATCCACAGTGACCGCGTCGCGCAACGCGTCGTCCAGAACCTGAAGCTCGCGGACCTCGCGGACATGCGGGCCGCCTGGGCCTCGGCCAAGAGCGGGCTGACGATCCAGGAGTGGCTGACCGACTTCATCGAGAACGGCCTCGATCCCAAGGTCAGCGCGCCCGGCAGCAACGTGATCAACATCAGCTACCGCTCGGCCGACGCGCGCTTCGCGTCGACGGCCGCCAATGCCTACGTGCAGGCCTATCTCGAGACCTCCATCGAGCTGCGCGTCGATCCCGCCAAGCAGTACACCGGCTTCTTCACCGACCAGCAGAAGGACGCCCGCGACGCGCTCGAGGCGGCCCAGAACAAGCTCTCGGCGTTCCAGAAGGAGAAGGGCATCATCGGCACGGACGACAAGTTCGACCTGGAGATGAGCCGCCTGACCGCGCTGACGCAGGAACTTGTCACGATCCAGACCGCGCGCGTGGACGCCTCCACGCGCCAGGGACAGATCGGTACCGCCAGCCAGCTGTCGGAAGTGCTGGGCAACGGCACCGTCAACGGCTTGAAGGCCGACCTGTCGTCGGCGGAGCTGAAGCTGCAGGAGCTCTCCTCGCGCTACGGCGACAAGCATCCGCAGGTGCAGGAGGCCCGGGCCCAGGTCAACGAGCTGAAGGCCAAGCTGTCGCGCGCGATGGGCGACGTCACCGGCGCCATCGGCGTCGACGCCCGCGTCAGCCATGCCCGCGAGGCCGAGATCCAGGCCGCCGTGGACGCGCAGCGCACCAAGGTGCTGGCGCTCAAGGAAACGCGCGACCAGGCCACCGTGCTCGCGCGCGACGTCGAGAACGCGCAGCGCGCCTACGACCTCGTCTACAACCGCGCGAGCCAGACGAACCTCGAAAGCCAGAACCGCCAGAGCAACGCGACGGTCATCAGCCAGGCGACCACGCCGTCGTCGCCGTCGTCGCCCAAGGTGGGCTCGGTGCTGCTGATGGGCATCGTGGCCGCGCTGGGCCTCGCGTTGGGCACGGCCCTGCTGCTGGAGCAGTTCGACAAGCGCATCCGCACCAACTCCGACGCCTTCGACTTCCTCGGGCTTCCCGTCATCGGCATCATGCCGAGCCCGACGATGAACCGTCGCCTCAAGGGCCAGATGGCCATGATCCAGGATCGCGTCGTCTCGGGACGTCGTCTTCCCGCGCCAGAAAAAGGACAAGCATGAGCGGCAAGATCGAGGGACCGGACCTCTTCATCGGCGAAGGCTCGGTGCCGGACGGCTCGCCGAAGACCAAGGCCATCGGCGAGTTGATCCAGGACGCGCGCAACCTGTCCGCGGACGACCTGGACCGCATCGGGCGCTACCAGCGCGAGAACGACCTGCGCTTCGGCGAGGCGGCCATCGCGCTCGGCCTGGCCGACACCGAGGACGTGCTGCAGGCCCTGGCGCAGCAGTTCAAGTACGCGTACGCCGACGAGGAGACGCGCAAGGCCGCGCCCGAGCTCGTGATGCTGAACCAGCCGTTCGGCCACCAGGCCGAGGCGTTCCGCGCGATCCGCAGCCAGATCCTCATGCGCACGCAGACCGAGGGCAAGGGCCAGCGCCGGCCGCTGGCCGTGGTCAGCCCGGACAGCGGCGACGGCAAGACCTATTTCTGCGCGAACCTGGCCGTGGCGCTGGCCCAGCTCGGCGGCAAGGTCGTCGTCATCGACGCCGACATGCGCGGCGCCCGCATGGATCAGGTGTTCGGCGTCTCGGGCGGGGCCGGCCTGTCCGGCGTGCTCTCGGGCCGCGGCGGCAAGGGCGTCGTCAAGTCGGTGCCGGGGGTTCCCAACCTCTACGTGATCCCCGTGGGCGTGCAGCCGCCCAACCCGCTCGAGCTCGTCGAGGGCCCGTCGTTCGGCATGCTGCTGCGCGAGGTGGGCATCAAGTTCGACCACGTCATCGTCGACACGCCGGCCTCCTGTTTCGGCAGCGACGGCGTGGTGATCGCCTCGCGCTGCGGCTCCGCGCTGGTGGTCACGCGCAAGGACGCCAACAAGGTGGCGCGCCTGCAGGACCTCGTCGGGTCGCTCCAGGCCGGCCAGGTGCGTCTCGCCGGCGTCATCATGAACGAGCTGTGATCCCGTGAAGAGCGCCCTCCAAGGACTGGCGGCCCCCCGGAACATTCCGTGGTGGATCTGCGTGTTCGGCCTGCTGGCGCTCTACGGGCCGACGGTCTGGGACCTGACCTTCAACATCTGGCTTCCCACGGAAGAGCAGAGCCAGGGTCCGGTCGTGCTGGTGATCTGCGTCTGGCTGATCTGGCGCGCCTGGGGCCAGATCAACGACTCCGCGGCCAGCGCGCCGCGCCCCGTCCTCGGATGGGTGCTCGTGGGCATCGCCCTCCTGTTCTACGTGTTCGGACGCTCGCAACGCATCCTGAGCTCGCAGACGCTGTCGGCCATCTTCCTGCTGCCGGGGCTCGTGCTGCTGCTGCGCGGGCCGCGCCAGCTGCGCGCGGCGGCGTTCGCGATGTTCTTCATGATCTTCCTGATCCCGCTGCCGGCGACGCTGGTGGACGCCGTGACGCAGCCGCTGAAGCTGGCGGTCTCGAGCGTGGCGTCGTCGGTGATGTATGCCGCGGGCTATCCGATCGCGCGTACCGGCGTCATCCTGCAGATCGGCCAGTTCCAGCTGCTCGTCGCCGACGCCTGCTCCGGGCTGCACACGCTTTTCTCGCTCGAGGCGATGGGCCTGCTGTACCTGAACGTGGTGCGCCACACCTCGCTGGTGCGCAACATCGTCCTGGCCATCCTGATCGTGCCGATCTCCTTCGCGGCCAACGTGATCCGGGTGATCGTGCTGGCGCTGATCACCTATTACTTCGGCGACGAGGCCGGGCAGGGCTTCCTGCAGCACCAGGGCGCCGGCATGGTGCTGTTCATCACCGCGCTCGTGTTCATCATCGCCACCGACAGCGGCCTGCGCTGGCTGGTCGCGCGCAACTCGCCGAGGCCGCAACATGCCTGACGCCGTCCTCACCCGCCGCGCCGCCATCGCGGCCATCCTGATGGCCGGCGCCGCCGCGGGCGGCCAGGCCATGGTGCCCACCAAGCGGATGGCGCTCCTGCGCGGGGCGTTCAAGCTCGAGGACATCGTGCCGTCGAGCTTCGGCACCTGGCGTGTGGACGACCGCTCCGCCACCGGCATCGTCAACCCGCAGACGGAAGCTCTGCTCAACAAGCTCTACAGCCAGTTGCTGGATCGCTCCTACGTCGATGACCAGGGGCATCGCGTCATGCTGTCGATCGCCTACGGGGCCGACCAGGCGGACGACGACGTGCAGCTCCACTATCCCGAGGTCTGCTATCCCGCCCAGGGGTTCAAGGTCTCGAACAACCGGACCGGCGTGGTCGACATGCCGGAGGGCGAGATCCGCGTCCGGCGCCTGGACACCCAGTTCGCCGATACCTACTTCGAGCCCGTGACCTACTGGACGATCATCGGCGACCAGCAGAGCCTCGGCGGGTTCGACCGCAAGCTCCTCGAGATCCGCCACGGCCTGCGCGGCGAGATCGTCGACGGCCTCCTGTTCCGCGTCTCCACGCGCGACCGGAACTACGAGGAGGGCTTCAACGTCCAGAACGGCTTCATTCGCGAGATCGTGCGCGCCATGACGCCCGCCGCGCGAAAGCAGCTGGCCGGCCTGGCCTAGCCTGACGGAGGACGCGAGCATGGCTGGTCGTCCGATTTCGCGCGTCGCGGGACTCCTCCTCGGCCTGGGTGCGCTGGGTGCCATACCCTCCCCCAGTATGGTCGAGCCTGTCGCGCAGGTTCACGCGACAGTGGTCGCTGTCCATTCTGGTGCCTGCGGCAGCTTTACATGCCAGGACGCGAGTTCCCGTGAATGTGTCGAGGGTTTCCCACGCTTTTTGCATTCACTTACCGACCAGGGTCTGCCGATAGACAGTGCATCGCAGCACATGTCGTCGGGGTTCGCCGGAGATGTGGATTGGCTGCGGCTATTCCCGATCTCGGTAACCGACATGGCTTTGAACTGGATTGCGACCGTGCGCGCCTCGACGATGGCGGTGGCCATCGGCGCGCTGGGCAGTGGATGCGGCGGCGGCGCCGCGAATGATGCACAAGCGGCCACGTCAGGCGCCTCGTCTTACAGCAGCACGAACGCCGGGACCGACTCGTCCGCGACCAGCGGCACGACGCCCACCCAGGATGGCGCGACCTCGGCCTCCGGCGGCGACACCACCACGCAGGCGCCCGGCACGACGGAGGCCTCCACGGGCGCGTCGACCACGACCGACGGCACGACGACGGGCACGGACAGCAGCGATCCGATCGTCGTCGCCGCGGCCAGCACCACGACCGGCACGAGCGCCCCGGCCTCCAGCGCGGCCGCCGCGGCGACCACGCCGTCCCGCTCCGGCGCCGCGCTGAACCTGAGCGGCCTCGACTACTTCGCGGCCGAACTCCCGACCATCGACGTGATGAAGCGCGCGGGCGCCTGGCTCACGCAATGCGGCGGCGGCACCAATTGTTCCGGCTTCGCCGCCGGGGCCAGCAGCTGGGACACGCTCGAGGAATCCGCGCTGGACGTCGATGCCAACGGCTGGATCCGCAGCCTGCCCGCGTCCAGCGACACGACGCACAAGTACCGCTCCGTCGCGAGCCTGCTGTCGGCCGGCGGCGCGCTGCCGCCGGGCCGCTACATCGTGCGCTACGACGGCGCGGGCTCGATCAGCTACTCCGGCGCCACCAGGTCGAGTTCCTCCGCGGGCCGTGACGTCATCGACATCACCGGCACCGGCAACGTGTGGATGACCATCACGGCCACCAGCCCCGGCAACTACCTGCGCAACATCCGCGTCTACATGCCCGGCGGCGCCTGCGCCAACGACCTCACGGTGTTTGCCGCCAGCGCCGCGGCCTGCACGTCCGCCACCGGTGCCTACGTTCCGTTCGAATCGTTCCCGGCCACCCAGATCTGGAGCCCGCAGTTCCTGCAGGACATCAAGGGCTTCCGCGCGCTGCGCTTCCTGGACTGGGGTCACACCAACACGTCGCCGGCCAAGACGTGGGCCGACCGAACGTCGCCCACGGCGCGGACCTGGACGGGCCCGACCGGCGCCCCGATCGAGGCCATGCTCGACCTGGCCAACGCGATCCAGGCCGATGCCTGGATCAACCTGCCCACGTACGTCAATGACGACTACGCGGCCCAGTTGGGCAAGCTCGCCGGCGCGCACCTGACGGGCGTCTCGAAGCTCGATCTCGAGTATTCCAACGAGCCCTGGAACTATGCGTTCGGCACCTCCACCTGGATGCTGAACCAGGCCAAGGCCAAGTGGCCGGCGCAAGTCGCCGCGGGCACCAGCGCCTATACGTTGCAGGACAGCTGGTATGGCGAACGTGCCTCCCAGGTGTGTGCGGCCGCCAAGGCAGCCTATCCGGCGACGAAGTGCGTGGTGAACGGCCAGGCCGCCAATTCCTGGATCGCGAACCAGTTCCTGACCTGCCCCTTCGCGGCGGCCGAACTGGGCCGTCGCTGCGGCTCGAACATCGACATCCTGGCCATCGCCCCGTATTTCGGCGGTTACGTCGCGAGCTCCAGCCTGCGTCCCGCCGTCGCGAAGTGGTACGCCGATGCGGACGGCGGCTTGAGCAAGCTGTTCCAGGAGATCACCGGCCTCGACGCCAGCGGCAAGCCCGTCGCCGCGCCTCTCTATGCCGCGGGCAGCAACGTTCCCGGCGGCGCCCTGGCGCAGATCAAGGGCTGGGTCACGGCCAACAAGGCGGTTGCCGACAGCTTCGGCATCCCGCTGTGGGCCTATGAGGGCGGCCAGCACCTGGTGCCGGCGTCCGGCGACACCGACACGTCGCTGATCGCCCTGTTCATTGCCGCCAATCGCGACGCGCGAATGGGCGCCGCCTACGACACGATGATGGCGAACTGGCAGGCGGCGGGGGGGCAGACCTTCGCCTACTACAGCCATGCCAGTGCGCCGTCGAAGTACGGGATGTGGGGCTTGAAGGAGTCCATGAACGACAACTCGAACGCGAAGTGGCAGGCCGCCCTGAGGGCCCGCGGCAGCAACTGCGTCTGGTCGGGCTGCTGAGACCGCCATTTGCCACTGCCGGAACGGCGACCAACCTTGCGGGTGGTCGCCGTTTTGCACTTCATTCGCGCATGCCGCTTGCGCTAGACTCCAGGCCTGCGCCTCGGACTGCCAGGCAGCAGGCTTGGCCTGCGAATTGCCTTGGCAGTCGACTACCCATTTCGGTCAAGGAAAGATGCAAGATTCGAACGGCCTGCCGCCTGCGCAGCCGGCATTGACCGTCCTGCTGGTCAGCTACAACACGAAGTCGCTGCTTGCCCCCTGCCTCGAGGCGCTCGAGGCCGCCTTGGCAGGCGTCGACAGCCATGCCATCGTCGTTGTCGACAATGCGTCGGCGGATGGCTCGGCGGCGTACCTCCGGGAACATTTTCCGCAAGCGGAGTTGATCGCGCTGGACCGGAACGTGGGATTCGGGCGCGCGAACAACGTCGCACTCACCCGCAACGACTCGCCGTACCTGCTGCTGCTCAATACGGATGCCTTCGTCCCGAAGGATGCGATCTCGCAAAGCATGGCCTACATGGCCAGCCATCCCGAGTGTGGCGTGCTGGGCGTGCGCCTGGTGGGGCGAGACGGCGTGCTGCAACCCAGTTGCCGCTTCTTTCCCACGCCATTGAACTCGTTCATCTCGCGGGCGGGCCTGGAAAAGTGGTTCCCGCGGGTACGGTTGATCGACGACATGGCCTGGGATCACGCGTCCGTTCGGGACTGCGACTGGGTTCCGGGATGTTTCTACCTGATCCGCCGCGAGGTGGTCGAGCGGGTCGGACTCTTCGACCCGCGCTACTTCCTCTATTTCGAGGAAGTGGATCACTGCTTCTCCGTCAAGCGCGCGGGCTGGAAGGTCGTCTTCTTTCCCGATGTCTCCGTCGTCCACCTGGGCGGCGAAAGCGCGAAGAGCGCCGGCCCTGTCACCACGGGCGCCCAACAGCTCGAGTCGCTGCAGATCGAAAGCGCGCTGCTCTATTTCCGCAAGAACCACGGACTGGGCGGGCTGGTCCTGTTCGTCGTGCTGGATGTGTTCGCCGACTTGATCCTGCTCACTCGCAAGCTGCTCAGGCGGAGCGGCATCCCGGCCGGCGCGGCTGTCCGCCGCATTGGCCTGACGCTGCGCCTGCTCGCGCGCACCGTCGCCGGAACCAGGCCCACGCGATGACACCGTTCTTCCCCAACATCCGCGCCGATTTCGAGGCGCATGGCCGGAGCCTGGGCGCCCAGGGCTTCTGGGCGCTGGTGGTCTACCGGTTCGGCCGCTGGCGCTACGGGATCCGCTGGCGCTGGCTGCGCATGCCCTTTTCGTTCCTGTACCACGTGCTGTTCAAGTGGGTGCAGGTCGTTGCCGGCATCGAGCTGCCGTGCGAGGTGGAGATCGGGCCGGGCCTGGTGATCGACCATTTCGGCGGCGTGATCGTGAGCGGCTATGCGAAGCTGGGCCGCGATTGCAGGCTCCGCAACGACGTCGTCATCGGCCTGCGCCATGTCGATCAACCCGTCGCCCCGGTCCTCGGAGACCGCGTCGACATCGGAGCGGGCGCCAAGATCCTGGGCGCGATCCGGATCGGCAATGACGTCCTGATAGGCGCGAACGCGGTCGTCCTGTGCGATGTCCCCGACGGCTGCATCGCCGTGGGCGTGCCGGCGACGGTGCGGCCGAGGCGAGAGAAGAAAGCATGACCGCGATCGCGAAAGAACAACTCGGACGAGGCGCACTGAAGGGACGAATCCTCAAGGCGGGCTCCTGGATCGTCGGCGGGCAACTGGTTTCGCAGGTCGTGCGCCTGGGCACGAGCGTCGTCCTGACGCGATTGCTGGCGCCGGACGCGTTCGGCCTGATGTCGGCCGTGAGCGTGCTCACGATGGCGTTGGGCCTGTTCAGCGACCTGGGAATCAGCCGCAGCATCGTCCAGTCGAAGCGCGGCGAGGATCCCGCGATGCTCAATACGGCCTGGACGATCCAGGTCATCCGCAGCTATGGCCTCGTGCTGGGCTGCCTGGTGCTCGCGCTGGGCTCCGCGCTCGTCATCCATTTCCATCTCGCGAAGCCGGGCAGCGTCTACGGCGACTCGCGGCTGCCGTGGGTGATGGCCGCCTTCGCGCTCATGCCGGCGATCTACGCGTTCGACTCGATCCGCATGGGGATCGCACATCGCGCGATGCGGATGCACACGCTCACCCGCATCGACCTCTTCTCGCAGCTGATGGCCGCCGTCGCCATGATCTGCGTGTCCTTGCTGACGCGGTCGTACTGGGCGCTGGTCGTGGGCAGCGTCACGGCGTCGCTGGTGCGATGCGTCACCGGCCACCTGGTGCTCGACGGACATCGCGAGCGCTTCCAGCTCGATCGATCCGCCGTCTCGGAGCTGATGGGCCACGCCAAGTGGATCTTCCTGTCGTCGATCCTCACGTTCCTCGGATCGAACGGCGACCGGCTGTTCCTGGGGGGCACTATCGACAGCCGGGCGTTCGGCATCTACGCCATCGCGCTGTCCATCCTCAACGTGCTGCAGGGGCTGGCCTCGACGCTGGCCAACAGCGTCGCGTACCCGGCCCTGTCCGAAGTGCACCGCGAGCGCCCGCATGCGCTCGCAAGCGTGATGGAGCGATTCCAGATCGGCTACGACCTCACCGTCACCTTCGCGGCCGCGGCGCTCATCACCGCCGGCCCCGCGCTCATCGGCCTGTTGTACGACCCGCGCTATCGCGAAGCCGGGTGGATGATGTCGATCCTGGCCGTCGGCACCATCGGCCTGCGCTACCAGATCGTCGAGCAGTGCTACCAGGCGGTCGGTACACCCAAGTACATGACGTTCGCCAACTTCCTTCGCCTGGTCTTCCTGGCCATCGGCCTGTACGTCGGGCAGCATGTCGGCGCGATGCGCGGCGCGGTCGTCGGGATCGCCCTTTCCCAATTCGCGGCGTGGCCGCTCGCGATATGGTTCAAGTCCAGGCGCGGCATCCTGACGCTGCGCGCGGAGGCAGCGCTTGTGCCGGCGATCGTCGTGGGGCTGGGCGCGGGGTGGGTGCTGTCGCTGTGCATCCATCTCCTGTTCCCGCACCGGTTCGCCTGATCGGCATGGCTGCGATGCACGTTCCCGGCGGCATATCGTGGAGGCGCGGCGAAGCCGGCATCGCGTGCCGACGACGCCCCCCCTTTTTCCGCGCACCACTTCCGAGAGCGAGCAGAACGTGATCTATGCCATCAAGCTTCTCTTCGCCGCGCTGATCGCGGGAGGGATCGGCGCCTATCTGTTCAGGCGCGCATTCGACACGCTCCTGTCCAGCGAGGACTACTGGCGTGCGTGGACCAGCATCGCGCTGGTGACCTGCGCCACCTTCCTGTGCAAGTTCCCGCCCTTGTTCTGCATCGCGATCGCCGTCATCGCGGTCCTGCGCGCGGGCTCGATGCGAAGCGGCGTGGTCGGCAACATCAGCCTCTTCGCCATGCTGGCGGTGGTGCTGCCGCCGATCGAGCTCAAGCTCGGCCTGGGCAACGTCGGATACCTGCTCACCCTCACTCACTTCCGGGTGCTCGCGCTGGCGCTGCTCGTGGTTCCGGCGATGAAGCTCATGCTCGAGCGCAGCGATCACAAGCGGCACGGCCTGTTCTGGATCGACGCGGGCCTGGTCGGCTATCAGCTGCTGAGGATCGCGCTGGCCGCACCGTCGTCCACCGGAACCTCGATCCTGCGATCGCTCCTCGAGGCCAGCCTCGATACCCTGTTGCCTTACTACGTCATCACCCGGGGCGTGCGCACGCTGCCGGCGCTGCGCTTCATCGTCACGCACCTGATGATCGGCATCGCCTTCGCGGCGTCCGTCGGCATCATCGAGATCCTGACCCAGCGGAACCTGTATTCGGGGCTGCAGACCATCTATGACGTCACATGGCAGCTGACCTACGTCCTGTCGCGCGGCGGCTTCGTGCGCGTCCAGGCCGCGGCGCAGGTGCCGATCAACTTCGCGATCCTGCTGATGACGGGCATCGGCCTGCTGATCTGGCTTCGCGGCGACCAGTGGCGCCGGCAATCGGTCTTCCTGCTGTTCGCCGCGATGTTCGTCGCGCTTGTGGGAACGTGGTCGCGCGGACCCTGGCTCGCGGCCGGCGCCATGCTGCTTGTGGTGATCGTGCTGGGACGCATGTCCGCGAGCGTGTTCAGGGTGCTTCTGCTGCTGGTGCTGCTGCTTGGCATGGTGGCGATCGCCACGGGGGCCGACAGCGCGGTGGTCGCCGCCCTGGGAGCCCTGTTCGGCACCACGGGATCGGACCTTTCCACGATCGACTACCGGCGCCAACTGCTCTCCACCTCGCTCGCGCTCATCAAGCAGAGCCCGTGGCTGGGCGTGCCGAACTATGCATCGCAATTGCAGTCGCTCCGACAGGGCGAAGGCATCGTCGACATCGTGAACAGCTACGTGGCGATCATGCTCGGCGCCGGGGTCACGGGCCTGGCCCTCTACCTTTTGCCGTTCGTGATCGTGGTGCATCGGCTGTTGAACGCCATCCGGCGCGACGCGACGGGGATACGGGAGCCGGGCAGCCGTTTCGCGGTCTCCATGGTCGCGCTCGTCCTGGCCCTGCTGTTCGCCATCTTCACCACGTCCACGTTCGACTTGCTGCCGTTGCTGCTCACCTTGAGCGTCGCCCTTCCGGCCGCCTGGCTCGCGATGCCCGGCAAGGATCGCAACAGCATCGACCTGACGCCTTATCGTGGCGAGCCGCGGGGCCATGTCCTGGGCCGATTCCAGCCGCGACCCCCCGCCCAGCCTCTGCCATGAGCACCGGCGAAGGCTCCGGGATCGCCCCGTCCCTGGGCGCGGTCGTCATCGGCCGCAACGAGGGCGAGCGCCTCAGGCGCTGCCTGGCGTCCTGCGCCGTGCTGGGCCCGCGCCGCGTCTACGTCGATTCCGGGTCCACCGACGGCTCGGCGGAACTCGCCATGCAGCTCGGCGCGCGGGTCGTAAGGCTCGACATGGACAAGCCATTCACGGCGGCGCGGGCGCGCAACGCCGGCCTGCGCGAGATGCTGGCGGCCGTTCCCGAGCTCGAACGGGTGCAGTTCATCGACGGCGATTGCGAGCTGGACCCTGGGTGGCTGCCCAGAGCCTCGGCGTTCCTCGACGCGCATCCGGACGTCGTGGCGGTGGCGGGGCGCCGCCGCGAGCGCCACCCGGAGGCGACCGTCTACAACCAGTTGTGCGACATCGAATGGAACACGCCGGTCGGCGAGGCGAAGGCCATCGGCGGCGATGCGCTGTTCCGGGTCGAGGCGATCGTTCGTGCGGGCGGATATCGCGACAGCCTGATCGCCGGCGAAGAGCCCGAACTCTGCGTGCGCCTGCGGGCGGCCGGTGGCAGCATCTGGCGCATGGACGCCGACATGACCTGGCACGACGCCGCCATCGTGCGGTTCTCCCAGTGGTGGCGGCGCACGATGCGATCCGGCTATGCGTTCGCGGAGGGCGCCCATCTGCACGGCGCGGCCCCGGAACGCCACTTCGTTCGCGAAACCCGGCGCGCGCTCGCGTGGGGAGCCGTGCTGCCCGTCGCGAGTGTGCTGGCGAGCTGCTTCCTGCCCGCGGCCGCCGCGCTGCTTCTCGTCTATCCTGCACAGTGGCTTCGCCTGGGCCGGCGGTTCGCCGCCCAAGGCGGCCCGGTGCCCTGGCGGCACGCCTTCTTCCTGGTACTGGGCCGCTTTCCGGAGGCGCAGGGCGCGATCAAGTTCCTGCTTGCCCGTGCGTCCGGGCGCGCGGGCGCATTGATCGAGTACAAATGAACGCGGGCCATCCCTCGCCGGGCCTCGGCCCGCACGACCCAACTCGAGCGGCCCTTTCATGAGCTACGCCGTCGCCTATTTCGTCAACCAGTATCCCAAGGTCAGCCACACCTTCATCAGGCGGGAGATCGCGGCGCTCGAGCGCCAGGGCGTCCGCGTCGTGCGGTTCGCGTTGCGGGGATGGGATGCGGAGGTCACGGACGCCGAAGACGCGCAGGAGCGCGAGCGCACGGACTACGTCCTGAAGGGAAGCCTTGCTGCGTTGTCGATCGAGGCGCTCGGCTTCCTGGCCGGCAACCCGGGCGCAGCCTGGTCGGGGTTCCGGGCGGCCTGGGCCATGTCGCGAGGCTCCGACCGGGGCCTGTTCCGGCATCTGGCGTCGTTGGCGGAGGCGTGCCGTCTCGTGAACTGGATGCGAAGGGCGGGCGTTGCCCATCTGCACGCCCATTTCGGAACCAATTCCGCCGAAGTCGCGATGCTCGCGCGCGCGCTCGGGGGCCCGACCTTCAGCTTCACGGCCCATGGCCCTGAAGAGTTCGACAAGCCGGAAGCGCTGGCGCTCGCTCGCAAGGTCGACTCGTCTTCGTTCGTGGTGGCGATCAGCTCGTATGGCCGCAGCCAGCTGTGCCGCTGGGTTCCGGCCGGGCAATGGCCCAAGGTGCAGGTGGTGCATTGCGGCATCGATGCGGCATTCTTCGCGGCTGAACAGGACCTGGCGGCCAATGCGAACGACACGCTGGTCTGCGTGGGCCGGCTGTGCGAGCAGAAAGGCCAGCTGCTCCTCGTGCAGGCCGCGGCCCAACTGATCCGCCGGGGCATCGCGCTGAAGCTGGTACTGGCGGGCGATGGAGAGTTGCGCGAGGAGATCGAAGCCTCCGTCCGCGACCTGGGCATCGAGGCGCACGTGCGCATCACCGGCTGGATCGGCAGCGCCCAGGTGCGCGATGAGCTCCTGGCCGCCCGCGCGCTGGTGCTTCCCAGCTTCGCCGAAGGATTGCCGGTCGTCATCATGGAGGCCATGGCACTCGGTCGGCCGGTCGTCAGCACGTTCATCGCGGGCATCCCCGAGCTTGTCCGCGATGGCGCCGATGGGTGGCTGGTCCCCGCGGGCGACGTTGACGCCCTGGCCGGCGCGATGCAGGAATGCCTGCGGGCCGAACCGCCGCGCCTGCTGGCGATGGGGCGCGCGGCGCGCGCGCGCGTGCTCGGGCGCCACCTCGTCGATGTCGAGGCGGCCCGCCTGAAGCGTCTTTTCGGCGACGCCATCGAAGGATCGCGGCCGTGAGCGCCATCGGAACCCACCTTGCGCAAGCGTTGGCCGGCGGCGTCCTGGCGCTCGCGCTGCTGCTGTTGCTGCCGGTCGTCGTCCTCGCGCTGCAGATCCTCGCCGACGTGCTGGCCGCGCGGGCGCCGGCAGCGCCGCCAGCGCGCCGTGATGGATCCTCCGGCAACGCGGCCATCCTGGTTCCCGCGCACAACGAGGAATCCGGCATCGCGCGCACCCTGGCGCTGCTGCAGCCGCAACTGGCCCCGGGCGATCGCCTGCTGGTGGTGGCCGACAACTGCGACGACGCGACCGCGGACTGCGCGCGCGCCGCCGGCGCCGAAGTGATCGAGCGATTCCACGACGCGCGCGGCAAGGGCTTCGCGCTCGCCTTCGGCATGGAGCACCTGCGCCGGGATCCGCCCGCGGCGGTGGTGATCGTCGATGCCGATTGCGAGCTGGCGCCGGGCGCGCTGGACGCGCTCCTGGCGGAACTGCAACGTACCGGCCGGCCGGTGCAGGCGCTGTACCTGATGCTGGCGCCGGCCGACGCGGGCGTCGGGCGCCGCCTCGCGCAGTTCGCGTGGCGCGTGCGCAATGCGGTGCGTCCTTCGGGCTGGCACCGGCTGGGCCTGCCGTGCCAGCTGATGGGCACCGGCATGGCGTTCGGCTGGGACATGCTGCGCGACGCCCCCCTGGCCAACGCCTCCATCGTGGAGGACATGAAGCTGGGCATCGACCTGGCCCGCACCGGCCGCCCGCCCGTGTTCTGCCGCGGGGCGCTCGTCACGAGCCAGTTTCCCGACACGAGCGCCGCGTCGGCGACCCAGCGCACCCGCTGGGAGCACGGCCACCTCGAGATGATCCTGCGCGAGGTTCCCCGCATGGTCGTCGCGGCCGCCGCGCGTCGCGACGGCAAGCTGCTGGGAATGGCGCTGGACCTGGCGGTGCCGCCGCTGGCGCTCTTCGGCGGCCTGCTCGCGCTGGACTGGACGTTGTCGGTGCTGGCCTGGGCCGTCGGGGCTCCCGGCGCGCTCGTCGCCCTGGCATCGGTCTTGCCGGCAGTGTTCTTCGTCGTGATGCTGATCGGCTGGCACGGTCGCGGCCGGGATCTCGTCAGCCTGGGCGAACTGCTTGCCGTGCCCTGGTACATCCTCGTCAAGATCCCGCTCTATGTCCGCTTCGTGTTCCGGCGCCAGCGGGCCTGGATCAGGACGGATCGTCGTTAGGGGATGCGGGCGCTTTCACCCCGCATTTGGGGGGCGGCGCCACATTCCTGCTCGATGCTGCATGGCAAAATGGCGTTACATAGTCGTTGAAAAAATGTGAATGCCGGTCGCGTCCGACGGGTAGAAACCTGACCATGAAGCCGCATCCGAATCCCTCATCGCGCCACGCGGCCCCGTCCATTCCCTGCATTCGATTCCATGACTGAAACCCGTTTGCCGTGGCGGCGGCAACCCCTGTTGAACGTCTGGGCCGACGACTTGTCGATGGACGACCTGTTGAACCGCCTGGGCACCGCCGGCGGCGTCGTGTTCACGGTCAACCCGGACCACCTCTACCACCTGCAGTACAACGCGGATTTCGTGCGCGCGTACCGCGCCGCGGACATCATCACCGTCGACAGCCACTACGTTCGCCTCGCCCTGCGGGCCCAGGGGCGCACGGTCGCGAACCGCCTGCCGGGCTCCGACATCGTGCCGGCGTTCTGCGCCCGCCAGGCGGCCGATCCCGCGACCCGCATCTTCCTGCTGGGCGCGCGGCCCGGCGTCGCGCAGCGCGCCCGCGAGGCCATGAACCGCAAGGCGGGGCGCGAGCTGGTCGTGGGCGCCCACGGGCCGTCGATGAATTTCGTGAACGATCCGACGGAAGTGGATGCGGTGTTGAAGATGATCGAGGCCAGTGGCGCTAACGTGCTCCTGGTCGGGCTGGGCGCGCCCAAGCAGGAGATCTGGATCTCCAGCGTCCGCCATCGTTTGCCGCAAGTCCGGGTGATGATGGGGATCGGCGCCACGATCGACTACGAGGCGGGGGAGGTCAGGCGCGCGCCAGTCGTGCTGCGGCGCCTTGGCCTCGAATGGACCTACCGGGTCTGGACGGAACCGGGTCGGTACCTGATGCGCTACGTACGAAGTTCCAAATTCCTCTGGTGGATGCTGATGGATCGGCTGGGCCTGTACAAGGACCCGTTCGATGGCTCGGCCGCACCCTTGACACGATGATCGGGACGCCGTCAACGAACGGCAGGAGAACCACATGAAAAAAAACCACCTGGCGATGCTGTCGCCCCTGTGCCTTGGCCTGCTGGCCGGGAACGCCCATGCCGCACTGGAGCCCTTCTCCTTCGGCGCCAGCGAGAACCTGCAGCACCAGAGCAACATAGGCCACTCGCTCGACGAACAGCGCGTGGCCGACTGGATCTCGACCACGGAGTTCAACGCCGCGCTCAACCAGGCGATCGGGCGCGACGCGCTCGTGGCCACGGCGGCGGTGGACTTCAACCGCTACAAGCGCACGCACGCGCTCAACTCGACCGGTTACCAGGGGGCCGCGCAGTTCGACTGGAGCACCGTCGGCGACCTGTCCGGCTCCTTTGGCGCCGACACCCAGCGCCGCCAGTACATCGCCGGCGAGAGCACCGAAATTCCGGGCTCGACCGGCACCACCGCGCACAACCTGCAGACCGACCGCCACGCCTTCGCCCGCGTGACCCTCGGCGGCGAATCGCGCTGGTCGATCTCCGGCGGCGCCGATGCCAACGACCGCCGGTTCTCGAACTCAACGTTCGATGCGAGCGATGAACGGCAGTGGTCCGGCAACCTGGGCACGCGCTACGCCAGCAGCCCGGACCTGTCGTTCGGCCTGAACGGCACCTACGTGCACGGCGAATACCCGCATGCGCAGACGAGCGCGACCACCCAGGGCGTCGCCCGGTTCAGCACCCGCTCGTTCAACCTCAACAGCAAGTGGCAGGCCAGCGGCAACAGCGCCCTGCAGGCCAGCGTGGGCTACACGTCGGAAGACAACCAGGCGCTGGCCAACGCCCGGCACTTCGTCAACGGCTCGCTGAACTGGGCGTGGACGCCGCCGTCGCACTTCACGGTCAACGTCGGCCTGCGCCGCAGCTCGGACGCGGACGCGTCGACCGCCGCGACCAACGTGGGCGTCGTCAACGCCAACAACCTGAACGGTACCTCGGTCAACAACGTGGGCCACCTCGAGGTGGTGTACGCGCTCACCGCCAAGACCAGCCTGGACGCCAGCGCCGACTACACGCAACGCAGGTACGCCGACGTCCGGGTGCTCAACGGCGCGGTCACCAGCGTGGTCAACGGCGACACCCGCACGCTGCGCCTGTTCCTGAGCGCGCACTTCCAGCCCACCCGCACCACCGACCTGGGCTGCGGCGGCGGCCGCGAGACCCGCCACGCCGATTCGGCCCTGAGCGTGCCGAAGTTCGCGAATTCGTACACCGACAACTACCTCCAGTGTTCGGCCTCCATCAAGTTCGACTAATCCTCTTCAGGGAGTTCGCTAAATGACCGTCGTCGCTGTCGTCGGCCTGGGCTATGTCGGCCTGCCCCTCGTCGTTGAATTCGGCAAGCTCGGCCGCACGATCGGCTTCGACATCGCGGTCGACAAGGTCGCCAAGTGCCGCGCCGGCACCGATCCGTCGCGCGAGATCCCCGATGCCGACATGCGCTCGGCCACGCATGCCGAGTACACGTCCGACGCGCGCGACCTGGACCAGGCCGACATCGTCATCGTGGCGGTGCCCACGCCGGTCGACATCGCCAAGAGCCCCGACTTCGGGCCGCTGATCGGCGCGAGCAGCGCGATCGGCCCGCACCTGAAGCCGGGCGCGATCGTCATCTACGAATCGACGGTCTATCCCGGCGCGACGGAGGAGATCTGCATTCCCGAGCTGGAGCGCAACTCGGGCCGCAAGTGGAAGAAGGATTTCTTCGTCGGCTACAGCCCCGAGCGCATCAACCCGGGCGACCGCGAGCACATGCTCACGAACGTCATCAAGGTGGTGTCAGGCGACACGCCGGAGACGCTCGAGCGCGTGGCCTCGCTGTACGAACGCATCGTCAAGCCGGGCGTGCACCGCTGCTCCAGCATCAAGGCGGCCGAGGCCTGCAAGGTCATCGAGAACACGCAGCGCGACCTGAACATCGCGCTGATGAACGAGCTGGCCATCATCTTCGACAAGGTGGGCATCGACACGTCCGAGGTGCTCGAGGCCGCCGGCACGAAGTGGAACTTCCTGAAGTTCAAGCCGGGCCTGGTCGGCGGCCACTGCATCGGCGTCGACCCGTACTACCTCACGCACAAGGCCGACACGCTGGGCTACCACCCGCAGGTGATCCTGGCGGGCCGCCGCATCAACGACGGCATGGGCAAGTTCATCGCCGAGCAGACCATCAAGCAGATGATCGCCGCGGGCAGCGCCATCAAGGGCGCGAAGGTCACCGTGCTGGGCCTGACGTTCAAGGAAGACTGCGCCGACCTGCGCAACAGCAAGGTCGTCGACATCATCAACGAGCTGAAGTCCTACGGCGTGGAGGTGTTCGTGCACGACCCGCAGGCCGACGGCGTGGAGGCCCGCCACGAGTACGGCGTCGAACTCACGGCCTGGGACGACCTGCCGCGCGCCGACGCCATCGTCGCGGCCGTCGCTCACCGCGAATACCGGGCCCTCGGCATGGATCGCATCACCGCGCGCCTGGCCCCCGGAGCCTGCTTCATCGACGTGAAGGCGGCGTTCTCGCGTGCCGAGCTCGAATCGAACGGACTGCGTGTCTGGCGCCTCTGAGCAGGTGGGAACCACGATGAAGATCCTGGTCACCGGAGCCGCCGGCTTCATCGGCATGCACGTGGTGCAGCGGCTCGCAGCGCGCGGCGACCGCGTGGTGGGCATCGACAACCTGAACGCCTACTACGACCCGTCGCTCAAGCGCGCCCGCCTGGCGCAGCTCGCGCCGCTGGAAGCATTCCGGTTCGTGCCGCTCGACGTCGTCGACGGCCCGGCGCTGGACGCCCTGTTCGCGAGCGAGCGGTTCGACGCCGTGGTGCATCTGGCCGCCCAGGCCGGCGTGCGCTACTCCATCGAGAATCCGCTGGCCTACGGCGAGTCCAACCTCGCCGGGTTCCTCAACGTGCTCGAGGCCTGCCGGCACCACCCGGTGCGGCACCTGGTCTACGCGAGCAGCTCCAGCGTCTACGGCGGCAACGCCAAGATGCCGTTCTCGGAGGGCGACAGCGTCGACCACCCGGTGAGCCTGTACGCCGCCACGAAGAAGGCCAACGAGCTGATGGCCCACACGTACAGCCACCTGTACGGCATCCCGACGACCGGCCTGCGCTTCTTCACGGTCTACGGACCTTGGGGCCGCCCCGACATGGCCTACTTCTCGTTCACGCGCGACATGCTCGACGGCACGCCGATTGCCGTGTTCAACGACGGCAAGATGATGCGTGACTTCACCTACATCGACGACATCGTCGACGGGGTGGTCGCCGTCCTCGACAAGCCCGCGACGGCCGATCCGGATTTCGAGCCCCTGGCCCCGAATCCGGGCAGCTCGCGGGCGCCTTACCGCGTGTTCAACATCGGCAACCAGGATCCGGTGGCGCTTGGAGAATTCATAGCGACCCTCGAGCGCGCGCTCGGTGTCGCGGCGATCAAGGTCTTCAAGCCCATGCAGCCCGGCGACGTCGTGGCGACGCACGCGGACGTGTCCGCCCTGGCGGCCTGGACCGGCGTCTCCCCGAAGACGCCCTTGAGCGCGGGGATCGGGCGGTTCGTCGAATGGTTCAAGCGATACTACGGCCGCACCTGAGCGGTGCGGAACTGCAGCCTCGACTCGAGGCGCGCAAGAAGGAAACCTCATGATCCTCGTCACCGGCGGCGCCGGCTTCATCGGCAGCAACTTCGTCCTCGACTGGCTCGAGAACCACGACGAGCACGTCATCAACCTCGACGCGCTCACCTACGCCGGCAACCTCGCCAACCTCGAGCCGCTGCAGGGCGATCCACGCCATGTGTTCCAGCACGGCGACATCGGCGACCGCAACCTGGTCGACGCGATCCTGCGCAACCACCGCCCGCGCGCCATCGTCAACTTCGCGGCCGAGAGCCATGTCGACCGGTCGATCCTGGGGCCGGGCGCGTTCCTCAAGACCAACATCGAGGGCACGTTCAACCTGCTCGAGGCGGCACGCGGCTTCCACGCCACGCTCGAAGGCGAGGACAAGGCGTCGTTCCGCTTCCTGCACGTGAGCACCGACGAGGTCTATGGCTCGCTGACGGCCGACGCGGCGCCGTTCGCCGAGACGCATCCGTACGAGCCGAACAGCCCGTACTCGGCCAGCAAGGCGGCCAGCGACCACCTCGTGCGCGCCTGGCACCACACCTACGGCCTGCCCACGCTCACCACCAACTGCTCGAACAACTACGGCCCGCTGCACTTCCCCGAGAAGCTGATCCCGCTGGTCATCGTCAACGCGCTGGCCGGCAAGACGCTGCCCGTGTACGGCGACGGGCTGAACGTGCGCGACTGGCTCTACGTGAAGGACCACTGCGCGGCCATCCGCACCGTGCTGGCCGACGGCCGCGTGGGCGAGACCTACAACGTGGGCGGTCTCAACGAGAAGACCAACATAGACATCGTGCGCGGCATCTGCGCGCTGCTCGACGAACTGCGCCCGGACGCCGCCGGCCCGCGCCACCGCCTGATCACCTTCGTCAAGGATCGGCCGGGCCACGACCGGCGCTATGCGATCGACGCCACCAAGCTCTGCACCGAGCTGGGCTGGCAGCCGAAGGAGACCTTCGAGACGGGCCTGCGCAAGACGGTGGAGTGGTACCTCGCGAACACCGAGTGGGTGCAGGGCGTGCAGAGCGGCGCCTACCGCGAGTGGGTCAGCACCCAGTACACGGCATGAAGATCCTCCTGCTCGGATGCGACGGCCAGGTCGGCTGGGAGCTGCAACGCTCGCTGCAGCCGCTCGGCGAGGTGCTGGCGCTCGACTTCCAGAGCCGCGACCTCGCGGCCGACTTCTCGAAGCCCGCCGCGCTGGCGGCCACGGTGGAGGCCGTCCGGCCCGACCTGATCGTCAACGCCGCCGCCCACACGGCCGTCGACAAGGCCGAATCGGAGCCCGGCCTCGCGCAGGCGATCAACGCCGACGCGCCCGGCGTGCTCGCGCGCAGCGCCGCGGCGGCCGGCGCCTGGCTGGTGCACTACAGCACCGACTACGTCTTCGACGGCAGCGGCGACCAGCCGCGCGCCGAGGACGCCGCCACCGGGCCGCTGTCGGTCTACGGGCGCACCAAGCTCGATGGCGAGCGGCAGATCCGCGAGAGCGGCTGCAGGCACCTGATCCTGCGCACCAGCTGGGTGTACGCGGCGCGCGGCGGCAACTTCGCCAGGACGATGCTGCGCCTGGCGGCCACGAAGACCGAGCTGAACGTCATCGACGACCAGGTCGGCGCGCCCACCGGGGCCGACCTGCTGGCCGACCTCACGGCGCTGATGGCGCGCGCCGCGCGCGCCCGGCCCGAGCTGGCGGGCACGTACCACGCGGTGGCCGCCGGCGCCACGAGCTGGCACGGCTACGCGCGCCTGGTCATCGAGACGGCGCGCGCCGCCGGCGTCCCGCTGGCGCTGCCCGCCGAGGCCTTGCGCCCCATCCCGACCAGCGCGTATCCCACGCCCGCGCCGCGACCGCTCAACTCGCGCCTGGACACGCGCAGGCTGCGCGACCGCTTCGACGTGCACCTGCCTGACTGGGACGCCGGCGTGCGCAGACTGCTGGCCGAGATCCTCCCCGCCCACCAAGGACTTTGACGTGAACCGCAAAGGCATCATCCTCGCCGGAGGCTCCGGCACCCGGCTGCATCCGGCCACGCTGGCCATCAGCAAGCAGTTGATCCCGGTCTACGACAAGCCGATGATCTACTACCCGCTCAGCGTGCTGCTGCTGGCGGGCATCCGCGAGATCCTCATCATCAGCACGCCGCAGGACACGCCGCGCTTCGAGCAGCTGCTGGGCGACGGCAGCCGCTGGGGCATCGCCCTGCAGTACGCCGTGCAGGACAGCCCCGACGGCCTCGCGCAGGCCTTCCTGATCGGCGAGAAGTTCCTGGATGGCGCGCCGAGTGCCCTGGTGCTGGGCGACAACATCTTCTACGGCCACGACCTGGGCGGCCGTCTCGAGGCGGCCTACGGCAACGCGGACTGCGCCACCGTCTTCGCCTACCCGGTGACCGATCCCGAGCGCTACGGCGTGGTCGAATTCGACGGCGCCGGCAAGGCGATCAGCCTGGAAGAGAAGCCCGCCAGGCCCAAGAGCCGCTACGCCGTCACCGGCCTGTACTTCTACGACACCGACGTGGTCAGGCACGCGAAGGCGCTCAAGCCGAGTGCCCGCGGCGAGCTCGAGATCACCGACCTGAACCGCGTCTACCTCGAGGCCGGCAAGCTGGACGTGCAGATCCTGGGCCGCGGCGACGCGTGGCTGGACACCGGCACGCACGATTCGCTGCTGGAGGCCAGCCAGTTCGTCCACACGCTGGAGAAGCGCCAGGGCCTCAAGGCCTGCTGTCCCGAGGAGATCTGCTGGCGCCGGAAGTGGATCGACGACGCGCAGCTGTCGGCGCTCGCGGCCCCGCTGGCCAAGAGCGGCTACGGGCAATACCTGCAGCGCCTGCTCGCCGAACGGGTCTTCTGAAAATGCAAGTGGAGACCACCGCCATCGAAGGCGTCCTGGTGCTGCAGCCCAAGGTGTTCGGCGACGCCCGCGGCTTCTTCCTCGAGAGCTTCAACCAGTCGGCCTTCGACGCCGCCGTGGGCCATCACGTCGACTTCGTGCAGGACAACCATTCGCGCTCCGCGCGCGGCGTGCTGCGCGGACTGCACTTCCAGAAGGCGCCCAAGGCCCAGGGCAAGCTGGTGCGCGTGACCGCGGGCGCGGTGTTCGACGTGGCCGTCGACATCCGGCGCGACAGCCCCACGTTCGGGCGCTGGGTGGGCATGGAGCTCAGCGGCGAGAACCACCGCCAGATGTGGATCCCGCCGGGCCTCGCCCACGGGTTCCTGGTGCTCACCGAGACGGCCGACTTCCTCTACAAGACCACCGAGTTCTGGTCGCAGCCCGACGAGGGCGCCGTGCGCTGGGACGACCCGGACTTGGGCGTCGCCTGGCCCGACCTGGGCGTCGCGCCCACGCTTTCCGCGAAGGATTCCACGGCCGGGCGCCTCAGGGACCTCCCCTAGGGCGGCCCCAGTACGGGGTTTCGGCCTACAAGCACGGTGCGGCCGGGCTGCGAGAATCGCCCATACGACTGTCACGCGGGCACGGTAGCGTGGCGAACCGGATGCCGGGCCGGTGCGGTTCCTGCTTGGAATCCGCACCGCCCCTCAATATCAGACCAAAGGAACCGCAATGGCGAAGGCAATGATTCTTGCCGCCGGCCAGGGCACGCGCGTGCGCCCCCTGACCAAGTACATGCCCAAGCCGATGATCCCCATCCTGGGCAAGCCGGTGCTGGAATACCTGATCGAGCATCTCGCGCGCTACGGCGTCAAGGAGATCATGATCAACGTCGCCTATTCGCACTGGAAGATCGAAAGCTATTTCGGCAACGGCAGCCGCTGGGGCGTCGAGATCGGCTACTCGTTCGAAGGCAAGCGCGATCACGGCGAGATCGTGCCGAACCCCAAGGGCTCGGCCGGCGGCATGCGCAAGATCCAGGATCACAGCGGCTTCTTCGACGAGACCACCATCGTCCTGTGCGGCGACGCCATCATCGATCTCGACATCGGCGCGGCGCTCCACGAGCACGCCAGCAAGAAGGCGCTGGCCAGCGTCGTCACGCTGGAGGTGCCGCTGGAGGAAGTGAAGAACTACGGCGTGGTCGTCAGCGACGCCGAAGGCCGCATCACGCAGTTCCAGGAGAAGCCGTCGCCCGAGCAGGCCCGGTCCCGCATGGCCAGCACCGGCATCTACATCTTCGAGCCGCAGGTGCTCGACCTGATCCCGTCCGGCCAGGTGTTCGACATCGGCGGCCAGCTGTTCCCGCTGCTGGCCGAGAAGGGTCTGCCGTTCTACTCGCAGAGCCGCTGGTTCAACTGGATCGACATCGGCCGCGTCACCGACTACTGGGCGGTGTGCCAGCGCGTGCTGCGCGGCGAGGTGGCGCAGATGGACATGCCCGGACGCGAGGTGCGCCCCGGCGTCTGGGTGGGCCTGAACACCAGCATCGACTTCGACAAGGTCGACATCACGGGCCCGGTCTACATCGGCTCGTCCAGCGAGATCGAGTCCGGCGCCACCATCGTGGGGCCGGCGTGGCTGGGCAACGGCTGCGTGTTGCGCGAGGGCAGCAAGCTCGTGCGCAGCATCCTGTTCGACTACACGCGGCTGTCCCGGGGCGAGACGCTGGAAGATATGATCGTCTCCCCGAACTACTGCGTCGACCGGCACGGCAACACCACGTACCCGGGCGACGAAGGCACCGTCCTGCGCTGGGGCGACGCACGCGCCTGATCCGCCGCACGGCGGCCGCGGCGACACCCAGGCGCGTGTCGCCGCCCTTTTTTCCGAAAGCGTCTCCATGGCTGCGTCAATCACGATCCAACCCGTCATCATGGCCGGCGGCAGCGGCACGCGCCTCTGGCCGTTGTCGCGCGCCGGGTTCCCGAAACAATTCCTGACGCTGGGTGGTGACGACAGCCTGTTCCAGCAGGCGGTGGCCCGCCTGATGGGCCTGGCCGCGCCCGACATCGCCGTCGACGCCCCGCTGATCGTCGGCAACGCCGAGCATCGCTTCCTGGCGCTGGAGCAACTGCGCGAGCAGAAGGTCGACCCGGCCGCCTTGATCCTCGAGCCGGTGGGCCGCAACACCGCGCCGGCGCTGACGCTGGCGGCGCTGGCCGCGCGCGAGAACGGCGCCGACCCGATCCTGGTGGTGTCGCCCGCCGACCAGACGGTCACCAACCAGGCCGCCTTCACCACGGCGCTGCAGTCGGCCGTCCGCGGCGCCGCCGACGGCGCCATCGTGATCCTGGGCATCACGCCCACCAGCCCCGAGACCGCCTACGGCTACATCCGCAGCATGGCCGGCGCGGGCCTGCACAAGGTGGCGCAGTTCGTCGAGAAGCCCGATGCGGCCACCGCGGCGCGCTACCTTGCCGAGGGCGGCTACACCTGGAACTCGGGCATGTTCGTGCTGCGCGCCTCGGTGTGGCTGAAGGCGCTCGAGCAGTTCCGCCCCGACATCCTTGCCGCCACGCAGGCCGCCTGGAGCGGGCGCACGCCCGACGAGCGCTTCATCCGCCCGACGCGCGAGGCCTTCCTCGCCGTGCCGTCCGAGTCGGTGGACTACGCGGTGATGGAGCGCTGCCCCGGCAGCGCGTTCGACATCCGCATGGTGTCGCTGGACGCCGGCTGGAACGACCTCGGCGCCTGGGACGCCGTCTGGCAGGTGGCCGCCAAGGACGCCGCGGGCAACTCCGGCGTCGGCGACGTGATGTTCGAGGACAGCCGCAACACGCTGGTCCACGCCACCGGCCGCCTCGTCGCCACGCTGGGCCTGGACAACGTCGTCATCGTCGAGACGGCCGACGCCGTGCTCGTGGCCGACCGCGAGCGCAGCCAGGACGTCAAGAAGCTCGTCGCGCGCCTCGACAAGAGCCAGCGCACCGAGCACGCGCTGCATCGCAAGGTGCACCGCCCCTGGGGCTGGTACGACAGCGTCGACTCGGGCGCGCGGTTCCAGGTCAAGCGCATCATGGTCAATCCGGGCGCCACGCTGAGCCTGCAGATGCACCACCACCGGGCGGAGCACTGGATCGTGGTGCAGGGCACGGCCGAGGTCACCTGCGGCGACCGCAAGACGATCCTCACCGAGAACCAGAGCACCTACATCCCGCTCGGCGAGACCCACCGGCTGGCGAACCCTGGCAAGCTGCCGCTCGAGATCATCGAGGTGCAGTCCGGCTCCTACCTCGGCGAGGACGACATCGTCCGGTTCGAGGATACCTATGGCCGTACCAGCTGACATGGCGCGGCCTTTGTTCGCCCGCGTGTCCTGACATGTTCGAAGAGCGCAGCGTCCGCAAGCAGTTCCTGAGTGCCCCGCCGTCGATCGGGAGCACCATCGCCTCCCTGCTCGAGCCGCTGGTGGCCGCCGGCATGCTGGGCGTCTGCCACGAGATCTACGGCTACCGCATGGACGGCGTCGCGATGGCGCTCGCCATCCTGCTGCTGGTGCTGATGTTTCCCGGCGTCAACCGCTTCGGCCGCACCGGCGTGGGCGTGGGCATCGACATCATCCTGTCGTGGGCCTGGGTGCTGAGCGTGCTGGCGCTGCTGGGCTACGCCACCAACAGCCTGCAGTCCTTCGACCCGGACATGCTGATGGCCTGGGCCATCGCCACGCCGCTGGTGCAGTGGGCGCTGGTGGCCATCGGCACGGCCGTCCAGCGCCACCTCGCGTCGCTGCCGGACGCGCGCCGGCCCGCGGTGATCATCGGCGCGGGCCGCATGGGCATGCGCGTGGCCCAGATGCTGCACCTGCGCGAGCGATACGGCCACGACCTGCTGGGCTTCTTCGACGACCGCTCCGCCGACCGCGTGAACCTGCCGCCCGACGCCGTGCTGATCGGCACGCTCAAGGGGCTGCCCGAGTACATCGAGGCGCGCGGCGTCAAGGACGTGTTCATCACGCTGCCGCTCACGTCGCAGCCGCGCATCCAGTCGCTGCTGGAGCAACTGCAGAACACCACGGCGTCCATCCACTTCGTGCCCGACATCTTCGGCGTCAGCGTGATCCAGGGCCGGCTCGAGGACATGGGCGGCGTGCCGGTGGTGGGCCTGATGGTGGCGCCGTTCACCGGCATCAACGGCTTCATCAAGCGCTCCAGCGACATCGTGCTGGCCTCGCTGATCCTGCTGCTGGTCTCGCCGCTGCTGCTGGTGCTGGCGATCGGCGTGAAGCTGAGCTCGCCCGGGCCCGTGATCTTCCGCCAGCGCCGCACGGGCCTGGACGGCGACATCATCGAGGTCTTCAAGTTCCGCTCGATGCGCACCACCGACAACGGGCCGGTGGTGGTGCAGGCCACGCGCCACGATTCCCGCATCACGCCGCTGGGCGCGTTCATCCGCCGGACCTCGCTCGACGAGCTGCCGCAGTTCGTCAACGTGCTGCAGGGCCGCATGAGCATCGTGGGCCCGCGCCCGCACGCCGTGGCCCACAACGAGCAGTACCGCAAGCTGGTGAAGGCCTACATGGCGCGCCACAAGGTCAAGCCGGGCATCACGGGCTGGGCGCAGGTCAACGGCCTGCGCGGCGAGACCGACACGCTCGAGAAGATGGCCGCGCGCATCGAGTTCGATCTCGAGTACCTGCGCAACTGGACGCTGGGCCTCGATCTGCTGATCATCGCCCGCACCGTCAAGCTGGTGTTCGTCGACCGCAAGGCCTATTGACCCTGCGTCTCGGGTCAGCGGCCGGCGTCCTTGGCGAGCCATTCGCCGAGCGTGTCCATGGCCGCGCGGATCGACACGTCCATGTCCATGTAGCGATAGGTACCCAGGCGCCCGACGAACGTCACGCCGGGCTGCGCCGCGGCGCGTGCACGGTAGCGATCCAGCAGCGAGTCGCCCTGAACGAGGTGGACCGGGTAGTAGGGCGTGTCGTCCGGCCCGCAGGCGCGGCTGAACTCCCGGTAGCAGACGCTCTTGTCGTGCTGCTCCCATTCGGCGAAGTGCTTGTGCTCGGTGATGCGCGTCCAGGGCACCGAGTCGTCGCAGTAGTTCATCACCGCGCAGCCCTGGTAGTCGCCCTCGACGTCGAAGCGCTCGAAATCGAGCGTGCGGTACGGCAGCCGGCCGATGTCGTAGCCGTAGAAGCCGTCGAGCGGGCCGGAATAGAAGACGTGGTCGAATTCGCCGACCTGGGCCGGCTCGAATTCCGTCGCCAGGCGCACCTGGATGGCCGGGTGCTCGAGGATGCGCTCGATCATCACCGTGTAGCCGTCGGCCGGCATGCCCTGGAAGCGGTGCGCGAAGTAGTTGTCGTTGTAGTTGAACCGCAGCGGCAGCCGCTTGAGGATGCTGGCGGGCAGTTCGTTGGGCGAGATGCCCCATTGTTTCAGGGTGTAGGTCTTGAAGAACGCCTCGTACAGATCCTTGCCCACGAACCGCAGCGCCTGTTCCTCGAAGCTGGCCGGATCCGTGATGCTCAGGTCGGCCTGGCTCTCGATGAACGCGCGGGCCTCGGTCGGGCGCAGCGTCTTGCCGAAGAACTGGTTGATGGTGTGCAGGTTGATCGGCAGCGAATACACGCGCCCGCCGGTCGTCGCCTTCACGCGGTTGACGTAGGGCTTGAACTGCATGAACCGGTTCACGTAGTTCCACACCTCCTCGTCGTCGGTGTGGAAGATGTGCGGCCCGTAGACGTGCACCATCACGCCGGAATCCGCGTCCCGCTCGGTATGACAATTGCCTGCGACGTGGCTTCGGCGTTCGAAGATCTCGACCTGGTGGCCGCGCTCCGCCAACGCGCGCGCGATGACCGCGCACGACAAACCGGCGCCCGCCATGCCGATCCTCAATGATTTCATTCTGGTAGCTCCATGCAAAATGAACAGCCCGTGCGACCGTGGCTCGTCCCTGCGACTCTGCAGGGGGTGCGGCCGCAACGGGCGGCAAGCGGCATGCCGTTCAAGGCGGCTATCGTACCCATGATGCGGACCGCATCTCCCCTTTGAACCCAGAAGGCCGCAACAGACCGACTCATGGCGACAGAACCCACCTTTCGAATCAGGCAATTTCATCCCGCGTTGGAGACGCTGAACCACGCCAGGGTGACGGCGCGGCACCTGCTCGCGAGAGGCCCCCGGCCCCTGCGCATGCTGATCGCGAGCGACGGGCAGTGGTACACGAGCGAGCAGCAGTTCGCGCCCATGGTTCGCCATTCCGCGCAACTGGCGCGCCGGTTCGGCGTGACGTTCCAGCACCGCATCATCGGCGAGTCGCCCCTGGTCGCGGACAGCCTGCGCCGCTTCGACCTCGTCGGCGTGAAGCTTTGTTTCAAGAAGGACGCCGCCACGGCCGAACGCATCGTCGGCGAGCTGCGCCGCGCGACGTCCGCGCTGCGCATTCCCCTGGTCTACTTCGACGGCGACGACGATCCCAGCCTGCAGTGGCCGCAGCTCGTCGAGTCCGTCGACCTCTACGTCAAGAAGCACGTCTACGCGGATGCGCAGGAGTACCTCAAGCCGCGCATCGGCAAGACCAACCTGACCGACCACGCGGCCCGCCACTTCGGCTGGGACTTCAGCCGCGACATCAACCCCGGCTTCCCGGGCCTGCCGCAGGCGTCCATCGCGAAGCTGCACCTGGGCTGGAACATCGGCCTGGACGACAAGATCGAGGAACTGGGCCGCAATCCGCTGGTGAGGTCGACGGCGCCCAAGGATGTCGACATCGGCACCCGCGCACCCGCCGCCGCCGATGCCTGGATCTCGCCGATGCGCCGGATGGCGGTCGAGAAGATCGAGGCCCTGGGCGGCCGATTCCGCGTGCTGGCGCCCACCGATCGCGTGTCCCAGGAGAAGTACTACGAGGAGATGCTGCGCACGCGCATCTGCGTCAGCCCGTTCGGCTTCGGCGAGCTGTGCTGGCGCGACTTCGAGGCGATCCTGTGCGGCTGCCTGCTGGTCAAGCCCGACATGAGCCACCTGCGCACCATGCCGGACATCTTCCTGCCCGACGACTGCTTCGTGCCCGTGAAGTGGGACTACTCGGACCTGGAGGAGGTCTGCGCGCGCTATCTCGCCGATGAAGACCTGCGCCGCAAGGTGGCCGGCAACGCGCTGCGCAAGCTGAACGAGGCGCTCGCGGCGCCGTTCTTCGTCGAGCGCTTCGCCGAGTTGCTGAAGCGGCTCGATCTTCCGGCGGCGCCACGTCACTGACCATGCCCATGCAGACATTCTTCGCACCCTTCCTCAGCCGGCTGAGGCCGCGCCTGGGCCTGTCCAATGCGTACACGCGGATGGCGTCGCGCTCATGGCAGGTCGCGCCGGAGAGCCATTCCGTTTCGCCCGCCGCGATCTACGACGCGGGCGAACTGGCCCGCATCACCGGCGGTTCGCCCGATCGCACCAAGGAGGAGGAGCTGGCGTCCATCCATGGCGGCCCGCAGCGGCATGCGCCTACGATGGCCTTCGAATTCCGCAATGCTGTCCTGGCGCAGGGCCACCTGTTCACGAACCGCATGTGCTATCCGCTCTCGACCCATCGCCTGCCCCTTGTGGCGCGCGGGATCGAGGCCGAGTTCGACGAGGCGGTGCTGGTCTCGTCGCCCTATGGCATCAAGTACTTCGGGCACTGGATGCGGGACGACCTCCCGCGGGTGTTCGCGGCCCGCGACATCGGCCGTCCCGTGAGCGTGCTGGCGCGCCCCACCGGCAGCCAGCAGGGCTACCTCGACCTGCTGGAGCTCAACACCGACGTCGCGGAGAACGCGTTCTTCAAGCGCATCGTCGTGCTTGAGGACTACGGACACAACCCCTTCAAGCTGGCGCGCTTCCTGCGGATGCGGGAGATCGCGGAGCGCCTGGCGCCGCCGACCGCGGCCAGGGGCGTGATGCTGCTGCGCGGAGCGGTGGGCGAGCGGCGCCAGCTGGAGAACGAGGCCGAGGTCGCCGAGGCCGTCGCCGCGCGCGGCTTTCGCGTGCTCGACTCCACGCGGGCCACGGCGCGCGAGATGATCGAGGCCTGCCGCGAGGCGCCCATCATCCTGGGCGTGGAGGGCAGCCAGCTCAGCAACGGGTTGCCGTGGATGTCGCGCCGCGGCGCCGCGCTGATGCTGCAGCCGCCGCAGCGCTTCGTCAGCGTTCTCAAGGACTACTGCGACACGATGGGCATCGGCTACGCCTTCGTCGTCGGCCATGCCAACGCGGACGGCGGCTTCCGCATCGACCTCGCCGCGCTCATGCGGATGATCGACGGCCTCGAGGCGCGGTATGCGTCCGCTCCGGAGGTCGACCACCCATGACCCCGGCCGACCGCGGGGCCGGCCTGCGCCTGGTCAATCTCAGCGAGCTCGATCCGGCCTGGCAGTGGCTCAAGCCGGCGTTCGAGTCGCGGATTCCCGACTGGCACCACGTGTCGACGCAGTCGATGCGGTGCGTGCTGCCCGTCGCGAGGGCGCACGAGGCGCGCCTGCGTGCCGCCCTCGAGGCCCGGCGTCTCCTGCGCGCGCGTTCCGGGCCGCGGGTGCTGGTCAGCCACGGCCCGCGGCCGGCCGAATACTGGGGCCTGCTCGCCTCGGGAACCCGGCTCGACTTCCACGACGTGAGCTCCTTCAACTTCACCGACATGCCCACGGGCGCGACGCGCTTCGCGATGTCGCGCGCCTTCCGCCATGTCGACCGCTTCGTCGTCTCGTCCAGCTGGGAGCGCGAGTTCTACGCGGACTGGTTCTCCATCCCGGTGGAGCGCATGGTCTTCCAGCACTGGGGCGTGCGCCCGCCAGACGTCGCCGGTCGCGACGATCCGCCCCTGGTCGCCGGCGACTACGTCTGCGCCATCGGCAGCCAGGCGCGCGACTACGCGACGCTCGTCGAGGCGGTGCGCGGCAGCTCGACGCGGCTCGTGATCGTCGCGTCGCCCCACAGCATGCAGGGCATCGCGCCGGCGCCCAACGTGGAGGTCCGCACCAACATCCCGCTGGACGACGCGATGAACATCCTCAAGCACAGCCGCGCGATGGTGCTGCCCATGAATTCGGCCACGGCCCGCTGCGGGCACGTGACGGCCGTCTCGGCGATGCACCTGGGCGTGCCCATCATCTCGACGGACTGCCGCGGGCTGGACGACTACCTGGTGGACGGCCGCACCGCGCGGCTGGTGCCGCAGGGCGACCCCGCGGCGCTGGCCGGCGCCATCGCGGCGTTGCTGGCCGATGCGGGCCGTCGCGACGAGCTCGCGCGTGCCGGCCGCGCGTTCGCCCAGGCCCATTGCATGGAATCCAACGTGGTCGAAGGCTTCCGCCGCGCGCTCGAGCAGAGGGGGCTGGCCGCCTGAGGATGCCGTCGGAGCGTCACGTCGACGGATGACGCCCGAACGACGCGACCTCAGTGAAGCACGCCGATCTCGCGCAGCCGCGCGATGATCTGGTCGGCCGCCTCCTCCGCCGTCTGCGTGTGCGTGTTGACGACGATCTCGGGGTTCTCCGGCGTCTCGTACGGCGAGCTGATGCCGGTGAAGTTGGCGATCTCGCCGCGGCGCGCCTTCTTGTACAGGCCCTTCACGTCGCGTTCCTCGGCCACCGCCAGCGGCGTGTTCACGTGGATCTCGATGAACTCGCCGTCGGCCATCTGGCCTCGGGCCATGGCGCGCTCGGAGCGGAACGGCGAGATGAACGCCGTCATCACGATCAGGCCCGCGTCCACCATCAGGCGCGCCACCTCGGCCACGCGGCGGATGTTCTCCACGCGGTCGGCCTCGGTGAAGCCCAGGTCCTTGTTGAGGCCGTGGCGCACGTTGTCGCCGTCCAGCAGGTAGGTGTGGCGTCCCATGGCCGCGAGCTTCTTCTCCACCAGGTTGGCGATGGTGGACTTGCCCGCGCCCGACAGGCCGGTGAACCACAGCACGGCCGGACGCTGGCTCTTCAGCTGCGAGCGCAGGGCCTTGTCGACGTCGACGTGCTGCATGCGCAGGTTGTGCGAGCGGCGCAGCGCGAAGTTGAGCATGCCGGCGCCCACCGTGTTGTTGGTCATCCGGTTGATCAGGATGAAGCCGCCGGTGTCGCGGTTGGCCTTGTACGCGTCGAACGCGATCTGGCGGTCGAGCGCGAGGTTGACCACGCCGATCTCGTTGACGCCCAGCTGCTTGGCGGCCAGGTGCTCCATCGTGTTGACGTTGATCTTGTACTTCGGCTCGGTGATGGACGCGGTGACGGTCTGCGTGCCGATCTTCATCAGGTAGGGGCGGCCCGGCAGCATCGGCTCGTCGGTCATCCACACGAGCGAGGCCTCGAACTGGTCGGCCACTTCGGCCGGCGCCTCGGCCAGCGACAGCACGTCGCCGCGCGAGATGTCGATCTCGTCTTCCAGCGTCAGCGTGATCGACTGGCCGGCCACGGCCACGGGCAGGTCGCCGTTGAACGTGACGATGCGCGCGACCTTGCTCTCCTTGCCCGAGGGCTGAGCCACGATGCGGTCGCCCGGCTTCACGGTGCCGCTGGTGACGATGCCGGCGAATCCGCGGAAGTCGAGGTTGGGGCGGTTGACCCACTGCACCGGCATGCGGAAGGGCTCCTTCTGCAGGCGCGTGTCGTCCACCTCGCAGGTCTCGAGGAAGCCCATCAGCGTGGGGCCGTGGTACCAGGGCGTGTTGTCGCTGGCCACCAGCATGTTGTCGCCCTTGAGGCCCGACAGCGGGATCGAGGTGATGTCGGCCAGCCCGATCTGCGCGGCGAACTCGCGGTACTCCTCGTCGATCTTGTCGAAGACCTTCTGCGAGTAGTCGACCAGGTCCATCTTGTTGATGGCCAGCACCACCTTGCGGATGCCGATCAGGCTCACGAGGTAGCTGTGGCGCCGCGTCTGCGTGAGCACGCCCTTGCGCGCGTCGATCAGGATCACGGCCACGTCGGCGGTGGACGCGCCGGTGATCATGTTGCGCGTGTACTGCTCGTGGCCGGGCGTGTCGGCGACGATGAACTTGCGGCGGTCGGTGGAGAAGAAGCGGTACGCCACGTCGATGGTGATGCCCTGCTCGCGCTCGGCCGCGAGGCCGTCGACGAGCAGCGCGAAATCGATGTCGCCGCCTTGCGTGCCCCACTTCTTGGAGTCGTTCTCGATGGCCGCGAGCTGGTCCTCGAACAGCATCTTCGACTCGTACAGCAGGCGCCCGATGACGGTGGACTTGCCGTCGTCGACGGAGCCGCAGGTGATGAAGCGCAGCAGGCTCTTCTTCTCGTGCTGCTTGAGGTATTTCTCGATGTCGGTCGAGATGAGGTCGGAAACGTGTGCCATCAGAAATATCCTTCCTGCTTCTTCTTTTCCATGGAGGCAGCCGAGTCGTGGTCGATCATGCGCCCCTGGCGCTCCGACGTCTTCGTCAGCAGCATCTCCTGGATCACGTCGGTCAGCGTGGACGCGGTCGATTCGACCGCGCCCGACAGCGGGTAGCAGCCGAGGGTGCGGAAGCGCACGCTCTTCATCATCGGCACCTCGCCGGCCTTCAGGGGCATGCGGTCGTCGTCCACCATGATCAGCGTGCCGTCGCGGTTGACCACCGGACGCTCGGCCGCGAAGTACAGCGGCACGATGGGGATGTTCTCGAGGTGGATGTACTGCCAGATGTCCAGCTCGGTCCAGTTCGAGATCGGGAACACGCGGATCGACTCGCCCTTCTGCTTGCGGCCGTTGTACAGGCGCCAGAGCTCGGGGCGCTGGTTCTTCGGATCCCAGCGGTGCTGCGCGGAGCGGAACGAGAAGATGCGTTCCTTCGCGCGCGACTTCTCCTCGTCGCGGCGCGCGCCGCCGAACGCGGCGTCGAAGTTGTACTTGTCCAGCGCCTGCTTCAGCCCTTGCGTCTTCCACATGTCGGTGTGGATGGACGAGCCGTGCGTGAACGGGTTGATGCCCAGCTCCGCGGCCTCGGGGTTCTGGTAGACGAGGAGCTCCATGCCGGACTCCTTGGCCATGCGCTCGCGCAGCTCGTACATCGCGCGGAACTTCCACGTGGTATCGACGTGCAGCAGCGGGAACGGCGGCGGCGACGGGAAGAACGCCTTGCGGGCCAGGTGCAGCATCACGGCCGAGTCCTTCCCGATCGAATAGAGCATGACGGGGTTGTCGGTCTCGGCGACGACCTCGCGCATGATGTGGATGCTCTCGGCTTCCAGGCGCTGCAGGTGGGTGAGGGTCATGGGATCGTCCGTTGTCGACGTGCGGGAGGTGATGGAAGGCCGGGCGGCTGCGGGCGATGGAGCCAGGGCAGGCGCGACGGCGGGAAAGGGTTCGGCGGCCAGCGGCGGCGGCGCCAGCTGGACGATCTCGTCGGCGGGCGGCGCGCGGCGGGCCAGCGCGATCGGGCAGGCGAGCACCTGGAGCCGCGGCTGCGCGGCGATCCAGTCGTTGAGTTGCGCGGCGCGACGCAGGTCCAGGCCGGACAGCCAGGCCACCACCGGGCCGGCGGCCTGCGCCTGCAGGCGCGCGAAGAAGTCGACATAGGCGTCCTGCAGGCCCAGCGACGCCGCCGGCAGCCAGGCGATCTGCCCGCGCGCATCGACGGCCACCAGCACGCCGCGCGACGTGCCCGCCGCGGCCGCGGCCGGCGCGGGCAGCCCGCCGCACCACCAGACGCGCGCGGCGCCGTGGACGCGCGACCCCGGCTGCTGTGCTTCGAGCCACGCGACGCCGGTGGCCGAACGCCCGGCGGCGTCGCGCAGGGCCGGCAGCGTCAGGCCCCAGCGCGCCAGGCAGCGCGCCACGGCGCGGGGATGCAGGGCCAGGGCGAAACGCTGGCGGGCGCATGCCTCGACGGCGTCGGCCGACCACAGGCCGCCGGCCAGTCCCGCCGCCTCGGGCGTGCCATAGAGCGCCAGCAGGGCCAGTTCGCCTTCCTGGGCCAGCGTCAGCGTGCGCCCGGCGCCCTGGGGGCGGCCGCGCGTCCCGACGTCCACCGCGTGCCAGCCGCCTTTGGTGAAGGCCTTGAAGGCGCTGATGATGGTGGGCACGCTCAGGCCCGTCTCCGCGCGGACCTGGGTCAGGCTGCGGCCGTCCACGCGAAGCTGCACGGCGCGGCGGCGCTGGGCATTGAGCTGCGAAAGGTTGGCGGTGAGGGCGGCCACGGAAGGAATCGAGACACTAAAACATTTAGTGGCGCGATTTTGTCATAATCGAGCGCAATCCGCATACCCCTTATGAGCATCATGACCGCCGGCGCCTTGCCCCTTGCTTCCCTGCTAGCCGCCGCCGTTCCGCTGATTCGAGAGGCCGGCGCGCTGGTGATGCGCGTCTATGCGACCGACTTCGCCGTGGAGATCAAGGGCGACGAGTCGCCGGTCACGGTGGCCGACCAGTGCGCCGAGAAGGTGATCTTCGAAGGCCTGCGACGCCTGACGCCGGACGTCCCCATCGTCGGCGAGGAGGCCGCATCCGCCGGAGATATTCCGGATGTGAGCAACCGCTTCTGGTTGGTGGACCCGATCGACGGCACCAAGGAATTCGTCAACCGCAACGGCGAGTTCACGGTCAACATCGCGCTGGTCGACCACGGCGTGCCGGTGCTGGGCCTGGTGCTGGCGCCGGCGCTCGGACGCCTGTTCGCCGGCGCGGCGGGCGAGGGCGCGTGGGTGGAGGATCACGCGGGCCGGCGAGCCATCGCGGTGCGCGCGACGCCCGCCGAGGGCCTGACGGTGGTGGGCAGCCGGCACCACGGCGACGACGCGGCCGTCACGGCGCTGCTGGCGGGCCGGCGCATCGCCGCGCACCGGACGGTGGGCTCGTCGCTGAAGCTGTGCCTGGTGGCCGAGGGCGCGGCCGACGTCTACCCGCGCTTCGGGCGCACGATGGAGTGGGACACGGCGGCGGGCGACGCCGTGCTGCGCGCCGCCGGCGGCGCGGTGCGGACGTTGACGGGCGAACTGCTGGCCTACGCCAAGCCGGGCTTCGAGAACCCCGACTTCGCGGCCTGGGGGGCCTGACGGCGCGTCAATGCGGCGTCTTGCGGCGGCTCGCGAACGCGAAGCCACCGAGCCCGGCCAGCATCATGGCCAGCGCACCCGGCTCCGGCACGGCGATGAGCGTGAACGAGACCTGCTCGCTCAGCGAGCCGCCGGCCTCGTTGGCCGCGATCCAGTATTCGGAGCCGACGCTGTACAGGTTGACGTGCTGCCCGCCGTTGACGTCGAACAGCACGCCGTTGCCCGAGACGTACGGCGAACCGCCGAACAGGTTGTCGTAGGTGAAGTTGCTGTCGGTGCCGGGCGCGACGAAGCCGTCGATCGTGCCGTTGGCGATGGTCGGGTCGGAATACAGCCCCGAAATGGAGAGCAGGGCGCTCGGCGTCGAGCCGTCGCCCGCCACCTCGAGGGAGCCGCTGGCGCTGACGCCAACGCCCGAAAACGTGAAGTTCCAGACCGTGTCGGCGTGTGCGGCCGTGCTGGTCAGCGCGAGCGCGGCCGTCGCGGCCGCGAGAAATCCCTGGAGCTGGTTCATGGATGCCCTCCTGCCGGCTGGCGGCGTGCCTGACGAGATCCGCGCTTGTCGCGGCCCAAGCGGGACTCTATGGACAAACCGTCACTCGTGGGAAGGGGGCGGGCACCCCTAGGACCCGCGTTGGCGCGGCCTCGCCCGGGCGAAACCACGCGGATCGCGCACGGCGCTGGGGCGCGCCGCCAATCGGCGCGCCGGCCTCAGGCGCGTGCCCTGCGCCGGCTGGTGAATGCGAGCGCGCCCAGGCCGGCCAGCAGCATCGCCACCGACGCAGGCTCGGGAACGGCGACGGCGTTGAACGTGATCGGGGTGAACACGTAGCCGCCGTGGGACGTGGTGCTCAGCAGTCCCTGGCTGGGGTCGGTGTAGACGTTGACTTCCTGCGTGCCGGCCAGGAACAGCAGGCCCCAGACGTCGATCTGCGGCGACCCGCCGAACAGGTTGTCGGCGATGTACAGGCCATCGGGCGCGTAGGTGGGCGTGCCGCTCGCGATGGGAATCAGCGTGATGGCGCCGCTCGTGCTGCCGTCGGTGTAGGTGCCCGACATCGAATTCACGAGCGAAGGCGTCGAACCGTTGCCGACCGTGGTGAACGAGCCGCTGGCGCTGACGCCGGTGCCCGCATAGGTGAAGTTCCACAGCGTATCGGCGTGCGCCGACGTGCCGACCAGCGCGATGGCCGCTGCTGCCGTCGTGAGTAGCCACTGAAGCTTTCTCATAGGAATCCCTCCTGCCGTGAAGGCCGCGATATCGATGGAACACCGCCCGACTTCGGACGATGAGCCATCTTGTGACAAGCTGTTACGCGCGTCGAGGGGGCCGCCGGCAAGCCAACGAGGCGAACGTGACCCAGTTCACGCGGAGGGGCTCGACGCGCTCGGCCGCTGGCGATTTGCCACGTGGCGGCACCAAGGCCCGGTGCTATTCCTTGCCCGCGTCCACGGCGCCGTAAGCCAGTGCGAACGCGTTGATGACGTCGCGCACGATGAGCCGCTGAGGCGTCGGCAGGCTCAGGAAGGTGTCGATGGTCTGTCGCTCGGCGTAGGTGGTGCGGTCTTCCCGCGCATGCCGTCCTTCCGCGACGGTCATAGCTTCGGACGTTCCGTACATGAGGACGTGCGGGTCGATCCTCAGCACCCTGGCGAGCACCCGCAGCTTGTCCGGCCTGGGGAGGTACTTGCCGTTGATCCAGTTGGAGGCCGTCTGCACGCTGATCGGCGAACCGCGCCATTCGAGGCTGAACGCGCGCTCCAGTTCGGTGCCGCCCGGCTTGATTCCCGCCGTCTTCATGGCCGTGCGCAGGCGCTTGCTGAACTCGTCCTTTACCGTCATCCGCGAACGCTAGCGAGCGCGTCCGCGAATGGAAAAAGTTGTACTTGATAACCAAACCAAGTTTGGCTTTAATTCCGTCTCGCTCTCTCCGCGACGCCTGCCCTTGCAATGCGACGCCATCGGAGCCGATGGAGGATGTGCACCATGACCGATCTTGAGCGCGGCCTAACAGCTGTTTCGAGCCGACCACTCTGCCGGCGCTACGCGCTGGCCATCGCTGATGTCGCTCTCGTCCGCGTGCGCGATGCAGGAGACATCCGGGAGCATCCCCTGTTCTGGGTATTCGGTTGGCTCGCAGACGGCGAGTGCGAACCGCTGGGCCTCTGCCTCGGCGCGCATGCGCTCCCGCGGATGCTGGACGACTTCAAGAGCCGAGGCCTCGAACGCGTCTGGCACGTGGAGCCGCTCGACGACGGATGCGCGCGGGACGCCGAGGTCGCGACGCTCGCCATCGACCGTTCATTTCCGGGCGCGCTGGCGTCGTCGCGGCCACCCATGCTGCCAAGCGCGGCAGCCGTCGCCAGGGACGTGCGTGACGGCCTGCTTCGCGCCGTTCGTCGTCATGGGCATTTCGAAAACGAGGCTGCGGCCCTAGACTTCTTCGCACTCGCATTGCGCCGGGCGGAGAGCCGCCTGGATCGAGAGCGTCAGATGGTGAAGGAGAGGCCCCGACACGACTCGGGCGCGCGGACGGTCACGCCAGCCGACTGAGAACGCCGATGACGCCCGCTTCCTGGGGTCAACATGGACGACGAGTGGACGAGCGTCTTTTCGCGCGTGAAATGCGCGTTGCGCAAGCTTGGGCGCTCCCGGCACGATGCGGAAGACATCGTGCAGGAGGCCTACGTCAGGCTCATCTGCTACGGCGCCGACAACGTCGTGAAGAAGCCTGAGGCGTTCTTGATGAAGACCGCGCTCAACCTGTCGAAGGATGCCTTCAGGGCGCACGTGCGCCATGGGAACCAGGTGTTGCTGGAAGACGTGGTGGTCGTCGACACCGCGCCCACGCTCGAGGACGCCATGTTTTCTCGCCAGCGCCTTGATCACCTGCTCGAATGCATCGGCCAGTTGCCGGAAAAGACGCGCGCCGTCTTCCTGGCGCATCGCATCGATGGCATGAGCTACCAGCAGATTGCGCTGGAGCGCGGGCTGAGCATCAGCAGCGTGGAAAAGCACGTGGCCAAAGCCGTCCTGCTGCTCAGCGACGGCATGGCGGGCTGGTATCCGTGATGGTCGAGCCGGCGGCCGCCGGCAAGGCCGCGGCCCTGTGAACCGAACGATCACGGCGTCGGCCAATCGCTTGAATTCCACGGGATTCGACCGCGCCGCCGACTCCGTGCGCGAGGGTGCCCGCATGAACGGTGCCGACGTTTGGAGCCCATGAACCCTCCATAGGGAATCCACTGCGAGGCGAATCCTTGACCAACCCGTCATCTCTTTGTCACTCATCGGAAATGAACAAGGACAAGAGATGATTCGCAGAAAGACGATCCCCGGCCCCCATCTGGCGGGTTTGATGCCCGCCGTCCTGATCTCCCTGCTGGTACACGTCGGCGCCAGCGCCGCCGCGGAATCCACGCCGGCTGCGCAGTACCTGATCCAGCAGCCGGCCCAGTCGTTGGCCGACTCCCTTCGAGCGATCGCGCGCGAGACGAGCACGTCGGTGCTGTTCGATCCCGCCGTCGTTCGCGGTCGCATGGCGCACGCGGTGTCCGGGAAACTGACGGCGTTCGAAGCCCTCACGGCGGCCTTGGAGGGTACGGGCCTGGGCGCGCAGAGAACGGGCGATACGTCCTTCGTGGTGAGGCCGGCGGCAACGCCGAACGCGGTACCGGCGAGCGGCGTCCGCGCATCGACTCCGTCCGCGGAAGCTGCGCCTGCCGATGGAGACGCCGTTGCGACGGTCGACTCGCAGCAGGACGACACGGCGACGCTCACGAGAGTGGAGATCACGGGCACGCGCCTGAAGCGGATCAACGCGGAGGGCCCGGCGCCGGTGAACGTCTATACCGCGAAGGACATCGAGCGGAGCGGGCAGCCGAATCTGGAGCGGTTCCTGGCGGGGCTCAATGAGGCCTCGGTTTCCGCTGGTGAAGGCGGTTTTGGCGCCACGCTGGGCCAGGCCAGCGTGCAACTTCGTGGTTTGCCATTGGGAACCACGCTGGTGCTGATAAACGGCCGGCGCGTGGAGGCAGTCGGCACATCGCTCGCGAACTTCTTCAACCTGAACCTCATCCCGATGGCGGCCATCGAGCGCGTCGAGGTGGTTCCGGTCGGTTCCTCGGCCGTCTACGGCGGCGACGCGTTGGCGGGCGTCGTGAACGTGATCCTGAAGAAGTCCATCGACGGCATCTCCCTCTCCGCCAATCTGGGCTCTGGTCGCGGTTTCGGTAACGGCGGCGTCTCGTTGGCCACCGGCGGCCACAGCACCGACAGCAGTTACCTGGTGCTGGGCTCGTATAGCCGGTCGACACCTTTGACCGAAGCAGAGAGGGGATTCTTCGTCGACGCCGATTACAGGCGTTTCGGCGGCCGAGACGCGCGAGTGCGCAACTGCACGCCAGGCACAGTCAGCAGCGTATCCGGCGCGAATCTGCCAGGCCTGAACTCCAGCTTTGCGGCCATCCCGCAATTGGCGGCGGGCCAGGTCCTCCAGACCTCGGACTTCGCAGCCACCGCGGGCACTGCGAATCTCTGCGACCGCTACGCCAACGGCAACGGCTATCCACTGGTCTATGGCGACGAGTCGCTGGCCTTTCATGCGACGGGGGAGCACGCAATTGGAGGGTCGTGGTTCGCGTTTGGTGAATTCACATTCGCGAGGGAGAGAACGCGATCCAGGGACGTGGGTCTCAGTATTCCGAATCTCACCGTCAAGGCGGACAACCCGTTCAACCCGTTCGGCGTGGACGTGAAGGTCACCGCCATCCTTGGCCCCGAGAATGGGCTTCAGGGGCTCGGGCGCCAGACCAGGTTCACGCGCGCGCTGGTGGGCGCGCGAGGAGGCCTCGCCGGCGACTGGGAGAGCGAATTGACGCTGTCGAGCGTCCGAGACAACGGCGGCGCGCAGAGCATCATGACGAACATCAATCCAACGGCACGCCTGGCGGCGTTGGCGGCAAGTTCGACGGCTGCCGCACTGAACCCGTTCACCACGGGACGCGCTGCAAGCGATGACGTGCTGCACAGCATCTGGTCGGACAGTGACAGTTCCAATCACGGCCGCAAGGATCAGGCGAGCGCACTCGTGCGCGGCAGCCTGGTCAACTTGCCCGGCGGCGCCCTCGAGGCCGTGGTGGGCGCCGAGAGCGCTCACGATCGTTACGACGCCTCGCAACCTTCCGCGGGGACGGACAAC
>JABCYW010000017.1 GCA_013289985.1 Betaproteobacteria bacterium | reverse complement strand
GCCGACCAGAACCAGATGATCCACTTCCTGAAGAACTTCGCCATGGCCGGCGGCCTGCTGCAGTTCGTCGCCTACGGCGCCGGCCGCATCAGCGTGGACGGCCGCACCGCCTCCGCGGCGGCCTGAGGCGATCGCGCGCACCTTCGCGAGAAAATCGACATGAAATCCACCGCAACCGCCATCGCCCTCGTCACCGGGGACAGCCGGGGCCTCGGCCGCAACATCGCGTTGAAGCTGGCCAACGGCGGCGCGGTGCGCGACAACGCCCAGCTCAACGCGCATCTGGCGAGCCTGTCCGCGTTCGGTCGCGTGGGCGTGCCAGACGATGTCGGCGGCGCCGTGGCGGCGCTGCTCTCAGGGGGCAACGGCTGGGTCACCGGCCAGCGCATCGAGGTCTCCGGCGGCACGCTGCTGTAAGGAAAGGGGGCGATCATGAAGGCAGTCGCCTATCGCGCCAGGGGCGAGCCGCAAGTGCTCGTCGACATCGATCTTCCCCGTCCCGAACCCGGCCCGCTCGACTTGCTGGTCGAGGTCCGGGCCGTCTCGGTGAACCCCGCCGACGTCAAGGTTCGCAGGTTCCAGGATCCGACCGAGGCTGAAGGGCACCGCGTGCTCGGCTACGACGCCGCGGGCATCGTCGTCGACGTCGGCAGGCAGGTCACTCAATTCGCCGTCGGCGACGAGGTCTACTACGCCGGCGCGGTGGATCGACCCGGCACGAACTCGCAGTTCCATCTCGTCGATGAACGCATCGTCGGAAAGAAGCCGGCGTCGCTGTCCTTCGCCGAGGCGGCTGCCATGCCGCTGACCACGATAACGGCGTGGGAGATGCTCTTCCATCGCATGAAAGTGCCGATGAACGGGAAGCCCTCCTCCGGTACGCTGCTTGTCGTCAATGGCGCTGGCGGCGTCGGCTCCATGATGATCCAGCTGGCCAGCAAACTGACCGGTCTGACGGTCATCGCGACGGCGTCGCGACCGGAATCTGCCGAGTGGGTTCGCAAGCTCGGGGCATTGCACGTGGCCGATCACACCAAGCCGATCGACCAGGCCATCCGCGACATCGGCTTCGAAGGCGTGGACTACATGGCCGTGATCACGTCGACGCCGGGAAGCGCGCCCAGCCTGGCGCGCGCGCTGAATCCACAGGGGCACGTCTCGTTCATCGACAACTTCGACGACAGCATCTCCGTCTTCAAGGAGAAGAGCATCACGATCTCATGGGAGATGATGTTCACGCGCTCTCTTTTCCAGACCGCGGACATGAATGCGCAGCGTGAGCTGCTCGGCGACGTGTCGGCGATGGTCGACTGTGGCTTGATCGGGACAACGCTCTCGCGTGTGGTGAGGGGGCCGATCAACGCCGAGAACCTGCGCGAGGCGCACCGGATCGTGGAAGCCGGCCGCACCATCGGCAAGGTCGTCGTGGCGGAAGACCGCTGAGACGTCGCCCGCAGGCGCGGTCAAAAGCCGCGCAAGCCGGGGAAAGACAGAGCCGAGCCGAGCCGAGCATAGTGGCCCACAAGCATGAAAGGACGGCGCCGTGCTCTTGCGTTTCCGTCCAAGGAGTTCGCCGCCAGGAACAGGCCGGAAGGCTACGAGGCCGTGTTGCGTGTAGTGGCGGTCTTCTGAGAGGCCTGGCCGCTGGATACCGTGGCTTGTCGGGCGACGAGCCTTGACCGTTGGTCGCCATCGCCCGGGTTCTCGCCTCAGCCGAGCTTCGCGAAATGATGGATGGCCAGAGGGCCGCCCGGAATCTGGGTGAGGGCGCCGCCCACCTTGAGCGTGCCGAGATCCACGCCGAAGAAGCCGAGCTTGTCGATCAGCGCAGCGACCGTGGCCTTGGCCTGCGCGTCGTCGCCGGAATAGAACAGGACGCTGCGGCCGTCGTTGCCGGCGGGCTCGTCGGACAGCAGCTTCGCCGGCAGGTGGCCGAAGGCCTTCACGACCTTCGCGCCCGGCACAAGCGCCGCGAGCACTTCGCTCGAGAGACGTCCGCCCAGGTTCGCCGGCTTGAAGTCCGGCGGCTCGATCGGGTTGTTGGTGTCGATGACGACGCGTCCCTTCCAGTCGGGAAGGCCCGCGAGCGCGGTGGGCAGCTTCGACCAGTTGACCGCGACGAAGACCACGTCCGCGCGCGCGGCCTGCTCGCGCGTGCCCGCGGTGATCGCGCCGCCGAGTTCGCGCACCAGCGGCGCGAGCGATTCCGGCCCGCGCCTGTTCGCCAGGATGGCGGGGATGTTCTTGCGCGCGAGCGCGCGGGCGACGGCGGAGCCGATCGCGCCGGCGCCGATGATCCCGATGCTCGGAACGACGTTGTTGCCTTGAGCGGCGGATTGAGTAGGGGTGGACATGTTCAGCTCCAAAAATGGTTGTGGTGAGACGAATACTAGGCGTCCGATTAGCGATTGATTAGGGGAGAATCATCGGAATCATCTTCAATCATTCGTTGAAAGAGGCCGGGCATGGAGACGCTGACGAACCTGGAGTCCTTCGTGCGATCCGCAGAGAGCGGTGGCTTCTCCGCGGCGGCGCGGCAACTGGGGTGGACGCCGGCGGCGGTCAGCCGCAACGTCGCCATGCTCGAACGCAATCTCGGCCAGCGCCTCTTCCACCGAAACACGCGGCGGCTGACGCTCACCGAGGCGGGCGAACTGTTGCTGAGCACGATCAAGGCGCCGCTGGGCGACGTGCAGGCGGCCATCGCCGGCGTGTCCACGCAGGGCGGCGAGCCGTCGGGCGTGCTGAAGCTGAGCGTCGCGCTCACCTTCGGACTGGACTACGTCCTGCCGCTTCTTCCACTGTTCCTGGAGCGCTATCCCAACATCCGCCCCGACTGGCATTTCGAGAATCGACCGGTCGATCTCATCGGCGAGGGCTTCGACGCGGCGATCGGCGGCGGCTTCGAACTCGCACCGGGCGTGGTGTCGCGCGAACTGACGCCCGCGCACATCATCGCCGTGGCATCGCCGGCCTACCTGCTCCACAAGCGGCGGCCGAAGGATCCGGCCGGGCTCGCGCCGTTCGATGGCATCGTCATGCGCTCCGAGCGCACCGGCAGGGTGAGGCAATGGATGATGGTCAACGCGGCCGGCGAGCAGGTGGCGGTCGCGTTGAAGGAGACCATCGTGCTCAACGACCCCGCGGCCATGTGCCGGGCGGCGCAGCTGGGACTCGGGGTGGCGCTTGTCGCGGTGCCCGAGGCGCTGCCGCATCTCGAGAGCGGAGCGCTCGTACGCCTGCTGCCGCAGTGGTACGCGGATCTGGGGTCGATTTCGCTGTACTACGCGAGCCGCGCGTTGTTGGCGCCCAAGACGCGGGCCTTCGTCGAATTCATCGTGGAAGAATTTCGACGTCGGCGGCTGGCCAGGCGACTTGCCGGCCATGGTGCCTAGAAGCGAGGTGTCGGGCCGTAGGCGGCGTGTCGCCTGCCGTCGGTCGCGGCTGCAACGGGTCTTCAGGGTGCCGGTTGTCTGTACCGAACTCCGCCGATCGTGAGCAGACTCGTCGCCGGCGGCGCCACGCATTGGGCAGCGTCGTCTTCGACCGCCGACGTGTGCTCTCCGATCACGGGACTGGAGATGAACAGCATCCTCGTGTCCGTCATGGCGCGGGCCTCGAGCGAGTTGACGTCGCCAGGCGTGACGGTTCTTTCCGTCCATGCGACGTTGCCGCGATTGAGTCGAACCTGGTTGCGGCCCAGTTCGGCTGAGCCGCTCAGGATGTACGCGAAGCTGCGCTCGTTCGACGCGAGTGGCAGGGAAGACTGTGCTCCTGCCTGGAGGGAGAGGTCGACGATCGTGATCGGCCATGGCGACCTGCGCGGTGCCGAGAACGCGCCGAGCGAACCGGCATACAGCAGCGCGCTCGCGTCGCCGAAGGACGCGTTCCGCGTGTCCGCGTGTCGAACGATCTGGCGCTGCGGCACGTTCGGCCTGAGCGATGGCGGCATGTTGACCCACAGATGCAGGAACCGGACGCCTTGCTCGCCGGACGCCTCGGCCCGGAGAACGCCGCCGCGTCCTGTCGAGAAGTCTGAATCGCCTTGCTCAAGACGCCAGGAGTTCCCGGTGCCGTCGGTCTGGGTCATGCTTCCCTCCAGTACCAGGGTCATGGCGATGACGCCGTCGTGGGAGCGGATCGGAAACTCGCCGAGCGGCGGGTAGAACTCCTCGTTCAGGAGAATGAACGGGCACTGGCTCAGGTACTTGTCCGGATGAACGACCGAGCGGGCCTGCACCCATGGCTGACTGCCGGCCGATGTGGTCTTGTGGATTCGAACGACTGACAGTTCCATGGTGTCTACCTGCAATCTGGATACGGGCGTGGTCCGGTGCTGGGCCACGCTGCAAAGGTAGGGCACGCGGCCATTCGTGCCTAGCAGGCTGCGGGCAAAGCACCTTCCCATGACTGCAAAGGTGCGGCGCCGGGAGCGCTGGACCGGCGACGTCGGCCGCCGCGAGTCGCCAGCAGCGGCGAGGTACCCGACGGGGCGCGACCTCATCTTTCTGCGCGGTGGAAAGATGCGTTGCACGCCGGCACGTTGTTCGACCGAGGACGCGTCCCTAGAGTTGCTTCTACCGGATCAGGCCTTCGCCAACGAGTCCGTCAATCAACCCCAGGAGCAATCACCATGAGCAACACCACTTCGAACAGCAATTCGGGCGTCGTGCCCTTCGTCGGCCGCATCCTCGTCGCGGCCATCTTCATCCTCAGCGGCCTGGGCAAGATCGGCGCGCCGGCAGCGACCCAGGGCTACATCGCCGCGATGGGCCTGCCCGCGCCGCTGCTGGCCTACATCGGTGCCATCGCGATCGAACTCGGCGGCGGCCTGCTGCTGCTGGCGGGCTACCGCACGAAGCTGATCGCCGCGGCGCTGGCGCTGTTCAGCATCGTCACCGCGTTCATCTTCCACCACGCGCTGGCCGACCAGAACCAGATGATCCACTTCCTGAAGAACTTCGCCATGGCCGGCGGCCTGCTGCAGTTCGTCGCCTACGGCGCCGGCCGCATCAGCGTGGACAACCGGATCGCCGCCAGCGCCGACAGCGTTGGCGTGGATCGGATCCGCGCGGTCGAAGCCTGAGCGGAACGCGTTTCGCTCGCACGTCAAACCCGACGCGTGACCAGCAACGGCTGCCGACCTGACGTGGCAGCCGTTGCCGCTTGCGCGGACATCACTTCCGGCACAGACATGAAAACGCAATTCGTCGCCGCCAACGGCGCGCTGATTCCCTCGCTCGGCTTCGGTACCTACGGCATGCAAGGGCCGGCGCTGTCGAACATCATCCCGGCCGCCCTGAAGGCGGGATTCCGGCACATCGACACCGCGCAGGTCTACGCGAACGAGGCCTATGTGGGCCTGGGCATCGCGCAGTCCGGCATCCCCCGCGACGAGATCTTCATCACGACCAAGGTCTGGAATGGCAACCACGCGCCCGACTCGATGGCGAGGTCCGTCGACGAGAGCTTGCGCAAGCTGCGCAGCGACCATGTCGACCTGCTGCTGCTTCATTGGCCCGGCAACGCCATTCCGCTCGAGGACCAGATCGGCGCACTGACCGACATCGTTCGCGCCGGCAAGGCCAGGCATATCGGCGTGAGCAACTACAACCGCGAACTGCTGGCGCGCGCCACGGCACTCTCCGCCGTACCACTGGTGACCAATCAGTTCGAATACCACCCTTATCTCGAGCAGGGCAAGCTGGTGTCCGCGACGCGACGTGCCGGACTCGCAGTGACCGCCTATTGCGCGATGGCCGTGGGACGCGTCTTCGACGAGCCGGTACTCGAGGAGATCGCCCAGCGGAACGGCCGTTCGGTGTCCCAGGTGGTCCTGCGCTGGTTGATCCAGCAGGAAGACACGATCGCCCTCTCGCGGACGAGCAATCCGGATCGCCTGGCCGAGAACGCGGGCATCTACGACTTCGAACTGCCCGCGGAAGACATGGCCGCGATCTTCGCGCTCGCACAACCGGGCAGCCGGATCGTCGACCCGCAAGGACTCGCGCCCGCCTGGGATTGATCCCCTTGTCCGCGAGGTGCGTCAAGACACCCGCTTGACCAGCTTCGCTCGGGACACGATCGGCCTGGTCTCCTTCGGGCAGGGGCCGGAAAGCCGCGGCTTCAGGTGTTCCGACGTCGCTCGGCGAGCTGGGCCAGTCGAGGAATCAAGCGCACCGCATTGCCGCCCAGCACCGCTTCACGCTCCTGGTCGTTCAACACGGAGGTGTCGCGCAGTTCGCCGCCGCACTTGACCGCGAGATCGCGCCGGAGGTACGGGTAGTCGGAGCCGAACAGGACCTGTTCCATGCCGACGACCGAGCGCAGCATCTCCAGGATGGGGTTCTTCCAGGACAGCGCGGTGTCCCAGTGAAGGCGGCGCAAGGTGTCGGCCGCGCTGCCGCGCTCTTCATGCCCAGGAATGACCTTCATTTCGTCGACGATGCCGAAACGGGTCGCGAGATAGGGGATCGTGCCGCCCGCGTGCGAGAAGATGTACTTGATGTCGGGCGTGCGCGCGAACCGGTTGCTGTAGTGCATCTGGGCCACCGCTCGCGTCGTGTCGACCGGGAAGTCGATCAACGAATCCGGCAGGCCCAGTTCGTGCGCCTGCGGATCCGGCGAAGCCGTCGGATGAACGAACACGACGGAGCCGCGGCGGTCCAGTTCCTCGAAGACCGGCTCGAAGCGGGCATCGCCGAGATAGACGCCATTGGCGTTGGAGAACAGGACGACGCCGTCCAGCCTGAGGACGTCCAGCGCGTACTCCAGTTCCTTCAGGGAGCCATCGACGTCGGGCAGGGGAAGGCAGGCGAACCCGCCGAAGCGATCGGGATGGTCCCGCATCAGCGTCGCGGACAGGTCGTTGCAGCGCCGCGCGAGATTGCGGGCCTTGGCATCGTCGCCGATGTGGACGCCTGGCGTGCTCACCGACAGCACCGCGAAGTCGATGCCTGCCTCGTCCATGACGGAGAGAGAGCCCTCCTTGGACCAGGGCGGCGGCGCAATGCCTCCGACAGGCTTGTCGGGATGGTTCGTCTCGCGCCAGAAGAAGTCCGGCAGCATGTGGTGATGGGTGTCGACGGTGAAGGTCATGATTGCCTCGTCCTCAGGCCGCTTCGCGCAGGAGTCGCTTGAAGACGTCTCTCAGTTCGCCGACCGGGTCGGATACGCGCGAGGCGCTGCGCCAGGCGATGTAGCGATCCGGGCGAACGAGAAGACAGCCGTGGTCGCCGATCTCGCGCCGGCGCATCCACTCGCCGAGCACGTCGTCGTACTGCTGCCGCATGCCGACGCTGACGCCCTTGAGGCGGACGCCGAACTCCTTGGCGATCTGGTCGACGGCGGCTAGCCAGTCCTGGCCTCCGGTGCCGGTGATGAGGCAGAACGAGTCCGCCCCGGGCAGGTCGATCGTGGACACGCGCTTGCCGTCCTTCTCCAGCCAGACGTGGGGCAGGTAGGCGCCGGGATGCGTCGTCGGGTGGTAGTAGAGATCCGGATCCTTGTCGTACTCGGGAAACGGCGTGCCGTCGCCGACGACGGCATCGCTCTGGTAGCGCTGCCCGAGCTCGACGCCGATCGCGTTGAACTGGCCCTGCTGCACGTCGAAGGAATGAAGCAGCGCATCGCGCCGTTGCGCTCCGCGCGGCGTGTCGGCGAACAGGCCGTTGATGCTCTCCCAGCCCTGTTCGGTCGTCTGGCCGGGCGCGACCTCGAGCGCCTCGGCGAAGGGCGCCATGTCCTGGAGGCTGCGGATGGCGCGGTCCACCACCTGCTTGCCGACCGGCTGGCGCTCGGCGTTGTAGCTGTCCAGCAGCGAATCGTCGGCCTTTCCTTGCAGCACCAGCGCGAGCTTCCACGCCAGGTTGTAGCTGTCCTGGATGCTGGTATTGCTGCCCAGGCCGTTGGTCGGCGGATGACGATGGGCGGCGTCGCCGGCGACGAAGACCCGGCCCTTGCGGTAGTTCGCCGCGACCACGTGGTTGATCTGCCAGGGACTGATGCTCTTGATCTTGACCTCGATGCTCGGGTCGCCGATGGACTCGCGCACGAGCTTGAGCACCATCTCCTCGGACGCGTCCGCGGGCAGGTGGTCGTGCTGGATGAACAGCGGATTCCATTCCGTCCACGGCTTCACGCAGGGCCACACGCTCAGCCAGGAGTGGTTGCCTGGCAGGCACACCATGAACAGCGCGCCGGAGCGGTGCCTGGTGTACTTGGTCAGGTCCGCCTCCAGCCAGACGGACAGGGAATTGCCGATGCCGGACTCGCCCAGGTACTCGAACCCGAGCTGCTCGCCCACGAGGCTGCGGGCGCCGTCGCTGCCGATCGCGTAGCGCGCCTTGATCTGGTACTCGGTGTTGGTCGCGTTCTCGCGGACGACTGCGTACACCGCCTCCTCGTCCTGGCGGATGCTCACCAGTTCGGTCCGCAGGCGAACTTCCGCGCCGTAGCTCTTGGCCGCGTCGAGCAGAAGGGGCTCGAGCAGGTGCTGGGGCGCGTTGCACATCGCGGACGGGCTGGCCGTCTCGTAGTCCATGCGGCGGTCGGCGCCGGCGCCCCAGGTCATCATCCGCCCGATCTCCATGCCCGAGAAGCTGGTGGCGTAGACCTGCGTGCCCATGAGTTCCTGGGGCATCGCCATCGCCTTCAGCTTGTCCTCGATACCGAGGTCGCGAGTGACCTCGACGGTGCGCTGGTTGGTGATGTGGGCCCGGGGCGAATGCGCCGTCCCGTTGTACTTGGTGACGGTGAGGGAACGCACGCCCTGGCGCGCAAGCAGTGCCGCAGCCGTGAGGCCCGCAGGGCCGGCGCCGATGACAAGGACATCAGTCTCGATGGTCTTCATGATTTTTTCCGTTGGTCATGTTTTGTCGACGGATATCGACGGGAACGAATGGATCGGGAGTCGCCGGCTGCCTGGTGCGGCACGGCGAGGACTCCCACCGGAGTCGGACGCGTCAAGGACTTCGTCCGGGAACGCATGAGGGCGCGGATGCGGCACGCGCTCGCGGGCGATCGAAGTCGCGATGAAGGGGCCGAGGCGATGTCGACTCGAGGCGGCCCGGCCTCGAGGCATTCGTCGGGCCGTGCCCGACTGTCCATCGGGCCGAACCACGTGGACGACGAGATGTCATGTTGTCTCCTTCACCCTCTGCCGGGGGGCGGCGATTGCCGCAGGAATGGATCGCCTGGCGTTCTGGCGGCCAGTGCGTCCCGTTGCTCATTAAGCTTTACGAGCGTAAAGAGTAATCCACGAATGCGCGCAATGCAAGTAGGGTTCTTTCCGGCCTGTGACGACTCGTTGCGCGCGGGTCGCCGGATCGAGCCCGAACCGACGCAGGCGACTCGTCGGCGAGTGACAATGCGAACGGGCATGTCGAGTTCCGCCTGCCCCTGCGATCGCACTCCCTGCCTGAAGAAGCGAGGATCGAAGATGGACGAGATGCATGACCTGAACGACATGTACATGTTCGCCAAGGTGATCGAACACGGCGGTTACTCGGCTGCTTCGAGGGCCCTTGGCATCGCCACGTCCAAGCTGAGTCGACGCGTCTCCGAGCTCGAGAGACGGCTGGGCGTGCACCTGGTGAACCGCACCACGCGCAGCATCTCGCTGTCGGATACCGGCGAGACCTTCTATCGGCACTGCCTGGCGATGGTGGGCGAGGCCGACGCCGCGCGAGAGGCCATCGAGCGGACTCGCTCTGCGCCCCAGGGACTTGTCCGCGTGAGCTGTCCGGTTGGCCTGCTGGTCAGCGACATCGGTCCGATACTGGCGCGGTTCATGTCGGACAACCCCGCCGTGCGGCTGGCCCTGGAGGCGACGAACCGGCGGGTGGACGTCGTCGAAGAGGGCTTCGACGTCGCGGTGCGCGTACGGTTTCCGCCTCTGGAAGACTCCGATCTCGCGGTGCGACCGCTCGGCAAGTCGCGGCTGCTTCTCGTCTGCAGCCGCTGGTTCATCGCCCAGCACGGCGAGCCCCTCTCGGCCGACGACCTGGGCAAGCTGCCGACGCTGAGCATGGCGCGGCCGGGCAACAAGTTCACCTGGGAATTCCAGGCCGAGGACGGCTCCCTGGTCGAGGTGCATCACGTGCCGCGTCTCGCGACCGATGACCTCGCGACATTGCGCACCGCAGCCCTGGAAGGCGTCGGCATCGCGCTGCTGCCGGAGTCGCTGATCCGAAAGGACCTCGCCGACGGATCGTTGATCGAGGTGCTCTCCGACCTCAAGCTCGTGCCGGGCATCGTGCACGCGGTCTTCGCAACCCGGCGCGGGCTGATCCCGGCGGTCCGCGCGCTCATCGATGCACTCGCCGCCGGCTTCCAGCAGCAGGGCGACGGCGCGTCCTAGACGCTCAGCGAGTCGAGGCTTGCAATTCTGGGTGAGTCGGTCGAGAAGGCGAGTGCTTCTCGAGGGCGATCCCTATTGCCGGCTCGCATTGGCGTTCGCGATGCCGGGCATCGCATCGCCCAATCTCCGAGTGAGGAATTCGGCGAAGGCAGCGACCGCGGGCGGCACCGGCGGACGGCTCGTGTAGACCAGCTGCAGATCGAGTTCGCTGCTCGCGCGGCGATAGCTTGGCAGCACGCGATCGAGTTTGCCTTGCGCGATGATGGGTTCGACGATCGGTTGCGGGAGCAGCGCGATACCCAGGCCGGCAATGCAAGCCTGCGTCAGTACCCGCATGTCGTTGACCGCGAAGCGGCTCTTGATCGGCACTTCCTGGCTGCCGCGCGGGCCTTGCAAGCGCCAGGTGGTGCGACCTTGGCGGTTGGAAATCGTCAGGCAGTGATGCTCGGCGAGTTCCCGGAGCGTGCGTGGTGCAGGGCACTGCTCCAGATAGGCGGGACTCGCCGCGAGGACCATTCCGCTGGGCGCCAGGCGCCGTGCCTTGTGGCCGGTTCCGGTCTCCACGCCCATGCGCAGCGCCAGGTCGATCCGCTCCGCGATCAGATCGGTCGCTGCATCGTCGAGCAGGAAGTCGACACAGATGTCGGGGTAGCTGGCGTAGAACTCGGCGAGCCATTCGATGCGGAAGAATTCGAACAGACCTGCCATCGCGGTCACGCGCACCGTGCCGGAAGGGGTCTTCTTGCCTGAATGGAGCCGCTCGATCTCGAAGAGCTGGTCGAGCGCCGGCGCATAGCGCTCGAACAGGGCCTGGCCCTCGGCGCTCGGTGCGAGCTTGCGCGTCGAGCGATGCAGCAGGCGAGTGCCGAGCTGCCCCTCGAGCTGGTCGATGCGCCGGCTCAGCGTGTTCGACGGCATGCCCAGACGGCGCGCCGCCTCCGAGAAGCTGCCGGCGCGGACCACGTGGACGAACATCGCCAGTTCGTTCAGGTCAATCACTCGAGTTCTCCAAAAATGGATTGATCAAATCCTATTTTGCCATCTAGTGCCGAGTGGCATCCATCCCAATACTTGTGTTGTCCCACCCGACACCGCGCGAGGCGCGGCAACCCAACGTTCAACGGAGATTGATTTGAAGAAGCACCTGATGATTGCGGCCGGCGCGCTTGCCGCCTCGTGCTCGTTCTCGGCGTTCGCGGCCGCGTCGACATACCAGTTCGACCCGGACCACACCTATCCGAGCTTCGAGGCCGACCATATCGGCGGCTTGTCGGTGTGGCGCGGCAAGTTCAACAAGTCGCAAGGCACGGTGACGCTCGATCGCGCCGCGGGCACCGGCACCGTCGAAGTGACGACCGACCTCGCTTCGGTCAACACGGGAAGCGCCAAGCTCGACCAGTACCTGCAGACGGATCAGTTCTTCGATGCGTCGAAATTCCCCGCGGCGACCTACAAGGGCACGATCAAGTTCAACGGCGACAAGCCGGTCGCCGTCGTCGGCAACCTGACGCTGCACGGCGTGACCAAGCCGCTGACGCTGGACATCGCCTCGTTCAAGTGCATGCCGCATCCGATGCTCAAGCGCGAGGTGTGCGGCGTCGACGCGGTGGGCGAATTCGATCGCAGCGACTTCGGCGTCGACTTCGGCAAGGCATACGGCTTCGGCATGAAGACCCGGCTGCTCATTTCGGCCGAAGCGCTCAAGCAGTGAACCAGTCTTCTTTTGGAGAACAGAACATGAAATTGCTACACATCGACTCCAGCATTCTCGGCCAGGCGCGCATCGCGGCCCAGGCTTCCGCGAAGAACGCGACCGCCGCGCTTGTCGCCTGAGGCGACGCCATCCCAGGAAGAAGATCACCGGACAGACACCATGCCGAATATCCAGAAACTCATTGCCGTCCTCGGCGCGACCGGTCGGCAAGGCGGCGCCGTCGTCAGCGCGCTCCAGCAGAACGGTCGATTCAGGGTGCGCGCGTTGACGCGCAACCCGGACAAGCATCCGACGCTTGGCGACGAAGTCGCGCTCGCCGATTTCAATCGGCCCGAAACGCTCAAGGCCGCGTTTGCCGGAGCCCATGGCGTTTTCCTGGTGACCAATTCCTGGGAAGCCGGCACGGACGAATACAGCCAGGCGCTCGCGGCCGTCGCCGCGGCGAAGGCGGCGGGTGTCCAGCATGTCGTCTGGTCGACGCTTCCCAACGTGGAGGCGATCACGGGCGGCGCGATCGACGTGCCGCACTTCACCGCCAAGGCGAAGGTCGGGCGCGTCGTGAGCGAGGCCGGATTCGCCCATCACACCTTCGTGATCGCGCCGTTCTACTACCAGAACCTGATCGGCGTCATGGCCCCGAAGAAGCTGCCGGACGGCACCGCGGGCTGGGCGTTGCCGCTCGATCCCGACCGGCGCGTGATGCACATGGGCGACATCGACGAACTCGGCCGCGTCGTGGCCGGTGCGTTCGCGCGACCGGACATCGCGGGCCACGGCGAGCATCTGCCGCTGGTCGGCGATTTCCTGACCTTCAACGAGATCGTCGCCATCCTGAATCGACAGGGGCACAGGCTCTCGTTCAAGCAGGTGCCGCGCGAGGTCTTCGCCGGCTGGTTCCCCGGTGCCGACGGCATCGCGGCGATGCTCGCCTATTTCGAGGCGCACACGTACCTCGGCTCGGATTCACGCGACGAGATCGCGCTGGCCGACAAGGTGGCCGGCCGACAGCCGACGCCGTTTGCAACCTGGGCGCGAGGGAACTTCGCGCCGACCGCGGCGGGCTGATCTGCCGGCCGCATTCATCAATTTGCCAAGGAGCAATTCCGTGAGCCGAATTCCTGCCCATACCCTAGCTGACGCCCCCGAAGCGTCGCGTCCGATCCTGCAAAAGATCGTCCAGGCGTCTCCGTCGGGACGCCCCCTGAACCTGCACGCCCAGATGGCGCATTCCCCCGCGGTGCTCGCGGCGTATGCGTCGCTGCGCGGCGTGGTCGCCGAACACGGCGCCCTGGAGCCGAAGGTGAGCTGGGCGTTGAACGTCGCCACCGCAGCCGCGGTCGGCAACGGCTACATGATCGGGATCGCCACGCGCTTCGCCCGCATGAACGGGTGGACCGAGGAACAGATCTTCGCGCTGCGCAGCGGTACCTCGACGGGCGACGCCAGGATCGACGCGCTCGCTCGCCTGGTGCGGGAGGCTGCCGCCAATTCGGGAAGCGTCACGGATGCCACCTGGAAGGACGCTCAAGGCGCCGACTGGAACGATATCCAGCTGACCGAAGCATTCGCCCACTTGGGGTTGACGGTGTTCACGGGCTACTTCCTGAACTACGCGCAGACCGATGCGGATATCTGATCTGGTGCGCCATTCACGGCGAACTCAGTCTCTGAAGGGTGCCCAATGACCCATTCGGCCCAGACTGCGTCTCGACGGGTCGGCGCCGGCCGTATCCTGCCGGCCAACATCATCATGGCCGTGTTCTCGCTGGGGGTCTCGGCCAGGCTGGTGGTCCGCTTCGGGATCCGCGCGTCGCTGTCGTTCGGCCTGCTGGTGGCGGCGGCGTTCGGGTTGCTGCTGTTCGCGCGCTCGCCGACCGGCGGTACCTTTGTGCTGGACGTTCTGCCTGGCATGTTGCTGATGGGCCTGGGAGCCGGCATCGCGTTCAACCCGGTGCTCTGGCCGTTGAAGTGCGTCGTCGCCGCGTACTGGTTCAGGTCCGCGAAGACTGGTGCGAGGCCTCCGCGTCCGCGGATGACGAACGTCGGCTCGGCGGCCTTTCCGTCCATGAAGACCTCGAAGACCGTGTCCGTCGTGAACAGCGCCATCTGGCCCACCGCGTCGCGGCGGTCCGCGCAGTGCGCGTAGGCATCGACGAGGTGCCGTATGGCGATCCGGTCGGCCAGTTCGAGGAGGGAAATCTGTTGCGGCATCGGATCTCCTTCGTTGAAGGCTCTTCAGCCTTCGGCTTCAACGGCGCTTGCGAGAGGCGGGGGCGGCTGCGCGCGGCGCGCCGAACACCGTTTGCTCCACAAACTCCCAGTACGCGTTCACGACTTCAGGGCGATCCGCCGAAAGCTTGCGCGTGACGAACATTTCCGGTCCGAATTCGGACAGCGCCGTCGTCAGGCTCACCATCATGTAGTGGAACAAGATGGGTTCGAGCGGCGGCAACTGGCCGTTTTCCTGGGCGGCCTTGATCTGCGGAAGCAGCCTGTTGATGAGGGGCGTCAGCACGTTCTCGGCGACCCATTGCAGGCGAGGGTTGTTCGTCGCAGCTTCCTGGCGCATGAAGCGATGGAACTCCGGGAACTTGCTCGTATGCCGAAACAGCGCGCGGTACTCGATGCGCAGGCGTTCGAGTGGCGTCAGGTCGCCCTCTTCGGAGGCACTTGCATCCCACTCTCTTCGGATGCGCTCGAAGGTGTCTTCCGCGACCGCCTGCCAGAGCAGGTCCTTGCTCGGATAGTGATAGGTGATGAGCGGATGCTGGAAGCCGGTTCGCTCCGCGATGCTGCGAATGCTCGCCGCCTCGAAGCCCCTTTCCGCGAACTCGGCAAGGGCTGCTTCCAGGATGGCCGTGCGAGTCGACTGCGCGCGCTGCTGCTCGGCGCGCTTCCGGGGAGCGCCGGTCTTGCCGGCGCTCGCGGCCCGGCTGGATGCCGCCGTGGGAGTGCTCTTGGTTGCCATGGTCCGAGACGCTATCACACCGGGCTTCGGCCACGGCGAGGTCCAGGGCAGCCCCGCAGCGTCGGGGGGATCGGCGTCCTCGGCGTTCGGCATCGGATGCTTCGCCAGCCGGCTTCAGCGCTTGCGCGCGAGGCCGAAGTCGTACGTGATCGTCGAGACGCCGTGCCGCCGTTCGGGCTGCACGACGAGCGATGGCTTCACGCCGAAGACCGCGTCGCTGTCCAGGTACTTGTCGCCCTTCAGGAAGAGATGGGTCACCAGCGTTTCGTGCGACGGAGCGCTGATCATGAAGTGGACGTGTGCCGGGCGGAAGGGGTGCCGCCCGAGGGCCCGCAGGAGCTGTCCCGCAGGGCCGTCGTCGGGGATCGGATAGCTGACGGGCAGGATGGTCCGGAATTCGTAGTGGCCCTGCTCATCGGTACGGAAAGTCGCTCGGAGGTGGCCGTGCGGCTGGTTCTCGTCCTGCACGTCGTACAACTGGTTGGTCGCCGTCTGCCAGACCTCGACCTTGGCGCCGACGACGGGATTGCCGCCGGGGTCGGCGACACGGCCTCGCATGATCAGGGGCTCGCCATCCTCCTCGCGCAGCAGGATGGATTCGCCCTGGTCGAGTTCACGTTGCGGCCCGGCGTAGAAGGGGCCCAACACGGTGGAGTCCGTGATGCCCTTGTCCGCAGACTGATGCGCGACCGCATCGACCAGCATCGACACCCCCAGGATGTCCGACAGCAGGATGAACTCCTGGCGGCTGTCCGAGCACATCTGGCCGGTGCGGGTCAGGAAGTCGATGCCGGCGCGCCACTCTTCCTGGGTCAGGGCAGCTTCACGCACGAAGGCATGGGCGTGGCGAATGAGGAGCGACATGACCTCGTGCATCCGCGGCGATGCACCCTTCATGCGGCCGATCACGTCGTCCGTGAGTTCTGGAAACACCGTTTGCATGGGAGATCCTTTCAGTTCCGGGGCCTGCGGCCGTGGTACGCGTCGTCAAGCAGCGTGCGGATGGCGCCTTTGTCCACCGCGCGCGGGTTCCAGTACGGCGCGGACGTCGCGATCTCGGCGGCCTTGTCGAGGTCCGACTCGGACATGCCGATGGCTTTCAGAGTGGTCGGCGCGCCAAGCGACTCGGCGAGGTCGAACAAGCCGGCACCGGCCTTGTCGACACCCAGGGCCCGGGCCACGCGCTGCAGCGCCTGCGGCGCCGAGACCGCATTGAAGGCCGCCACTTGAGGAAGAATCACCGTGTGCGTTTCCGCATGCGGCAAGTCGAAGCTCCCACCCAGCGTGTGGCAAAGCTTGTGATGGAGCGCCATGCCTACCGTGCCCAGGCAGTTCCCGCACGCCCAGGCACCGAACAAGGCGTCGGATCGCGCACCGGCATTCCGGGTGTCGGCGGCGATGACGGGAAGCGCTCGGGCGAGGGCGGCGATGCCCTGTTCGGCCAACATCGAGGTGATGGGATTGCCGTCCCTGGCGTACAGCGCCTCGACAGCATGGGCCATGGCGTTCATGCCGGAGACGACCGACAGGTGCACGGGCATGCCGAGCGTCAGGTCGATGTCGTACACGATCGTGCGCGGCAGCACCCTGGGCGACCGCAGGGTCGTCTTGCGGCCTTGCTCCGTCTGGCCGAGGATGGGGGTCGCCTCGGAGCCGGCATAGGTCGTCGGGATGACGATCTGCGGCAGCCCCGTCCTGAGCGCGAGTGCCTTGCTCAGGCCGGTCGTCGATCCGCCACCGAGGGACACCAGGCAATCGGGTGCCCCCGCGTGCACTCGTTCAAGGACTCGCTCCGTCACGTCGACCGGCGTGTGCATGGCGGCTTCGGTGGAAAAGCCGGCCACCTGGTCGCCCAGCAACTGGAGGACTCTGGCCGCGGCCCCTTCGACGTGATGTGCGTCGGACATGACGAAGGGTCTCCGGCAGCCCAGCAACTGCACTTCATCCGCGATGCGCGCCAAGGTTCCCTGGCCGAAGACGACGCGGCCTTGCAGTGGGGTGTAGTCGAACGCTTCCATGTTCTCGATCCCTGTTGTGTTCGCTCGCGCAACGGATGTGTTCAGGCCAGCAACGGCACGCGCGTGAGCCGCTGGAGCTCCTCGAATTCCAGGCCTTCGACCATCTCGATGACCTTCAGCCCTGCAGGCGTCACGTCGATGACCGCCAAGTCCGTGTAGATGCGACTGACGCAGGCGATGCCGGTGAGAGGATAGCTGCACGATTCGACGATCTTGCTCTCGCCCGATTTGGTCAGGTGCTCCATCATCACGAACGTCTTCTTGGCGCCGATGGCCAGGTCCATCGCACCGCCGACCGCGGGAATGGCGTCGGGCGCGCCGGTGTGCCAGTTGGCGAGGTCGCCGTGGAGGGACACCTGGAAGGCGCCCAGGACGCACAGGTCCAGGTGACCGCCGCGCATCATGGCGAAGGAATCGGCATGGTGGAAATAGGCGCCGCCGGGCAGCAGCGTCACGGGCTGCTTGCCGGCGTTGATGAGGTCGTAGTCCTCTTCGCCCGCGGCAGGCGCCGGGCCCATGCCGAGCAAGCCGTTCTCGCTGTGCAGGAAGACTTCGAGGTCGCGCGGCAGGTGGTTGGCCACGAGCGTGGGCAGGCCGATGCCCAGGTTGACGTAGGCGCCTTCGGGAATGTCGCGTGCGACGCGCGCTGCCATCTGGTCCCGCATGAGCCTGGAGTAGGCCATGGTCATGCCGCCTGCCTGAAGCCGGCCGGGCCGGTCGCGCTGCGCGGCACCTTCACCACCCGTTGCACGAAGATGCCCGGCGTGACGATTGATTCGGGATCCAGCGCGCCGAGCGGGAGGACGTCGTGCACCGAGGCGATGGTGGTCTTCGCCGCCATGGCCATGATGGGCCCGAAGTTTCGCGCCGTCTTGCGATAGACGAGGTTGCCCCAGCGATCGCCCGCTTCCGCCTTGATGAGCGCGACGTCGGCGTGGAGGGGCGTCTCGAAGACGTACATCCGGCCGTCGATCTCGCGCGTCTCCTTGCCCTTGGCCAGCTCGGTGCCGTAGCCCGTGGGCGTGAAGAAGCCGCCAATCCCGGCGCCCGCGGCGCGGATGCGTTCGGCGAGGTTGCCTTGCGGCACGAGCTCCAGCTCGATGCGGCCGGCGCGGTACAGGCCGTCGAACACCTGCGAATCGACCTGGCGCGGGAACGAGCAGATGATCTTGCGCACCCGGCCCGTCTTGAGCAGCGCCGCCAGCGCGGTGTCGCCGTTGCCGGCGTTGTTGTTGACGACGGTCAGTCCGCGCGCGCCGTGGGCGATGAGCGCGGCTATCAGCTCGGCCGGCTGGCCCGCCCCGCCGAAGCCGCCGATCATCACGGTGGCGCCGTCCTTTACCGCGGCGAGTGCGGCCTCCGCATCCGGGAAGAGCTTCACTATCATGGCGCGTCCGGAGAGTAGTCCACCTGGTGCCGCGTGTTCCACATCACGACGTGCTTGATCATGATTGCGACGCCAGTTCCCTGATCATCAGCTCGCGCATCTGGAACTTCTGCACCTTGCCCGTCACGGTCGTCGGGAACTCCTTGACCAGGCGGACGTAGCGCGGCACCTTGTAGTGGGCGATCTGGCCGCGGCAGAAGTCTCGAACGGTGTCTTCGTCGAGCGTTGCTCCCGTCCGCGGGATGATCCAGGCGCAGAGTTCCTCGCCATACTTCTCGTCGGGCACGCCGATGACCTGGACGTCCTGGACGTCGGGGTGACTATGCAGGAACTCCTCGATCTCGCGCGGATAGACGTTCTCGCCACCGCGGATCACCATGTCCTTGATTCGCCCGACGATGCGGCAGTAGCCCTCGTCGTCGAGGGTGGCGAGGTCGCCGGTGTGCATCCAGCCATCACTGTCGATCGCTTCCGCGGTCTTTGCCTCGTCCTTCCAGTACCCCAGCATCACGGAATAGCCGCGCGTGCACAGCTCGCCGGCTTCTCCACGCGAAACGGTCGCGCCATCGGGCGCCACGATCTTGACCTCGAGGTGCGGCTGAATGCGGCCGACCGTGGACACGCGCTGCTCGATCGGGTCGTCGCGGCTGCTCTGGAAGCTCACGGGACTCGTCTCGGTCATGCCGTAGGCGATCGTGATCTCGTTCATGTGCATCCTGGCCATGACCTCCTTCATGACCTCCACCGGGCACGGCGCGCCGGCCATGATGCCGCGTCGCAGCGACGAGACGTCGTATTGCTCGAATCCTGGCAGGTTCAGCTGCGCGATGAACATCGTCGGCACGCCGTAGAGGACGTCGCACTTCTCCGCAGCGATGGCGGCCAGCGTGGCCGCGGGGTCGAACGACTCGCCCGGATAGACCATCGCCGCCGAGTGCGTGAGGCAGCCGAGGTTGCCCATGACCATGCCGAAGCAGTGGTACAGCGGCACCGGGATGCAGACGCGCGAACCGGGCGCGATGCCCGTCGCCTCGCCGACGAAGAATCCGTTGTTGATGAGGTTGCGGTGCGACAGCGTCGCGCCCTTGGGCAGGCCGGTGGTGCCGCTCGTGAACTGGATGTTGACCGCGGACTTCGGGTCGATTGTGGCGGCGACGTCCTCGAGGTCCTGCAGCGCCTGTTCGTCGCCCAGTTTCGAGACGGCGTCGAAGGGTTTGCCGCCGGGGTGGACGCCGCTGCCGATCGTGATGACGTGGCGCAGGGCGGGAAGCTTCGCGCTGTGCAACTCGTCCCGGCCTCTGGCCAGCTCCGGCGCGAGCGTGTTGAGCATCGCCAGATAGTCGCTGGACTTGAAGTGCGTGGCGGTGACGAGCGCGCGGCATTCGACCGCGCGCAACACGTGCTCGAGCTCGCTGATCCGATAGGCCGGATTGATGTTGACCAGGACCAGGCCCGCCTTGGCGGTTGCGAACTGCGCCACCGCCCACTCCGCGCAGTTGGGCGACCAGATGCCGACCCGGTCACCGGGCTCGAGGCCCAGGCGCAGCAGGCCGGCGGCGAACCGGTCGGATTGCGTCTTGAGTTCCGCGTAGGCCCAGCGCACGCCCTGGTGCGGCACGACGAGCGCGAGCTTCTCGCCATCCTGCTCGGCGACGCGGTCGAGATAGGCGCCGATCGTGTCCTCGATCAGGGCCGCCGAGCGTTCGCCCGACACGTAGCTTTCGTGGGTCACGGCTGCTCCTTGAACGCGATCGGTGCTTACTTGCCTTCGAACGTCATCTCGGGCGGCTCGACGTCGGCATCGAAGGCCTTGGCCGTGTTGATGAAGCCGCGCCGCACGTCCTCGGTGAGGAACAGCTCCATCGTCACGTCGGGCATCAGCGCATCGGCGGCGGTGATGCCGCCCCCGGCCCAGGCCTTCAGGATCGTGCGCGTGCCCATGTACGAGCGGGTCGGCCCGAGCGCGAGGTGCCGTGCGAGCGCGTCCGCCTCGGTGGCGAGCTTGTCGGCGGGGACGACGTGGCTCGCGATGCCGAGTTCGCCGGCCTGCTTGCCGGAGATGGCGTCGCCCAGCATCGAGAGGCGCGAGGCGCGCGCGCGTCCGACGCGCTCGGCCAGGCGCTGCACGCCGCCCGCGATCGGCAGCATGCCGGTCGTGACCTCGACGCAGCGGAAGACGGCGTCCTCGGCCGCGACGATGAAATCGCATGCGAGCGCGAGCTCGAAGCCGCCGCCGAAGGCGAGGCCCTGCACGACGGCGACGGTCGGCACCCGCAGCGCCTCGATCGCGCGATAGGACGCGCCCACCTCGGCGACGAAGGTGCGGAACCAGTGGAGGTCCTTGCCCGGCCACTCGCGCACCTCGCCGCCCAGGCTGAAGTGCGGTCCTTCGGCGCGGACGACCAGGACGCGGATGTCGCTCGAGCTCGCGGCGTGCACGGCTTCACGCAGGGAATCCGAGTACTCGAGGTCGATGCGGTTGTAGGGCGGGTTGGCCAGCACGATGCTGCCGACACTCTCGCGACGTTCGAAACGAATGGTGCTCATGGCTCGATGCCTTTCGGTGGGGTGTGCGATGCCCCGCCTCGCGCTGCGCCGAGGCGTTCGATCGGAGGATGGGAGGGTCAGCCGGGAATGATCGGCAGCAGCAGGTGCGAGGGCCTGTCGGCGTCCCGATAGACGCGGTGCGTCACCGTCTTGCTGCTGGTGACGTGGTACGGGATGTATTCCACGTTGGTCATGGCGCCCGTTCCCGTCGGCACGTCCATGCTCGTGATCTCGAGGCAGATCCGGTGGCCTGCCTTGAACTGGTTGGCCGTCGCCAGGATCTCGATCCGGTACTCGGCGACTTCGCCTGGCTTGAGCGGCGCGATCGAGTCGCGCGTCAGCTTGTGGAAGGGCTTCCACGGCGTGGAGCGTTTCTCGTCGAGTGCACGGTAGGACGCCTTGAGCCAGCCGCGCGTGAGTTCGCGCTCGGGCAGGTCGGACGGTACGTCGCGTTCACCCTCGCGCGCGGTGCGCACCGAGACGTCCGGGCCGACGTCCTTCAGCACCACGATCCAGTTGGTGTCCTCCTGGTCGATCGCGGCGTACAGCGTGAGCGAGATGGGGCCGGCGACGGTCACGTCGTGCGCGAGCGGCTCCGTCATGTAGCGCAGGCGCTCGACCTTCGTCGTGCGGGTGACGGGCATCTGCGTGAACACGTCGGGCTCGAGCGCGGACGCGCCGAGCAGGGCGGTCGGGCGCGGCTCCTCGGTCGTCAGGCCTTCCCAGTGCGAGAGGTAGAACTTCTTCCACTGCGTCTCGGCCAGCGGCCACTCGGTGCCGGTGCGCCACTCGTTGGCGCCCATGAGCCAGTAGCGCACCGGCGGCTCGTCCATGATGCCGGTGTCCTTGCCCTTGAGCCAATGGTCGTACCAGCGGATGATCTCGTCGTGGTACTGGTGGAAGGGACGCTCCAGGTGCGCCGGGCCCGTGAACAGGAGCTTCTTCGGCTGCCGGACGTTGCGGAAGTAGTTCTGCGCGCCCTGCCAGTGCAGCTTGTAGGTGTACGCGTAGGCGCCCGAGCCCGTGTAGAACGGGATCTTGATCTTCTTGAACGTCTCCTCGGCCCGTTCGACGACGCCGTCGGCCTCCCACGGCTGCGTCATCATCAGGTACATGACGAAGGTGCGCTGCCCCTTCTGCGTGAGGATGTTGTACAGGTTGACGTACTGCTTGTAGTCCGGATTGCGCATGGCCTCGCGCCACAGGGCATCCATCTCCGGCGGCAGTTCGCCGGGGATGTCGCGCGACTCGTGCACGGTGCTGAAGACGTCCAGCAGGTACGGAAACGTGTGCACCACGCCGCCCGGGTTGAAGTCGCGGAAGCCGAACATGCCACCGTACGCGCTGCAGGCGTCATACGGGAAGATGGCCTTGAGCGCCGGGTGGCCCTGCGCCGCCGCGCGCCACTGTTCGCCCGCGTAGCCGGAGATCCCGACCATGCCGACCTTGCCGTCGGACCACGGCTGCTTCGTGATCCATTCGATCAGGTCGTAGTGGTCGCTGTCCTCGTGACCATAGTGGCCCTCCGACTTCGCGGAGCCGCGCGGCTGCGCGATGACGTGCACGTAGCCGTTGGCGATGAAGCGGCGCGTGTCTCCGGCCTCGATCGGGCCGAACCACAGCGGCGCGTGGGCCGGCTGGGGCGGCAGGATGTCCGCGATGTCGGGCCCCTGGATGTCCTTGTTGTGCAGCGCGGAGGCATACAGGACTGGGTATTTTCCCGGAGCGTCGGGACGATAGACGTCCACTGCCAGGCGGGTTCCGTCACGCATCGTGACGATGAGGTCGCGTTCTTCGATCATCGCTTGTCTCCTGTCCACCAGCCATGCGGCTTGGCATGTTCAAGTTGCAGTCCGCGGCCACCGCCGGACAGTGCCGCAAGAAACTTAACGTACGTAAAGTATAAGCATTATTTGAGCGAACGCAAGTGCTCCCTGCGTTGCGGTGCGTTTGGCACTTCCGGGAGAAGGGCCACTGCCTTCGATCGCTCGAAACCGCTCCTCAAAAAACTGCCCGGATGTAAAGTAAAAGGAGGACTGGAAGCAACCGGCTTTCGGACAAGCAACGAGGTCGAGACATGAGCGAACGAGTCACCCTGGCCAGAGACGGCGCCGTCGCCTTCATCGAATTCCGGCGCCCGGAACGACACAACGCGCTGGACGTGGCGACGGCGGAGGCATTCCTGGCGCGTTGCCGCGAGCTGGAGCGCGAGAACGGCGTGCGGGCTGTCGTCCTTGCGGGGCGGGGGTCGTCGTTCGGCGTCGGCGGAGATCTCGCCGAGTTGCGGGCGGGTGCCGGCGCGAGGTGGAGACCAGTACCGAGTTGGACGGTGACGAGAGTCGCGCCGTGCTGGCCGACAATGCCCTGAAACTGTTTCCTCGGCTGCGCCGGCTGCAAAAGAGTTGAGGCAAAAGGAGCCTTCGACGGGCTGCCCGGCGTTCACGGTCGAGGACCGCAGCCGACGCGTGCACGGTCGGAAAATGGAGCGTGCGTCGAGGCCGGTCCTTCTCTAGAATCGACCGGACGTTTCTTCCCTCGGAGGCTGCGCATGCTGCAAGTATCCAGACGGCAGTTCATGAAGGTGACAGGCTCGACCCTCGCGGGTTCGAGCCTGGCCCTGCTGGGTTTTTCCCCATCGACTGCCCTGGCCGAGGTGCGCCAGTTCAAGCTGACGGAAAGCATCGTCACGCGCCAGACCTGCACCTACTGCTCGGTCGGCTGCGGCATCCTGATGTATTCGCTGGGCGACGGCGCGAAGAACGCCAAGCGATCGGTGATCCACGTCGAGGGCGACCCCGACCACCCGGTCAACCGCGGCACGCTGTGCCCGAAGGGCGCGAGCCTGCTCGACATCGTCAACAGCCCGAGCCGCCTGCGCTACCCCGAGGTGCGCGAGCCCGGCTCGACCGAGTGGAAGCGCCTCTCGTGGGACGACGCGATGGGCCGCGTCGCCAAGCTGCTCAAGGCCGATCGCGACGCCAACTTCGTCGAGAAGACCGACGCGGGCCTCACGGTCAACCGCTGGCTCACCACCGGCATGCTCGCGGCGTCGGCCGCCAGCAATGAGGCCGGCTACGTCACGCACAAGGTCGCCCGCAGCCTGGGCCTGCTCGCCTTCGACAATCAAGCGCGCGTCTGACACGGCCCGACGGTGGCAGGTCTTGCCCCGACGTTCGGCCGCGGCGCGATGACGAATCACTGGGTGGACATCCGCAACGCGGACGTCATCCTCGTGATGGGCGGCAACGCGGCCGAGGCGCACCCGTGCGGCTTCAAATGGGTGACCGAGGCGAAGGCGCACAACAAGGCGCACTTCATGGTGGTCGATCCGCGCTTCAACCGCTCGGCATCGGTCGCGGACTTCTACGCGCCGATCCGCTCGGGGAGCGACATCGCCTTCCTCGGCGGCGTGATCAACTACCTGGTCAGCAACGACAAGATCCACCGCGAGTACGTCCTCCACTACACCGACATGAGCTTCCTCGTACGGGAGGACTTCGCATTCGAGGACGGCCTCTACTCGGGCTACGACGCCGCGCATCGCAAGTACGACAGGGCCACGTGGGACTACCAGCTCGGCGACGACGGCTACGTCAAGACCGACCCGACGCTCGCGCACCCGCGCTGCGTCTACCAGCTGCTGAAGGCGCACTACAGCCGCTACACGCCGGAGATGGTCGAGACGATCTGCGGCACGCCCAAGGCGAAGTTCCTGCACGTGTGCGAGAAGCTTGCGTCGACCGCCGTGCCCGGCCGCGCCGCGACCATCATGTACGCGCTCGGGTGGACGCAGCACTCCATCGGCGCGCAGATGCTGCGCACCGGCGCGATGGTTCAACTGCTGCTGGGCAACATCGGCATCGCCGGCGGCGGCATGAACGCGCTGCGCGGGCACTCGAACATCCAGGGCCTGACCGATCTGGGCCTGCTTTCGGCGAGCCTGCCCGGCTATCTCACGATGCCCACCGAGGCGGAGCAGGACTACACGAAGTACATCACGACCCGCACGCAGAAGCCGCTGCGGCCGGGGCAGATGAGCTACTGGCAGAACTATCCGAAATTCCACGTGAGCCTGATGAAGGCGTGGTATGGCCCGAACGCGACGAAGGACAACGACTGGGGCTACGAGTTCCTGCCCAAGCTCGACAAGGAGTACGACATGCTCCAGGTCTTCGAGTTGATGAACGAGGGCAAGGTCAACGGCTACATCGCGCAGGGTTTCAACCCGCTCGCGGCGCTCGCGAACAAGGATCGCGTCCGCGCCGGCCTCGCGAAGCTGAAGTTCCTCGTCGTCATGGATCCGCTCGCGACCGAGACCTCGGAGTTCTGGAAGAACTACGGCGAGCACAACGATGTCGACTCCAAGCAGATCCAGACCGAGGTCTTCCGGTTGCCGACGACATGCTTTGCCGAGGAGGAAGGCTCGGTCGTCAGCTCCTCGCGCGTGCTGCAGTGGCACTGGAAGGCCGCGGAGCCGCCCGGCGAGGCGCGCACCGACATCCGCATCATGGCGGAGCTGTTCACGCGGTTGCGCGGCCTCTATGCCAAGGAAGGCGGCAAGTACCCCGACCCGATCCAGAAGCTGTGGTGGCCCTACGCGAATCCGGACGAGCCCACGCCCGAGGAGATCGCCAAGGAATACAACGGCCGCGCGCTGTCCGACCTCGCCGACCCGGCCGATGCGACCAAGATCACGCGCAAGGCCGGCGAGCAGCTCGCGGCCTTCGGCGAGCTGCGCGACGACGGCAGCACGATGAGCGGTTGCTGGATCTTCGCCGGCGCCTGGACGCAGGCCGGCAACCAGATGGGCCGGCGCGACAACGCGGATCCGACCGGCATCGGTAACACGCTGAACTGGGCCTGGGCCTGGCCGGCGAACCGGCGCGTGCTCTACAACCGCGCCTCCTGCGACCCGGCCGGCAAGCCCTACGATCCGGGCCGCAAGCTCATCGGTTGGACGGGCACCGCCTGGGCCGGCCCCGACGTGCCCGACATCGGCCCGACGCTCGGCCCCGACAGCGGCGCGGGCCCGTTCATCATGAACCCGGAGGGCGTCGCGCGCTTCTTCGCGAAGAAGGGCCTGGCCGAGGGCCCGTTCCCGGAACACTACGAACCCTTCGACACCCCGATCGGCCACAACCCGCTGCACCCGAACAATCCGAAGGCGACGAGCTCGCCCGCGGCGCGCGTGTTCCCGGCGGTCTGGGACACCTTCGGCAAGGCCGCGGACTTCCCGCACGTGGGCACGACCTACCGGCTGACCGAGCACTTCCACTACTGGACGAAGCACGCGCTCCTGAACGCGATCATCCAGCCCGAGCAGATCGTCGAGATCGGGGAGGAACTGGCCGCGAGCGTGGGCGTGAAGGCGGGCGACATGATCAAGGTGTCGTCCAAGCGCGGCTACATCAAGGCGCGCGCGGTCGTCACCAAGCGGATCAAGGCGATGACCGTCGCCGGCAAGGTCATCCACCACGTCGGGATCCCGATCCACTGGGGCTTCAAGGGCCAGACCAAGCCGGGCTTCCTCGCCAACACGCTCACGCCCTTCGTCGGCGACGGCAACACCAACACGCCCGAGTTCAAGACCTTCCTGGTCAAGGTCGAGAAAGCCTGAGGTCCGCCCATGTCGCTTCAATCCCTCGATATCCGTCGCCGATCGGCCACGACGCTGCCTTCGCCCGAAGCCCGCACGCCGGCTTCGGGCGAGGTCGCCAAGCTGATCGACGTCACCAAGTGCATCGGCTGCAAGGCCTGCCAGACGGCGTGCATGGAGTGGAACGACCTGCGCCAGGAGCCGGGCGAGAACGTCGGCGTCTACGACAACCCGCTCGACCTGACGGAGAACGCCTGGACGGTGATGCGCTTCACCGAGTACGAGAACCCGGGCAGCGGCAACCTCGAGTGGCTGATCCGCAAGGACGGCTGCATGCACTGCGAAGACCCGGGCTGCCTGAAGGCCTGCCCGTCGCCGGGCGCGATCGTGCAGTACACCAACGGCATCGTCGACTTCCACGAGGAGAACTGCATCGGCTGCGGCTACTGCGTCACCGGCTGCCCGTTCGACGTGCCGCGCATCTCGAAGAAGGACCACAAGGCCTACAAGTGCACGCTGTGCTCGGACCGCGTCGCCGTCGGGCTCGAGCCCGCCTGCGTGAAGACCTGCCCGACCGGCGCGATCATGTTCGGCACCAAGGAGGCGATGAAGGACCAGGCGGAGGATCGCATCGTCGACCTGAAGGAACGCGGCTTCGACAAGGCCGGGCTGTACGACCCAGCCGGCGTCGGCGGCACGCACGTGATGTACGTGCTGCACCACGCCGACCAGCCCTCGCTCTACGCCGACCTGCCCGACGCGCCGCGCATCAGCCCGCTCGTCAGCCTGTGGAAGGGGGTGGCCAAGCCGCTCGCCACGCTGGCGCTCGGCGCCGCGGTGATCGGCAGCTTCTTCCACTACATCGTCAAGGGGCCGATCGAGGTCGAGCCGGAAGCCGAGGATGCCGTCGCCGACGACGATGTCGATGCGAGGGAGGACACGCGATGAACCCCCGCGACGAGATCCCGCGCTACACCGCCTCCGAGCGCGTCAACCACTGGACGGTCGCCATCTGCTTCGTGCTGCTCGCGCTGTCGGGCCTGGCGTTCTTCCATCCCGCGTTCTTCTTTCTCACCGACCTGTTCGGCGGCGGCCCGTGGACGCGCATCCTGCACCCGTACATCGGGCTCGTGCTGTTCGTCGCCTTCGCGCTGCTCGTCGCGCGCTTCTGGCGGCACAATCTGATCGAGCGGCGTGACGTGGAATGGCTCAAGCGCGTTCCCGACATGGTCGCCAGCGGCGACGACAGCCACATGCCCGAGCAGGAGAGGAACAACGGTGGCCAGAAAGTACTCTTCTGGTGCCTGGTTGCCGGCATCCTCGTGCTGCTGCTCACCGGGCTCGTCATGTGGCGCGCGTGGTGGACGCCGCCCATCCTGCTGATCCGCGTGGCGACGCTGCTGCACGCGATCGCGGCGATCTGCTGCATCGGCCTCATCGTCGCGCACGTCTATGCGGCGATCTGGGTGAGCGGGAGCATCCACGCGATGGTGCGCGGCAAGGTGTCGCGCGCGTGGGCCTGGCAGCACCACCGCGCCTGGTACCGCAAGATGATCGGCGACCATCGCCACTGATCCGGCCCGCGCGGCGCCACGCCTCGCCCCGGGCAGGCACCGCTCATTTCAGGTAAAAAGCTTCCGTGCAACGCATTCTTCAACGGGGTGAGATCGAGGCGCTCGACCGCATCGAATTCCCGCGCGTGCGCCTGCCGCAGCCGCCGGCGCTGTTCGCCGAGCGCGCGGCGCGGCTGCGCCAGCTCGCGCCGGGCAATCCGATCGGCGACTACCTGGGCTTCGTCGCGCGCCTCGTCGATGTCCAGGCTCGCGCCTCGGTCGACATCCGTACCGTCGCCCCCGACGAGCCGACGATTGCCCGCGCACTCGAGCACGGCATGCCGGTGCTGCCCGCGCGCGAATCCATCGACCCGGCGTGGCGGCAGGCGCTGCGCCCGCTGCTCGCCGCGATCCGCGACGACGCGTCGTCGCCTCCCGCATCGCTGCAGGTCGCCGCGATGCTTGGCGAGCTGGACGACGACTGCCTCGACGCCCTCGCGCTCGACGCGATCGCCGGCGACGTCGCCCCGCGATGGCAGGCCGCGCGGCCCGTCGTGATGGCGGCGCTGCAGGTCGCCTTCGCCGACGCCGCGAGCCGGCTCGACACGAAGCGCATCGCCTACGTCGACCCGGCCACCATCTGCCCCGTCTGCGGCAGCCTGCCTGTCGCCAGCGTGCTGCGCATCGGCGGCCAGGCCGGTGGACACCGCTACCTGCATTGCGCGCTGTGTGCCACCGAATGGCATCTCGTGCGCGTGAAGTGCAGCCATTGCGAGTCGACGAAGGGCGTGCGCTACCAGGGTATCGAGGAAAGCCCGGAGGAAGGCGCGCGCGCCGTGCTCGCCGAGACCTGCGACGAGTGCCACACCTACCGCAAGCAGGCCGACCAGGAGAAGGATCCGTTCGCCGAACCGCTGGCCGACGACCTCGCCAGCCTGATGCTCGACCTGCTGATGGCCGACACGCCGTTCGCCCGCGCCAGCGAGAACCCGTGGCTGTCGCTGGCCGCGCCTCATGACGAGCCGGAGTCAGGCCCATGAGCGCGACCGCACCGGCGAACCACGCTCTGATGCAACGCCTGCCCGCGGTCGACAAGCTGCTGGCGGCCGACGAACTCGCGCCTGCATTGCGGCTGCACGGCGCGACGCAGGTGACAGGCGCCGTGCGCGCGGAGCTCGAGCGATTGCGCGAGGCAATCCGCGCCGGCATCGACGTGCCGCACGCGGACCTCGATCCGCCCACGATCGCGCGCCGCGTCGAGGCCGCGATCCGCGCCCGCAGCGCGCCGCGCCTGCGCAGCGTCTTCAACCTCACGGGCACCGTGCTGCACACCAACCTGGGCCGCGCGCAGTTGCCCGACGAGGCCGTGCAGGCCGTCGTGCGTGCACTCATCGCGCCGGCCAACCTCGAATACGACCTCGAGACCGGCGGCCGCGGCGATCGCGACGACCTCGTTTCCGGCCTGCTGCGCGAGCTCACCGGCGCCGAGGCCGCCACCGTCGTCAACAACAACGCCGCGGCCGTGCTGCTGACGCTGAACTCGCTGGCGGCGCGCAAGGAGGTCGTCGTCTCGCGCGGTGAGCTGGTCGAGATCGGCGGGGCCTTCCGCATCCCCGACATCATGGGTCGCGCCGGCGCGCGCCTCGTCGAGGTCGGAACGACCAACCGCACTCATGCCCGCGACTACGAGGCCGCCATCGGCCCGCGCACCGGGCTGCTGATGAAGGTGCATTGCAGCAACTACGCGGTCACCGGCTTCACGGCAAGCGTCGCCGAGCCGGAGGTGGCGCGCATCGCGCACGAGCGCGGCGTGCCGCTCGCGGTCGATCTCGGCAGCGGCACGCTGGTCGACCTCGCCGACTGGGGCCTGCCGCGGGAGCCGACGGTGCGCGACATCGTCTCGGCCGGCGCCGACATCGTCAGCTTCAGCGGCGACAAGCTGCTGGGCGGTCCGCAGGCCGGGATGATCGTCGGTCGCAAGGACCTGATCGCGAAGATCAAGAAGAACCCGCTCAAGCGCGCGCTGCGCGTGGGCAAGCTGACGCTCGCGGCGTTGGAGCCGGTGCTCGCGCTGTATCGCGCGCCCGAGCGGCTCGCCGAGCGCCTGCCGACACTGCGCCTGCTCACGCGGCCGCAGCAGGGCATCCGCGTGCAGGCCGGGCGGCTGCGCGACGCGGTGCGAGCCGCGGCCGGCGCGGGCTTCGCGGTGGACGCGGTGGCCATGTCCAGCCAGATCGGCAGCGGCGCGTTGCCCGTCGACCTGCTGCCCAGCTTCGGCCTGCGCCTGCAACCTTCGACCGCACGCCGCGCCGGCCGCGAACTCGCGCGGCTCGAACAGGCGCTGCGCGGGCTCGAGCGACCCGTGATCGGGCGTGTCGCCGACGGTGCGCTGTGGCTCGACCTGCGCTGCCTGGAAGAGGGCGACGAGCCCGCCTTCGCGGCGCAGCTCGCGTCGCTGGCACTGGCCCTCGCCTCATGATCGTCGGCACCGCCGGCCATATCGACCATGGCAAGACGACGCTGGTGCGCGCGCTGACGGGCGTCGACACCGACCGGCTCAAGGAGGAGAAGGCGCGCGGCATCACGATCGAGCTGGGTTATGCCTACGCGCCGTTGCCGGGCGACGATGTGCTGGGCTTCGTCGACGTGCCGGGCCACGAGCGCTTCGTGCACACGATGGTCGCGGGTGCCACCGGGATCGACCACGCGCTGCTGGTCGTGGCCGCGGACGACGGCGTGATGCCGCAGACGCGCGAGCACGTCGACATCCTGCAACTGCTCGGCGTGCGCGAAGGCACCGTCGCCTTGAGCAAGGTCGATCGCGTCTCGCCGGCGCGCATCGCCGAGGTGTGCGCGGAGCTGGCGCTGGCGTTGCAGGGGTCGGCGCTGTCCGCTGCGCCGGTGTTCGAGACGGCCGCAAGCCGCGACGACGATCCCGGCGTCGCGGCGTTGAAGCGGCATCTCGAGGCTGCTGCCGGTCGCCAGCCGCGACGCGACCTCGACGGCCTGTTCCGTCTCGCCGTCGACCGCGTATTCAGCCTGCCCGGGCACGGGACGATCGTCACCGGCAGCGTGCATGGCGGCGCGGTGAACGTGGGCGACACGCTGTGCCATTCCGCCAGCGGCCAGGACGTGCGCGTGCGCAGCATCCATGCGCAGAACCGTGCGAGCGAACGTGGCGTCGCGCACCAGCGCTGCGCGTTGAACCTCGTCGGCATCGAGGCCTCGGCCATCGCCCGCGGCGACTGGATCGCCGACGCGCGCGCGCTGCGCGCCAGCCCGCGCCTCGACACGCGGCTGCAGCTGCTGCCCGGCGCGCCGGTGCTCGCGACCTGGGCGACCGTGCACGTCCACCTGGGCACGGCGCACCACGTCGCGCATGTCGCGCCGCTCGAGGGCGATCGCCTGCAAGCCGGCACGCAAGCGCTGGCGCAGCTCGTGTTCGAGCAGCCGGTCTTCGCGCTCGCGGGCGATCGCTTCATCGTGCGCAACGCGCAGGCGAACCGGACGATCGGTGGTGGTGTCGTGATCGATCCGCTCGGACTTGAGCGCCGACGCCGCAGTCCCGAACGGCTCGCGTGGCTGGCCGCCCTCGAAGCCGCGAGGAACGGCGGTGGGTTGACCGGCGTCGTCGCCAACGCGCCCGCAGGCATCGCGCGATCGCATCTCGCATGGCTTCTGGGCCTGCCCGAGGATCGTGTGCCGCCGCCGGACGCCGACGTGCGCGTGCTGGCCGACGGGCCGCATGGTGCGCTGCTCGTCGCCGATGCGGCGTGGCGGGCCGTCGGCGACGAGGTCGTCGCGGCCCTGGCCCGATTCCACGCGGCCCATCCCGACGAGCCGGGCGTCAATGCAGCCCGGTTGCGGCGCATGACGATGCCGGGCCGCACGCCCGCGACCGGTCGCGACACGCTCTGGCGCGCGCTGCTCGACGCACTGCTGCACGATGGCCGCCTGCAAGCTGGTGGCGCCTGGCTGCACCTGCCCGGCCACGCCGTGACGCTCACGGCGTCCGAAGAGACGCTGGTCGCGCGCCTGCTGCCCTGGATCGACGAAGGCGGCATCGACCCACCCTGGGTGCGCGAACTGGCCGCGCGCGCGGCCGCGCCGGAGGACGACGTGCGCACGCTGCTGCGCAAGCTGGCGCGCCAGGGTCGCCTGTTCCAGAGCGTGAAGGATCTGTTCGTCGCGCCGTCGCACGTGCTGGCGCTGGCGCGCCTTGTCGCCGAGCTCGATGCCCGAGGCGGCCATGCCGGGGTGCGCGCCGCCGACCTCCGCGACGCGGCCGGCCTCGGCCGCAAGCGCGCCGTCCAGCTGCTCGAGTTCTTCGACCGCGCGGGCTACACGCGGCGCGTGCGCGAGGCCCACGTCGTGGTTGGCGAGCCGGGCTGGCCGCACGCCGACTGACGCGGAGGACGCGCACGACAATCAACGCCGTCGCGTCCGCGACGTCTCGGTTTCAGGAAGGCAAACGCATCCGGTGGTGCGTCCGGGCTTCAAACCCGGGTGGGGGCGTCAGTCGCTCCCAGGTAGGTTCGACTCCTGCTGCCTTCCGCCCGTGGGCCGTCGCAACCCGCGGAACAGGTGTTGCAGTCACTTTGCTCGGGCTCCACGCCTGTCGTCGTAGGCCGCAAAGACGTCCGTCACCCAGTCGATGAAGACCCGAAGGCGAGCTCCCGCATGACGGTTTTGAGGATAGACGACATGAAGAGGGTGGCGCGGCTGGGTCCACGCCGTCAACACCGGTACCAGGCGACCCGCTGCGATGTGCGGGTTGGCCATGAACGCAAACGTCTGTCCGATCCCCAGCCCGCTGAGCAGGGCGGTCAGATGAGCGGTGCTCTCGTTGACAGCGGCGCCCTTGGTCGCGCGGAGATCCACGTCCAGTTGCTCGCCGTCCCGAACGAAGTGCAGCGGGAATACTCGCCCCGTCAGCGACGAGAAATAGCCCACGAAGGAATGCCGCGCGAGCAGATCTTCCGGATGGGCCGGTGTGCCGTTCGCCGCGAGGTAGTCGGCGCTGGCGCACGTGACGTAGTCCAGTTCGGCGATGCGCTTGGCAACCAGCGACGTATCGGCGAGGTCGCCACCGCGAATCACGCAGTCCACTGCGTCGCCAACGAGGTCGACATGCCGGTCGCTGACGCCCAGTTGCAGCTGGATGTCCGGGTATAGCAGGCGGAAATCGTGAAGGGCCGGAATGAGGATGAGGTTTGCGAGCGACGACCCGATGTCGACCCGAAGCCGTCCCTTCGGGTTGCTCCGAACCCCTGCGAACTGCGCATCCATGTCCTCGAGCTCGCCCAGCAGCCTGACCGCGCGCTCGTAGTAAGCCTCGCCTTCCGCGGTGACATGCACCCGACGCGTCGTGCGCTGAAACAGCTTCACGCGCAGGTGGCTTTCCAGGTCTTGAACGAGCTTCGTCACCGTGGGGCGGGGGATGTTCAGGGAGTCGGCGGCCTTCGAGAAGGCTCCCGAGTCGGCGATCCGGACAAACACCCTCATCGCAGTCAGTTGATCCATCCGGTGCTCCGGTTCTGGAAAAGGGAAACAGCGGGCCGATTGTTCACCAGCCTGAATTGAGTTGCAGCCGACAGCGTCTTTATCCGAGCGCCTCGTCTCCCTACATTCACTGCACCAACTCTTTCAACCACTGGAGAAACAAATGACCAATCGACTCGAAGGCAAGGTAGCACTGGTGACGGGCGGCACGAGCGGCATCGGTCTGGCATCGGCGCGCGCCCTGGCCGAGGAGGGCGCCACGGTGTACATCACGGGCCGCCGCCAGGCGGAACTGGACGCGGCGGTGAAGGCCATTGGCCCGCGTGGCCGCGGTGTCCGCAGCGACGCGACGAAGATGGCCGAGCTGGACGCGCTTTTCGCGCAGATCAAGCAGCAAGCCGGCCACCTCGACGTGTTGTTCGCGAACGCCGGCGGCGGCACCATGGTTCCGCTTGGCGCCATCACGGAAGAACATTTCGACGAGACGTTCAACCGCAATGTCAAGGCCGTCCTGTTCACGGTGCAAAAGGCGCTGCCGCTCCTGGTGGACGGTGCATCGATCATCCTCACGGGCTCGACCGCGGGCAGCACGGGCACGCCGGCGTTCAGCGTCTACAGCGCCACCAAGGCCGCCGTGCGCAACTTCGCGCGCAACTGGGTACTCGACCTGAAGGATCGTCGGATCCGTGTCAATGTCGTGAGCCCGGGCCCGATCCGCACGACCGGCCTGGTCGAACTTGCGGGCGACAACAAGGAACAGCAGGACGGGCTCCTCGCCTACCTCGCCTCGCTCGTGCCGATGGGCCGCGTGGGCGAGCCGGCGGAAGTCGGCAAGGCCGTCGTCTTCCTGGCGTCGAACGACTCCAGCTTCGTCAACGGCGCCGAGCTGTTCGTCGACGGCGGCGTCGCGCAGGTCTGAGCGGTCGTGGCGCCCAGGCACCCATCAACACGGAGAAAGACCATGACCGATACCACCAGCAAGACCACCGCGATCCAACTCCTTCGCGCGTACCACGACAACATCCAGAATCCGGACAAGGCCGCAGCGCTGTTTGCGGACGACGGCGTCGTCGAACTTCCGACCGTCAAGGCGAGGGCCCAGGGCAGGGAAGCGATCCGTGGACTGGTGCAGGGAATTCTGAGGAGGATCCCCGACTTCCGGTTCAAGAACACCCAGGTCTGGATCGAGACGCCCGACAAGGTCTTCGCCGAATACTCGGTCGAAGCACTCGTCCCCGATACCGGCAAGATCTACAAGCAGACCTATGCGGGTGTGTTGATCGCCGAAGGCGGCCGCATCAAGCTGCTGCGCGAGGCGCTCGACACGGCAGAAGCAGCCCGGGCTTTCAGCAAGGACTGAAGGAGATCAACCATGTCCAACACCATTTCGACCCTGTTGCTTCGCAACCTCAGCGACGTCTTCGGCGAGACCGACCCGGCGCGTCGGCGCGCGGCGATCGACGAGCTCTTCCTCGAAGATGCCGTGTTCCACGACCCCATGGGGGGCAGCTTCCGCGGCCGCGACGAGATCGACCGTATTGCGGGCGTGATCAAGGCCACCCATCCGGACTTCCAATACCAGCCGCTCTCGCCGCCCGAGGAGGTCGGTGACGGGGGCCGCGTGGTTTGGGTGTCAGGCAGTCCCGGCAAGCCTCCGGAATACGCGGGGACGGACTTCATCGTTGCCCGGGAAGGCAAGATCGCCGCCGTCTATCTCTTCTTCGACAAGCTGTCGTGACCGGCGCAAGCGGGCCCTGCCGCCGGTGAAACCGAAGGGGCGCGGAGCTGGAGACGGACCTGCTGCAGGCCCTAGATGCGCCCGGCGCGCCGGAGGAGGGCACCGATCTCGGCGATCCCCGTCTCGCCGGCCGTCAAGGCCTCGCGCGAGGTGTGCACCGAGTAGCGGCCCAGTACCAGCTCGTGCGGATGCTTGCGCGCGCTGCCGAGGACGAAGCCCGCGTCGGTCGATGCGGTGACCCGGATCGCGCCTTCGCTTTCCTCGAAGACCGCCAGTTCGGCCGAAAGCGACTCGCCCGCGGCCTGCACGGCCCCTTCGTGGACGTAGAGCCAGCCGACGTCGTGTCCCCGCGGCGGCGTGTATGTCCACGTCTCGCCCTTCTTCAAGTTGACGGACAGGTAGTTCATGCCGGCGGGGGAAGGGGTCGGGCTCGTCACGCCCTCGTAGGCTCCGAACGCGAGCCGGGCCGGGCCGACCGCGGGGATCTCGGAAGGTGCCATGTACTGGCTCTCGGCCGGGGCGAGCTCAAGTTCGGCCGGCAGCGCGATCCAGAGCTGCAGGCCGCGCAGGTGATCGCCTTCGGCCATCGAGCCGTCATGCCAGACGCCGCTGCCGGCGCGCATCCATTCGACGCCGCCCACCGGAAGCCGACCGCTCTTGCCGGTGGTGTCCTCGTAGCGGATGCCGCCTTCGAGGAGCCACGTGATCGTGGCAATGCCCGAGTGCGGGTGCATGCCGAAGAGGTCATGCGGCGTGGGTTCGAACTCGAAGTAGTCGAGGAAGACGAACGGCTTGATGAGCTCGCCGAGGTCCGAGGGGCTGACGACTCGGCGGATGGAGCCGTGCTGCCGCCCTTGGGCTCGCAGCACGATCGGACGCGGCGGGCGCGTGGGAAGGGGACTGCGGTCGATGTCGAGACTCAGTTCGTTTGACATGGCGATTCTTCCTTTGACAGTGGTGAGCGGGTATCGCGGCGCCACTTGTGGCCGCAGTCCCGCGAGCGGACTTCGAGCGCCTGGTGGCAGGTGGGCGCCGATGTGCGCCAAGGTGAGCCCACTCTAGGCCCCCAGGCTCGCGGCGAGTACTACTCGTCCCGGAACACGCCTTTGCTGCCGGAGCAAAGAAGCCCTTGTGCGCAGCCTCCCGGATATGAGGTCCTCGTGCGCGACGGGACTCCGATCGTTGCGGTCCCGGCAACGGTGCGTTACCGCCGCGGGTCTGGATCGGCTGAGTGCGCCGCCTAGACTGGATTCACGACAACCCAGGAGATGAACATGGCCACCGCACCTGCCGCTTCTTCCTCACCTTTCGAGGTCCGGTTCGCATCCCTCTTCAACGAAGGCCGAGGCCTGGTCTTCCCGTGCGATGAGGGCGGACACGTCCAGATCGATGCACTCAGCGATCGCGGCCGCAGCAACTATTTCTTTGCTCGAGCGATGCTGGGCCGGGAATACGCGGCGCCGCGAGTCGTGCGCCATGTCGAGGTCGCGCGCTTGCACTGACGCGGCAGGCTCGTCGAGAAGCCTTCCCGGTGATCGCGTCCGCGATATTGCGTGTAGGATCATTTCGCTCACGAGCGCGAGTCTCCTGAAGACGTGCCGTGAGCTTGTTCAATGCGGTCGATTCGGCCGGCGCAGGCTCGCTCTCCGGGGCAGGGCACCGTTGCAAAGAGGAAGCACATGGTCGATCTGAACGATGTGGCCTTGTTCGTGCAAGTCGTCGAGGCCGGAAGCTTCGCGGAGGCTGCCAGGCGTGCCGGCATGCCGTCCAACACGGCGAGCCGGCGGATCCAGCAGTTGGAAGAACAGTTGGGGTTGCGCCTCCTCCATCGATCGACGCGCAAGCTGACGCTGACCGATGCGGGAGAGGGGTTCTACGCCCGCTGCGCCCGCGAGGTGGAAGCGCTGTCCGCGGCGGCGGCCGAGCTCGCCGACGGCAGCCAGACGCCCAGCGGCAAGGTTCGGGTCGCGGCGGCCGCCGACTTCTTCAACTGGTTTCAGATGGAGTGGGTGACCGAGTTCCTCGAGGCTCATCCGAAGGTCCGCCTCGAATTCGTGCTCAACGACGCGCGTGCCGACCTGGTCGCCGAGGGGATCGATGTGGCGCTTCGCGCCGGCAAGGTATCCGAACCCACGCTCGTGGCGCGCCGCATCGGCAGCAACCGTGCGTTCCTGGTCGCGAGCCCGTCCTACCTGGCCGCGCGCGGAACGCCGGCGTCGGTCGACGAACTCCCACTGCACGATTGCCTGGCCGCGCAACCGGCCACCGGCCGAACCGTCTGGCGCCTGGAAGGCCCCGAGGGCCCGACTGAAGTGCAGGTGACGGGACGCTTCTACGCCAATGCGGCGCACGTCCTCCTGAAGGCATCGGTGGCGGGGCTCGGCATCGTGCTGCTGCCCGAAATGATGACGGCCTCGTACCTGCGCAGCGGCCAGTTGGTCGAAGTGCTGCCGGGCCATGACGTGAAAGGCCTGGACATCTACCTGGTCTACCTGAGCCGGCGCCAGCTTCCGCGTGCCGTCAGCGCCTTCATCGAGTTCGCGAAGGCGAGGATCGTTGCCACGGGCCTCGTCGCGACCACGAGCGCTCGCGAACCCGTCAGCCTCCAATAAGTCGAGCGCCCCGTCGGGGCCGGATGTCGTTCGAGCTCAGGCGAACGCGGCCGAGATCGTGCCGTTGGCGCCGTTCAGGCCCTTGGCGCGGTTGTCGTCGCCGGCGGCCAGGCCTTCCGCGCGCACGAACTCGATGTCGGTGACGCCGAGGAAGCCGAACAGGTTCGTCAGGTACGTCTCCTGGTGATCCAGGAAGGCCGTCGGCGTGCCTTGGCTGTAGAAGCCGCCGCGAGACGAGACGATGAAGACCTTCTTGCCGCCCGCCAGGCCTTCCGGCCCCTTCTCGGTGTAGCGGAACGTCTTGCCGGCCACGGCGATGCGGTCGATCCATGCCTTGAGCTGGCTGGAGATCGTGAAGTTGTACATCGGTGCGCCGACGATGACGACGTCCGCCGCGAGGAACGACTCGAGGTCGCTCAAGCCGGCGTTGACGTCTTGCTGCAGGGCCGAGGACTCGGGCTTGACGCCTTGTGCCGCGGCCAGGTGCAGGCCCGTCAAGTGACCGACCGGTTGAGCGACGAGGTCGCGATAGGTCACCTGGACGTCGCGATGCTTGGAACGCGCGGCGGCGACGAGCTTGGCCGTCAGTTGGCGGCTCACCGAGCCTTCGCCCAGGATGCTGGAGTCGATGTGAAGCAGTTTCATGGTGTTGATTTGCAGTGGTTGAACGACCTGATGCGAGGGCGATCTCCGCAGCGCATCGGTGATTCGATAGTAGGAATCGGTCGCCGCGGCGAGTAGTTGCCGCTTCTGGATTTCACTCGTCCGCGCATGGATGCAATGGTGGTTCGCGCGACGCGGCCGTTGCGATTGATCGATGCCGCGGACGACTGAAATCCAGCCCGGCCGGCTAGTCGTGCGACGGTCGCGCCCATAGAGTTCGTCGACCGTGATGGGACGCATGCAACCGCAAGCGCCCACGCATTCCGAACAAGCTCAGGAGACCGCGAATGAAGGCAGACCGCATCGAAGACGCCCTGGCCGCGATGGCGAAAGGCTCCATGGTTGTCGTCGTGGACGACGAGGATCGAGAGAACGAGGGCGACCTCATCCTGGCGGCGGAGCACGCGACGCAGGAGCGGCTCGCCTTCATGGTCCGCTACAGCAGCGGCGTCATCTGCGCGGGCCTGCCCGGCGAGCGGCTGGATCACCTCAATCTGCCGCTCATGGTCTCCCGCAACACCGACTCCATGTCGACGGCCTACACCGTGACGGTGGACTACCGGCACGGCACGTCCACCGGCATCTCGGCGTCCGATCGCGCCGCGACGCTGCGCGCGCTCGTCGACCCGCAGGTCGCCTCGGGTGATTTCAACAGGCCGGGGCATGTCTTTCCGCTGCGCGCGGTTCCGGGAGGGGTGCTGGCCAGGGCCGGGCACACGGAGGCGGCCGTCGACCTCACGCGCCTTGCCGGACTGCGCCCCGGCGGCGCGCTGGTGGAGATCGTGAATGACGACGGAACGATGGCGCGCCGTCCCGAGCTCGAGCGCTTCGCCCGCCAGCACGGCCTGCCGTTGATCACGATCAAGGACCTCATCGCCTACCGCCGGCGCACCGAACGCATCGTCGAAAGGGTGTCCAGCGTCCGCATGCCGACACCCTTCGGCGTGTTCACGCTGCATGGCTACCGCGAGCTCGTCACCGGACGCGAACAGCTGGCCCTGGTGATGGGCGACGTGGCCGACGGACGCGACGTGCTCGTGCGAGTGCACTCGGAGTGCATGACCAGCGAGGTCTTCGGCTCCATGCGCTGCGACTGCAAGCCCCAGCTGGATGACGCCATGCGGCGCGTCGCGGCGGAGGGCCGCGGCGTCGTCGTCTACCTGCGCGGCCACGAAGGGCGCGGCATCGGCCTCCTGGACAAGCTGCGTGCCTATGCGCTCCAGGACGAAGGCGCGGACACCGTCGAAGCCAACGTCCGGCTCGGTCTCCCTGTCGACAGTCGCGACTACGCCGTCGGCGCGCAGATGTTGCGCGACCTCGGCGTGCGCGCCATGCGCCTCATGACGAACAACCGGCAGAAGTACGACGGCATCGCGGACTACGGCCTTCGCATCGTCGAGCGGGTTCCGCTGATCTCCTCGCTTCACGACGAGAACGCGGCCTACATGAAGGCCAAGCAGGTACTCATGGGCCACACGCTCGGCCTCGTCGCCTAGTACCTCATCCATTCCGGCGCCTCGTTGTCGGCGGCCGCGATCGCACAGCAGCTGAACCAGAAGTTCGGCGCAATCCAGGACGCCTTCATCCTGATGTTCCCGCCGCCGCGCGTGCAGGGCATCGGCACGACCGGTGGCTTCAAGCTGCGGCTCCGATCCCGGCGAACGGACAGGGGGAGCCCGCTTCCAGGTCCAGTTGATCGTTCCGTGCGCGCTGACGCCGAGCCGAGGCAGCGCACTGCATCCGCACCGCGTGTCGATTTCCCTTGCAATCGGTCCGTGACTCAATATACTTTACGAACGTAAAGCGTGAATGTCGCAGTTCCCCGGCGGGCGATGCCGGGATGCGAGCTCATGCGCCGCGACAGGCGTTCACAAGTAGGAGACATCATGGTCCGATCAGTTGCGGCCAGGGCAAGGCTCGCCCTCGCGTTCTGGATGCTGTTGGCGATTTTTGGGGTCGGCTCGGTCGGCGATCGAGCAAGCAATCGCGCATTCGCCCTCGGCGCGCGCCAGCAGTCCTGAGCGCCGAGGCACGGCCCATGACATCGCATCGCGAAATCAACGTGCAGAGCTTCATCGATGCCCAGAAGGTATCGAGGATGCAGGTCAACGTGCTGCTGCTCTGCTTCTGCGTCGTCGCCGTCGACGGCTTCGACACGGCCTCGATCGCCTTCATCGCGCCGGCCCTCCGCGCGGAGTGGCAGCTCACGACGGGCCATCTGTCAGCTCTGTTCGGAACGGGATTGGCAGGTCTGATGATCGGAGCGTTGCTCTTCGGACCGCTCGCGGACCGGTACGGCCGCAAGACGATCATGCTCGCCAGCGTCGCCTTCTTCGGCGTGGCGTCCCTGTGTTGCGGGCTCGCCGACTCATGGACCACCCTGGCGGCGCTGCGCTTCCTGACCGGAATAGGGTTGGGTGGCGCCATGCCGATGTCAGTCACGTTGAGCTCGGAGTACGCGCCTCGGCGGCACCGATCAGTGCTCGTCACGGCGATGTTCTGCGGGCTCACGCTCGGCTCGGGGCTGGGCGGTGTCCTTGCGGCCCACATCGTCAATCAATGGGGTTGGCGCCAGGTACTCGTACTGGGTGGGGTGCTTCCGCTGGGACTCGTGCCGTTCTTGACTGTCGCGCTGCCCGAGTCGGCGACCTATCTGGTGATGCGTGGGGCTGACCCGGAGCGCGTGCGGCGCATCTTGCAGCGGATCGTTCCCGCCGAGAACCTGTCGTCCGTCGTATGGACGACGCCTCCAGCGGCTACCGGCTCGCCTGTCGGCCGCCTGTTCGATGCGGACCTGCGACGAGGAACGGCCCTCATCTGGCTGACCTTCTTCATGAGCCTGCTCGTCATCTACTTGTTGTCGAACTGGCTGCCGACACTCGTCAAATCCACTGGCCTGTCGCTGATCGAGGCGTCCCTGGTCTCCGCGATGTTCCAGACGGGCGGCACGGTCGGCGCGATCTCGATCGGCCAGTTGATGGACAGATTCCGGGCCGCGCGCGTGCTGAGCATCGCCTACTTGATGGCAGCGATGTTCACCGCACTCATCGGAAGCAGCGCCGGGCACATCGCGGCACTGATGCTGTCGGTCTTCGCTGCCGGCTTCTGCGTGTCGGGCGGCCAGGTGGGCGTGAATGCGCTGGCCGCGGCGTACTACCCCACCGCCAACCGTGCGACCGGCGTCAGTTGGGCATCGGGCATTGGCCGGATCGGCTCGTTCGTCGGCGTGGCCGCGGGCGGCTGGATGGTGTCGCTCGGGGTGGGGCTCTCGGTCATGTTCACCCTGATCGGGATTCCGGCACTCATCGCATGCGCGGCCCTGTACGCGATGAACAAGGTATTCGGTGAGCAAGCCGGCGGCGGCCCGGCAGTCGTTCGCCCTGACTGAATCCGTCGAATGAGGCTCACCAGGCAGATCGAAGAGCTTCGCTTGATTCCCCCTCGCAAATCTGTGCATACATGAAGGAGACATGCCGTGAGAAACCAAACGATGATCGCCGTGGCCGCGATGGTACTGCTAGGGTCAGGGCCGGTGCTTTCCGCAGACGTGGACACCGAGGTGGAAGCGCTCAAACAGGAGCTCGCCGCCCAGCGCAAGTTGATCGAGCAACTTCTTGCAAGACAGGCTGAAGCACCCAAATCGCCGACGGACACATCCGAGCTCCAGCAGCAGCTTCGAGATCGCGAGAAATCGGCGATATCGACGCCTGTGCCGGCGAAACCCGAGAATCCGGGAACGCCGCAGTTCAGGTTCTACGGTATTGCCGACGTGTCGGTCAACCAGGCCAACAGTGGCTATGGCCCCAAGACCCGGCTGGAGGGTACCGGTGGCTTCTCGAACTCGCGCCTGGGTGTGCAGGCGACGTCGACGGTCGGGCAGGTGAAAGTGACCGCACTGGCCGAAGCGGGCGTGCAGTTCGATACGGGAGAGGCGGGCAATGCGACGCCGGCAACCGGCGCCAACGTCAGCACGCCGTCCTCGGGGGGCACGCTCGGTACGGGCTCCCAGGTCTTCTCGCGCCAGATGTGGGCCGGCATCGACGCCGGCTTCGGCCAGATCTCGATCGGCCGTCAATACGCGGGCTCGTACTTCATGATGGGTGCCATCGGCAGTGCGCACGGCGACGGGCTGTATGGCAACCTGACTTCCTTGTTGCCTGTCGTCGGCGCCATGCCGACCCGGTTGAACAGCTCCATCGCCTGGTCGACTCCGCAGGTCGCCAATCTTCGCGGCCAGTTCACCTACTCCACGGGATCGGAAAACAACACCCACGGCAACGTCGTGACGGGTGCAACGACGATCAGTTCGAAATCCGGTCAAGGCTTCGACTTGACGGGCGTCTATTCGTACTCCAAGGGCCAGGCCGCCGTCTCGACCTGGAACCTGCACAACGCCAGCTTCGTTACGGCGGGGGAGACCGCGATCGCCAGGAAGAAGGGCTTTCAGCTGGCGGCGAACTACGATTTTGGCGTCGTCCAGATATTCGGAGATTTCATCCATGGGACGATCTCCGGCGGAAATTACCAGGACGTCACCAAGACGCTTTCAAGTGCGACAGGTTATGGCCTCAGCGCCATCGTCCCGTTCGGCAAGAGCAAGTTCAGCGCGGGGTGGACGCGCCTCAACGACATGTCGCAGCTGAACAAGGATGCCACGCTGTATGGCGTCAGCTACTGGTACGAGCTGATGCCCAATGCGCTGCTCTATGCAACTGCGGGGAAGGTAATCAACAACCGCAACGCGAACTACTCGCTTCTCGATGGCGGCAACCTGGACGGCAATGTGGCGCGAGTGGGTTTCCATCCGAACGGCGTGGAAGGCGGCATGAACTACCGCTTCTAGAGATGACTTTTGTCACACCCGCGCAGCCGTGACGGGCGGACCCCCCAGGAAGTTCACCACTTTCGGGGAGGCCGGGGGCTCTTCTTGACAGCCAGCCGATAGGAAAGCTGCATGGTGCAATGCCACAATTGCTCATCCATGCAGCCCTCGCGGGCCAGGCATGCGCTTCGCGGCATCCAGGGCGACCTTCACGAGGGTCGCCGGGTGCACACGGGGCGACCATCGGAAAACAACCCTGCCTGCGGGCGGGACCACCTCAGGAGGGAAGCCCATGAACAAGAAGTCGCTCGCCACGGCGCTGGTACTGGCCAGTGCCGTTTTCGCCGCCTCGGCCGCACCGGTCGTCACACACCCCCCGACAGTCACGAACATTGGCCCCGTCGGTTTCGGAACGGACTACTCGCGCGACGACGTCATCTGGAGCGTGTCGGCCGCGCAGCCCGTGGGCACCTTCTTCACCGACACCTACGATTTCACGATGCTGGTCGGCGACGATGTCACCGCCTCGGCCCAGGTCGTGACGACCAACAGCAAATACGCGTTCACCGGCAACGCCGGCGAACTGCAGTTGTACGCGGGCACCTTCCTCGCGGGCGGCAGCCTGTCGTCGTACCACCTGATCGACCAGATCAGCTTCGGCGCAAGCGGCGACTCGCTGGTCGATCACCTTGCAGCCGGCAAATACTTCATCGCCGTCGAGGGCCGCACCGCCGGCGCCAGTGGCGGCAAATACTCCTTTGACGTCGCGGCGGCCGTTCCCGAGCCGGCGAACGCCGCGCTGCTGCTGGCCGGCCTGTGCCTGGTCGGCACGCTGGCCAAGCGCCGCAAGACGAACTGATCTCGCGATGGCCGCCCGGAGCGGCCCATGGCGCAGGGCGACTTCGGTCGCCCTTTTTCATGCTGCCGGCGCGGCAACACGGGGTTCACATCCCCGGCTTCTGATCGCTCGATGACGACAGGCCGGCGAATCATCCGCACGATCGGCGCCGCGCTGTGCCTTCTTGCAGGCGCGGCGTGGAGTCGACCCGTCCCGGGCAGCAGGCCCGTGGACGAGGTGGGCCCCCAGCGGGTCGCGGTGGCGAGCGGCGCCCTGTTGCCGCTGTACGCCAGCGACGACTGGAACGCGCCCCAACCGGACGCCGCGCGCGTCGTGCTGGTGATCCATGGCGTGGACAGGAACGCGGCGACCTACTTCGCCACCGCCCGCGCCGCCCTGGCCCTTGCCGCGGGCGACGACGCGCCGCGCACGCTGGTGCTGGTGCCGCAATTCCTCACCGAGGTCGACGCGCGGGCCCGTGGCCTCGGCGACGACGTGCTCCGCTGGCATGGCGCCGCGTGGGAGGGCGGGCTGCCCGCGACGGCACCCGTTGCCGTCAGTTCGTTCTCGGCCATCGATGCGATCCTTGCGCGGCTGGCCGATGCCTCGGCCTTCCCCGGCCTGCGCCAGGTCGTGATCGCCGGCCATTCGGGTGGCGGCCAGATCGTGCAGCGCTACGCCGTCGTCGGCAATGGCGCCGCGGCGCTCGAGGCGCGCGGGATCGGCGTGCGCTACGTGGTGGCCAATCCGTCGTCCTACCTGTGGTTCTCGCCGCAGCGCCCGGTGGCCGTCGCCGGCGCGTGCCCCAGGGCGGATCGCTGGAAATACGGCTTCGAGCGCGACGTGCCACCCTACGTGACGCAGGACGCGGCGGCGCTGGAACGCCGCTACGTGCAGCGCGACGTGACCTACCTGCTGGGCGGAGCCGACACCGATCCGCACCATCCCGCGCTCGACGTCAGCTGCGCCGGCGAGGCCCAGGGCCCCGATCGCCACGCGCGCGGACTCAACTACGTCGCGATGCTGCGCTCGCGCGACGGCGACCGGCTGCGCCACCGCGTGCTGACGGTGGACGGCGTCGGCCACGACGAGCGCCGCATGTTCATGTCGGCGTGCGGGCTGGCGGCGCTGTTCGATCGCCCGGGGTGCGCGGCACGTTGAACCGCGCCGCCCGCGCTACGGCTGCGTCACCTTGACGTAGTCGATCTGGAAGGTCGTGGGCAGGTTGGCGTTGTTGGGAAGCCCCGCCACGCCGCCCGCGGCGGTGGTCTGCGTCTGCATGATCAGGAACATCGGCCCGTTCAGCCCCGTGTTGGCGAAGCCGCAACCCGTGGGCGTGCCGTCGACCGCCATCGATACCGCGGCGGTCGTCCAGGTGAGCTTGAAGACGTGCCAGTTCGCATCGACCGGGAACGAGCACAGGTTCGACCAGCCCGCGCTGCCCTGCGCGACGACGATGTGGCACCAGCTGCGCCCGTCGCACTCGACCGCGTCGATCTCGCGGTAGGTGGAGGCTCCCTGGGCCGGGCAGCCGTCGTAGGCCGTCGCCTCGGATCCGTTGGTCAGGTTGGCCGCCTGGCAGTTGGAGCCCAGGAGCCAGATCGCGGGCCAGGTCCCCGTGTTCTGGGGCGGGAACTTGGCGCGCACCTCCACCGAGCCGTAGGTGAAGTTCAGGCTCGTCCACTGGATGTCCCCGGAGGTGTAGGGCTGCACGCTGGGCGCCGTGACGGCATCGCCGCAGGTGGCCGGCGTGGCGGAGGTCGTGATGCTCAGGATGCCGCCGGCGACGCCCAGGGCGCCGGCCGTGTTGCATTCGTTCTCGCCCTGTATGGCAGGCCCGCGCCGCTGGACGACGGTCCAGGCGGAGCCCAGGGACGTTCCGCTGAAATCGTCGAAGAAAAGGGTGGTGGCGTTGCTGGCGGCCGTGAAGTTGACGCCGCCCACGTCGGCGCCGTTGACCACCACGCCCTGCGCGGACGGGCTGAAGGCGATCCCCGCGTTGCTGGGCGAGATCGAGTAGCTGCCGTCCGCCACGGCGCTGAACGCGTAGTTGCCCGATCCGTCGGCCGTGGTCGTGAGGGCGGTGGCGCCGCTCAGGGTGACGAGCGCCCCGGCGCCCAGCGAAGCCGGCGACAAGGTGCCGGAGATGGTGTGCCCCGAAGGCGTGGAGGAGGCGACCGTGTACGTCACGGGAACGGAGACCGCCGCCGAGGCGCCGGCTCCGCTGGGCGTGACCATGAGCTGGCCGATGTACGTTCCCGCCGGCAGGCCCGCGGCCGAGGCACGGATCCGCTCGCTGGCCGGCGTCGTGCCGCTGGAAGAGGACGCCGTGAGCCAGGATTGGTTGCTGGTCACGGTGAACGCCTGCGCCGCGCCGTTGGCGCTCGAGATGGTGAGACGGCGCGATGCGGAGGAATTCGTGCTGCCGGCCGTCGCGCCGAACGACAGCGTGGCCGGCGAGACCGTCAGGGCGGGGGCCGGCGCGGCCAGCGTGAGGGTGACCGGGATCGTGCTGGTCGCCGCGCCGGCGGCGATGGTCACCTGGGTAGTGTAGGTGCCGGCGGCCAGCCCGCTGATCGACGGGCTCAGCTTCACGCTCGCCGGCGCGGTGCCGCTGCCCGGCGACACGGCGAGCCACGATGCGCCCGCGGCGGACGTGAACGACAGCGTGCCGGTGCCGCCGTTCGTGACGCTCAGCGCGGCCGCGGCGGGATTCGATCCGCCGGCCACCGCGGAGAACGACACCGTCGATGGCGAGGTCACCAGGAGCGGGCCCGAACTGTTGCTGTCGGCCGCTGACACGACCATGGCCAGCGCGCCGTCGGGATAGCTCGTCCCGCTGCTCCAGGTGGCGGGAAGCGTCGACAGGGTGGACGACGCACTGGTCTCCGATTGCCCGGCGCCGGCGACGTCGCGGAACTGGACCGTGCCGGCCCCGGCGGGCCCCAGGATGGCCAGCCAGTAGGCCTGGCCCGACGTGAGCGTGACGGGCGAGACGGCCACCGTGTTCCACGCGCCCGCCACGGGCACGCTGATCACGCCCCGCGTCAGCAGGCTGCCGGGGTGCCCGTTGGAGTCGGTGAACAGCCCGAGCACCACCGTGCCGGCGCTGCTGCCCGCGTCAAGATAGGCGGACATCCGGATGGCCGTCCCGCTGGCGCCGGCCGTCGCCTTGAAGGCCTCGGCCATCCCGGCGGGATTGCCGTCCTGCGTGGCCGCGACCGTCGTCGTGCCGACGAGCGTCGTCGCGTTCGACAGCAGGCTGGCCGGCAAGGCCGGCAATCCGATGGCGAGCAGGCCGATGGCGAGGACCCTGCCGACGCGACGCGCCAGCGCGCGGGCGAACGAATGCGCCCAGTGGCGCGGACGCAGGTGGCACGGTGTGTCGTTGTCCATGGCGGTTGTCCCCGTTCTTGGCGTGTTGGGCGGGCCAGCAAATGGCGAGCCCGCGGCGTGGGTGCGACTCGGCGAACTTGCGAGGTTACGCGACGGGTGGGGACCTGCCCGTGACAAACGGGCTCATTTCGGGCGTGGCGCGGCAGCCGCGGCCGCGGCCCGGGTCTTGGTCGCGCCGCGCTCGGACCGTTTCAGTGCCGCAGGCCCGTGCAGGCCGCGAGTTCGCGCGCCGGATCCATGCTCTGGATCGCGCTCTCCGCGCAGAGCCGGCCGATCTCCAGGCACCAGCCCGGGTCGTTGGCCACCAGCGAGTGGTGCGTGGGCACGAACTCCCAGCGGTCGTCCGGGGCGATGACGCAGATCTCGGGGCGCCAGCCGGGCTGGCCGCCGGCCGGCCGGGCCGACACCAGGATCTCGTAGTCGCGGTAGGCGTATCGACGGTTCATGTGCTGGGTGGGCGGCGGGGGAGTCCGCCAGTCTCGCCGGACGCGCGACTTCCGAACCGGGCAAAAGCGGCAGGTTTCGGGCCCATTCCCGGCTTTCGTCACGAAGTAGCCCGCGGACGGGCCCGACGGCCGGGCGTGGAATCGGGCATGGCCCTTGCATGGCTTGTATACAAACAACGCATCCAAGCCTTGCCGCCCGCAATCCCGCACGGCGATGGGGCCGGGGGCTCCAAACCAGCGCATCTTGAGCACCACCACCGTTCCCACGCGTTCCAGCGCGCCGCAGATCGCCAGCCACGTCGTCGATGCCATCCTGTCGGGACGCATCGCGCCGGGCCAGCGCCTGGGCGAACAGGAGCTCGCCGACGTCTTCGGCGTCAGCCGCACGCTGGTGCGCGAGGCGATGGCGCGGCTGTCGGCGCGCGGCATGGTGGAGGTGAGCAGCCGGCGCGGCTGGTTCGTGGTGCAGCCCTCGCGCGCGGACGCCACCGAGGCGTTCTCGGCGCGCATCGCCATCGAGACGGGCATGCTCCACTCGCTGGCCAGGCCGCTGACCAGGACGAAGCTGGCGCGCCTGAAGGCGCACTACAAGGCGGAGCAGGCCGCGATCAAGGCCCCCGACGCGGGCAACCGCAGCTACCTGCTGGGCGACTTCCACGTGTGCCTGGCCGACTGCGTCAGCGGCCCGCTGCTGGCCGACATCCTGCGCGACCTCACGGCGCGCACCACGCTGGTGGCCACGGTGTTCCAGTCCACGCACGACGCGGAGCTGTCGTGCCGCGAGCACGTGGCCATCGTCGCGGCGCTGGAGCACGGCGATGCCGCCGGCGCCGCCGAGCTGATGCGCGCGCACATCGGCGCCGTGGCCGCCGCGCTCGGCGCGCCCGCGCCGCAGGTCGATCCGCTCGATCCCCTGCGCCAGGCGCTGCAGCCGCCGGCCACGCCTGCCCCGAAGCCGCGCCGCGCGCGGCGATTGTTCACCGACCTGATCCCCGAGACCCCGTCCCCGTCCGCAACGCGCGCGCCGCAACGGCGCCACAAGGAGAATTGAGTGAGCCTGCAACGTCGAACCCTCATCGCCCTGGCGCTGGCCGCCGGGGCCGGCCTGTCCGCGGCCGCCTTCGCCGACAGCGCGCTCGACGGCGTGATGGCCAGGAAGTCCATCGCCATCGCGATCCCCACCGACTTCCCGCCCTACGGCTTCGTCGGCACCGACATGGCCCCGCAGGGCCTGGACGTCGACATGGCCAGGCTGATCGCGGCCAGGCTGGGCGTGGCCGTCGAGCTGGTGCCGGTGACCAGCGCCAACCGCATCCCCTACCTGCAGACGCACAAGGCCGACCTGGTCATCTCCACGCTGGGCAAGAACCCGGAGCGCGAGAAGGTCATCGACTTCACCGCCGCCTACTCGCCGTTCTTCCAGGCGGTGTTCGCGCCGAAGTCGCTGGCCATCAAGTCGGCGGCCGACCTCGGCGGCAAGTCGGTGGGCGTCACGCGCGGCGCCATCGAGGACATGGAGCTGACCAAGATCGCTCCGCCCACGGCCGACGTGAAGCGCTTCGAGGACAACAACGCCACCGTGTCGGCGTTCGTGTCGGGCCAGGTGCAGGTGATCGCCACCGGGGCCTCGGTGGCCGGCAACCTGATGGCGCGCAACCCGCAGCTGGGCACCGAGTTCAAGCTGCTGCTCAAGGACTCGCCCAACTTCATCGGCGTGGCCAAGGGCGACGACAAGCTGCGCCTGAAGGTCAACGAGATCATCGCGGCGGCCAAGGCCAGCGGCGAGATCGACAGGCTGTGCCAGAAGTGGCTGGGCCGCGGCGCCGGCGACCTGCCGAACTGAACCATGATCCAGCTCGACTTCGCGGCCGTCCTCGTCGACTGGCCATTGCTCCTGCGCGGCGCGGCGTTCACGCTGGGGCTCACCGCGGTGGCCTCGGTGCTGGGCCTCGCGCTGGGCGTGGCCTGCGCGCGGGCGCGCACGCACGGCCCCGCGTGGCTGCGCGGGGTCGCGGCCGCGTACGTGGAGCTGATCCGCAACACGCCGTTCATCGTGCAGCTGTTCTTCGTCTTCTTCGGCCTCCCCAGCCTGGGGCTGCGGCTGTCGTCGGAGGTGGCGTCCATCATCGCGATGACGCTCAACCTGGGCGCCTACGCGGCCGAGATCGTGCGCGCCGGCATCGAGAGCACGCCGCGTGGCCAACTGGAGGCCGCGCGCAGCCTCGCGATGACCGAGGGCCAGGTGTTCCTCAAGGTGGTGCTGCCGCCGTCGCTGGGCCGCGTGTGGCCGGCGATGGTGAGCCAGATCGTCATCGTGATGCTGGGCTCGGCGGTGTGCGGCCAGATCGCGGCGCAGGAGCTGAGCTACTACACCAACCTCATCATGAGCCGCAACTTCCGCTCGTTCGAGGCCAACTTCGTGGCCGCGGGGATCTACCTGGCGATGGCGGTGCTGCTGCGGCAACTGCTCGCCTGGGTCGGGCCGCGCTGGATCTTCGGGCGTGTGGCGCCGGCGGGGAGGTGAGATGGTCGATTTCCCGGTCTGGCAGATCCTGTGGAACCTGTTGCTCGCCGCGCGCTGGACGGTGGTGCTGTCGCTGATCGCGTTCGTCGGCGGGAGCGTCGTGGGGCTCGCGCTGCTCGCCGCGCGCTTGCGGCAGTGGCCCGGCGTGGCGACGGCGGTGTCCACCTACGTGCACGTGTTCCAGGGCACGCCGCTGCTGATCCAGCTGTTCCTGGCCTACTTCGGGCTGGGGCTGTTCGGCATCAACGTGTCGCCCTGGGTGGCCGCGGGCGCGGCGTTGACGCTGTACGCCAGCGCCTATCTCACCGAGATCTGGCGCGGCTGCGTCAACGCGATCCCCCGCGGGCAGTGGGAGGCGGCGGACAGCCTCGCGCTGAGCTTCGGCGAGAAGCTGCGCCACGTCGTCGCGCCCCAGGCGCTGCGCATCGCGGTGGCGCCCACCGTCGGCTTCCTGGTGCAGGTGATCAAGGGCACGGCGCTGGCGTCCATCATCGGCTTCATCGAGCTCACCAAGACGGGCACGATGATCACCAACGCCACCTTCCGCCCGTTCACCGTCTATGCCTGCGTGGCCCTGATGTATTTCCTGCTGTGCTGGCCGGTGTCGGCGTACAGCAGGCGTCTCGAGAGAAGGATGCGCCGTGACCGTTGATTCCAGCTTCTCCATCGTCGACATCCGCCAGCTGCGCAAGCGCTACGGCGCGAACGAGGTGCTCAAGGGCGTCGACCTCGACGTCAAGCGCGGCGAGGTGATCGCCATCATCGGCAAGAGCGGCTCGGGCAAGAGCACGCTGCTTCGCTGCATCAACGGCCTGGAGGAGTTCCAGGAAGGCACGCTGCACGTCGACGGCCAGCCGCTGAAGCACGGCGACGCGAAAGCCATGCGCGAGCTGCGCCAGCACGTGGGCATGATCTTCCAGGGCTTCAACCTGTTCCCGCACCTGAGCGTGGGCCGCAACGTGATGCTGGCGCCCAGCCTGGTGAAGAAGGCCCAGCCCGAGGCGAACGACGCCACCGCCCGCAAGCTGCTCGCGCGCGTGGGCCTGGCCGAGAAGTTCGACGCCTGGCCCGACCAGCTCTCGGGTGGCCAGCAGCAGCGCGTGGCCATCGCGCGCGCGCTGGCGATGCAGCCCAGCGTGATGCTGTGCGACGAGATCACGTCGGCGCTCGACCCCGAGCTGGTGGGCGAGGTGCTCAAGGTGGTGGAGAGCCTGGCCGAGGAGGGCATGACGCTGCTGATGGTCACGCACGAGATGAACTTCGCGCGCAAGGTGGCCGACCGCGTGGTCTTCATGCACGCCGGGCGCATCCACGAGATCGGCCCGCCGGAGCAGATCTTCGGTGCTCCGCGGACACCCGAGCTGCAGCAGTTCCTGGCGACATTGCACTAGGATCGAGGGATGTCTTCGACCCCTTTCGGCGACGCGATCCTCGCGCGTTCGGACGAGCTGGCCCGCCACAGCGACGTGCCGCTCGCCGACGTGCCCGCGGGCGCCGCGCGGCCGCTCACGGTCACGTACCTCACCGAGGCGCACCGCGCCTGCGCCGCCGACCTGGCCGCGTGGATGCGCGACGACGGCTTCGACGAGGTGGGCATCGACGCCGTGGGCAACGTGGTGGGCCTCCTTCGCGGCACCGACCCGGCGGAGCCGCGCCTGCTCACCGGCTCGCACTACGACACGGTGCGCAACGCCGGGCGCTACGACGGCCGCCTGGGCATCTTCGTGGCCATGGCCTGCGTGCGCGAGCTCGCGCGCCAGGGCCGGCGCCTGCCGTTCGACCTCGAGGTCGTCGGCTTCGCGGAAGAGGAGGGCCAGCGCTTCGCGGCCACCTTCATCGGCTCGGGCGCGCTGGTGGGCGGCTTCGATCCCGCGTGGCTGGCGCTGCGCGACGCCGACGGCATCACGCTGGACGAGGCGATGCGCGCCGCGGGCCACGACCCGGCCGCCGTCGCCGCGTTGAGGCGCGACCCCGCGCGCTACCGTGGCTTCATCGAGGTGCACATCGAGCAGGGGCCGGTGCTGTCCCGCGCCGGCCTGCCGCTGGGCGTGGTCACCGCCATCAACGGCAGCGTGCGCTTCGTGGGCGAGATGCACGGCATGGCCTGCCATGCCGGCACCACGCCCATGGGCCAGCGCCGTGACGCGGCCACCGGCGTCGCCGAGCTCGCGCTGTACGTCGAGCGGCGGGCCTCGCAGGTGCCGCTGCTGGTGGGCACGGTGGGCCAGATGCACGTGCCCGACGGCTCGATCAACGTGGTGCCGGGCCGCTGCCGCTTCAGCCTCGACCTGCGGGCGCCCGGCGACGACCTGCGCGATGCCCTGGTGGCCGACGTGCTGGCCGAACTGGCCGCCATCGCCGGGCGCCGCGGACTGACTTACACGCTGCAGGAAACCATGCGCGCCAGCGCGGCCCCCAGCGACCCCGTGCTGCAGCGGCGCTTGGAGCGCGCGGTGGCCGCCACCGGCACGCCGGTGTTGCGCCTGCCCAGCGGCGCCGGCCACGACGCGATGAAGCTGCACGAGGCGATGCCGCAGGCGATGCTGTTCATGCGCGGCGACAACGACGGCATCAGCCACAACCCGCTCGAGGCGATCAACGCCGCCGACACCCAGCTGGCCGTCGAGGCCTTCCTCCATTTCCTGACCCAACTGGCCGAGGAGCCCACCCCATGACCGCGCAGGCCGCCGCCCGACTCGACGCCTGGATCGACGCTCACTTCGACGAACAGGTGCGCTTCCTGCAAGCCCTGGTGCGCGTGCCCACCGACACGCCGCCCGGCAACAACGCGCCGCACGCCGAGCGCACCGCCGCGCTGCTGTCGCAATTCGACTTCTTCGCCGAGTCGCACGCTGTGCCGGCCGACCGCGTGCGCGACTACGGCCTGCAGTCGCTCACCAACCTGGTCGTGCGACGCACCTACGGCGACGCTGGCCGCGTGATCGGCCTGAACGCCCACGGCGACGTCGTGCCGCCCGGCGAGGGCTGGACGCACGATCCGTACGGCGCCGCCATCGTCGACGGCCGGCTCTACGGCCGCGCCGCCGCGGTGAGCAAGAGCGACTTCGCGACCTATGTGTTCGCCACGCGCGCGATCGAGACGATGCGTGAGGAACTGCGCGGAGGGGTCGAGCTGTACTTCACCTACGACGAGGAGTTCGGCGGCACGCTGGGGCCGGGCTGGCTGCTGGAGCAGGGCCTGGCGAAGTGCGACCTGCTGGTGGCCGCCGGCTTCAGCTACCAGGTGGTGACGGCCCACAGCGGCTGCCTGCAGATGGAGGTGACCGTGCACGGCCGCATGGGCCACGCCGCCGTGCCCGACACGGCTATCGACGCGCTGCAGGGCGCCGTGGCCATCCTCAATGCGCTCTACGCCCGCAACGTGGCCTACAAGCAGGTGCGCTCGGGTGTGGCGGGCATCGTGCACCCGTACATCAACGTGGGCCGGATCGAGGGCGGCACCAACACCAACGTCGTGCCGGGCACGGTGGTGCTCAAGCTGGACCGCCGCATGATTCCCGAGGAGGATCCTGCGGTCGTCGAGCAGGAGATCCGCGACACGATCGCGCGGGCCGCGGCCACGCGGGCGGGCATCCGGGTCGACCTGAGGCGCCTGCTGCTGGCGCATCCCCTGAAGCCGCTGCCCGGCAACGCGCCGCTGGTCGACGCCATCCGCCGCCACGCCAGCGAGCTGTTCGGCGAGGAGATCCCCGTCTGCGGCACGCCGCTGTACACCGACGCGCGCCTGTTCAGCGAGCGCGGCATCCCGGCGGTGATCTACGGCGCGGGGCCGCGCACGGTGCTCGAATCGAACGCCAAGCGCGCGGACGAACACCTCGATCTCGAAGACCTGCGGCGTGCGACGAAGGTGATCGCGCGCAGCCTGTTCGACCTGCTCGCGGCCTGATTGGGGTAAAAACGCGGCTCCCCTTCGAGGAGCAGCACATGACCCGGATCCGAGCAGGCATCGGCGGCTGGACGTACGAGCCCTGGCGCGACAACTTCTACCCCGCGAAGCTGCCCGCCGCCCGCGAACTGCAGCACGCCAGCAGGCAGGTGACGGCCATCGAGGTCAACGGCACCTACTACAGCACGATGACGGCCAAGTCGTTCGAGCGCTGGTTCGCCGAGACGCCCGACGACTTCGTGTTCTCGCTCAAGGCCAACCGCTTCGCCACGAACCGGCGCGTGCTGGCCGAGGCCGCCGAATCGATCAACCGCTTCATCGGCAGCGGCCTCGCGCACCTCGAGCACAAGCTGGGCCCGATCCTGTGGCAGTTTGCGCCCACCAAGCGCTTCGATCCCGCCGACTTCGAGGCCTTCCTGAAGCTGCTGCCCGCCGACGTCGAGGGCCGTCCGCTGCGCCACGTGCTGGACGTGCGCCACGACAGCTTCATGGTGCCGGAGTTCCTCGCGCTGGCACGCAGCTACCGCGCGGCCGTGGTGTTCACCGACTCGCCCGACTACCCGTCGTTCGCCAACCTCACCGCCGACTTCGTGTACCTGCGGCTGATGAACGCGAAGTCGGACGTGCCCACCGGCTACGCGCCCGACGTGCTGCAGTCGTTTGCCGACTGCGCGCGCACGTGGGCGGCCGGCGGCGAGCCCACCGGGCTGCCGCTGGTGGCGGGGGACGCCGGCGCGCCGGAGGCGGCGTCGCGCGACGTCTTCATGTTCATGATCAACGGCGCGAAGGAGCGAGCGCCCGCCGCCGCGGTGGACCTGATCGCGCGGCTCAGGGCTTGAGCTGCGTGCGGATCTCGCCGCCCTTGTGCTCGGGCGTGTGCACGTTGACGTAGAGGTTGCCGGCCTTGTAGGCGTCCATCTGTTCGGCGGTGAGCTTCGCGCCCGCCGGCACCGACCAGACGCCGCCGGGGCCGCCCGTCAGCGGGATGATCACGGGGCCGTTCACGCCCGGCGCGCCGACGTGGATGTGCGCCGCCATGGCCTGCAGCGTCGGCGCCGTCACGCTGCCGCTGACGGCGCCGTCGGCGGCGATCGTGATGTTGCCGGTGCCCACCGCCGTGCTGGTGTTCGCCGGCACTTCCTGGTCGCCGGTGAGCTTGAGGTCCGCGGCCAGGGCGCTGCCCATGCCGCAACAGGCCAGCAGGGTGGCCAGGACGAGCGACTTCGAACTGATCTTGGGCATGGCGTGGATCCTTGCAGTGGTCAGGGACGCGAATGGTGGACTGCGGAGCGGCGCGATACGAGGGCAGGGTCAATTGCGGCGCCGCACAACGCTTTCGCGGCTCACAGGTCCAGGTCGCCCAGTCCCGGGTGATCGTCCGGCCGCCGGCCCAGCGGCCAGTGGAATTTCCGGTCGGCCTCGGCGATGGGCAGGTCGTTGATGCTGGCGAAGCGCCGCATCATGTAGCCGTGCTCGTCGAACTCCCAGTTCTCGTTGCCGTAGGAGCGGAACCAGTGGCCCGAATCGTCGCGCCACTCGTAGGCGAAGCGCACCGCGATGCGATTGGCGTCGTGCGCCCAGAGTTCCTTGATGAGCCGGTAGTCGAGCTCGCGCGCCCACTTGCGCGCCAGGAACTCGCGCACCTGCGGGCGCCCCACGGGGAACTCGGCGCGGTTGCGCCAGCGCGTGTCCTCGGTGTAGACGAGCGCGACGCGCGCGGGGTCGCGCGAGTTCCATGCGTCCTCGGCCAGCCGCACCTTCTGCGTGGCGGACTCGAGGGTGAAGGGCGGCAGCGGGGGCTTGGGGTCCATGGAGTCTCCGTCGGGCGATGTGTAGACAGGTCTGTCTACATCGGTGGCCAGTCTATGGGATGTAGACAGACCTGTCTACAATGAGCCCATGATCGCCATGCCTACCGCCGCGCCGCCGCGCGAACGCATCCTGAACGCCGCGCACGACCTGTTCTACCGCGACGGCATCCGCGCGACGGGCATCGATCGCGTCATCGCGGAGTCGGGCGTCGCCAAGGTCACGTTCTATCGCCAGTTCCCGAGCAAGGACGATCTGATCCTGGCCTTCCTCGAATTTCGCCACGCGCGCTGGATGGCCTGGTTCGTCGACGCGCTGGCGCGCCACGGCGGCACGCCCGCGGCCATCGCGCCGGCGTTGCGCGAGTGGTTCGCCGGCCACGGCTACCGGGGCTGTGCGTTCATCAACAGCGTCGGAGAGCTGGGCCCGGCGTTGCCGGCGGTGCTGGAGGCCACGCGCCGCCACAAGCGGGACATGACGGCGGCCGTCGCCGGTCTGATGAAGCCCGCGTCCGGCCGCGCGCGGACCGCCCGCGCGCTCGCGCTCGCGATCGACGGCGCCATCGTGCAGGCGCAGTTCCTCGCGTCGCCCGACGCGGCGCTGGAGGCGCTCGCCTCCGTGACCAAGGCCCTCGAAAGGCCAGTCGCCTGAGCACCGGCTCAGCGGCGGCCGCCGTGGCCGACGTAACATGCGTCGCCTCGATTCCCGCCGGTTCCCGGAAAAGATCGGATCTCCGCCATGAAAAAGACGTCGCCGGCCCTCGCGCTGGCCTGCCTGCTCTCCGCCAGCGCCTTTGCCACGCCGGCCACGCACGACCAGCTCACCAGCCTCGCCCAGGAGATGATCCAGGCCAGCGCCAAGGCGAATCCGATGACCGCCACCTACCTGGGCATCGCGGGCCTGGACGGCGAACTCGTCATTCCGACCGAGGCCACGCGTGCCGCGAACATCGCGCAGATGAGGGCCTGGATCGTCCGGCTGGAGGCCATCCGCAAGGGCGCGGGGGCGTCCGTCTCGCTGGTCGATGCCGACGACGCGAAGCTGCTTCGCGCCCAGATCGACGAGCGCCTGGACAACCTGCTCGTGCGCCAGACCGATCGCAAGGGCTACGCCGGGCCCGCGGTCAGCCTGATCGACGTGATCTACACGCAGTTCCTGCACCTGCCCATTCCCGGGCGCGACGGCGCCACCGCCGCCGACGTGCCCAAGGCCTGGGCCGACATCGTCGCGCGCCTGGAGAAGGGCCCGGCCTACGTCGAGGCCGGCCAGAAGCTCGTCACCCACCCGGGCAAGCTCTACGGCGTTGCGGGCCGCCAGCAGATCGCCGGCGCGCCCGACCTGCTCGACGGCGCGCTCACGCAAGCCGCCAGGGACCAGCTTGCCGGCGATCCGGCCACGTTCAAGCGCTTCGAGGCGGCGCGCGACGCGCTGCTGGCCACGCTCGCGAAGACCGATGCCACGATCAAGGCCCACGTCGACACGTGGCCCGAGAACTTCGCGATGGGCAAGGCTGCCTACGACCAGATGCTGCAACGTGAGCAGTTGCTGCCCTACACGACGGGCGACCTCGAAAGCATGGCCCGCGACGAGCTGGCGCACGGCTGGGCCGAGGAGGCCTGGCTGAAGTCGCTCGCCGCGCATCGCAAGCAGGCCTTTGGCGCCGAGAGCGGCGGCGGCATGGCGCCGGGCGGTCCGGCGCTGATCGCCTACTACCGCGAACGCATCGCGCAGCTGCGCGCCTTCGTCGCCGACCATGACTTGCTGACCATTCCCGACTGGCTGGGCACCATCGAGGTCGTGGAGACGCCCAAGTTCCAGCAGCCGGTGTCGCCCGGCGCCTCGATGGAGTCGCCGCGCCTGTTCGCGAGGTCGGCCAACGGCTACTACTTCATCACGCCGCCGGAGTCGCTGAAGGACGCCGCCGAGCGCCTGGACATGAACGAGGACTTCGACCGCGACCGCATCCTGTCCACCGCGGCGCATGAGGCGATGCCGGGCCATTTCCTGCAGCTGTCCATCGCACGCCGCCATTCCGACTACGTGCGCAAGATCCAGTACTCGGGCGCGTTCGCCGAGGGCTGGGCCTTCTACGGCGAGGAGATGTTCGTGCGCCTTGGCCTGTACGGCGACGACCTCGACGCGCGCCTGTTCACGGCGCGCTGGGAGCGCGTGCGCGGCGCCCGCGTCATCGTCGACGTGAAGCTGGCCAGCGGCGAATGGACGCTCGCGCAGGCGGCGAAGTTCTTCGAGGAGCAGTCGGGCTTCACGAAGTCGGCCTCCGAGGCCGCCGTGGCCGGCTATGCGTTGCGCCCGGGCTACGTGCTCGCCTACACGGTGGGCCGCCGGCAGCTCGAGGAATTGCTGGCCGAATACCAGCTCCGCACCGGCGACAAGGGCTCGCTGCACGACTTCCACGACCGCCTGCTGTCGTATGGCTCGGTGCCGTTCACCATCGTCGCGCCGGAACTGCTGGCCGATCTCGACAAGCCGGCCAGCACGGTGCGCGCGGTCGCGAACTACTGACCGGGCAAGCTCAGACCTGCGCGAACCCCGCCTCCAGGTCGGCCTTCAGGTCGTCGAGGTTCTCGATGCCCACCGACAGGCGGATCAGCGTGTCGCCGATGCCCAGCGCGGCGCGCTGCGCGGCCGGGATGGACGCGTGGGTCATGATGGCCGGGTGCTCGATGAGGCTCTCGACGCCGCCCAGGCTCTCGGCCAGCGCGAACAGGTGCACATGCTCCAGGAAGCGGCGCGAGCCCGCGAGATCGCTCTTCAAGTCGATGGAGATCATGCCGCCGCCGCCGCGCATCTGGCGCCTGGCGAGCGCGTGCTGCGGATGGCTCTCCAGGCCGGGGTAGTGCACGCGCGCCACCTTGGGATGCGCCTCCAGCCACTGTGCCAGCGCCAGCGCGCTCTGGTTGTGGCGCTCCATGCGCAGCGCCAGCGTCTTGACGCCGCGCAGCGCCAGGAACGAGTCGAACGGGCCCGCGATGGCGCCCACCGCGTTGTGCAGGAACGCCAGGCGCTCGGCCCATTCGGCCTGGCGCGGCTCGTTGCCCACCACCGCGATGCCGCCGACCACGTCGGAGTGGCCGTTGAGGTACTTGGTGGTGGAGTGCACGACGATGTCGAAGCCGAGCGCCAGCGGGTTCTGGCCCCAGGGGCTGGCGAAGGTGTTGTCGGCCACGGCGATCAGGTTGGCCGCGCGCGCGATCTTCGCCACCGCGGCGAGGTCGATCAGCTTGAGCAGCGGGTTGGACGGCGTCTCCACCCACACCATCTTCGTGTCGGGCCGCAGCGCCGCGCGCACGGCGTTCGCGTCGGACATGTCGATGAAGCTCACCTGCAGCCCCATCGAGCGCTTGCGCACGCGCTCGAACAGGCGGAACGAGCCGCCGTACAGGTCGTCGCTGGCGATGATGTGCGCGCCGGCGTCGAGCAGCTCCAGCACCGTGGACATGGCGGCCAGGCCGGAGGCGAACGCATAGCCCTGCAGGCCGCCCTCGAGATCGGCCACGCAGCGCTGCAGCGCCTCGCGCGTGGGGTTCTGGCTGCGCGAGTACTCGTAGCCCTTGTGCACGCCGGGGCTGGACTGCACGTAGGTGGAGGTCTGGAAGATCGGCGGCATGATCGCGCCGGTGGACGGGTCGGGATGCTGGCCCGCGTGGATGACGCGGGTCTCGAAGCCGTGCTTCTTGTCGTCATTGCTCATGGTGTCTCGCTCAGGCTAGAGTCTTGCGCAGGTAGTTCAGCAGGTCGAACCGGGTGATGAGGCCGTGGAAGCCGTTCGCGTCGGCCACCACCGCCACCCAGCCTTCCTGCAGCGTCTTGATCAGCGCCTGCAGGCCGGCGTCGGGGCGCAGCGTGCGGATCTGGCGGTTCATCGCCTGGCGCACCGGCTGGCGGAAGCGTTCGGAATCGCCGCTCACGTGCAGCAGCAGGTCGGACTCGTCGAGCAGGCCGGCGAGCTTGCCGTCCTGCAGCACCGGCACCTGCGAGATGTCGGCCGCGCGCATGCGCTGGAATGCCGTCAGCAGCGTGTCGTCGGGCGAGACGCTGATGACGGCCTCGTCGACCACGCGGCGCGAGATCAGGTCGCGCAGGTCGCCCACGGTGGCGCGGTGCAGCAGCCCCTGGTCGAACATCCAGCTGTCGTTGTAGACCTTGGAGAGGTAGCGCGTTCCGGTGTCGCACACGAACGTGACGACGCGCTTCGGCGTGGTCTGCGCGCGGCAGTGGCGCAGCGCCGCGGCCAGCAGCGTGCCGGTGGACGAGCCGGCCAGCAGGCCTTCGCGCTTGAGGAGCTCGCGCGCGGTGGAGAAGCTCTCCTCGTCGTCGATGGAGTAGGCGGTGCGCACGCCGTTCAGGTCGGCGATGGAGGGGATGAAGTCCTCGCCGATGCCTTCCACGGCCCAGGAGCCGGCGGCGCCGTACTTGCCGGTGGCGATGTAGTCGCACAGCACCGAGCCCTTGGGGTCGGCCAGCACGAACTCGGTCTCGGGCGACACGCGCTGGAAGTAGCGCTTCAGGCCGGTGAGCGTGCCGCCGGAGCCCACGCCGCAGACGATGGCGTCGACGCGGTGGCCCATCTGCTGCCAGATCTCGGGCGCGGTGGTCATCTCGTGGGCCAGCGGGTTGGCGGGGTTGTTGAACTGGTCGATGTAGAACGCGTCGCCGCCGGCCTCCTTCGCCAGGCGGGCGGCCATGTCCTGGTAGTACTCGGGATGGCCCTTGGCCACGTCCGAGCGCGTGGTGTGCACCTCGGCGCCCAGCGCCTTCAGGTGCAGCACCTTCTCCGACGACATCTTGTCGGGCACCACCAGCACCACGCGGTAGCCCTTGGCGCGGGCGACCAGCGCCAGGCCCAGGCCCGTGTTGCCGGCGGTGGCCTCGATGACCGTGCCGCCCGGCTTGAGCCTGCCCTCGCGCTCGGCGGTCTCGATCATCGCCAGCCCGATGCGGTCCTTGATGGAGCCGCCGGGGTTCTGCGATTCCAGCTTCAGGAAGAGCTGGCAGCAGCCGGTGTCGAACTGCGTGACCTCGACGAGCGGCGTGTTGCCGATGAGGTCGAGGACGGCGGGGCGGGCCGGCCGGGCGGCCGCGGTCTGGACGGGTTGGGTCATGTCTCGTTCGTGGCGGCCGGGGGCTTGTGGCCGGGCCGCTCGGAGTTGGCGGTGCACGCAGGATAGCGCGGCGCCAAATGCGTTTCCGTCATGGCTTTAACCGAGGCCGCGGCTTGACGGAGAATGCGTTCCGGCAAAGCAAGGGGAACCGGGATGGCGATGGACGTGGTCGACTACGAGATCAAGGGCGCGGAGATGCAGTTCGTGGAGGTCGAGCTCGACCCCGGCGAGGCCGCGGTCGGCGAGGCCGGCTCGATGATGTTCATGGAGAACGGCATCGTCCTGGACACGGTCTTCGGCGACGGCTCGCAGCAGAACTCCGGCCTGTGGGGCGCGCTGGTGGGCGCCGGCAAGCGCCTGGTCAGCGGCGCCAACGTGTTCACCACCGTGTTCATGAACCACGCCAACCAGAAGCGCCGCGTCGCGTTCGCCGCGCCGGTGCCCGGCAAGATCCTGGCCATCGACCTGCGGACGGTGGGCGGCGCGCTGATCTGCCAGAAGCAGTCGTTCCTGTGCGCGGCCCGGGGCGTGTCGCTGGGCATCGCGTTCCAGCAGCGCCTGGGCGTGGGCTTCTTCGGCGGCGACGGCTTCATCATGCAGCGCCTGGACGGCGACGGCATGGCCTTCGTCCACGCCGGCGGCACGGTGGAGAAGCGCGAGCTCCAGCCCGGCGAGACGCTGCTGGTCGACCACGGCTGCCTGGTGGCGTTCACGCAGACGGTCAACTTCGAGATCCAGTACGTGGGCGGCATCAAGACCGCCCTGTTCGGCGGCGAGGGCCTGTTCTTCGCCAAGGTCACCGGGCCGGGCACCGTGTGGATCCAGAGCCTGCCGTTCTCGCGCCTGGCCAGCCGCGTGTTCGCTGCCGCGCCGCAGAACGGCGGCAGCAGCGATCGCGCCGGCTCCAGCAGCGGGGCGGGCGTGCTGGGCGGCCTGGCCGCGGGCGGCATCCTCGGCGGCCTCGGCAGCCTGCTGAGCGGCGACGACGACTGAACACTCCCTGAACTTCACACACCGCGCATCTTGCTCGCTTATCCTCACGCCCGATGAAATTGCTGTTCAGCTCGTTCTTCCGCGCGGTGGCCTATTGCCTGCATCCCAAGGTGCTGGTGCTGTCGCTGTTGCCGTTGGTGGTCGCGGGTGTCCTCACGCTGGGCCTCGGCTACCTGTTCTGGGAGCAGGCGATCGACGCGGTGCGGTCGGGGCTGGAGCACTGGTCGCTGGTCAACTCGGCGCTCGAGTGGGTGTCGTCTTTCCTGGGAGCCGACTTCCGCACCGGTGTCGCGTTGCTGATCGTCGTCGCGGCGGTCATTCCGGTGGAAGTCGCGCTGACCCTTGCCCTGGTCGGCGTGTGGGTCACGCCCGCGGTGGTCTCGATGGTCAGCCGCCGCCGTTTTCCCGCGCTCGAGCGTCGCCATGGGGGATCGTGGCTCAGTGGACTGTTCCTGTCGCTCGCCTATTCGGCCGCGGCGCTGTTCATGGTGATGGTCTCCCTGCCGTTCTGGCTGATCCCGGGTGTCGCGCTCGTCGTGCCTCCGCTGATCTGGGGCTGGCTGACGGAGCGGATCATGGGCTTCGATTCGTTGGCCGAGCATGCCTCGGTCGCCGAGCGCGACGCCATCCGGCGCGCGCATCGCGGCCCGATGCTCACGATGGGCGTCGTGTGTGGCTTCCTGTGCGGCGTCCCTTCGCTGATCTGGACGATCAGCATCAAGCTGCTGGTGCTCGCGCCCGTCGTCATGCCGGCCGCGCTGTGGCTCTACACGATGATCTTCACCTTTTCGGCGCTCTGGTTCACCCATTACGGCATGTCCGTGCTGGCCAGCCTGCGTGACGCCGAGACGGCCATGCGTGCCGCCCAGCCTGTCGTGGCGCCGCCGTCCGACCTGCAGCTCGTCGAGGAAGTGCCGCCCCACGAGCGCTTCAGCTACGAAGACTCCCGGCCGCTCGAGCCATGATCTTCGGCGCGCTCATCATCGGCGACGAGATCCTCTCGGGCCGGCGCGAGGACAAGCACCTCGCGCACACCATCGCCGCGCTCGAATCGCGCGGCCTCGCGCTCGCGTGGGCGCGCTACGTGGGCGACGAGCCGGCGCGCATCGTGGCCGAGTTGCGCGCCGCGGCGGCCTCCGGCGACACGGTGTTCTCGTTCGGCGGCATCGGCGCCACGCCCGACGACCACACGCGCCAGTGCGCGGCGCAGGCGCTGGGCGTCGAGCTCGCGCTGCACCCCGAGGCGGCCGCGTTGATCACGCAGCGCGGCACCGAGATGGCCGCCGGGAAGGGCGTCGCCTACGACACCGGCGGCGCCGACCACCAGCGGCGCCTGAACATGGGCGTGTTCCCGGCCGGCGCCACGCTGATCCCGAACCCGTACAACCGCATCCCCGGCTTCAGCGTGGGCCACCTGCACTTCATGCCCGGCTTCCCGGTGATGGCGCACCCGATGCTGGCCTGGGTGCTGGACACCTTCTACGCCGGCCAGGGCGGCGCGCTCGCCCTGCGCGCCGTCCGCGTGCGCGGCACCAACGAGTCGGCGCTGATCCCCGTGTTCGAGCGCGTCGAGGCGGCGTTCCCCGGCGTGCGCTCGTTCAGCCTGCCCAGCGTCGACCATCCGACGCTGGGTCCCCACATCGAGATCGGCGTCAAGGGCGCCGATCCCGCCCAGGTCGACCTGGCCATGGTCGCGCTGCGCGAAGGCGCCGCGGCCACCGGCGCGGCCGAAATCGATCCGTCCTGAAATGGTGCGCAAAAGGCTTCATTTTGGTGCGCCCAATGATGTGCACAATGGCGGTGCGCGATCCGCACGGCCGAGCTGCCCTCACGCCGGCAGGCAATGAACCGCGCCACGCGGCACAGAACCTGCTTTCTCAGTCCCCGCAACCCGTTTGAAACGGTCGGTGCCGTGCGCCGACCCGGTGAATTGCCAAACAAATTTAGGAGCCGTTTGATGTCCAAGACCGTCGCCGACGTGATGAAGTTGGTGCAGGAAAACGAGGTCAAGTTCGTTGACTTCCGTTTCACCGATACCCGTGGCAAGGAACAACACGTGTCCGTGCCTGTGTCTCACTTCGACGAAGACAAGTTCGTCTCCGGCCACGCCTTCGACGGTTCGTCGATCGCCGGCTGGAAGGGCATCGAGGCATCGGACATGCAGTTGATGCCCGACCCGAACACGGCCAACATCGACCCGTTCTTCGAAGAGCCCACGCTGATCCTGACCTGCGACGTGGTCGAGCCCAGCGACGGCAAGCCCTACGAGCGCGATCCGCGTTCGCTGGCCAAGCGCGCCGAGGCGTACATGAACGCCTCCGGCCACGGCGACACTGCCTACTTCGGTCCGGAACCCGAATTCTTCATCTTCGATTCCGTCCGCTGGGACGTGAGCATGAAGGGCTCGTTCGTCGAGATCGAAGCCGAGGAAGCCGCCTGGAACACGGGCAAGGCCTACGAGCACGGCAACAAGGGCTACCGCCCGTCCGTCAAGGGCGGCTACTTCCCGGTGCCCCCGGTCGACGCCGGCCAGGACATGCGCTCGGAAATGTCGCTGATCCTCGAGCAGATGGGCATCCCCGTCGAAGTTCACCACCATGAAGTGGCGAACGCCGGCCAGATGGAAATCGGCACGAAGTTCTCCACGCTGCTCCAGCGCGCCGACTGGGTGCAACTGCAGAAGTACATCGTCCACAACGTCGCCTTCGCCTACGGCAAGACGGCCACGTTCATGCCGAAGCCCATCGTCGGCGACAACGGCTCGGCATGCACGTGCACCAG
>JABCYW010000016.1 GCA_013289985.1 Betaproteobacteria bacterium | reverse complement strand
TGCCACGTTAGGATGGCCTCGGTCGTCGCGGGCACCGGATGCCGCGGCGCGCCACACTCAGGGAGCAGACATAGTGGCCAGGATCCTGGTAGCCGACGACCTCAGGGACATCACCGAGACGATGGGCCTGCTGTTCGAGACGCTGGGTCACGACACCCGGGTGGCCGGCGACGGGCAACAGGCCGTCGACACCGCCTCGGCGTTCGAGCCCGAGATCGTCTTCATGGACCTCGACATGCCCGTGCTGAACGGCTACGAGGCCGCGCGCGCCATCCGCGGCACGCCGCTCGCGCACCAACCCTTCCTGGTGGCGCTCACCGCGTCCCACGGCGTTGCCGTCGAAGTGGCCACGCGCGCCTGCGGCTTCGACTTCTACCTGTGCAAGCCCGCCGACACCAACGCCTTGCTGGCGCTGGTGGACGACTTGTCCTCCCGCGCGCGAAGCCGGCCTTGAGAACCTGACTCGCCAGGCGCATAAGGTTGCGCCGATAGCGACAAAGGCGGGCGGCGGATATCGATAGCCGAACGGATTCGTTTTCGCCACGCGGCGGCGTCCCTATCGTGAGGGTGTTCATAACTCAACACCTTCCTTCATGGCTATCGTCGCCCTGGCCGGCAGTCCGTCCGCCAATTCGCGCTCCACGGCCCTGCTGCGCCACGTGCTGGCGGCCTTTCCCGACACGACGCCCCGCACCGAGATCGTGCTGCGCGACCTGCCCGCCGCGGCGCTGGTGCGCGCCGACGTCGACGACGCGGCCATCCGCCAGGCCCGCGAGCAGGTGGCCGCGGCCCGGCTCGTGGTCATCGCCACGCCCATCTACAAGGCCTCGTACAGCGGCCTGCTGAAGACCTTCCTCGACCTGCTCCCGCAGGACGCCCTGCGCGGCAAGGCCGTGCTGGCGCTGGGCACCGGCGGCAGCGCCGCGCACCTGCTGGCGCTGGACTACGCGCTCAAGCCCGTGCTGTCCGCCCTCGGCGCGCGCCACATCCTCGACACGGTCTACGCCGTCGACGCCCAGTTCACGCCGCACCCGCTGCACGGCCACGTCGCCCACGACGAGGTGGTGCAGCGCGTCGCGCGCGCGCTGGCCGAAGGCCCGTTGCCGCTGCGTGCCGCCAGCCCGTTGGCTCTTGCGGCCTGAATCTCCATCGACCCCAAGGAAAACGTCCATGAACGCTCTCTCGTTGTCGCGCCGCGGCTGGCTCGCCCGCGTGCTGTCGCTGGGCCTGGCGCTCGCCGCCTTCGGCGCGCACGCCGACCCGGCCAGGGAACTGCGCATCGGCTTCCAGAAGTCGGCCAGCCTGTTCGTGCTGCAGAAGGCGCAGGGCACGCTGGAGAAGCGCCTCGCGCCGCAGGGCGTGGCCGTCAAGTGGGTCGAGTTCCCGGCCGGCCCGCAGCTGCTGGAAGGCCTGAACGTCGGCGCGATCGATGTCGGCTTCGTCGGCGAGGCCCCGCCCATCTTCGCGCAGGCCGCCGGCGCGCGCTTCGTCTACGTCGGCAACGACCCGGCGTCGCCCACCACCGAGGCCGTGGTGGTGCCCAAGGACTCGCCGCTGAAGTCGGTGGCCGACCTGAAGGGCAAGCGCATCGCGCTGAACAAGGGCTCCAACGTGCACTACCTGCTCGTGAAGCTGCTGGAGAAGAACAACCTGAAGTACTCGGACATCACGCCGGTGTTCCTGCCGCCCGCCGACGCGCGCGCCGCGTTCGAGAAGGGCGCGGTCGACGCCTGGGTGATCTGGGACCCGTTCCTGGCCGCCGCCGAGCACCAGATCAACGCCCGCCAGCTGGCCGACGGAACGGGCGTGGTCAACAGCTACAGCTACTACCTCGCGCAGACCGACTTCGCGCAGGCCAACCCGCACGTGATCCGCGAGCTGTTCGCCAACACGCAGGACGCCGCCCGGTTCGTGCAGGCCGACGTGCCGCGCGCCGCCGCGCTGGTCGCGCCGCTGCAGGGCCTGGACGTGGCCGTCGTCGAGACCAGCCTGAAGCGCTACCGCTACGGCGTGGTGCCGCTGACCGCGGCCGTGGTTGCCGAGCAGCAGAAGGTGGCCGACACGTTCTACGACCTGAAGCTGATCCCCAGGCCCGTGCGCATCGCCGACGCGCTGCCCGTGAACGTCGACAAGGCGGCCGGCGCCGCGACGGTCGCGGGCAAGTGACATGCACGCGTTCCTGAATCGTCGCCAGGCGCTGGCGCTCGTCGGCGCCGGGGCCGGCGCGGCGACGCTGCCCGTGCGCGCCGGCACGCCGGAGCTGCGCATCGGCTACCAGAAGTCGTCCGTCAACCTGATGGTGGCGCGCGAGCGCAGGCTGCTCGAGGCGCGCCTGCCGGGCACGCCGCTCAAGTGGGTGGAGTTCCCCGCGGGCCCGCAGATCCTCGAGGCGCTGGCCGTCGACAGCCTGGACTTCGGCTTCACCGGCGATACCCCGCCCGTGTTCGCGCAGGCCGCGGGCAAGGACATCTGGTACGCCGGCCTCGAGCCGCCCAAGCCCGCCAGCTCGGCGATCCTGGTGCCGGTCGATTCTCCCGTCCGCACGCTGGCCGACCTCAAGGGCAGGCGCATCGGCTTCCAGAAGGGCTCCAGCGCCCACTTCCTGGTGGTGCGCGGCGTGGAGAAGGGCGGCCTGCAGTGGTCGGACATCACGCCCGTCTACCTGACGCCGTCCGACGGACGCGCCGCCTTCGAGCGCGGCGCACTCGATGCGTGGGGCATCTGGGATCCGTACTACGCGGCCGCCGAGATCGACGGGCGCGCACGCGTCCTTTCCACCGGCGTCGGCCTCACCAGCAACAACAGCTACTACCTCGCCTCGCGCGCGCTCACGCGGGACGCGCGCACGCTCAAGGCCCTGTTTGACTCGCTGAGCGAGGCCGACGCCTGGGTCAAGGGCAATCGCACCGAGACCGCGCACTTCCTGTCGGTGGCCAGCGGGCTGCCGCTGTCCACCACGATCCGCTTCATCGAACGTCGCACCTCGGGCCCGGTCACGCGGCTGAAGGATTCCGACATCGCCGACCAGCAGCGCGTGGCCGATGCGTTCTCGAAGCTCGGCCTCATTCCCAAGCCGATCCGCGTCGCCGACGCGGTACTGAAAGCCTGATCATGAAGATCCTCTGGTTCATCCCCACCCACGGCGACTCGCGCTACCTCGGCACCTCGCACGGCGCACGCCAGACCGACCTCGACTACTTCAAGCAGGTGGCCATCGCCGCCGACACGCTGGGCTACGAGGGCGTGCTGCTGCCAACGGGCCGCTCGTGCGAGGACTCGTGGATGGTCGCGGCCAGCCTGGTCGACGTCACGAAGCGCCTGAAGTTCCTGGTGGCGCTGCGCCCGGGCATCATCCAGCCGGTGCAGACCGCGCGCATGGCCGCCACGCTGGATCGCCTTTCGGGCGGCCGCGTGCTGGTGAACCTGGTCACCGGCGGTGACCCCGACGAGCTGGCGGGCGACGGCCTCCACCTGAGCCACGAGGAACGCTACGCGGTCTCCACCGAGTTCGTCACGATCTGGCGCGAGGTGCTGGAGGCCAGCCACAGGAATGAGGCCATCGATTTCAACGGCAAGCACCTGAAGGTCAAGGGCGCCAAGGTGATCTACCCGCCGGTGACGCAGCCGTATCCGCCGCTGTTCTTCGGCGGCTCGTCGGGCCCCGCGCACGACCTCGCGGCCGCGCAGTGCGACACCTACCTCACGTGGGGCGAGCCGCCGGCCGCGGTGGCCGAGAAGGTGCGCGACGTGGGCGGCCGCGCGGAGAAGCTGGGCCGCAAGCTCGAATTCGGCATCCGCCTGCACGTGATCGTGCGCGAGACCGAGGAGGAGGCCTGGGCCGCCGCCGGCAAGCTGATCTCGCACCTGGACGACGACATCGTCGCCGCGGCGCAGAAGAAGTTCGCCTCGATGGACTCCATCGGCCAGCGCCGCATGGCCGAGCTGCATGGCGGCAAGTTCGACAAGGCCAACCCGCGCGCCGGGCTGGAGGTGTCGCCCAACCTGTGGGCCGGCGTGGGCCTCGTGCGCGGCGGCGCCGGCACGGCGCTGGTGGGCAGCCCGCGGCAGGTGGCCGACCGCATCCAGGAGTACGCCGACCTCGGGATGGACTACTTCATCCTGTCCGGCTATCCGCACCTGGAGGAGGCCTACCGCTTCGCCGAGCTGGTGTTCCCGCTGCTGCCGCTGGCAACGCGCGAGAAGCTCGCATCGCAGCCCGTGCTCACGGGCCCGTTCGGCGAGATCGTCGCCAACGACATCCGGCCAAAGAGCGTCGACCTGGCCCGAAGCGCGAGCTGACCATGGCCTCGAACGCCGGACGCCTGCGCGGCGTCGCCCCATGGATCGTGCCGCTGCTGGTCATCGCCGGCTGGGAGGTCGCGTCGCGCACGGGCTGGCTGTCCACGCGCATCCTGCCGGAGCCCTTCGCCGTGGCGCAGGCGGCCTGGAGCCTGCTGAAGTCGGGCGAGCTGCTGCGCGACGTGGCCATCAGCACCGGCCGCGCCGTGGCGGGGCTGGCCATCGGCGGTGGCCTGGGCCTGGCGCTGGGGCTGCTCACCGGCACGTTCAGCACCGCCGAGACGCTGCTGGACACCACGCTGCAGATGGTGCGCAACGTGCCGCCGCTGGCGCTGATCCCGCTGGTCATCCTGTGGTTCGGCATCGACGAGTCGGCCAAGCTGTTCCTGGTGGCCATCGGCGTGTTCTTCCCGATCTACCTCAATACCTACCACGGCATCAAGTCCGTCGACGCCGGCCTGGTGGAGATGGCGCGCAGCTACGGCCTGAAGGGCTGGCCGCTGTACCGCGAGGTGATCCTGCCGGGCGCGCTGCCGTCCATCCTCGTGGGGCTGCGCTTCTCGCTGGGCCTGATGTGGGTGCTGCTGATCGTGGCCGAGACCATCTCCGCGCAGTCGGGCATCGGCTACATGACCATGAACGCGCGCGAATTCCTGCAGACCGACGTGGTGCTGGTGGGCGTGCTGCTTTACGCGTTGCTGGGCAAGCTGCCGACCTGGTCGCGCGCGGCCTCGAGCGACGTTTCCTGCGCTGGAACCCGGCCTACGCCGCGGTGCCGGCCTGAGAGTTGGAGGATCCTGCCATGCAACGCGAATGGAACACCCCGCCCGCCGCCGGCCTGGGCGTGCAGGTCGAAGGACTGGGCAAGCGCTTCGGCGAACGCGAGGTGCTGCACGACATCACGCTGGACGTGAATCCCGGCGAGTTCATCGCCATCGTCGGACGCAGCGGCTGCGGCAAGAGCACCTTGCTGCGCCTGCTGGCCGGACTCGAGACGCCCACGGCGGGCGCGCTCAGGCTGGCGGATGCGACGCCCGACGACGTGCGCATCATGTTCCAGGAGGCGCGCCTGCTGCCCTGGCGCACCGTGCTGCAGAACGTGCAGCTGGGCCTCGCCGATCGCGATGCGCCGGCGCGCGCGCGGGACGCGCTCGCGCAGGTGGGCCTGGCCGACCGCGCCGGCGACTGGCCCGCGGTGCTGTCCGGCGGCCAGCGCCAACGGGTGGCGCTCGCCCGCGCGCTGGTCCATCGCCCGCGCCTGCTCCTGCTGGACGAGCCGCTGGGCGCGCTGGATGCGCTCACGCGCATCGAGATGCAGCGCCTGATCGAGTCGGTGTGGCGCGAGCTGCGTTTCACCGCGGTGCTCGTCACGCACGACGTGGCGGAGGCCGTGGCCCTGGCCGACCGCGTGCTGCTGGTGGAGAGCGGCCGCGTCACGCTGGACGAGCGCGTGGCGCTCGCGCGGCCCCGCGCGCACGGATCGCCGGCGTTCGCGGAGCTGGAAGGCCGGGTGCTGGCGCGGGTGCTCGACGAGCCGCCGCGCGAAGGCGTGCGCCTCGTCGCCTAAGCCACCGCCACGACCGGCGGGATGTGCTCGGTCTGCGCGACCTGCACGAACTGCGTGATCTGCGCGGCCTGCGCCACGAAGCTGTGCTGCGTCTCGGCGTGCGTCTCGATGCGGGCCAAGGTCTCGGGCGCCGTCGGGTGTTCCATGGACTGGCGCATCGACACCGGCTCGTACGAATCGGCGCCCACGTGCAGCTCGTGCGTGCGGAAGTCCACCCGCGGATCCTTCCGCGGGCCGTGGCCGTCCTCCACCAGCGCCTGCCGTTGCACGGTGGTCGTGCGCTCGACCGGCTGGTACTGCACGGTCTCCCTGGGCATCTCCATCGTCTGGGTGAGGGTGGTGCGATGGTCGTCGCCGTCCTCGCGCCGGCTGTTCCCGGCGTTGTCCTCGCGCTCGCCGTCGTGCGTCGTGGAGGTCTGCGCCTGCTGGCTGGCGCTGACGCTGCCCACGGTGCTGGCCACCTGGGCGGTGAGCTGGGCGTATTCCGACTGCAGGGCCTGGCGATCGGCCTCCGACAGGGTGCCGGCGGCCGAGGCCATCGCGATGCTGCGCAGCATGTTGAGCGCGGCGGGCAGGCTGTTCATCGCGCCGGCGACGGCCACCGTCGACAGGCTGTCCATCGGGTCGGGCACCTCCGTCGCGTGCTGGCGCGACGCGGCCAGCGCGGCCGCGTCGTTGGCGACGCGGGTCTCGTGATCGTTGGCCAGGCGCATCTGCTCGCGGAACGCCGTGCGCGCCGTGGCCTCCACCTCCGCCGGCTTGGCGGTGTTGGTGGCCGCGTTGGAGAACGGCGTTGGAATGGGCGAACTGGGCGTCAACATGGCGTGGTCCTTCGCGCGTGCGCCGCGAGGCCGCGACGCGCACGTTCATATTGCCCACGGTCCACGGCGCGCGAAAGTCCCTGGCACAGGCGCGCGAGCGGCGACGTGAAGAAATGCAGGCGTGCCTCCCGTCTCTTCCAGTGATCGAACCATGGCGATTCGTGCCAGGCGGGGAGCGCGCTTGTTCGGCTAATCGACAGGCCGGGGCGAAACTTGAGGGGTCTTTCGCGAAATAGTTGCCCGGCCTTGGCCGGCGACGATGGATATGGCATTTCCTTCGTTGGCGACGGCCGGGCCGCGTCCTACGCTGGCTGCCATGAATTCGCTGCACACGCCCTTCGATCGCGCCGCCGCGGCGCGCCCGCGACTCGTGATCGTGCCCGGCCTGCACGGCAGCGGGCCGGGGCACTGGCAGACCTGGCTGCACGGCCAGGTGGCCGGCTCGGTGCGGGTCGAGCAGGACGACTGGAGCGCGCCCGACCTCGAGCGCTGGAGCGACCGCCTCCTGGACACCCTCGATGCGCTGGGCCCCGGCCCGCACGTGATCGCCGCCCACAGCTTCGGCTGCCTGGCCAGCGTGCGCGCGGTGCTGCGACGGCCCGGCCTGGACGTGGCGCAGCTGCTGCTGGTGGCGCCCGCGGATCCCGGCCGCTTCCACGCGGCGTCTGCGCTGCCGCAGGGCCGGCTCGGCCTGCCCAGCTGCGTCGTCGGCAGCGACACCGATCCCTGGATGTCGGCCGCGCAGGCCCGCGAATGGGCCTCGCGCTGGGGCGGCAACTGGGTCAACCTGGGCGACGCCGGGCACATCAACGTCGACTCCGGCTTCGGCCCGTTCCCGCTCGCGCGCGAGTGGGCGGCCGGCGCGCTGAACCGGCTCGACCTGCGGCCCTGGCGGGTGGCGGCATGATGCACGCATGCGTGCGTTGGCCGTCCTCACCGAAGAGCTGGAATCGCGCCCCGGCGACGCCGATCGCGTGGACGCGCTCGCGCGCCACCTGCGCGCGGCGGGGCGTCACGCGGGCGCGCTCGCGGGCGAGTGGCTGGTGGCCGGCGCGCGGTCGCCGCGTCCTGCCCGGCTGACCCAGGCCGCGCTCGCCGAGGCGGCCCGCGCGCTGGCGGCGACGCGGGGCACGGCGCCCTGGCTGTTCGACGTGGGCCGCGACGCCGCCGCGGAGGCCGCGGAGGCGATCGCGCTGCTGCTGCCCTGGCCCGAGGGCGCGCCGACGCCCGTGAGCCGGCCCGCGCTTGCCGACTGGCTCGCGGACTGGGCCGAGGCGGCGGCCCGGCCCGCGCCGGAGCGCGCGGGCGCGATCGCGGAGACCATCGCCCGCCTCGACGACGCCATCGCCCGCCGCTGGGCCGTGCGCGCCGTGTGCGGGCTGGCGCGACCCAGCGTGGATGCGTGGCAATGGCAGCGCGCCTGGGCCCGGGCGTTCGACGCCGATCCGCAGGACGTCGCCTGGTGGTGGCATCGCCGGCGCGAGGTGCTGCGGCAGGCCACGCTGGCACCCGGCCTGCCGCGCCCGCGCGGCTTCGCGCCGCTGGACGAAGCGCACGCCAGCCTGCACGCCGAGCTGCTGGCCGCCTGGCGGTCCGGCGAACTGCACGCCGAGCCGCGCTGGCCGGGCGTGCGCGTGCACGTGGCGCGGCGCGGCGACGAGGTGGCCGTGTGGCAGCGCAGCGGCCGGCTGCTCAACGACGCCGTCCCCGCGGACTGGCTGCTGCCCGACCAATGGCCCGAGGACGGCGTCATCGAGGCGGTGCTGCTGGCCTGGCAGGCCGGACGCGCCGTGGCGCCGCCCCTGCGGGCCCGCAAGAGCGGCGAGGCGGACACGTCGCTGCACCTGGCGCTGGTCGACTGGCACGGCGCGCCGGAGGAGCCCCGCTCGCGCCGCGGCCGGCTCCTGGAACGCTGGGCGCCACCGGACGCCACGCGGGCGCTGCCGCCCGTCTTCACGACGCCGCACCTGGCGCCGCCGGGCGCGGCCGGCGCCGATCTCGCGCAGGCGGCGCACGCCGCGCGCGATGCCGGCTGGAGCGGTCTCGTGCTGCGGCACGCCCGTTCGGGCGCGGCCTGGGCCGTGCGGGCGCCGATGCGCCGCGTCCGCGCCGTGCTCCAGTACGTGCCGGGCGATGCATTCGCCGCGGGCACGGCGGCGGCGCTCGCGCTGGCCTTCGTCGACTGCGGCTTCGCGTTGTGGAGCCGCGTTCCGCGATCCGAGGAGGAGCAGCGCGCCGCGATGGCCGCGTCGCTGACCGGCGAGGTCATCGCCGCGCCCGACGGCGCCGAGGGCCTGCGCTTGCTGCCGCTGGCGCGCTTGCCCATCGCGCTGCCGGACGACGAGCTGCTGCGCCTGCACGACTGGCTGCGCGCCCACGCCGGCTCGCGCTTCGGCGGCGTGCACGCCGTGGCACCCGAGCAGGTGTTCGAGATCGGCTTCGCCGAGGCCCGTCCCAGCCGGCGCCACCGGATCGGCGCCACGCTGGCGGGCGCGCGGGTGCTGCGCTGGGTGCCGGATGCGCCGTCGGGCGCGGCGCAGCTGGCATCCGATCTGTTTGCGGCGGACTGACTTTGCCCTAGAGTTCGCCACTCGACCGCCGACCTGGAGGTAACCGCGTGGAGTCCGAGACCAGCCGCCGCATCTTCGATTCGCTCGAGTCGGGCATGCTCTGGTTCGACGCCGAGCTGCGCATCGTCGACGCCAACCGAGCCGCGCGCACGGTGCTGGGCATCGACGAGCACGCGTTCGGCGCGCGCATCGACGACCTGGGCTGGGCGCAGTCCGACGAGCACGGCCAGGCGATGCCGCAGCAGGCGCGACCCGTCTGGCGCGCGATCAACGGCAACGGCGAGACGACCTCGGGCATCGTCGTCGTGCAGACCCCGCACGGCCGGCGCTGGCTGCGCGTGCGGGCCGTGCCGATCGCCGACGTGGGCGCGGGCCGGGGGCGTGGCGCGGTCGTCTCCTTCACCGACTACACCCACGAGCGCAACGCGGCGCGCTCGCTGCAGGAGAGCGAGCAGCTGTTGCGCATGTTCGGCGACCATTCGCTGGACCTGATATGGATCGTCGACCCGCGCGCGCGAAAACTGCTGTACATGAACTCGGCCTACGAGCGCATCTGGGGCCGGCCGGCGGCGCCGCTCTACGACGACCTGGCGCATTGGCTGGACGGCGTCGACCCCGCCGACAGGCAGCGCGTGGCCGAGGCAGCCCTGCGCGCCGACGCCGCCGGCATGTACCAGACGGAGTACCGCGTGAACCGTCCCGACGGCCGTCTCGTGTGGATCCGCGGCCGCGGCTTTCCGCTGTTCGGCCCCGACGGCCGGATGCGCTACATGGCCGGCTTCGCCGAGGACATCACGCTGGAACGCGCGCACCGCGACGCGCAGGAGCGGCTGGAGCGCCTCGTCGCGACGGCGCCCGGCGCGGTGCATTCGTACTGCCAGGACGCGCAGGGCCGCGGCCGCTTCACGTTCGCGAGCCCGGCCATCCGCGACCTGCTGGGCGTGGACGCGGCCACGCTGGTGGAGCGCGGCATCGACCTGCTGGCGCTGGTTCACCCGGACGAGCGCGAGGCCGTGGCCGGCTCGCTGCGCGCCTCGGCCGACCTGGGCAGCGCATGGCTGGCCACCTTCCGCGTGCCGCGCGCGCCCGGGGGCGAGCGTTGCCTGGAGGCGCACTCGATGCCGGTGCGCGAGGCCGACGGCGGCGTCGTGTGGCACGGCTTCCTGATCGACGTCACCGAGCGGCGCCGCGCCGAGCAGGAGACGCGCTCGCTCAACATCGAGCTGGAGCATCGCGTGGCCGATCGCACCTCGGAGCTGGAGGCCAAGCACCGCGAGATGGAGGCGTTCACCTACTCGGTGTCGCACGACCTGAAGGCGCCGCTGCGCGGCATCGACGGCTACAGCCGGCTGCTGGAGTCCGACCACGCCGGCGAGCTCGACGAGGAGGGGCGCTTCTTCGTGGCGAGGATCCGCAAGGCCACCGCGCACATGGGCGACCTCATCGACGACCTGCTGGCCTACTCGCGCGTGGAGCGTGGCCGGCCCGAGCTGGGGCCGGTGGCGCCGGCGCCGGTGGTGGCGGCGGTGGTCGATGGCGTGGCGGCCGAGGCCGCCGCCGGCGAGGTGACGCTGACCCGCTCCGTGGAGCCGGACCTGGCCGTGGTGGGCGAGCGCGAGGGCCTGGTGCTGGCGCTGCGCAACCTGCTGGACAACGCGCTCAAGTTCACCGCCGGCCGCCCCCGGCGCGAGATCGAGGTCGGGGTGCGGCGCGCGAACGGCCGCGCGTTGTTCTGGGTCCGCGACAACGGGCCGGGGTTCAACATGCGGTACCACGACCGCATCTTCGAGATCTTCCAGCGCCTGCACCGCGCCGAGGAATTCCCGGGCACCGGCGTGGGCCTGGCGATCGTGCGCAAGGCGGTCGAACGCATGCACGGGCGCGTCTGGGCCGAAAGCGCCGTGGGCCAGGGCGCGACGTTCTACATCGAGCTGCCCGCCGTCGAGCAAGCTCCGAACATGTGACTTGATGCGCAGATCAGGGCCTGTTCACCCCCCTCGAATGGGGGCGGGGCAAATGCTGTGTAAAAGCGGGTGCATTTCGCTATGCTGAGCGAATGGAAGACCGCCGGCCCATCCTGCTCGTCGAAGACAACCCGATGGATGTCGACCTGACGCAGCGCGCGTTCGCGAAGCGCCACATCGTCAACGTGCTGGAAGTGGCGCGCGACGGCGAGGAGGCGCTGGACTGGATGGCACGCTGGGAATCGGGCCACCCGCTGCCGGTGGTCATCCTGCTCGATCTGAAGCTGCCGCGCGTCAGCGGCCTCGAGGTGCTGCGCCAGCTGAAGGCGCATCCGGCGTACTGCCGCATCCCGGTGGTGGTGCTCACCACTTCGCGCGAGGACGCCGACGTCGCCGCGGCGTATGCGCTGGGCGTCAACTCCTACATCGTCAAGCCGGTGGAGTTCGAGAAGTTCATCGAGGTGGCGGCGCAGATCGATCTGTACTGGTGCGTCCTCAACCAGCAGACGGCCTGAGACGCTGATCGCCATGAAAGTCCTGTACGTCGAAGACAACGAACAGGACGCCGACCTGACCTGCCGGCGCCTGGCCCGGCTCGCGCCCGACGTGATCCTGGCCACCGTGCACACGCTGGCCGACGCTCGCGCGCGCCTGGCCGCCGAGGAGCTTTCGGGCGGCCTGCCCGACGTGCTGCTGGTGGACGTTCGCCTGCCCGACGGCAACGGGCTCGAGCTGCTGGGCGAGGTGCGCGCGCGCGGCCTGCCCATCGCGGTGGCGATGCTCACCGGCTCCGGCGACGAGGCGCTGGTGGTGACGGCGCTGCGCGGCGGCGCCGATGACTACATCGTCAAGGACGGCGCCTACATCGACCGGCTGCCCGCCACGCTGGCCGGCGTCGTGAACTCGTTCCGCGCGGCCTCGGCGCGGCGCTCCACGCCCATTCGCGTGCTGTACGCCGAGCCCAGCGCCAACGACGTCGACCTGTTGCGGCGCCACCTGGCCCGCTACGCGCCGCACGTGCAGGTGGAGGCCGTGCACACCGCGCAGGAGGCGCTCGCGCGCCTTCCGCCGGCGGTCGAGGCGGGCCCCGACGTGCTGCTGCTCGATTTCAAGCTGCCCGGCATGAACGCGCTGGACGTGGTGCGCGAGCTGCGCCACGAGCGCGGTTCGAGCCTGCCCATCATCGTGATCGCAGGCCACGGCGACGAGAACAGCGCCGCGCAGACGCTCAAGCTGGGCGCCACCGACTACCTCGTCAAGCAGGAAGACCTGCTGCACCGGCTGCCGATGGCCATCGAGAACGCGTGGTACCGCGCGCAGCTGGAGCGCGAGCGCAGCGCGCTGCGCGAGAGCGAGGAGCGCTTCCGCCAGATGGCCGAATCCATCGGCGACGTGTTCTGGCTGGGCGACCCGCTGCGCCACGTCACGCTCTACGTGAGCCCGGCGTTCGAGCGCATCTTCTGCATGCCCGTGGCGGCCGTCTACGCGGACTCGCGCGCCTGGCTGGAGCAGGTGCACGAGGACGACCGCGCCGCCGTCCGCGCGCGCATGGAGGCGCCGGATCCGGTGGACTTCGAGATCGACTTCCGCGTGTGCCCGCCTGGCCACGAGACCCGCTACGTGGCCATGCGCGTCTACGTCGTGCGCGACGGCTCGGGCCACCACGTGCGGCGCGCCGGCGTGATCCAGGACGTCACCGAGCGCAAGGCGCAGGAGGCGCGCATCGAGCACCTCGCGTACCACGACTCGCTCACCGGCCTGCCCAACCGGGCGATGCTGATGGACCGGCTGGGCCAGGCGCTGGGACAGGCGCAGCGCCTCGACCAGCAGGTGGCGGTGCTGTTCATCGACCTCGATCGCTTCAAGATCGTCAACGACTCGCTGGGCCACGACGTCGGGGACCAGCTGCTGCGGGAGATCGCGCGCCGCCTGCGCGCCACGCTGCGCGACAACGACACCGTCGCGCGCGTGGGCGGCGACGAGTTCCAGGTGGTGGCGTGCAACGTGGCCGGCGCCACCGACGCCGCCCGCATCGCCGAGAAGCTGATGCGCACCCTCGGCGAGCCGTTCACGCTGGAGGGCCAGGAGCTGCACGTCACCGCCAGCCTCGGCGTGAGCCTGTTCCCGCGCGACGGCGGCAGCGGCGAGCTGCTGCTGAAGTACGCCGACATCGCGCTGTACGAGGCCAAGGGCGAGGGCCGCAACGCCTACCGCTTCTTCAGCCCCGAGATGAACGCCCAGGCGCACGGCCGGCTGCGGCTGGAGAACGACCTGCGCCGCGCCGTGGAACGCCAGGAGCTGGAGCTGCACTACCAGCCGCAGCTGGACCTGGCCACCGGCGAGGTCTGCGCCGTCGAGGCGCTGGTCCGCTGGCGCCATCCGGTGCGCGGCCTGGTGCTGCCCAACGCGTTCATCCCCATGGCCGAGGAGACGGGCCTGGTGCTGGGCATCGGCGAGTGGGTGCTCAACGAGGCCTGCCGCCAGGTGGCGCAGTGGCAGCGCGACGGCCTGGCCGACAACCTGTCGCCGCTGCGCGTGGCCGTCAACATCTCGGCGCGCCAGCTGCAGCGTCCGGGCCTGGACGGCGCGGTGCGCCACGCGCTGGCCACGAGCGGGCTGGCGGCGTGCTGCCTCGAGCTGGAGATCACCGAGAGCAGCGTCATGCTCGATCCGCTGCACGCGCGGAGCGTGCTGCAGTCGCTGCGCGAACTGGGCGTGCAGCTGTCCATCGACGACTTCGGCACCGGCTACTCGAGCCTGGCCTACCTGAAGCGGCTGCCGCTGGACCGCCTGAAGATCGACCGCTCGTTCATCGGCGGCATCCCCACCGACTCGGACGACGCCGCCATCGTCGAGACCATCATCGTGATGACCCACAAGCTGGGCCTGCGCGTGATCGCCGAGGGCGTGGAGACGCTGGAGCAGCGGCTGCAGCTGGTGCGCCAGGGCTGCGACGAGATGCAGGGCTTCCTGCTGGCGCAGCCGGTGCCGGCGGCCGAATTCCCGCCGCTGTTGAAGACGCTGAAGGAAGCCGCGGCGACGGCGCGGGCTATCGCGCCGCCGTCCGACTGACGGCTCTCAGCGCGCCGTGTAGCCGCGCCCGTCCATGCAGGCGAGCGTGGCGCGCTGGAAGATGCTGGCGTCGGACATCGCCCGGGGCTGCGTGGTGGCCCAGCGGTTGCATTCCTGGCGGTCGGCCTCGACCTGCTGCGCGCCCTGGCCGTTGCGCGGATAGAAGATCGGGTCGGCGGCCGCGGGGGCGACGGGCGCCGGGGCGGTCGGTGGCGTCACGTAGACCGGCGCCGGCGGGTAGTACACCGGCGGGCTGACGTAGACGACGCCCGGGGCCGGATCGTAGTAGTACGGCGCGGTGGCCGCCAGGCCCAGGCCCAGCCCGAGGCCGACACCCCAGAACGGATCCCAACCCCAGCCGCTGTAGTAGACGCGGCCGCCGCCATGCCAACCCCCACCGCCGTGCCAGCCGCCGCCGCCATGCCAGCCGCCTCCGCCGCCTCCGCCGTGCCAGCCGCCCGGTGCCGCCTGCGCGACGCCGCCGAAGGCCAGCGCCAGGGCGCCGACGGCGATGGCCAACGAGCGCCGAAGCGTCGTGGCCGGGGTGGATTGGGTGGCGGCGGTGGTCATTTCAGGCTCCTTGCAGGGCGCGTGTATGCGTCCGTTCGATTTTCTGCTTCCCGGATGCCAAGTCGAGTACGTGAACACGTCTTTACCTGGCCCGGCAAGGATCAGACCCGGGGCACGGCCGTTGGTTCCCGGCGGGCCACGGTCGAGCTGCGGGAAACGCCGCCCGGCGCCTTACTTCTGGCCGGCCTTGAGCAGGGCCACGGAGCGCTGCTCGTCCATCAGGTGGCGGCGGCCGTCGGGCGTGTCGGTGGCGCCCTGGCGGATCAGCGCGATGGTCTGCGCGGGCGTCAGCGTCGGGTCGAGCGCGATCAGCTTGGCCGCCAGGTTGACGACGTTGGGCGAGGCCATCGACGTGCCGGAAAGCGGCAGGCGCGCGCCGCCGGGCACGACGCTGTCGACGAGGTAGCCGTCGCTGTGCACCAGCACGGTGTCGCCGTGGCTGGTGAACGAGGTCTCGTCGCCGGCCTTGTTGACGGCGCCCACGGCGATCAGGTTGGGCAGGTGCAGCGCGGCGGGCACGTCTTCCAGGAAGCCGGCGTCGCTGTCGCTGTTGCCGGCGGCGGTGACGAACAGGGTGTCGGGGGCCGACTTGATGGCCTTCTCGATGGCTTCCTTCCACAGCGCGAACAGCGCGGCGGCCCTGGCCTTGCGGGCGGCCGGATCGGCGCCGCCGCCGGTCTTCGAGAGCCAGGTCTCGAATTCGGCCACGTCGTCGCCCCAGCTCATGTTGACGACGCGCACGTGGCGGGTGCGGAAGTAGTCGCCCATCTGCTGGAAATCTGCGCCCATCTTCTTCACCCAGGCCTCGGTGGGCTGGAACGGGAAGTCGGGCAGCTGGTCGTCGAAGCGCGCCACCACGAGGCGCGCCGCCGGGTTGCCACGCACGGCGATGCCGGCGCAGTGCGTGCCGTGCACGTAGAAGCCGAGCACCTTCTCGGATTCCTGGCGGGCGTGCATCTCGGCCGGCGACATCGTGCGGTAGATCTTCTGCACGGCGAGCGCGTCGGGCGAGTCGATGCCGTTCTGCAGGTCCACGCGGCCGCGGATCTCCTGCTCGAAGCTCGGGTAGGCGGCCTTCTGCACGGCGGTCAGCGTGTACGTCCAGCGGGTGGACGGCGTGCCGTCGTCGTTGAACGCGAGGCCGTGCGTGCCGCTGGCGGTGGGCCTGGGATCGTTGAACAGCTGCCTGGGGAACAGCGCCACGTCGATGCCCGAGTCCCAGATCGCCACGTTCACGGGCGTGAGCTTGTCGGCGGCCGTGAGGGTGACCTCGCGTGCCGACCAGATCTCCGGCACCGGCGTGTCGTTCTTCGCGATGTACTCGTGCAGCACGTCGGCGCGCGCGCCGTACAGCGGCATGGCGTATTTCAGCTCCACGCGCGTGCCGAGCAGCGTCCAGGCTTCGCCGGAATCGAGTGCGCCCGACTTGGCGACCGCCGGGTCGAGCTCCGTCGTCACGTCGGCCAGCGTGGCCGCGCGGCCCGCGATGCGCGAATAGCCGTAGGAGGCCTTGACGCCGTCCTTGACCACCGCCCAAGGCAGCGGCGCGATCGATTCGGCGTAGTGCTTCCTGAACGCCGCCTCGAACGCCGGGCCGGACTCGCCGCCCGCGTCGATGGCCGCCTGCAGGCGGGCACGGGCGAGCAGGCCGGTGAGCGCCTGGGCCGCGGGCTTGGTCTGCAGCGCTCGCAGCTCGTCGACGGTCTTGAGGCCGCCCGCGTAGTCGCCGGCAAGCTCCTGGTAGCTCACCTTGGCGCCGAGCAGCTGGATGAGCGTGGACTTGTCGTCGATCTGGTAGTTGGCGAGCACGCCCTCGATGTCCTTGTCGACCTGGGCCGCGAACGCGTTGAACGCCGCGGGCTCGGCCTCGACGAACCGGGTGGCCGTGCCCGCGATCCTGTAGCTGAAGCGCGGCAGGTCGGCCTGCTTGGCGATGACGATCTTGTCGCCCGCGGCGTGGGCGTGCCGCGGCGCACCGAACGAGAGCAGCAGGGCGCAGGCGAGCGTCGACAGGGCAAAGGTTCTGGTGATCATCGGGAAGAGTCCGGGTTGGTTGGAGGAAGGCGGATGGGCGCAACGTCAATGTCGTGCATCGCGCGATCGGGGGCCACGGGCGTGTGACGAAGTGACGAAGCGCAGGCGCGAGCGGCGGATCAGGCGTCGGCCCACAGCGGCGCCATCGCCCGCGCGAAGGCCGCCGAGATGCGTTCCGCCTGCGCGTGGTGGTGCCCGCGCAGCGCCCAGCGCCCCGCCACCATCACGTCGCGCCAGGGGCGACCGGGGCTGGAGAAGACCAGCGCGTCCAGCCAGCGCGCCGCCGGCAGGCCCAGCAGGCTGGCGTCGTCGGGATCGATCACCAGCAGGTCGGCGCGGGCGCCGGCCTCGAGGCCCCAGCGCGCGTGCCCGGCCGCGCGTCCCCCGCCCGCGCGGGCGCGCTCGAACAGGCTCGCGGCGGTGTCGGGCTGCGGGTGCGTGGGATGCCCGGGCTGGGCGCAGACGTTGCGGCGCTCCAGCCGCAGGCGCTGGCCGTACTCCATCCAGCGCAGCTCCTCGCGCCAGCTGCGCGTGACGTTGCTGTCGGAGCCGATGGCGAGATCGACGCCGGCCGCCAGCCACGCCGGCAGGTCGGTGAAGCCATCGCCGAGGTTGCCCTCGGTGCCGGGGCAGATGACGACGCCCGCGCCGCTGGCGGCGGTGGCGGCGATCTCGCCGGCGTCCACGTGCGTGGCGTGCACCAGTTGCCAGCGCGCGTCCAGCCAGCCTTGCGCCGCGAGCCACGCGACGGGTGTCTGGCCGGTGGCCGCCACGCAGTCGCGCAGCTCGGCGCGCTGCTCGGACACGTGCACGTGGATGGGGCCGTCGAAGCCGTGCGCCAGCTCGCGCAGCTGCGCGATCGAGCCGGCGGCAGCGGCGCGCAGCGAGTGGATCGCGAGGCCGGCGTTGAGCGGCACCCCCCCGGCACGGCCGGCCGCGGCCACGCGGGCGGTGAAATCCTGGCTGAGGCGCCACACGTCCTGCGCGCCGGCGTGGAAGCGGCGCTGGTCGGGGCGCAGCGTCGGCGTGCCGAAGCCCGCGCGCTCGTACAGCACGGGCAGCAGCGTGAGGCCGATGCCGGCGTCGGCGGCGCCGTCGGCCAGCGCCATGGACAGCGCCAGCGGATCGGCGTAGGGCGCGCCGCCGGCCTGGTGCTGCAGGTAGTGGAACTCGCACACCTGCGTGTAGCCGCCGCGCAGCAGCTCCACGTACAGGTGCGCGGCGATCGAGCGCAGGCTCTCGGGCGTGACGGCGTTGGCGACCTTGTACATGCGGTCGCGCCAGCTCCAGAAGTCGTCGTCCGCGCCATCGCGGCGTTCGGCGAGTCCGGCGAACGCGCGCTGGAACGCGTGGCTGTGCGCATCGACGAGGCCCGGCAGCACCGGGCCGGCGAGGCGCTCGGCGTCTTCGGGCGCGGGCACGCCGGCGGCGATGCCCGACCAGTGGCCCTGCGCGTCGATCTCCAGCACGACGGACCGTTGCCAGCCGCCGTTGATCCAGGCCGCCGGGGCCCACAGGCGCCGGGTCGTCGTCATCGCGGCGTCCAGTCGCTCATCGTGCGCAGCAGCTCGCGCAGCAGCGGCTGCACCTGGGCGGCCTTGTCGGGGCGGTACCCATACGGCGGCGTCTCGTCCATGTAGCAGTCCCAGGTCATCTCCAACTGCACCGCGTGGATGCCATCGTCGGGGCGGCCGTAGTGGCGCGTGATGTAGCCGCCCTTGAAGCGGCCGTCGACCACGTGCGAATACCGGTCCTGCGATGCGAGCACGTCCGCCAGTTGCCCGCGCAGCGAGGGCGCGCAGCTGCTGCCGTCGACGGTGCCGAGGTTGAGCGCGGGCAGCCGGCCCTCGAACAGCCACGGCAGCTCGCTCTTGATGCTGTGGCCGTCGAAGATCACGGCGTGGCCGTGTTCGGCCTTCAGGCGTGCGAGCTCGGCGGCGATCGCGCCGTGGTACGGCTGCCACCACTGCGCGATGCGCTGGCGGATCTCGGCCTCGGTCGGCGCGCCGCCATCGACGTAGATCGGGTCGCCGGTGAAGAAGCGCGTGGGGCACAGCTCGGTGTTGTTCGCGCCGGGATACATCGGCGCGTTGTCGGACGGCCGGTTCAGGTCGATGACGAAGCGCGATGCGCGCGGCTGCAGCACGCTGGCGCCCAGCTCGCGGGCGAATGCGTAGAGACGGTGCAGGTGCCGGTCGGTGTCTTCGACGTCGAGCGCGCGCGCCTGGTAGCGCGGACGCAGCTCGTCGGGGATCACCTCGCCGCAGTGCGGCAGGCTCACCAGCAGCGGCGTGGTGCCCGGGGTGAGGTGGAACGACGGATGGTCGGCGATCATGGGGCGAGGTCCTTGGGGGCGGCGCCGACGACGGTGCCGCGGCAGGCCGGGTGGCCGAACCAGTAGGCCAGCTCGCGCGGATGCTCCAGCGACCACAGCGCGAAGTCGGCGCGTCGGCCCGCCGCCAGCGTGCCGCGGTCGGCCAGGCCCAGCGCGCGGGCCGCGTGCACGGTGGCGCCGCGCACGGCCTCCTCGGGCGTGAGGCGGAAATCGACGCAGGCGAGGTGGATCATCAGCGGCAGCGACAGCGTTGGCGAGGTGCCGGGGTTGTGGTCGGTGGAGACGGCCATCGGCACGCCCGCCTCGCGCAGCGCGGCGACGGGTGGCAGCTTCGTCTCGCGCAGGAAGTGGAACGCGCCGGGCAGCAGCATCGCCACCGTGCCCGCCGCGCGCATCGCGGCGATGCCGGCGTCCGACAGGTATTCGAGGTGGTCGCACGACAGCGCATCGAAGCGCGCGGCGAGTTCGGTGCCGCCGGAATCGCTGAGCTGTTCCGCGTGCAGCTTCACCGGCAGGCCCAGCGACTTCGCGACCGCGAACACGCGCTCCACCTGCGCCGTGCCGAACGCGATGCGCTCGCAGAACGCGTCGACCGCATCGACCAGTCCTTGCGCGTGCCAGCGCGGGAGCCATTCGCACACGGCCGCGATGTAGTCGTCGGCGCGACCCTCGAACTCGGGCGGCAGCGCGTGCGCGGCCAGGCTGGTGGTGCGCACGCTGACGCCCGTCGTGCCCAGGCGGCGCGCCACGCGCAGGCAGCGCGCCTCGTCCTCGAACGACAGGCCGTAGCCCGACTTGATCTCCACCGTGGTGACGCCGCCCTCGCGCAGCGTGCGCAGGCGCGCGGACGCGCTGGCGAACAACGCGTCTTCGCCGGCCGCGCGCGTGGCCGCGACGGTGGAGCGGATGCCGCCGCCGGCGCGCGCGATCTCCTCGTAGCTGGCGCCCTGCAGACGCATCTCGAACTCGTGCGCGCGGTGGCCGCCGTAGACGAGGTGGGTGTGGGCGTCGACAAGACCGGGCGTGAGCAGCGCGCCGTCGAGGTCCAGCTCCTCGACCGCGGCGTTGCCCTGCGCGGGCAGGTCGGCCTCGTCGCCGACCCACGCGATGCGGGCGTTCTCGGTGACGATCGCGCCGCGCTCGATCAGGCCCCAGCCGCTCGCGCCGGCGAGCGTGGCCACGCGCGCGTGACGCCACACGCGGCGCGCGGGCGCGTCGGCGGCGGTGAGCGCCTTCTCCGGCAGGCCCGGCGTGAAGGATTCGAGCAGGGCGGTCATCGCTTCGGGGGCAGCAGGCGGATCCAGTAGCCCGGCAAAGTGTGTTCCTGGGCGGCGCCGCTGTCATGCGGCGGCGACACCGACCATGCGCGCGACGCGTCGAAGGGCGACTCGCACCAGGCGAGCGACAGCGCGGGCAGCGCCACCGGCTCGGCACCGGCGCCGTGGAGCGCCAGCGCCTGCAGCGCGAAGAAGCCGAAGCCGGGGCCGTGGCCGGGCTCCGCCGCATCGCTGAACGTGGCGGCCGTGACCAGCGCATCGGCGCGATGGCTGCGCACCATCACGTTGAGATCGCGGGTGGGGCCGTCCAGCAGCGTGCAGCCGGGCGCGTCGGCGCCGTCGAAGCGCAGCGGGGTGTCGCCGGGGCGCACATCGCGCAGGCCTGCCGCGGCATGGCGGAAGTGGAGGCGCACGCCGGCGCCCGAGACGGCGGCGAACCAGCGCGTGACGCCGGGGAAGGGCGAGAACGGGCCGTCGGCCTCGATGTCGGCCACGCTGATGCGCAGCGTCCAGTCGTCGCCGGCGCCGGCCGGCAGGCACAGCAGCTCCCGGGTGACGCCGCCGCCGTTTCGCCACGGCTGCGGCGCCGCGTTGGCGGCGGGGCGCAGGATCACGGCCGGAACTGGCTTTCGAGCGTGTAGCGCGAGCCGGGATGCACCAGGCGCGCGAGCGTGACGGGCACGCCGCGGCTGACGGTGCCGCGCACCACGATCAGGCACGGGTCGGTGCGCTGGATGCCCAGCAGCTTGGCCTCCTGTGCCGTGGGCAGCGCGGACTCGATGGCCACGTGCGCCTCCCACAGCGGCGCGACGTCCAGCAGGTAGTGCGTGGGCGTGACCTGCGTGAAGTCGACGTCGAGGTAGTGGGGCGCGCAGGCCGGGTTCACGTAGCGATCCTCGCACTGCAGCGCCACGCCGTGCTCGTGGTGCACGATGAGCGTGTGGAACACCGTGTCGCCGGGCGCCAGGCCCAGGCGCTGCGCGAGCGCGGCGGGCGCGGCCTCGGCGCGCTTCAGGTGCACGCTGGCGTCGTGGCGATGGCCGCGCTTGTGGATCTCTTCCTGGATGTCGTTGATGGTGAGCGTGGACGACACCCGGTTCAACTGCGCCGCGAAGGTGCCCACGCCCTGCAGGCGCGTGATGAGCCCGGCGTCCTGCAACTCGCGCAACGCGCGGTGCACGGTCATGCGGCTGACGCCGAACTGCGCCACCAGCTCGGCCTCCGACGGCATCTGCGCGCCCGGCGCCCAGCGCCCGGCCTCCAGCGCGTCCTTCAGGTACTGCTTGACCCGGGCGTAGGGCGGCTGCGGCGCGGAGCGCGGCAACCCCGCGCCGTTGACGGAGGCGCTCCCCATGCCGGCGAAAAGCCCGTCGTGCGATGCACGGGTGGTGGGCTGGGCGGGCGGCGATCGGAGGCGTGAGCGGGCGGATGACGGCATGCTGCGATCCTACTTGCACAAGGTTGTCTAGACAAGTAGAGTACGACCCGTATCGACGATGCCCCCGCTGTGCGAAATGGCGCCTTTCGAGGGTTTCAGTACACCTGTTTGGTGCGCCGGCATACCTTGTTCGCGGTATGCGAAGCGCGCCTCTTCTTCCGGAGAAGCGCCGTGAACGACCTGTCCCGAATCCCCGCCGCCCAGTCCCTGCCGCGCCCCGTGCGCGCGCCGCGCGGCACCGCCATCACGTGCCGCAACTGGCTGATCGAGGCGGCCTACAGGATGATCCAGAACAACCTCGATCCCGAGGTGGCCGAGAACCCCGACGCGCTGGTGGTCTACGGCGGCATCGGCAAGGCCGCGCGCAACTGGGAGTGCTTCGACGCGATCCTCGAGGCTTTGCGAAAGCTGAACGACGACGAGACGCTGCTGGTGCAGTCGGGCAAGCCGGTGGGCGTGTTCCGCACGCACGCCGACGCGCCGCGCGTGCTGCTCGCCAACTCCAACCTGGTGCCGAGGTGGGCCACCTGGGAGCACTTCAACGAGCTCGACCGCAAGGGCCTGATGATGTACGGCCAGATGACGGCCGGCTCGTGGATCTACATCGGCAGCCAGGGCATCGTGCAGGGCACCTACGAGACCTTCGTGGAGGCCGGCCGCCAGCACTTCGGCGGCAGCATGGCCGGCCGCTGGATCCTCACCTCGGGCCTGGGCGGCATGGGCGGCGCGCAGCCGCTGGCCGCCAGCTTCTCGGGCGCCAGCTCGCTCACCATCGAGTGCCAGCAGAGCCGCATCGACTTCCGCCTGAAGACGCGCTACCTCGACGAGCAGGCCACCGGCGTCGACGACGCGCTCGAGCGCATGAAGCGCTACGCCGCCGAGGGCCGCGCGGTGTCCGTCGGCCTGCTGGGCAACGCGGCCGAGATCATGCCGGAGCTGGCGCGCCGCGCGGCCGCCGGCGGCGTGCGTCCCGACCTTGTCACCGACCAGACCTCGGCCCACGACCTGGTCAACGGCTACCTGCCGGCAGGCTGGAGCGTGGAGCAGTGGCGGGCCGCTCAGGCCGACCACACGCGGCATGCCGCGCTGCGCGACGCCGCCGCGAAGAGCGCCGCGAAGCACGTGCAGGCGATGCTCGAGTTCCAGAAGATGGGCATCCCCACCGTCGACTACGGCAACAACATCCGCCAAGTCGCGTTCGACCAGGGCGTGGCCAACGCGTTCGACTTTCCCGGCTTCGTCCCGGCCTACGTGCGGCCGCTGTTCTGCCAGGGCAAGGGCCCGTTCCGCTGGGTGGCGCTGTCGGGCGATCCGGAAGACATCCGCAAGACCGACGCGAAGATGAAGGAGCTGTTCCCCGACGACGCCGGCCTGCACCGCTGGCTGGACATGGCCGGCGAGCGCATTGCGTTCCAGGGCCTGCCCGCGCGCATCTGCTGGATCGGCCTGGGCGACCGCGACCGCGCCGGCCTGGCGTTCAACGAGATGGTGCGCAGCGGCGAGCTGAAGGCGCCCATCGTCATCGGCCGCGACCACCTCGACTCCGGCTCGGTGGCCTCGCCCAACCGCGAGACCGAGAGCATGATGGACGGCTCCGACGCGGTGTCCGACTGGCCGCTGCTCAACGCGCTTCTGGCCACCGGCGGCGGCGCCACCTGGGTGTCGCTGCACCACGGCGGCGGCGTGGGCATGGGCTACTCGCAGCACTCGGGCATCGTCATCGTGTGCGACGGCACGAAGGAAGCCGACGCGCGCCTGAAGCGCGTGCTGTGGAACGACCCCGCCACCGGCGTGATGCGCCACGCGGACGCGGGCTACGACGACGCGCGCGAGGCCGCGAAGCGCCATGGGCTCAACCTGCCGATGATCAAGTAATCCCGGGTGCCAGGTCTTGCCAGGCAACGGGCAGGACAGGGTGCTCGTGTTGCCAGGCAAGACCTGGCACCGTCGAAAACAATGAGATGTCCATGACGACCTTGCAACTGAACCCCGGCCTGCTCACGCTCGAAGACCTGCAGGCGCTGCACGCCGGCGGCCTCACGCTGACGCTGAATCCTTCCGCCCATGCGCCGATCGCGGCCAGCGCCGCGGTCGTGCAGGCCGCCGCGGCCGGCGACGCGCCGGTCTACGGCGTCAACACCGGCTTCGGCAAGCTGGCCAACAAGCGCATCAGCCAGGGCGAGCTCGAGGCGCTGCAGCGCAACCTGATCCGCTCGCACTCGGTTGGCGTGGGCGCGCCGCTGCAGCCTGCCGTGATGCGGCTCATGATGGCGTTGAAGGCGGCGTCGCTCGCGCGCGGCTACTCGGGCGTGCGCCAGGAGGTGGTCGACACGATCCTGGCCGTGCACAACGCGGGCCTGGTGCCTTACGTGCCGTCGCAGGGCTCGGTGGGCGCATCGGGCGACCTGGCGCCGCTGTCGCACATGACGCTGGCGCTGATGGGCGAGGGCGAGATGCTGGTCGACGGCGAACGCCGGCCCGCGCTCGCGGAGCTCGAGAAGGCCGGCATCGCGCCGCTGACGCTGCAGGCCAAGGAAGGCCTGGCGCTGATCAACGGCACGCAGACCTCCACCGCGCTGGCGCTGCACGCGCTGATCACGTTCGAGCCGGTGCTGGAGTCGGCGCTGGTCATCGGCGCGCTGACGGTGGACGCCACGCGCGGCAGCGACGGCCCGTTCGATCCGCGCATCCACGCGCTGCGCGGCCAGCCCGGCCAGATCGACGTCGCCCGCTACTACCGCGCGCTGCTGGCCGGCAGCGAGATCCGCCAGTCGCACGTGGAAGGCGACGACCGCGTGCAGGATCCGTACTGCCTGCGCTGCCAGCCGCAGGTCGTCGGCGCCTGCCTCGACCAGCTGCGCCACGCCGCGCTGATCCTCGTGCGCGAGGCCAACGCCGTCACCGACAACCCGCTCGTGTTCGCCGAGGACGGCGTGCTGGTGTCGGGCGGCAACTTCCACGCCGAGCCGGTGGCGCTGGCGGCCGACGCGATGGCCGTCGCGATCGCCGAAGTGGGCGCCATCGCCGAGCGCCGCATCGCGATGCTGATCGACGCGGGCGTGTCGCAGCTGCCGCCGTTCCTGTCGGCCGACGCGGGCCTGAACTCGGGCTTCATGATCGCCCACGTGACCGCCGCGTCGCTGGCCAGCGAGAACAAGTCGCTCGCGCATCCCGCCAGCGTCGACTCGCTGCCCACCTCGGCCAACCAGGAAGACCACGTGTCGATGGCCACGTTCGCGGCGCGCCGGCTGCAGGCGATGATCTCCAACGTGTCGGTGATCCTGGGCATCGAGTGGCTCGCCTCCGCGCAGGGCGTGGAATTCCTGCGGCCGCTGCGCAGCTCCGTTCCGCTGGAGCAGGCGCACGCGCTGCTGCGCGCCGAATGCGCCGCGATGCCCACCGACCGCTACCTGGCGCCGGACATCGAGCGCGCGACGGCGCTGGTCACCCAGGGCGCGCTGTCGTCCGTGTTCCGCAACATCGACGGGCTGCCGACGCTCTGGAAGGCGGTCTGAAAGCGCTGGGTTCCGGTCCGTTTCAGCGCAGGACCTGCGCCATCCCGATCGACTTCGGCGCCGTCGGGACGAAGCCGAATCCAGCGTATAGCCGATGCGCCTCGCCGTCGGCGATCAGGCTCACGTAGGCGCCGGGCAGCGCGGAAGCCCGCAACTGCGCCATCAGCGACGCCATGATGGCCTTGCCCAATCCGCGGCCCTGGTGCGCGGGTTGCACGGCGATGTCGGTCACCTGGTAGAACGCGCCGCCGTCCCCGATCACGCGCCCCATGCCGACGACGTCGTCACCGCAGTGCACCTGCACGGCGTGTATCGTGTTCGGCAGTCCGCGGCCGGCGACCTCGGGTGTCTTCGGGCTCAGGCCGGCCTGCTGGCGCAGGCGGCAGTAGTCGGCGATGGTGGGGGTGTCGGTGATCAGCGTGTAGTCGTCGGTCATGGGAATCGGAGTGGCTTGCGTGATGACATCGACACGATACGCGGCCCGCGGCTCAGGAGATGAGCCGGCGTGGTGCGCGGCGCGAGCTGGCTTGAACGATCGAGGATGATTGACCTGCACGGCGATCTGCCTGTCTGGCGACCGGGCGCAGCCGAGGCCGAGTAGCACCAGGGCGAGACCGCCGCAAGCCGGCCGATCAGCGCCCGCTCTGAACGAACGCCGGCGCGGCGGCCAGCCGCCCCACGAGCCGCCCGTTCCAGTTCCGCAGCTCGACGTCGCGCAACGGCGCCACGACCGCGCGATCCGCGTCGTCCAGCGCCAGCAGCGATTCGATCAGCGCGACCACCGCCACCTCGGCCGCGCGCGCCGTGTTGCCGTCGTCCATCTTCAGCGCGAGCCCGAGGCCCAGCTCGGGCAGCGCGGCGCAGTAGACGCCCTCGGCGCCCACCTTGCAGAACACGCGCTTGCCGAAGTGCGTCATCAGCCGGGTGTCCAGCCGCCCGGTGCCCGCCACCATCAGCGGCGCGGCGGCCACGGCCTCGCGCAGGCGGGCGGCGGCGCGTGCGCGTTCGGGCGTGAGGCCCACGCCCGTGCCGAAGCGCGCGAATGCGTGGGCGAGCGCGCGCAGGGGAATGCCGAAGGTGGGGATGGAGCAGCCGTCGGTGGCGCGCGGCGCGCCGGCCAGGCGCACGCCCGTGGCCGACTCCAGCGACGCGCTGATCTCGCGCATGACCACGTGATCGGGCTCGACGTAGCCGCGCAGCAGGCCGCGCGCCCTGTCGGCGTCGCCGGCCATCAGCGCGCCCAGGCAGGCGAAGCCCGAGTGCTTGCCGGAACAGTTGTTGTGCAGCGGGCAGGGCGATTCGCCGCGGGCCGCGAGCGCGCGCGCGGCGAGTTCGTTGGAGGGCCAGTGCGTGCCGCACTCGAGCACCGAGGCGTCGAGGCCGGCCTTGGCCAGCATGCTCGTGGCCGCGGCCACGTGCTCGGGCTGGCCGCCGTGCGAGGCGCAGGCCAGCGCCAGTTCCTCGTCGGCGAGCCCGAAGCGTTCGGCGGCGCCGGAGGCCACCAGCGGCAGCGCCTGCAGGCCCTTGACGGCGGAGCGCGCATAGACCGGGCGATCGATGTCGCCGCCCTGGCGCAGCACGTGGCCATCGGCATCGACGACCGCGAACGCGCCCCGATGGAAGGACTCGACGATGTCGCCGCGCCAGAGTTCGACGAGGACGGGTTGGACGGCCATTGCTCAGCACTCCTGGACGGGAGCGCCGATTCTCCCTCAGCGTTCCAGCTTGAACACCTGCACGATGCCGGCCAGCGCGCGCGCCTGTTCCTTCAGGCTCTCGGCCGCGGCGGCCGATTCCTCCACCAGCGCGGCGTTCTGCTGCGTCATCTGGTCGAGTTCCGACACGCTCACGTTGACCTGGCCGATGCCCGTCGCCTGCTCGGCGCTGGCGCGGGTGATCTCCTGGATGATGTCGCTGACGCGGTGCACGCCGGCGACGATGCCCTGCATCGTGCCGCCGGCCTCGGCCACCAGCTGGCCGCCCGCCTCGACGCGATCCACCGACGCGCCGATGAGCGTCTTGATCTCGCGCGCGGCGTTGGCCGAGCGCTGCGCGAGCGAGCGCACCTCGCTGGCCACCACCGCGAAGCCGCGGCCCTGCTCGCCGGCGCGCGCGGCTTCCACCGCGGCGTTCAGCGCCAGGATGTTGGTCTGGAACGCGATGCCGTCGATCACGCCGATGATGTCGGTGATCCTGCGCGAGCTGGCGTTGATCTCGTCCATCGTGGTCACGACGCGCGAGACGACGCTGCCGCCGTCGGTGGCGCCGCTGGCCGCGGTGATGGCGAGCTTGTTGGCCTCCGACGCCGACTCCGAGGTCTGGCGAACCGTCTGCGTCAGCTGCTCCATGGTCGCCGCCGCCTGCTGCAGCGCGGACGCCGTCTGCTCGGTGCGGCTGGCCAGGCTGTTGTTGCCGATCGCGATCTCGCCCGAGGCGGTGGCGATGCTGTCGGTGGAGCGGCGGATCTGCGTGACCGTGCCGCGCAGCGATTCGATCATCGTCGCGAGGCCGGCCATCAGGCTGCCCGGCGTCGGACGGTGCAGCTGCACCGACAGGTCGCCGCGCGCCACGTCGTTCATGGCGGCCAGCGCCACGGCCGGCTCGCCACCGATCTGGCGCAGCACGCTGCGGTAGATCGAGATGGCGATGGCGGCGATGGCCGCCAGCATCAGGGCCGCGACGGCCAGGCCCTTGGCCAGGACCGCCCACACCTCGGCGTCGACGTCGTCCATGTACAGGCCCGAGCCGATCACCCAGTTCCAGGCCGGCACCGTGCCGACGTATTGCAGCTTGGCCACGGGCTCGGTCTTGCCGGGGCGCGGGAACTTCATCGAGACGAACGCGTTGCCGTTGGCGCTCTTCCTCGCGCCGTCGAGCAGCACGGCGATGATGTCGATGCCGCTCGGGTCGATGATCTTGCCCAGCATGTTCTGGCCGGTCCACTCCGGCTTGAACGGATGCATCACGCCCACGCCGTCGTTGCGCCAGATGAAGAAGTAGTTCGCGTTCCCGTCGGGGCCGCCGAAGCGGGCGCCGCGCAGGGCGTCGGCGGCGGCCTTCTGCGCCGCCTCCACGGTCATCTCGCCCTTCTCGGCCTTCTGCTGGTAGGCCGCGGCGATGCTGCGCTGGGATTGCACGGCCATCACCAGGCCGGCCTTGCGGCCCTCGATGACCTGGTCGCGCAGCGTCCAGGCCGCCCCGATGGTCAGCAGCGCGATGCCGGCGATGGCGACGCCGGCGAGCAGGGCGATCTTGTTCTTGAACGTGAGGGATTCCTGGGGACGGACGGCGGACTGCATGGGACTTTCGTGATCGGGAAGACGTGCGCACGCTCCGCCGAAATTCCGCCGGAGGCCATCCGCACTGTAGAAGCGAAGCCGCCGTCCCGATGGCCGGATAAGCCGGCCCATTGCCCGACAGTTTGCCGCAAGCTTGCTCAGGGCGTGCCGTTGCGCCCGTGCTGCAGGAAGCCGGGGCGCGTGGCGAGCCGGTCGTAGTAGGCGCGTACATGCGGCAATTCAGGCCGCTCGATGGGCGTCATGAACCAGCGGTTCACCGACAGCCCGAGCCCGATGTCGGCCAGCGTGAAAACGCGGCCCGCGGCGAAGTCGCCGGCCCGTTCCAGCTGGCGTTCGAGGATGGCCATGTGCCGGTTCCACGTTGCCGCGCTGGCGGCGAGGGCCTGGGCGTCCTGGTGCGCCGGGCTTTGGCGAACGAGTCCCATGAACGCGTAGCGCCATGCGTTGTTGAGGTCGCCGCCCTGCCAGTCCATCCATTGCTCCACGCGGGCGCGGGCGAGCGGGTCGCGCGGCAGCAGGTCGTCGCGGCCGTGCTTGCCGGCGAGGTAGCGGCAGATGGTGTTCGACTCCCACAGCACCGCGTCGCCGTCCACGATCACCGGCACCATCGCGTTGGGATTCAGCGCCAGGAACTCCGGCGCGTTCGTGTCGCGGTAGCCCGCCCCCCAGGGCTCGAGCGCGTACGGCAACGCGAGCTCCTCGCACAGCCAAAGCACCTTGCGCACGTTGATCGAGATGGGCTTGCCCAGGATCCTCAGCATGTCGTTTCCCCGTGTTCAGCCTTGTGAGCGCGGCGCCTGCCGCGGCAGCGTGATCGTGGCAGTGGTGCCGGCGCCCGCCGGCGAGGCGATCTCGATGCGGCCGCCGAGGATGCCGTTGACCATGTTGCGCGAGATCGTCAGGCCCAGGCCGCTGCCGCCCTGCGCGAGCCGCGTGGTGAAGAAGGGTGCGAACACCTGCGGCAGGTCGGCCGGCGGAATGCCGACGCCATCGTCGTTCACGGTGATGCGCACGGCGTCATCGCCGGACGGCCAAACGCGAACCGAGATCGTGCCCTCGCCGCTGGGCACGAAGCCGTGCACGATGGCGTTCTCCACCAGTTGGTTGAGCACCTGGCCGATGGTGCCGGGGTAGCTGTCGAGGATCAGGTCCGGCTCGCCGGTGACGATGATCTCGATCGGATCGTGGCGGTGGGCGAGGCGGGTCAGGTCGCAGATCTCGCGCACGCTCGCCAGCAGGTCGAAGGTGCGGCGCTGGTCGCTCGTCTGGTCGACGGCGAGCTGCTGCAGGCCGACGATGACGTTGCGCGCCTGTTCCAGCGACTGCCGCAGCTGCTTGTGGCTTTCGTCCAGCGCGCCGACGTGGCCGGCGACCTGCCTGCGCAGGCGCGACCCGTCGTCGCCCGGCGTGGCATGCAGGCGCGCCAGCGACTCCACCTGCGCGGGCAGCGTCATCGCCACCATGTCGGCGTTGGAGAGCGCGGCCGAGATCTCGATGGCCACGCCCTTGACCAGCGAGCCCAGGCCCGCCAGCTTGCCGGCGCGCACCAGCTCGTGCTGGGCCATGGACAGCTGCTGCAACGCGGTGGACAGCTCCGCGTTGCGCTGCTCGACCTCCTGCGTGCGATGCAGCACGCGCTGCTCGAGGTTCAGGTTCAGCTCGCCCAGCTGGTTCTCGCGGTCGCGCAGCAGGTGCTGGGCTTCGATGAGCTGGTCGCGGTCGCGCAGTTGCAGCGTCTGGCGCACCGCGGCCAGCAGGATCACGACCACCGCCGCGGCCTCGCAGGTGATGCGGCCCGACGGCGACAGGTCGGCGACGGAATTCTGCAAGGTCACCGCGAAGGTGACGCCCACCACGACGACCAGCGGCAGCACGCGCAGCGCGCCTTCGTAGAAGCGGTCGATGCGCGGATTGACCGCCGCCTCCACGCGCCAGCAGGTCACGGCCAGGCCGCCCAGCAGCGTGCACACCGGGAACAACGCGTTCACGACGCCGCCGTCGGCCAGCGCGTGCCGGAGCGACAGCGCGTTCCATTCCATCCACAGGCCGCCGTGCGCGGCCAGCATGCCGGTGAGCACCCAGATGCTCCAGCCGCGGCCCACGCGCAGCAGCGCGATCAGCATGACGCCCACGCAGGCGCCGGCCAGCAGCAGCGTGGGGTAGGCCACCATCACGCCGAGCGCGAGCGTGCTCATGGCGCCGCGCTCGGGCAGGTAGACCACCAGCGCCAGCGCGACGACGGCGATCGCCAGCGACAGGGTGTCCAGCACCGCGGCCAGGCGCTGCGACTCGCTGACGCGGCCGCGCAGGTAGCCCATCATGCCCAGCGCGCAGCAGGGCGCCATCATCATGAAGAACGGGTCGGACGGCGCCGGGAACGGCTGCCAGGCCAGGAAGATCTGCAGGTCCCACAGCAGCTGGCCGAGGGCGTACGACGTGAACCCGAGCGCGAACCAGCGGCGTGCCGCGACTTCCGCGCGCAGGCCCTTCTGGCGCGCGTCGCGCACGCCGATCCAGGTGAGCCAGGCCGCGCCGATGTCGGCGACCGTCCAGTACAGGTTGTCGAACAGGCGCAGCCACGGCGGCGCGACGCCCAGGTGCGCGCCGGAGATCGCCAGCGCGATGGTGGCGAGCACGATGGCGCCGGCCACCTCGAACACGGCGGCGGCGCCGGCGGGCAGGCCCAGGCGCGACGGCCGCGCGGTGTCGGCGAGCAGGGCCTCGAGCAGCGGCGCGCCCTGGGCGTGGTCGTCGTCGTCGAAGTCGCGAGCCGTGGCGTGGGGACGCGCGTTCACGGCGGACGTTGCGGTAGCGGTGGGCGGAGTCGACGCGGGGGCGACCATGGTGTGGGAGAGATCGCCGGGGAGGGGCCGGGCGGGGATGGTCTGCGACGCGTCCGAGGCTACCTCAACACGCCGTTCATGCCGAGGTGGCGATGTGCGCTTGTGAGCAAAAATGCCTGTCATGAACCTTGCCGAACCCGAAGACGCCGCCGCGCTGGCCGGCGTCGACTTCTCCAGCGCGCCGCGCCGCGGCAAGCCCATCGTCTGGGCGTGGGGCCGCTGGCAGCGGCCGGGCCTCGTGCGGCTGGAGCGTTTCGAGGAGAACGTGTCGCTGGCCGACTTCGCCCAGGCGCTGGAGCGGCCCGGGCCCTGGCTGGCCGCGTTCGACCTGCCGTTCGGCCTGCCGCGCGAGCTCGTGCAGGCGCTGGCGTGGCCCGGCGACTGGGCCGCCTGCATGACGCACTACGCGGGCCTGTCGCGCGCGGCGATCGCCGCCACGTTTGCCGCCTTCTGCGACGCGCGGCCCGAAGGCTCCAAGTTCGCGCACCGCGCCTGCGACGGCCCGGCCGGCAGCAGCCCGTCGATGAAGTGGGTCAACCCGCCGGTCGCCTTCATGCTGCACGCCGGCGTGCCCGCGCTGCGCGCCGCCGGCGTCCACCTGCCCGGCCTGGCCGACGGCGACCCGGCGCGGGTGGCGCTGGAGGGCTACCCCGGCATGGTGGCCCGCGCGCTGATCGGGCGACGCTCGTACAAGAGCGACACCAAGGCGCAGCAGACCGCCGACCGGCTCATCGCGCGCAAGGATCTCGTCGACGCGCTGGAGCAGGGGCGCTGGCGCGGCCTGCGGCTGAAGCTCACGCACGCGCAGCGCGACGAGCTGGTGGCCGATCCGCGGGGCGACAAGCTGGACGCCGCGTTGTGCCTGCTGCTGGCGGCCTGGGCCGACACGCGGCCGGCCCATGGCATGCCGTCGGGCGTCGATGGGCTGGAGGGCTGGATCGTGGCCGCCGATGGCCTCGGCGCAAGCGTGCCCGCGCGCCAGCGTGCCTAGGCCTCGGCCCCGCGCGACTTGCCGCGCGAGATGTCGATCGCCGAATCGATGGCGTCGGTCAGGTCCACCAGGTCGTAGGGCTTGACCAGGTAGCGGAAGTAGCCGAGCTGCAGGCCCGACGACACCGTGTTGGGCATCGCCGCCGCGCTCACCGCGATGACGGGAATGCCGGCCGTGGCTGGATCCTCGCGCAGGATGCGCATCGCCTCGCGGCCGCTCATCACCGGCATGTTGTTGTCCATGAGGATCACGTCGGGGCTGTGGCTGCGCGCCATGTCCACGCCCGCCTGGCCGTCGGTGGCCGTCAACACCAGGCAGTCGGCGCGCAACGACAGCGCCTCGGTGAGCAGGGCCAGGTTGGCGCGGTTGTCGTCCACGCACAGGATGGTGGCCACCGGCGGCTCGCCGCCCACCAGCTCGCTGGCGGTGGGCAGGCGCGGCTCGACGCGCGCCAGGTCCACCTGCACGGGCTCGGCGCTGCGCAGGTCGATCCAGAACGTGCTGCCCGTGCCTGGGGTGCTGTGCACGCCGATCGTGCCGCCCATCAGCTCCACCAGCCGCTTCGTGAGCACCAGGCCGATGCCGCTGCCCTCGATCGTGGCGTCGCGCCCGAGCCGGTTGAACGGCTGGAACAGCGAGCGCTGCTGCTCCGGCGTCAGGCCGGCGCCGGTGTCCTGGATCGCCACGCGGATCCGGCCCTCGTCGCCGGGCGTGCATTCGACGATCACCGCGCCATGCTCGCGGTTGTACTTCACCGCGTTCGACAGCAGGTTCAGCAGCACCTGCTTCAGGCGCGTGCGATCGGCGTTGACGTTGAGGCTCGTCTGCGGGAACACGAGCCGGATGCCGCGCTGCGCCGACGCGGTGCGCGTGAGGGCGTGGCACTCATCGAGCACCTCGCGCAGGTCCACGGGCTCGAGGCTGATCGACACCTTGCCCGCTTCGATCTGGGCCAGGTTGAGGATCTCGTTGATCAGCGTGAGCAGGTGGTTGCCGGCGTCGACGATGTGCTTGACGAAGCCGCGCTGGCGCTCCGGCATCGCGCTCTCGCCGTCGACGTGCTCCAGCAGCTGGCCGAAGCCGATGATGGCGTTGAGCGGCGTGCGCAGCTCGTGGCTCATGTTGGACAGGAACTCCGACTTGGCACGGTTGGCGTTCTCGGCCTCGCGCGAGGCCGCCTGCAGGTCGCGGTTGGATTCCTCCAGCTGCGCGGTGCGTTCGAGCACGCGGCGCTCCAGCTCCTCGTTCAGGCGCATCACTTCGGACTGCGCGCGGCGCAGGTCCGCGACGTCGCGATCACCGTCCGCCGCCGCGGCCTCGCGGATCGCCTTGCGGCGTTCGACCTCCGCCAGCAGCCCGTTGAACGCGTCGGCCAGGTCGCCCACCTCGTCGTCGGATCGCTTGATGGCCTGCCGCGTGGGCTCCCCTTGCCGCATCGCGTCGCGCGCGATGTCGGCCATGGCCGCGAGCGGACGCGTGACGGTCGCCCGCATCCAGGCCGAGGCGGCCCAGGCGGCGACGCAGGCCGCGGCGAACAGGCCCAGGGCCAGGGCGCCCCAGGTGCCCGCGCGCTCGTCGAAACGAGGGTCGAGGATCCTGGCCGCGATCAGCGCCAGGGCCGATGCGGCCAGCATGGAGCCGAGGACGGCGATGCGCAGCTTGACGGCAAGCGAACGGCGGTGCGAGGCGGCGGGCATGGGCCTTTCCGGTGCGCAGGGACTTCCCACGGTCCAGCAAGGATGGGCAGGCGGCATACCCGGGCGGGGCATTCGAACACGGTGTTACGCGGGTGCGGGAACTTCCTCACGGTCGACGCGGCGCAAGCACGCGGCAAGGCGAGTGCAAGTCAGCGCACCGACACCCAGCGGACGGGAATCGTGTCGTCGGGCAGCATGACCACGTGCACCTTTTTCTGCATCACCCAGTTGAGCGTGCGCCGATACAGCGGCACGTAGGCGACATCGTCGACGGCCAGCTTCAGCGCGGTCGCCACGAGCGTGCGGCGCCGGGTGGGATCGGGCTCGGTGCGCACCGCGTCGATCAGCGCGTCCAGCCGGGCGTTCGAGTAGCGGCCGCCGTTGAAGGTGCCGCCGCCATCCCGATCCCAGGTGTGCAGCAGCCCGTTCAATCCCTGCCAGGCGTCCTCGGTGCTGCCCGTGAAGCCGAATTCCGCCAGGCTCACCTTGCCTTGCGTGATCATGGGGAAGAACTGCGTGCTGGGCGACGTGTGCAGGATGGTGCGGATGCCCACCTGCGTGAGCATGGCCGCGATCGCCTGGCACACGTGCTCGCGCAGCGCGGCGTTGACGCAGTCCAGCGTCAGGTCGAAGCCGTCGGGGTAGCCGGCCTCGCGCAACAGCTCGCGCGCACGCACCGGGTCGAAGCGCGGGCGCAGGCTGTCGGCCGGGTCGGGCTTGCCGAACTCCGGCGCCAGCAGTTCCGCCGTGGGCCTGGCCAGGCCCTTGAGCACCTTCTGGATGATCAGGTCGATGTTGATGGCCTGGTACACGGCGCGCCGCACGCGCAGGTCGCGGAACGGGTTGCGCGGCTTGCCGTCGGGGCCGGACGCGACGCCCGGCAGGGCGGCGCTGGCCTGGTCCAGCGCCAGGTATTCGGTGGAGATGTCGCCCACCTGCGCGACCGCCAGTTCCGGGTCGTGGCGCAGCTGCTCCACGTCCTGGTACGGCGGATCCAGCACCACGTCGATCTCGCGCGAATGCAGCGCCGCCAGCCGCGTGGCATCGGAGCGGATGGTGACGAAGCTGACGTCGTCGACGTTGCCGTTGTCCGCGTTGCTCCGGTTCCACCACTGCGGGAATGCCTTCAGCGTGGTGCGCACGTCGGGTTCGTAGCGTTCGAGGCGATAGGCGCCGGTGCCGTTGGCGTTGCGCACCGCCCAGGTCTCCTGGCGCGCGTTGAAGTCCTGCGCGCGCTCCACGTGGTGCGCCTGCGCCCAGCGCTTGCTCATCATCGCCACCAGCACGAGCTTGTGCGGCAGCACGGCGTCGGGGGCGGCGAGCTGGATGTCGATGGTGAGCGGATCCACCATGCGCACGCTCTTCACGCCCTTGAGCACGAACTGGCGCTGCGACGGCGGCGCCAGCGCGCGCTCGAACGAGAACACCGCGTCTTCGGCGGTGAACAGGCTCCCGTCGTGGAAGTGCACGTCGGGGCGCAGCTTGAAGCGCCAGGTGAGCGGATCGGTCTGCGACCACGACGTGGCCAGCACCGGCACGAGGCCGTAGTTCTGGTCGCGGCCGACCAGCGATTCGTAGATCTGGAAGACCACCCGCGTGTGGTACTGCAGCGCGAGGCTGTGCGGGTCCATCGTCTGCGGATCGAACGCGGTCGCGATGCGCAGCGGCGCGGCCGCGGCCAGCGACGACGCGAATGCGAGCGCCGCGCCCGCGACGACCCTTCCCAGCCTGCGCAGCAGCGCCATCCCGAGCCTTTCCGAAATCTGCCACGAGTATGCGCCCGCCGCGCGGCCGCGCTCGTGACGGAATCGGCTCAGCGGCGCATCAGGGTGCTCTTGCCGAACAGGCTCTCGATCAGGTCGACGGCCAGCACGGCGGTCTGGTTGCGCACGTCCAGCGCCGGGTTCAGCTCCATCACGTCGAGCGAGGCCAGGCGGCCCGTGTCGGCGATCATCTCCATGCACAGCTGCGCCTCCCGGTATGTGGGGCCGCCGGGGATGACGGTGCCGACGCCGGGTGCGATCTGCGGGTCGAGGAAGTCGACGTCGAAGCTCACGTGCAGGTGGGTGTTGTCGTCGAGCGTGGCGAGCGCCAGCTCCATGGTGTGGCGCATGCCCATCTCGTCGATGTAGCGCATGTCGAACACCTCGAGGCCCATCTCGTGCACGAACTTCTTCTCGCCCGCGTCGACGCTGCGGATGCCGATCTGGCGGATCCACTTCGGGTTGATCGCAGGCACCTGGCCGCCGATCTCGATCAGCTCCTTCGGGCCGTGGCCGCACAGGCAGGCCACGGGCATGCCGTGGATGTTGCCGCTGGGCGTGAGCACGTGGGTGTTGAAGTCGGCGTGCGCGTCGAGCCACAGGATGCGCAGCTTCTTGCCCGTCTCGCGGCAGTGGCGCGCCACGGCGCTGATGGAGCCGATGCCCAGGCAGTGGTCGCCGCCCAGCAGGATGGGCAGGTGGCCCAGGCCCAGCTCGGTGTGCACGGCGTCGTGCACGGCGTTGTTCCAGGCGGCCACTTCGGCCAGGTGCCGGAAGCCCTCCACCGGCGGCTGCCACGGGTTGGCCGGACCCAGCAGGTTGCCGCGGTCGAACACCTCGATGCCGTGGGCCTCCAGCGTCGGTCCGATCTGCGCCACGCGCATCGCCTCGGGGCCCATGCTGGCGCCGCGGGCGCCTGCGCCGATGTCCGTCGGCGCGCCGATGAGTGAAACTTTGGTCATGGCGTCATTGTCCCTGGGGCGGAGGTGCGAATGATTCGAGTTGGCGGCCCTTTGGCCGATCAAAGCTCGTCGGCGAGCGCGTTAGTCGATGCCTTCGAAGCCATAGGCGCCCTTGAGCGCCGCCCAGCCTTCCTCGGCCGTCTCGACGAACTTGAACAGGTGCACGTCGTCCGGCGAGATCATGCCGGTCTCGATCAGCAGGTCGAAGTCGATCAGGCGCTTCCAGAACGCGGCGCCGAACAGCAGGATGGGGCGCGGGCGCGACTTGCCGGTCTGGATCAGCGTCATCACCTCGAACAGCTCGTCGAGCGTGCCGAAGCCGCCCGGGAAGCACGCCAGCGCGACGGCGCGCATCAGGAAGTGCATCTTGCGCATCGCGAAGTAGTGGAACTGGAAGCACAGCTCCGGCGTGATGTACGGGTTGGGCTGCTGTTCGTGCGGCAGCACGATGTTCAGGCCGATGCTCTTGCCACCCGACTCGAACGCGCCGCGGTTGCCGGCCTCCATGATGCCGGGGCCGCCGCCGGTGACCACGTGGATGGGCGTGGCCAGGTGGCGCGTGCCGGTGGTGACCATGGCCGCGAAGCGGCGTGCCTCGACGTAGTGGTGGCTCATCGCGACGGCGCTCTCGGCGCGCTTGATGGCCAGCGCGTCGCCGCCCCTCAGTGCCGCCGCCAGCAGCTCCCGCGCGGCCTCGGGCGGCTTGATGCGGGCGCTGCCGAAGAGGACGATGGTGGACTCGATGCCGTGCCTGGCCTGCACCATCTCCGGCTTCATCAGCTCCAGTTGCACGCGCACCGGGCGCAGTTCCTCCTGCAACAGGAAGTCGACGTCGGTGAAGGCGAGGTGGTAGGCGCTGCCGGGGCCGTCGTACAGCGAGGGCGGCTTGGCCTTGGCGGCGTCCTGGCCGGCGCTCTGGAAATTGCGTGCTTTCAATGGGCGATGCTTCATGAAGGAAGCTTACCCCAGGGCTCGCGCGCGAGACGTCAGCGCGGACTCAGGCGCGCGGGCGCGAAGCACAGACGGGACACTCGGGATCGCGCGGCACACTGATCGTCGTCCACTCCATCGAGCGTGCATCGAGCATCTGCAGCCGGCCCGCCAGCGACGTGCCGATGCCGGCCACCAGCTTCAGCGCCTCGGCGGCCTGCATCGCGCCGATGATGCCCACCAGCGGCGCGAACACGCCCATCGTGGCGCAGCGCACCTCGGGCGGCGCGGACGCGGGCGGGAACACGCAGGCATAGCAGGGCGCGTCGGCGCGGCGGGTATCCCACGTGGAAAGCTGGCCGTCGAACCCGATGGCCGCGCCCGCGACCAGCGGCACGGCCGCGGCCACGCAGGCCCCGTTGACGGCCTGGCGGGTGGCGAAGTTGTCGCTGCAATCGAGCACGACGCCGGCGTCGGCCACCAGCGCCGCGAGCGCATCGGCATCGACCCGGCGTTCGAGCGCGACGACGTCGAGTTCCGGCGCGATGGCCAGCACGGCGGCGCGGGCCGACGCCACCTTGGGCTGGCCGATACGGTCATGGGTATGCGCGATCTGGCGCTGCAGGTTGGTGAGATCCACGGCGTCGTCGTCGACGAGCGTGAGGCGCCCGATGCCGGCGCTGCCCAGGTACAGCGCCACCGGCGAGCCCAGCCCGCCGGCGCCGATCACCAGTGCGCGGGCGGCGCGGATGCGTTCCTGGCCCTCGACGCCGAGCTCGTCGAGCAGGATGTGGCGCGACCAGCGCAGCAACTCTTCATCGGTCATGGTGCGTGTCGCGACAGCGTGAAGCGCTTCCGGCGCTGCCGCTCGGACGCGTCAAGCGAGGTTCAAGGGAGCGGCGGAACCGGCTTCGCCGGGCCGCTCGCGGCCGGCCCCTCGGGGGCAGGAAGCGCTAGCGACCGCGGGGCTCCATTTACTGCGTCGAGGTGTCTTCGGGCTTGCGCTCGGTGGCGGTCTTGCTGACCATCACTGGTTGGCCGCGCAGGCGGTTGAGCGCCTGGTTCAGCTGGAAGTCTTCCGCAGAGCCGAACTCGGGCAGCGGCTTCAGCGGCTTGTTGTTGTTCTTGGCCAGCTCGGCCTCGAGCTTGGTGCGCTGTTCGTCGCGCTCCTTCTCGCGCTCGGCGTCCTTCTTCTCGTCGCCGTTGATCAGGTGCTTGTCGAGGTCGGCCTCGCGCGTGCGCAGGGCCGAGTAGACGTTGCCCTCGGCGGTCTCGTCGAGCCACACCTCGGGTACGATGCCCTTGGCCTGGATGGAGCGGCCGCTGGGCGTGTAGTAGCGCGCGGTGGTGATCTTGACGGCGGTGTCGCCGGGCAGCGGCATCACCGTCTGCACGGAGCCCTTGCCGAACGACTGCGCGCCCATGAGCGTGCCGCGGTGGTAGTCCTGCAGAGCGCCGGCCACGATCTCGCTGGCCGAGGCCGAGCCTTCGTTGATCAGCACCACCAGCGGCACCGTCTTCAGCGAGGCCGGCAGGCGGCGCAGCGGGTCGCTGCCGCCGCGGCGCAGGTAGTCGTCGGGCGTGGCCTTGAAGGTCTGCTTCGATTCGTTGATCTGGCCGTTGGTCTTGACCACCACGGAGTCGCTCGGCAGGAAGGCCGAGGCGATGCCCACGGCGCCCTCGAGCAGGCCGCCCGGATCGTTGCGCAGGTCGAGCACGAAGCCCTTGATCTTCGGATCCTTCTTGTAGAGGTCTTCCACCTTGGCGGCGAAGTCTTCCACCGTGCGATCCTGGAACTGGTTGACGCGTACCCAGGCGTAGCCGTCGATGTCCTTGGCCTTGACGCTCTGCACGTGGATTTCCTCGCGCGTGATCGTCACCGGGAAGCTGCGGCCCTCGTCCTTTCGGAAGATGGTGAGCACGACCTTGGAATTCGGGTCGCCGCGCATCTTCTTGACGGCCTGGTCCATGGTGAGGCCCTTGACCTGGGTGTCGTCGATCCGGGTGATCAGGTCGTTGGGCTTCAGGCCGGCGCGGAACGCCGGCGAGCCTTCGATGGGGGAGACGATCTTGACCAGGCCGTCTTCCATGCCGATCTCGATGCCCACGCCCACGAAGCGGCCCGAGGTGCCTTCGCGGAATTCCTTGTACGACTTCTTGTCGAAGTACTGCGAGTGCGGATCGAGGCCCGCCACCATGCCGGTGATCGCGTCGGAGATCAGCTTCTTCTCGTCCACCGGCTCGACGTAGTCGGCCTTGATGCGCTCGAACACGTCGGTCAGGCGCTGGATGTCTTCCAGGGGCAGCGAGGCCAGCGAGTTGCGCGCGGTGGCCTGCAGTTGCATCGTGGTCAATGCACCGGCGACAGCGCCGAGGGCCAGCAGCCCCGCAACCTTGAATTTCGAACCCATGTCTGTCTTCGCCCCGATTCCGAGAGAACGCCGTACCGGCATCGTCACCATTGGCGACGTCGTACGACTGAGAGTATAGAACCGCCGCTCCTGTAGAGCGTGCCCTCACATGCCTGAAAGTTGTGCAATTTCGTAGGGTTCGGCGAGCCATGGACCTCATGATCCGCGTCCGGTCCGACCCGGCGTCCTTGATACACTGCGCCGTTGTGCGGCTGTAGCTCAGTGGATAGAGCATCTCCCTCCTAAGGAGAGGGTCGCAGGTTCGATTCCTGCCAGCCGCACCATCCACGCTGCCTTGTTATCGGCATCCAGGCGTTGGGACTCGATCCCGCGGTTACAAGTTCCCTGGCCGCCGACGCGGCGAAATGACCTGACAGCCGAGTGGGCCGACGGGTCTTTCCATCAGGCAGGAACCTTGTGCGCCAGGCGAACAACCTGCCGAGCCGAAGTGCTCATCCGGTAAATTGCCGACAAGTTAGTCTGTGCCCACTTGTCCAACATTTGTCCGCGGCCGACGTCATCGAAACGGTACAATTGGCGTTGAAATCGCTGGGTTGGCGCGGTGTTCCCCGGGACTTCTGCCGGCCTCCAACTTGTCCACAATTCATGCACGCAACCCTGTGCATAACTTGTGGACGAATTTTCATGTTGGAGACGTGCAACGCCACAAAAACCCAGCAAAGACGCGGTTTCCACCGGGGTGCTTTTGGCTACAATGAAAGCCCAACAAGCAGTTGCCATACGATTTTGTTGGAAGGCGCGTCTCTCTTTGGACGTGCCTTTTTTTTAGTCTCGACGCAGGGCGCCACGGTCTCTTCCGCGCCCCTCGCTCCAACCCCCGTTGCGAGTCCGCGCCGACACGGCAAGCGCGTCAAACAACTTGCGCCTGACCGTTCGAACGACCCTCATGGATCACATCAGAAACTTCTCGATCATTGCCCACATCGACCACGGCAAGAGCACGCTGGCCGACCGGATCATCCAGCGTTGCGGTGGACTGTCGGATCGCGAGATGGACGCGCAGGTGCTCGATTCGATGGACATCGAGCGCGAGCGAGGCATCACGATCAAGGCGCAGACCGCGGCGCTGGAATACACCGCCAAGGACGGCAAGACCTACAACCTGAACCTGATCGACACGCCCGGGCATGTCGACTTCTCGTACGAGGTCAGCCGCTCGCTGTCGGCGTGTGAAGGCGCGTTGCTGGTGGTGGACGCCAGCCAGGGCGTCGAGGCGCAGACGGTGGCCAACTGCTACACGGCGCTCGAGCTGGGCGTCGAGGTGGTGCCCGTGCTGAACAAGATGGATCTGCCCAATGCCGATCCCGAGAACGCCAAGAAGGAGATCGAGGACGTCATCGGCATCGACGCCACCGACGCGATCCCGTGCTCGGCCAAGACCGGCATGGGCATCGACGAGATCCTCGAGGCCGTGATCGCGCGCATGCCGTCGCCCAGGGGCGACCCCGACGCGCCGCCGCGCGCGATGATCATCGACAGCTGGTTCGACAACTATGTCGGCGTCGTGATGCTGGTGCGCGTGGTCGACGGCGTGCTGCGCAAGAACGAGCGCATGCGCATGATGGCCAGCAACGCCGTCTATCCGATCGAGCAGATGGGCGTGTTCACGCCCAATTCGCTGCCGCGCGAGCTGCTCAAGGCCGGCGAGGTGGGCTTCATCATCGGCGGCATCAAGGAACTGCAGGCGGCCAAGGTCGGCGACACGATCACGCTCGAGAAGAAGCTGCCCAACAACGCCGGCCCGGCCACCGAGCCGCTGCCCGGCTTCAAGGAAATCCAGCCGCAGGTCTTCGCCGGGCTGTACCCCACCGAGGCCAGCGAATACGACCAGTTGCGCGACGCGCTGGAGAAGTTGAAGCTCAACGACAGCTCGCTGCACTACGAACCGGAAGTCAGCCAGGCGCTGGGCTTCGGCTTCCGCTGCGGCTTCCTGGGCCTGCTGCACATGGAGATCGTGCAGGAGCGCCTCGAGCGCGAGTTCGACCAGGACCTGATCACCACCGCGCCCAGCGTCGTCTACGAGGTCGAACTCAACGACGGCACCGTGCTGACGGTGGAGAACCCGTCCAAGATGCCCGACCTCGGCCGGATCAAGGAGATCCGCGAGCCGATCGTCACCGTCCACCTGTACATGCCGCAGGACTACGTCGGCACCGTGATGACGCTGGCCGTGCAGAAGCGCGGCGTGCAGCTCAACATGGCGTACCACGGCCGCCAGGTGATGCTCACGTACGAGATCCCGCTGGCGGAGATCGTGCTGGACTTCTTCGACAAGCTGAAGAGCATCTCGCGCGGCTACGCGTCGATGGACTACGAGTTCAAGGAATACCGGGCGTCGGACGTCGTGAAGGTGGACCTGCTGATCAACGGCGATCGCATCGATGCGCTTTCCATCATCGTCCACCGCGCCCAGAGCCAGTTCCGCGGCCGCGCGGTCGCGGCGAAGATGCGCGAACAGATTCCGCGCCAGCAATACGACGTCGCGATCCAGGCGGCGATCGGCGCCAACATCATCTCGCGCGAGAACATCAAGGCCCTGCGCAAGAACGTGCTGGCAAAATGCTATGGCGGGGACGTTTCCCGCAAGAAGAAGCTGCTCGAAAAACAAAAGGCAGGCAAGAAGCGCATGAAGCAGATCGGCTCCGTCGAAGTGCCTCAGGAAGCTTTCCTTGCCATCCTCCAAGTGGACGATTGAATCGATGAGTGCATTGACCGGCGCGCTGTATGCCGCCTTGGTGATCTATCTCGGCGGCTGGCTGAAGGACTGGTGGCCGGGCAACTTCGCGTTGCTGCTGCTGACCCTCACCTTCGTCACCTTCCTGTACTGGCTCGCCGAGCGCCTGTTCTTCGCGCCGCGGCGCGCGAGGGCCGCCGCGCAGTTCGAGTCGCAGGAGGCCGCGCGCCGGGCCGACCTCGCCCGCCAGGGCATCGTGGTGGACGGCCAGGTCGACGACGTCAAGGCGCGCCTGCTGCAACAGCCGTGGTGGCTCGACTGGACCGCCGGCCTGTTCCCGGTGATCGCGGTCGTCTTCGTCCTGCGCAGCTTCCTGTTCGAGCCGTTCAAGATCCCGTCGGGCTCGATGATCCCGACGCTGCAGGTGGGCGACCTGATCCTGGTCAACAAGTTCCACTACGGCATCCGCCTGCCGGTGATCAACAAGAAGATCATCCCGAACCACGATCCGCAGCGCGGCGACGTGATGGTGTTCCACTACCCGATGAACCCGCAGGTGGACTACATCAAGCGCGTGGTGGGCCTGCCCGGCGACGAGGTGTCCTACCTCAACAAGCAGTTGCGCATCAACGGCGAACTGATCCCCGAGACGCCGCAGCCCGACTACTATGTCGACGAGCGCCACGTCTACGAGCACGCGTTCGAGGAAGACCTGAAGGGCGTGAAGCACCGCATCCTCAACGACCCGGATCGCCCGGCCGGCGTCACGCCGTTCAATGGCTTCCCGTTCAAGGACAACTGCCAGTACAGTGCCGAAGGCGTGGTCTGCAAGGTTCCCGCCAACCAGTACTTCATGATGGGTGACCATCGCGACGATTCGCAGGATTCCCGTTACTGGGGATTCGTGCCGGACGAGAACATCGTCGGGCGCGCCTTCTTCGTCTGGATGAATTTCGGCGACCTCGGTCGCATCGGCTCGTTCCATTGATCCGGCGCCGGCTCCAGCGGCCGGCGCGTTGAACCAAGGGCACCCTCCATGATCCAGTCCCGTCGACTCTCCCGCCAGCGCGGCGCCTCGTTGATCAGCTTGATAGTCCTCGCGGTGATCGTGGGCTTCTTCATGCTGATGGGCGCCCGCGTGTTTCCGTCGGTCAACGAATACCTGACGATCCGCAAGGCGGTCTCGCGCATCATGGCGAACAACCCGGCCAGCCCGACCGACGTCCGCAGCGCGTTCGACAAGACCATCGAGGTCGAGTACTCCATCAAGACGATCAGTGGCAAGGACCTCAACATCCAGATGCTAGGCGACAGCGGCAACATGCGCACCTCGTTCGCCTACAACATCGAGATCCCGATCTACGATCCGACCGTGTTCATCCTCGTGAAGTACTCCGGCTCGGCCACGTCCGGCGGCATCAAGGGGCCCTGATCGCGATGGCCAGCAGCGCGCCGTCTGCGCCGCCCCGCGGGGCGGCGCTGGTCGAACAGCGGCTCGGCCACCGCTTCGCCGAGCGTGCGCTGTTCGAGCGTGCCCTCACGCACCGCAGCTTCGGCGCCGACCACAACGAGCGGCTCGAGTTCCTGGGCGATGCCGTGCTGAACCTGGCCGTCTCGCGGCTGCTGTTCGACCGCTTCTCCGGCTCCGACGAAGGCGACCTCACGCGCGTGCGCGCCCACCTCGTGCGCGAGGACAGCCTGCATCGCGTGGCGCTGGTGCTGGGCCTGCCCGACGCCTTGCGGTTGTCCGACGGCGAGGCGCGCGGAGGCGGCGCCGCCCGGCCGTCCATCCTGGCCGACGCGGTGGAGGCGCTGATCGGCGCCGTGAGCATCGACGGCGGATTCGACGCCGCGCAGGCGCTGGTGGCCCGGCTGTTCGGCGAGACCATCATGTCGACCACCACCGACAACTGGCGCAAGGACGCCAAGACCGAGCTGCAGGAATGGCTGCAGGCGCGGCACGTGCCCGTGCCGGCGTACCGCATCTCGGCCACGCACGGGCAGGCGCATGCCCAGACCTTCGAGGTCGAATGCGACGTCCCCGCGCTGAAGTGGCGGGCCACCGGCGCGGGGCGCTCGCGCCGCGCCGCCGAGCAGGCCTCCGCGCAGCAACTGCTCGATCGAATCAAGGCCGGCGAACTCGACGTGCCGACCCGCAAAGGAAACCCTGGTGCCTGAAATCAAGCCTCCCCACGACTCGTCCGACGAGCTTCCGGAGGACGACCTGCCGCAAGGCGACAGTCATTCCGACGACCTCCCCGAAGACTTCGCCGACGACGGCGACGAGATGATCGAGACCCCGCTCAGCGAGGCCGCGATCGCCGCGATGCTGTCGGCCGCGGTGGACGAGCACGGCGAGAAGAAGCGCTGCGGCCTCGTGGCCATCGTCGGCCGCCCCAACGTGGGCAAGTCCACGCTGCTGAACGCCCTGGTGGGCCAGAAGATCAGCATCACGTCCAACAAGGCGCAGACCACGCGCCACCGCATCACCGGCGTGCGCAGCGAGGGCCCGGCCCAGTTCGTGTTCGTCGACACGCCCGGCTACCAGACGAAGCATTCCGCGGCGCTCAACAAGTCGCTGAACAAGACCGTGGTGTCGGTGCTGACCGACGTCGACATCGTGCTGTTCATGGTGGAGGCGGGCAAGTTCGGCGCGGACGACGCCAAGGCGCTGCAGCTGATGCCCAAGGGCAAGCCGGTGATCCTGATCCCGAACAAGCTCGACACCGTGCAGCGCCGCAGCGACCTGCTGCCATGGCTGAAGTCCATGCAGGACAAGTTCGCGTTCGCCGAGTTCTTCCCGATGTCCTCGCACTCCACCAGCGACATCGAGCGCCTGCTGGGCGTGCTCAAGCCCTACCTGCCCGAGCAGCCGTGGTTCTACGACGCCGAGATGCTCACCGACCGCAGCGAGCGCTTCCTGGTCAGCGAGGTGATCCGCGAGAAGCTGTTCCGCCTGACCGGCGACGAGCTGCCCTACAACGTGACCGTGGTGATCGACCAGTTCGTCGAGGAAGGCACGATGCGCCGCATCGCCGCCACCATCATCGTGGAGCGCGACGCGCACAAGGGCATGGTCATCGGCGCCAAGGGCCTGCAGCTCAAGCGCATCGCGTCGGAGTCGCGCCAGGAGCTCGAGCGCCTGCTCGAGGCCAAGGTCTTCCTCGAGGTGTGGGTGAAGGTGCGCTCGGGCTGGGCCGATTCCGAGGAACATCTGCGCTCGTACGGCTACGAGTAGGCCGGTGGCAACCGCCCGCCGCGTCACGGCGCCGCTCGACGCCTACGTGCTCCATCGCTACGACTGGAGCGAGACCAGCCTGATCCTGGACCTGTTCACGCGCTCCAGGGGCCGCGTCACGGTGGCGGCCAAGGGCGCCAAGCGGCCGTACTCGCAGCTGCGCAGCGTGCTGCTGCCGTTCCAGCGCATCTCGGCCACCATCGGCAAGCAGGCCGAGGACGCGCAGGCCGACGTGGTCACGCTGCGCGCCGCCGAGTGGGCCGGGCTCGACGCGACGCCGGTGCTGCCGCCGGCGCGGCTGTTCGCCGGCTTCTACCTCAACGAGCTGCTGATGAAGCTGCTCGCCCGCGGCGACGCGCACCCGCTGCTGTTCGACGCCTACGCGGCCACGCTGCGCAGCCTGGCGGTGTCCGACGACTTCGCCGAGCAGATCGGCCTGCGCGCGTTCGAACTGGTGCTGCTCAAGGCCATCGGCCTGCTGCCCGAGCTCGACCGTGTCACCGCCACCCAGCAGGCGCTGGCGCCCGACGCCGACTACCAGTGGCTGGGCGACCGCGGCGTGGTCGACGCCGATCCGTCGCTGGCTGCGGCCCGACTGCCCGGCGCCGACCTGCTGGCCATCGATGCCGCGCTGCGCGACAACAACCTCGGCGCGCTGCACGTGGCCTGCGCGACGCGCCTCGATCGCCTCAAGCCGGTGCTGCGGCCGCTGGTTCACTATCATCTCGGTTCGCCCGCGCTGCGCACGCGCGACGTGATGAGAGACGCAAGACAACTGCTCGGCACGCGCTGAACACGAAAGAACGCTTCATGAACCCGCTGGTCGCCCCGGAACAGGTCACGCACGCGCACCGCTGCGCGCTGTCCGTCAACGTCAACAAGGTCGCGCACCTGCGCAACACGCGCCACCTGGGCATCCCCAGCGTCACGCACGCGGCCACGTTGTGCCTGCAGGCGGGCGCGCAAGGCATCACGGTGCACCCGCGGCCCGACGAGCGCCACATCCGCGCCGCCGACGTCGCCGAGATCCACGCGCTCGTCAAGCGGTGGCCCGAGGCCGAGTACAACATCGAGGGCAACCCGTTCCAGAACCTGATGGGCTTCATCCGCGAGGTGCGGCCGCACCAGGCGACGTTCGTGCCCGACAGCGAGGACCAGTTCACCTCCGACCACGGCTGGGACCTGGCCAGGGACGCCGTCCGGCTGCGTCCGCTCATCGAGGAATGCCACGCGCTGGGCGTGCGCGTGAGCCTGTTCATGGATCCGCTGCCCGAGGCGATGGCCGCCGTGCGCGAGCTCGGCGCCGACCGCATCGAGCTCTACACCGAGACCTACGCCAGCGCGCACGGCACGCCGCGCCAGGCCGAGGTGCTCGCGCGCTTCACCCGCACGGCCGAGGCCGCACTGGCGCTGGGCCTGGGGCTCAACGCGGGCCACGACCTGAGCCTCGCCAACCTCACCGACTTCATCCGCGCGGTGCCCGGCGTCGCCGAGGTCTCGATCGGCCACGCGCTGATCGCCGACGCGCTGGAATTCGGCCTGGGCGACACGGTGCATCGCTACCTGCGCGCCATCGTCGCGGCCGAGGCGGCGGAGTCGCTCGCGTGATCTTCGGCATCGGCACCGATCTCTGCGACGTGCGCCGCATCACGGCCACGCTGGAGCGCAAGGGCGACCGCTTCGCCGAGAAAGTGCTGGGCCCCGACGAGCTGAAGGTGTTCCACGCGCGGCGCGCCAAGGTGGAGAGCCGCGGCATCCGTTTCCTGGCCACGCGCTTCTCGGCCAAGGAGGCGTTCTCCAAGGCCGTGGGCATGGGGCTGCACATGCCCATGACCTGGCGCAGCTGCGAGATCCTCAACGAACGCTCCGGCAAGCCCTTCATCCGCCTGCACGGCGAGATGGCGGCGTGGTTCGCCGAGCGCAATCTCGTCGCGCACGTCACCGTGACCGACGAGACCGACTATGTGGCCTCCTTCGTGGTGGTCGAGACCACGCCAACCCGGAGCTGACCCATGGCCCGCAAGATCAAGAAGAACGCCAAGACCCCCAAGCCCTCCGGCGAGGCCGCCATCGTCGCCCAGTTCAGCGAGCCGCTGGACTTCGTACCCGACGCTCGCTTCGACGACCATGCGCCGGTGATCCTCGACGTGGCCGGCACCAGGCTCAGCGCCGACGACCGGCGCCGCCTCGCGCATCCGCTGACCGGCGGCGCGATCCTGTTCGGGCGCAACTGGGTCAACCGCCGGCAGGTCACCGAGCTGGTGGCCGAGATGAAGGCGATCCGGCCCGACCTGCTGGTGTGCGTCGACCACGAGGGGGGGCGCGTGCAGCGCTTCCGCACCGACGGCTTCACGCACCTGCCGGCCATGGATGTCTACGGCAAGCGCTGGATGGACGACGGCGCCGGCCCCGCGGGCGACGGCGCGATGGCCGCCACCGACTCGGCCACCGCGGCCGGCTTCGTGATGGCCACCGAGCTGCGTTCCTGCGGCGTCGACCTGAGCTTCGCGCCGGTGCTCGATCTGCACTTCGGCCACAGCGCGGTCATCGGCGACCGCTCATTCCATCGCGACGCCCGCATCGTCACGCTGCTGGCCAAGAGCCTGATGCTGGGCATGCGCCAGGCCGGCATGGCCAACTGCGGCAAGCACTTCCCCGGCCACGGCCACGTCGCGGCCGACAGCCACGTCGACATTCCGGTCGACCCGCGCCCGCTCTCCGAGATCCTGCTGGACGACGCGCGGCCCTACGAGTGGCTGTCCACCTCGCTGGCCAGCGTGATGCCGGCCCACGTCGTCTACCCCGACGTCGACGACAAGCCCGCGGGCTTCTCGGCGCCGTGGCTGCACGACATCCTGCGCTCGCGGCTCGGCTTCACCGGCGCGATCTTCTCCGACGACCTGAGCATGGCCGGCGCGCGCACTCTGGGCGGCCGCACGCTGGGCTATGCCGAGGCGGCCGTGCTGGCGATGAACGCCGGCTGCGACCTGGTACTGCTGTGCAACCAGAGCGTGGGCAAGGGCGAGCCGCTGGACGACCTGCTGGACGGCCTCGTCAAGGCGCGCGCCGACGGCACCTGGGCACCGGACGCCGCGTCCGAAAGGCGCCGGCTGGACCTGCTGCCGCAGACCGAGCCGCTGGCCTGGGACGACCTGATGCGCGACGCGGCCTACCTGCGCGCCCTCGACCGGCTCTAGACGGGCCTCGCCGCCATGAAAAAAGCCGCGGGCCCGAAGGCGCGCGGCTCGTCGTGAGGGCGATGTCGCTCAGCCCGGCCCGGCCGGCCCGGTGACGCACTTATTCTGCTGGCAATGCGCGCCGGGGTCGGCGAGCATGTAGCAGGTGGACACCTGGTGCGACGCGCGCGCCGCCTGGCCCGCGAGGTCGCGCTCGCGCTGCGCCAGCGCATCGACGCTGGCGGCGGAGACGGTCTTGCTCGAGTACGCGCGGTAGCCCGTCGGGCCGCCGCACGCCTTGGCGCCGACGGCCACCGAATGGCATTCGGTGTCGACGGTGCAGGCCGACGCGCCGGCGAGCGTCTTCTCCAGTTGCGCATCGACCGACGCCAGGTCGCCCGGCGCGGCCGCGGAGGCGATGACGGGCGGCGCCGGCACGTGGGCCGTCGAGACGGCCGGCGCCGAGGCCACCAGCGCCGCACCCGCGGGCGTCAGCGACACCGCGCCGACGTCCTTGCAGGCCGACAGCGACAGCGCGAGCCCGACGGCCCCCACGATGCACAGCGTCCGGAACACGGGGCGGCGAGCGGGGAGGGCGGTCGGATTCGTCATGGCGTCACCGCGGCAATCAGGAGGCCTGCGTATCGAACGGCAGCTTGATCTGGCTGAGATCCTTGCGGGTCTCCACCAGCACCAGCGGGCCTTCGTCGACCACGACCACCGGCGGGCGTTCGCGTGGCACGTGCGCGGCCTTGGGCGCGTTGGCGATCGCCTCCTGGGCGGCGCGCACGCTGTCGGCGTTGGAGTGCACCCACTCGAGGCCGGCCGAACCCGCGAGCGTGTTCAGGTCGGCGATGGGCAGGTCGAACTTCGGCACGACCGGCACCACGACCGGCGCGATGGGCGCGACCGGCGCCGCCACGACAGGCGCGGGCGTCGGAGCCGGCGCCGTGAAGGCGCGCGATTCGAACGGCACGGCCACGCGGGCCGGCGTTTCGTCGGCCTCGGCGGCTTCAGCCAGCGGAGCGGCTGCCACGTGCGGCGCGGGGACATCGGCCAGCACCGGCGCCGGTGCGGGTTCGGCGACGCCGGCCGCCTCGGTCAGCGCGGCGTTGCCGGCCAGGCCTTCGGTGGCGGTCTCGCCGCTGGTGTCGCCCTGGCCGTCCTCGCGGCGCGGGCCACGATTGCGGTCGCGACCGCGGCCACGGCGGCGGTTGCCGCCTTCGCCTTCGCCGTCGGCCTGTGCTTCGCCTTCCGCGGCCACGGCGCCTTCCGCGGGCGTTTCGCCCTCGGCGACGGCGTCGTTGCCTTCGCCCTCGACACTGCCTTCGCCGGACGCATCGTCACGGCCACGGCCGCCACGGCGACGGCGGCGGCGACGGCCGTCGCGCTCGCCATCGGCCGCGGGCGTGCCGTCGCCGGACACGGCGCCGGCCACCACCTCGGCGCCCGGCGGGGTGTCGATCAGCTCGCCTTGCTCGCCCAGTTCGCCGTAGCCGGTGGGCGCTTCGGCCACCGGTGCGGGGGCCGGACGGCGGCCGCCGCGTTCGCCGCGTTCGCGTTGCGGTGCGGCCTCGGCCGTCATGCCTTCGGCGCCCTCGACCTGGGCCGGACGATCTTCGCGCGGGGCGCGTTCGCGGCGGCCGCCTTCGCGGCCACCTTCTCGCGGTGCGCCGTCGACACGCGGTTCGCCACGGCGACCGCCGCGGCCTTCCGGACGCGCCTCGGCGTTCTCGGACACGGTCTCGCGATTGCGCTCGCTGCGCTCACCGCGGCGCGATTCGTCGCGCGGCGGACGACCTTCTCCGGCCTTGCGCTCGCCGCCGCGGCCTTCGCCGCCACGGGCTTCCGAGCCACGGCCACCGCGTTCGCCACGCTCGCCGTTGCGACCGCCACGACGCTTGTCGTCACGGCCGCGGCCGTCACGATTGCCGTCGCGCGACTCGCCCGTGCGGGCGGCCGGCGCGGCCGTCGCCGGGGCGGGCGCGGCCACCGGGGCAGGCGCGGGCGACGCGCCGAACAGGTTCTTGATCCAGCCGAAGAAGCCACCGGAGGCGGGCGCCGGTGCGGGCTTGGCCGCGGGACGCGGCGCGCGTGCGGGTTGCGCGGCCTGCGCAACCGGGGCGGGCGTCGGCGCGGGGGCCGGTGCCGGCGGGGCCGGCTGGTCGGGCAGCACGCCCTTGATGACCGGTTCCTGCTTGGCCTTGGCCTTGTCGCGGCGCGTGATCGAGACCTCGTCCTGGGGCTCCTCGATCATCGTGTAGCTGGCCTGCAGGTTTTCCAGGCGCGGGTCGTCATGGCGCAGGCGCTCGAGCTTGTAGTTCGGCGTCTCGAGGTGCTTGTTGGGCACCAGCAGCACGGTGGTGCGCTGCTTCAGCTCGATCTTGGTGATCTCGCTGCGCTTCTCGTTGAGCAGGAACGACACCACTTCCACCGGCACCTGCACGTGCACGGCGGCCGTGTTCTCCTTCATCGACTCTTCCTGGATGATGCGCAGGATCTGCAGGGCGGACGATTCGGTGTCGCGGATGTGGCCCGTGCCGTTGCAGCGCGGGCAGGTGATGTGGCTGCCTTCGCTCAGCGCCGGGCGCAGGCGCTGGCGGCTCAGTTCGAGCAGGCCGAACTTGCTGATGGACGAGAACTGCACGCGGGCGCGGTCGAAACGCAGCGCGTCGCGCAGGCGTTGCTCCACCTCGCGGCGGTTCTTCGACTCTTCCATGTCGATGAAGTCGACCACGATCAGGCCGCCCAGGTCGCGCAGGCGCATCTGGCGCGCGATCTCGTCGGCCGCTTCGAGGTTGGTGCGGGTGGCCGTTTCCTCGATGTCGCCGCCGCGCGTGGCGCGCGCGGAGTTGACGTCGATGGAGACCAGCGCTTCCGTGTGGTCGATGACGATCGCGCCGCCGGCCGGCAGGTTGACCGTGCGCGAGAACGCGGTCTCGATCTGGTGCTCGATCTGGAAGCGGCTGAACAGCGCCGCGTCGTCGCGGTAGCGCTTCACGCGATTGGCCGTCTCCGGCATCACGTGGTTCATGAACTGCTGCGCCTGCTCGAAGATGTCGTCCGTGTCGATCAGGATCTCGCCGATGTCGGCGGTGAAGTAATCGCGGATGGCGCGGATGACCAGCGACGATTCCTGATAGATGAGGAACGCGCCCTTGCCCTGCTTGGAGGCGCCGTCGATGGCGTCCCACAGCTTGAGCATGTAGTTCAGGTCCCACTGGAGCTCGGGCGCGCTGCGGCCGATGCCGGCGGTGCGCGCGATCAGGCTCATGCCCTTCGGGTACTCGAGCTGGTCGAGGTTTTCCTTGAGCTCCTCGCGGTCCTCGCCCTCGATGCGACGGCTGACGCCGCCGCCGCGCGGGTTGTTGGGCATCAGCACGAGGTAGCGGCCGGCCAGCGACACGAACGTGGTCAGGGCCGCGCCCTTGTTGCCGCGTTCTTCCTTCTCGACCTGCACCAGGAGTTCCTGGCCGTCGCGGATCGCGTCCTGGATGCGGGCCGACTTGACGTCGGTGCCTTCGCGGAAATACTGGCGCGAGATTTCCTTGAACGGCAGGAAACCATGGCGGTCCTCGCCGTAGTCGACGAAACAGGCCTCGAGCGACGGCTCGACGCGCGTCACGACCGCCTTGTAGATATTGCCCTTGCGCTGTTCGCGCCCTTCGATCTCGTTTTCGAAATCGAGAAGTTTCTGGCCGTCGACGATGGCCAGCCGGCGTTCTTCCGGCTGGGTCGCATTGATGAGCATGCGTTTCACGTGCACTCCTTCTTCGCTTCGCGCGGCGATGCGCCGACGCGAGGCGTTCGCCTCACTGCGCTTCCTGCAGGCCGATGTCGACAGGGCCTGCGAAGCGCGTTAACGATGCACGAGAAACTACAAGCGAACCGAAGGAAGGAACCGCCCTGGACTGCTCGCCGGGCCCCGGTGACGGGACGTTGGCAGGAACAGCGTTGGCGCTATGGCGTCAGGCTTTGGCCTCGCGGTGCCGGACGTCGGATGTTTCCTGAAAGGCCACCTGCGGTCACGGCCATGGCCGCTCCTGCAGGTCCACGCACCAGGCGGCCCCGGGCGCGGGGGGAGCGCAGGGCGGTGGCGGCGGCGCGGCGCGGATATGCGCCGGGCGCCGGCCAGGGCCGTGCGTGCTCGCCCGCGTGGCGGGGTGGGGTCGGGTGGGGGTGGGAAACGAACGCCATGCGTTGCGATTGAAAGGGATCTGACACCGGCTGCCAGCTGGATTTCCGTTGGGAACTCCGTCTGGCGACCTTGGAAAACCTTTATCTCCAGCCTGCGGAAAAATGCAGGTCGGTTCGTGAGTCGTTGCTCTTCCGCGTCTTTGCATCCGGCCGCCGGGCCACTTCGTGGTCACCGGCCTGTCGAGGCGCCGAGCGCGTTGCATCACCTTGTTTGCCGCGTCTCTTTCGATACTTGGCGCCACGTCGTCGCGGTTTTGTTGTCGAGTTTCAAAGGGCCGACTTGAGGTCCGTCTGGCGGATTACCCAGGTAAACTCTGGAAAATCAAGAACTTATGTCGCTAACGTGGTCCGGCCAATTATAGAGGCGAAACGCAAGCCGGCTCAAACACCGGCCCGGGGCGGCGCCAAGGCGAAGCCGGGCGCTCCCGGCAAGGCCCCCGTGGCCGCGACGGCCAAGCCGCGTGCGCGACCCGCGGCGACCGCGGCCCGACCCGTCCCGCGCGCGCCCGCGCCGGCGCCTGCCGTCGAGGCCGCGCCGGCCGTCCGCACCGTCACGGTGGACGCCGAATACGAAGGCCAGCGCCTGGACAACTTCCTGTTGCGCGAGCTCAGGGGCGTGCCCAAGACGCACGTCTACCGCATCATCCGTTCGGGCGAGGTGCGCGTGAACAAGGGTCGCGCCTCGGCCGACACCAAGCTGGCCGGCGGCGACCTCGTGCGCGTGCCGCCCGTGCGCATGGCCGCGCCCGCGACGCCGGCCGAGGCCGCGCCGCCGCGCGAGTTCCCGATCCTGTTCGAGGACGAGCACCTGATCGCCATCGACAAGCCGTCCGGCACCGCCGTGCACGGCGGCTCGGGCGTGAGCTTCGGCGTCATCGAGCAGCTGCGCCGGGCCCGGCCGCAGCAGAAGTACCTGGAACTGGTGCACCGGCTCGACCGCGAGACCTCGGGCATCCTGCTGCTGGCCAAGAAGCGCAGCGCGCTGCTGGCCCTGCAGGAGCAGTTCCGCGCCCGCGAGACCGGCAAGACCTACGCCGCGCTGGTGGTGGGGCGCTGGCCCGCGAAGCTGAAGGTGATCGACGTGGCCCTGCACAAGACCGAGGACGGCGGCGGCGAGCGCCGCGTCTACCCGGTGGCCGACGACCATCCGGACGGCCAGCGCTCGATCTCGCTGGTGCGCATCGCGACGCAGTTCGCGGACACCACCTTGCTGGACGTCACCATCAAGACCGGCCGAACGCACCAGATCCGCGTGCACCTGCAGCACTCCGGCCACGTGATCGTGGGCGACGACAAGTACGGCGACTTCGCGCTCAATCGCCGCTTCGCGCGCGGCGAGGCCGTGCCGGGCGTGCGCTTCGAGCGCATGTTCCTGCACGCCCGGCAGCTTGCCTTCGACCATCCCGCCAGCGGCGAACGCCTCGAGCTCGTGGCGCCGCTGCCGCCCGAATGCGCCGCGCTGGTCGCCGGCCTCGCGCGCCAGACGGAGAACCCGTGACAGCCTCCCCCGACCGCCCGCGCCGCTTCGACCTCGTCGCCTTCGACTGGGACGGCACGCTGTTCGACTCCACCGCGCTGATCGTGCACAGCATCCAGGCCGCCTGCCGCGACCTGGGGCTGCCGGTGCCCGACGACGAGCGCGCCTCGTGGGTGATCGGCCTGAGCCTGCACGGCGCGATGAAGCACGCGGTGCCCGACATCACGCCCGAGCAGATCCCGCAGATGGTGGAACGCTACCGCTTCCACTACCTGGCGCGCCAGCACGACCTGACGCTGTTCCCCGGCGTGCTGGAGCTGCTGAAGGCGCTGAAGGCCCGCCACCACTGGCTGGCGGTGGCCACCGGCAAGAGCCGCGCGGGCCTCGACGAGGCGCTGCACTCGGTGGAGCTGAGGGGCGTGTTCGACGGCACGCGCACGGCCGACGAGACGCGCTCCAAGCCCGACCCGCAGATGCTTCTCGAGCTGATGCGCGAGTTCGGCACGGTCCCGGATCGCACGCTGATGATCGGCGACACCACGCACGACCTGCAACTGGCCGCCAACGCCGGCGCGCCCAGCGTCGCCGTGGCCTACGGAGCCCACCAGGCGTCGGAGTTCGCCGCGCACGCGCCGCTGTTCGTGGCGCACAGCGTGGCCGAGCTCGCCGCGTGGCTGCAGGCCCATGCCTGAGACGGCGCCGGACGGCGCGCTGCCCCTGTGTGCCGGCGCCGACCTGGCGGAGGCCGGCCCGGCCCACGTGTTCGACGTGCTGCTGTGGCGCCGCCCGGCGCGCGCCTTCGCGCTGCGCTTCGAGGGCCGCGTGGTGGCCTACATGAACCGCTGCGCCCACGTGCCCACCGAGATGGACTGGCGCCCCGGCGAATTCCTCGACGACGAGCGCCGATTCATCGTCTGCTCGATGCACGGCGCGGTCTACGAGCCCACCACCGGCCACTGCATCGCGGGCCCCTGCGCGGGCCAGCGCCTGATGCGCATCGCCGTCGTCGAGCGCGCCGGCCAGGTGTATTGGTATCCTTCCGCGGACATCCGCCCTGTCGAGTTCGACGCCATTTCTCCGGATAGCACGCCATGACGCAAGATTTCGAGCCCACGCAGACCCCGCCGCTGCCCGAGAACGGCCCGGCCCCGGTGCCTGCGCCGGCGCCCGCCCCGTTGCCGCCCGTCAACGTCAGCGTCGACGCCGATCTGTCGCGGCTCGAGCACGTGCTGGCGCAGGTCACGGGCGAGCTGATGCGCGATCGCCGCACCGACCGCCGCTGGCGGCTGGCCGGGCGCCTCGCGTGGTTCCTGCTCGCGCTGGCCGTGGTGTGGGGCATCGTCTCCGCGCAGCGCGGCAAGGCCGCCACGCCCAACGGGCCGCACACGGCGCTGGTGGAGGTCCGCGGCGAGATCGCGTCCGAGGGCACCGCCAGCGCGGAGAACATCGTCTCGGCGCTGCGCAGCGCGTTCGAGGAGAAGAACGCCGTCGCGGTGGTGATCCGCATCAACTCGCCCGGCGGCAGCCCGGTGCAGGCGGGCATCGTCTACGACGAGATCAAGCGCCTGAAGACGCAGTACCACAAGAAGATCTACGCGGTCTGCGAAGAGGTGTGCGCGTCCGGCGCGTACTACATGGCCGTGGGCGCCGACGAGATCTTCGTCGACAAGGCCAGCATCGTCGGCTCCATCGGCGTGCTGATGGACGGCTTCGGCTTCACCGGCACCATGGAGAAGCTGGGGGTGGAGCGCCGCCTGATCACGGCCGGCGCGAACAAGGGCATGCTCGATCCGTTCTCGCCGCTCAAGCCCGAGCAGCGCGCGCTGGCGCAGGCGATGATCGACCAGATCCACAAGCAGTTCATCGCCGTCGTCAAGGAAGGCCGCGGCGCGCGGCTGCACGAGACGCCGGACACGTTCTCGGGCCTGTTCTGGAACGGCGAGGAGGCCGTCAACCAGGGCCTGGCCGATCACTTCGGCAGCCTCGACTCGGTGGCCCGCGACGTGGTCAAGGCCGAGGACGTGGTCGACTACACGCTGCAGGAGAACGTGGCCGAACGCCTGGCCAAGCGCTTCGGCGCCTCCGTCGGCGCCGGTGCGGTGCACGAGCTGCAGGCGCCACTGCTGCGTCGCTGAGCGGCGGGGGCGGCCGCACGTGGTGGCCGCGTCTGTCCACAAATCCGCGCTTGCCCGAGGTTTCGGGCGGGCGCGCGCCGCGGTCCGGCGCATGCGCGTGTAACGATGCGCTGCTGGCGCTCAAGAATCCCCGCCGCCCGCCGATTTCCGTCTGAACGCCGTCCTCCGGCGGCCTCGCCTCTCCCATGCACGCTCGCGTTCTCCGTCGCCTGCTGATCGTCCTGCTGGCCCTCACCGGCATCGCGCTGCTGTGGAACCGGTTCGGCATGACCTCGACGATGGTCATCGACGCGAGTTCGCCCTACAACGCCGCCGCGTTCGACGACCGCGCCAATCCCGGCGGCAACAGCGTGGCCAGCGTGGTTCGCGCCAACGGCGGCCTGGGCATGGATTGCGATCTGCGCGCCGGCTACCAGTGGGCGTTCTGCGAGCTGCGGCTGGAGTTCGCCAAGGCGCCGCGCGGCATCGACCTGAGCCGCTACGACTCGATGAAGCTGTGGGTCAGCGCCACCGGCCCCGAGGCGCAGCAACGCGTGCGCATCTACGTGCGCAATTTCGATCCGGCCTATTCGAAGGCGGCGGAACTCGAGTCCCAGAAGGTCGACCAGCTGATCTACGAACCCTCGGCCTACCCCCAGGGCTACGAGGTGCCGCTGAGCCGCTTCACGGTGTCGCAGTGGTGGGTCGACGAACACCCGATGACGCTCGAGCTGGAGGCGCCCGACTTCCGCAACGCCACGCAGATCGCGTTCTCCACCGGCCCCAGGGTGGAGCCGGGCCGGCACACGATCCGCATCCAGCGCATCGAGCTCACCGGCAAGCTGATCTCCACCGCCACGTTCCGCCTGGGCATCATCGCGGTGTGGATGCTGTCTGTGTTCTGCTACCTCGTGGTCGACGGCCTGCTCAAGCGCAACGAACTGCGGCTGTCGGCCGCCAGCCAGAGCTCGCTGCAGCGCCTGAACGAATCGCTGCGCCTCGAGACCCGCAGCCTGGCCGAGATCGCGCGCACCGACCCGCTGAGCGGCGCCCTCAACCGCAAGGGCCTGGCCGACGAGCTGACGCGCCTCGTGCGGCTGGGCGACGGCCAGACCTTCCCGATGACGCTCGTGTTCATCGACATCGACCACTTCAAGCGCATCAACGACGCGCATGGCCATGACACCGGCGACCAGGTGATCCGCGGCCTGTCCCAGCTCGTGCGCTCGGCCGTGCAGCGCGACGACCTGTTCGCGCGCTGGGGCGGCGAGGAGTTCCTGCTCGTCTTCCGCGACACCCCGGGCCTCAAGGGCCGCGACATCGCCGAGCGCCTGCGCGAACGCATCGCGTGCGCCGCGTGGCCCGACGGGCTGAGCGTGACCTGCAGCTTCGGCGTTTCGGAGTGGCGTCGCGGCGAGGATCTCAACGAAGGGATCAAGCGCGCCGACGAGGCGATGTACCGCGCGAAGCAGCAAGGGCGGGATCGCGTGGAGATCGAGCTGGAGTCGCGCGAGGCGACTGAATCCCAGCCGGCTTGACGCGTTTGCAGGCCAGGCAACCTACAGCCAGCCCGACTTTCTGAATTGCCGATAGAGGATCACGCAGACGATCGTGATCGTGGCCAAGGCCAGCGGATAGCCGTAGTGCCACTCCAGCTCCGGCATGTTCTTGAAGTTCATGCCCCAGATGCCCGCGAACGCGCTCACCACCGCGAAGATGCCGGCCCAGGCGGCGAGGCGCTTGTTGACCACCGATTCCTCGATGGCCACCATCGCGAGGTTCACCTGGATGGCCGTGCCGATGGTGTCGCGCAGGTTGTCCAGCGAGCCGTTCATGCGCATCAGGTGGTCGAAGACGTCGCGGAAGTATTCGCGGTTGTTCTCGCAGACGGCCGGCACGCGGCCGCTGAACAGCTTGTGCACGGCGTCGATCAGCGGCGCCACGGCATGGCGCACGACGCCGATGTCGCTCTTGAGCTCGTACAGGCGGCGGATGTTGGCCTGCGAGGTGCCGGGCTCGAAGATCTGTTCCTCCACCTGTTCCAGCTCGGTCTCGAGCCGGTCGATGATGGGGAAGTAGCGGTCGACCACCGCATCCAGCAGCGCGTAGAACACGAAGGCCGGGCCATGGCGCAGGAGTTGCGGCTCGCGTTCCGATCGCTCGCGCACCTGCAGCAGGTTCTGCCCGCTGCGGTTGCGGATGGACAGCACGAAGTTCGTGCCGACGAAGATGTCCACCTCGCCGGTCCTGAGCTCGTCCGTGGGCGTCATCTCCACGGTGTGCACCACGGCGAACAGGGTGTCGCCGTATTCCTCGACCTTGGGGCGCTGGTGGCCGTGCAGGGCGTCCTCGACGGCCAGCTCGTGCAGGCCGAACTCCTGCTGCATCGTCTTGAGCTCGTCCTCGGTGGCGTCCTTGAGGGCGACCCAGACGAAGCAGTTGGCGCGCACCAGGTAGTCGCTGATCTCCGCGATGGGGATGTCGGCGAGCTTGGCCCCGTTCTCGTAGGCGACGCAGTTGATCAGCATGGGCCGCACTGTAGCGGGGATGGGCGACGGGCGCTCCCGGGCGCGGAAACGACGCTTTTGCCGGCCGGGGTGGCGGTGTCACGCGGCCCCGGGTCAAAATGCGATCCCCACCAACAAATGACCCGCGCACGCATCCGGCGGCGGGCTCCAGCCGATTTCATGAGCAGCAAGGAACACGGCGCGGGCCTCGGGGCCATGACGCTGGGCGCACTGGGCGTCGTCTACGGCGACATCGGCACGAGCCCGCTCTACACGCTGCACGAGATCTTCCAGCCGGTGTCGGGCGTGGGCGTTCCGCTCGACGCGTGGCACCTGATCGGCGCGGTCTCCACCATCTTCTGGGGCCTGATGCTGGTGGTCACGCTCAAGTACGTGATCCTGATCCTGCGTGCCGACAACAACGGCGAAGGCGGCGCGATGGCGCTCACCGCGCTGGCGGCCAAGGCCGCGGGCGGCACGCCGCGCCGGCGCACGCTGATCATGCTGGTGGGCATGTTCGGCGCCACGCTGTTCTTCGGCGACAGCGTGATCACGCCCGCCGTCACCGTGATGGGCGCGGTCGAGGGCATCGAGGTCATCACGCGGGCGCTCAAGGCCTACGTGGTGCCGATCTCGGTGGTGATCCTGGTGCTGCTGTTCTCGGCCCAGCGCTTCGGCACCGGCGCGTTCGGCAAGCTGTTCGGCCCGATCATCCTGGTCTGGTTCAGCGGCCTGGCCGTCGTCGGCGCGCTGCACATCACGCAGGCGCCCGAGATCCTCAACGCGCTCAACCCGATCTACGCCGTCGAGTTCCTGATCGACCGCGGCTGGCATGTGTTGGCCGCACTCGGCGCCATCGTGCTGGCGCTCACGGGCGCCGAGGCGCTCTACGCCGACATGGGCCACTTCGGCAAGTCGCCCATCCGCCTGGCCTGGAGCACCGTGGTGCTGCCGGCGCTGGCGCTCAACTACATGGGCCAGGGCGCGCTGCTGATCCACGATCCGGCCGCCATCGCCAACCCGTTCTTCAAGATGTTCCCGCAGGCCTGGGTGGCGCCGGTGGTGGTGCTGGCCGCGATGGCCGCCGTCATCGCGTCGCAGGCCGTGATCTCGGGCGCGTTCTCCATGGCCAAGCAGGCGATCCAGCTAGGCTTCCTGCCGCGCATGGAGGTCGTCTACACCTCGCTGCGCGAGGCCGGGCAGATCTACCTGCCGCGCCTGAACTGGGCCCTGATGGTGGCGGTGGTGTGCGCCGTGGTGGGCTTCGGCAGCGTGTCGGCGCTGACCTCGGCGTACGGCATCGCGGTGACGGTCACCATGCTCATCGACACGGTGCTCACCTACTTCGTGGTGCGCTACGGCTGGGGCTTCCCGCTGTGGATCGCGCTCGGCGCCACGGGCTTCTTCATCTTCCTCGACGGCCTGCTGGTGGCCGCCTGTTCGTTGAAGTTCCTGCACGGCGGCTGGTTCCCGCTGCTGCTGGCGCTGGCGATGTTCGCGGTGATGTCCACCTGGAAGCGCGGCCGCGAGCTGCTGCTGGAGAGCATCCGCCGCGACGATCCGGACCTCATCCCGTTCATCACCGCGCTGGCCGAGGACGACATCGCGCGCACGCCGCGCACGGCCGTCTTCACGGTGGCCAACGTCGGCACCGTGCCGCAGGCGCTGCTGCACAACCTGAAGCACAACCAGGTGCTTCACGAGACCAACGTCATCCTCACGGTGAAGTTCCACGAGGTGCCGTGGATCCCGTTCGCGGAGCGCGTGCAGGTGGAGCCGCTGGCGCGCGGCTTCTGGCGCGTCACGGTGAACTACGGCTTCAAGAACACGCCCGACATCCCGCGGGCGCTCACGCTGTGCCGCCCGCACGGCCTGGAGGTGGAGGAGCTCACCACCAGCTACTTCCTGAGCCGCGAGGTGGTGGTGCCCACGCGCGGCGACGGCATGGCGCACTGGCGCGAACGCCTGTTCGCGGCCATGACGCGCAATGCCGGCAGCGTGGTGGAGTTCTTCCGCCTGCCCAACAACTCGGTCATCGAGCTGGGGACGCGCGTGCGGATCTGAGGGCGCTCAGGTGCCGCCGTGGATCACGCGCAGCGGCGGCTTCCCCGGCGGTGGCGGATCGTCGACGACCCGGGTGCAGTTGCGGCCGGCGTGCTTGGCCGAGTACAGCGCCGCGTCGGCCTGGGCGATCAGTTCGTCGATGCCCTGGCCGCCCGCCAATACCGCGGCCACGCCGATGCTCACGGTCACGCCGGGCACGCCGCGCGGCAGGGGGGGTGGGCCGGGCATCGGCTGGCCGACGCACTGGCGCAGGCGGTCCGCGATGATCGCGGCCGTGTCGAGGTCGGTCTCGGGCAGGATCGCCACGAATTCGTCGCCGCCGTAGCGTCCGAACAGGTCGGTGCAGCGGAGCACCGCCTGGCCATGCTGCGCCACGTGGCGCAGCACCGAGTCGCCGGCGGCGTGGCCGTGGGTGTCGTTGATCGCCTTGAAGTGGTCGATGTCGACGATGAAGGCGGCGGTGTAGGAGCGCTGGCGCCGCGCGAGCTGCAGGTCGCGCTGCGCCTGCGTGTAGAGCGCGCCGCGCGACAGCGCGCCGGTGAGGTGGTCGGTGCGCGCCAGCTGCAGCACGCGTTCGTGCATGCGGTCGGTGATGATCAGCACGAAGCCCACGTTGCACAGCACGTCGAAGATCAGCAGCGCGCCGATGTAGACCGCGATCACGGGGGAGTGCAGGTCGACGGCGCTGCCTTCGTCGATCTGGCGCGCATGTGCCCAGATGCGCGAGAAGCTGGCCAGCGCCATGCCCGCGAAGCCCGCCAGCGTCACGGTGCGGCTGACGCTCAGGGGTGCGCTCACGAACAGGCTCGCCGCGGCCCAGGTGGCGAACAGTCCCATGCCGGCCACCATCACGAGGCTGCGCGCGGGAAAGCTGGGCCACACGAGCAGGGTGGCCAGCACGCCCGCGAAGAACAGGGTGGACAGCGCGGCGAGCCAGCGCCCGCGCACGCGGTGGTGATCGAGCTGCTGGCACGACGCCACCGTGCACGCGCGGCCGACGAGGATCAACGCGTTGCCCGCGATGGCCGGCACCCACAGCGGCGCGATGCCCTGCAGTGCGTGCAGGGCCGCCGCGGCGCCAAGCAGGAACGCGGCCACGGCCCACAGGCGAAGCCCCGGAGTCGGGTGGCGCATCCGGCGCTCCAGCGCCAGGACGATGAGCCCGAACATGACGCCCAACGCGGCCGCCACCGCGAGCAGCAAGCGGCCATCGATGGTCATTGCGGAACGTCCGCCGGCGGCTTCGCGCGCCTGTGCATGGGGACTACCTCCTGGCAAAAATTCTAGGCCGCGCCCCGTCGGCTGGAAAGAGCTTTCGTGGGGATATCGCGTGCCTGACCTTGGGATATTCCGGATCGCAAATCGAGCGGCGATAGCGCCAGCGCGTTGCGCAACACCGGCGCGAGCGCCTCCACCAGCGGCGCGATCTGCGCCGCGGGCGTGGCGGCGAACGACAGCACGAGGCCGCGCCAGGCCACGCGCGTGGCGTAGACCGACAGCGGAATCGCGGTGACACCCGCGGCGATCGCGGCGCGCGCCACGGCGCGATCGTCCACCTCGTCCGGCAGCGCGAGCGTCAGGTGCACGCCGCGCGCGCCCGAGACCACGCTCAGGCGCCGCGCGGCGAATTCCCTGGGCAGCGCGCCCGTCAACGCGCGCAGCATCGCGTCGCGGCGCAGCGCGTACTCGCGCCGCAGCGTGCGCACGTGGGCCGCGTAGTGGCCCTCGCGCATGAAGTCGGCCAGTACCTGCTGCACGATCTGGTCGCCGTCGCGGTAGAAGTCGGCCGACGCGTCGGCGAACACGCGCTGCAGGCCCTGAGGCACCACGAGGAACGCCACGCGGATGCCGGGGTACACGGTCTTGCTGAAGGTGCCCAGGTAGATCACGCGGCCGGCCGCGTCCTGGCCCTGCAGCGACGGGAACGGCGCGCCTTCGTAGCGGTACTCGCTGTCATAGTCGTCCTCCAGCAGCAGCGTGTCGTGGCGGGCCGCGAACTGCAGCCACTCGAGCCGGCGCGCGAGCGGCATCACGCCGCCCGTGGGGAACTGGTTGGACGGCGTGAGGTAGGCGAGGCGCGGCGCGCGCTGGCCCGGACGCAGCACCGGCACCGGCAGGCCCAGCGCGTCGACCGGGGCCGCGTGCAGGCGCAGGCCGTGGTCGGACAGCACCTGCGTGGCGGCCCAGTAGCCCGGGTCCTCCAGCAGCACCTCGTCGCCGGGGTCGCACATGAGACGGGCGACGAGGTCGATCGATTCGCCGGTGCCGTCGGTGATGATCACCTGGTCGGGCGCGCAGTGCACGCCGCGCGTGACGCGCACGTGTTCGGCGATCGCCTGGCGCAGCTCGGGCGCGCCGCCGGGCTCGCCCTGTTCCAGCTGGATCGGGTCGGCGCGCCGCAGCTGGCGTTGCTGCAGCCGGTTCCACAGCCGGTGCGGGAACAGCGCGAAGTCGAACTGGCCGGGACAGAAGGGCTGGCGCGTCCAGAACTCGTGCAACGGATGGCTGTGGTAGCGGCGGCCGCGGCGCGAGAACGCCAGCGGCGTCGAACGAGTGCGCGCCACCGGCTCGACCGCGGCGGGCGCGGGCAAGGCGTCGGGCGCGATGCGGCAGACATAGGTGCCCGAGCCCTGGCCGGCCACCACGAAGCCTTCGGCGCGCAGTTGCTCGTAGACCGGCACGGCCGTGTTGCGCGCGATGCGCAGCGCCTGTGCGAGCGCGCGCGTGGACGGCAGCCGGTGCGCCGGCGGCACCGCGCGCTCCAGGATCGCGCGGCGCAGCAGCCGCGTCAGGCGCGCGCCGATGGGCAGGCGCGCCTCGTCGGCGGACGGATGCGCCCAGGCGTGCTGCAGCCAGTCGACGAGGGCATCGGCGGAGGTCGGCGAGGTCATGGTGGGTGCCATCGTACCCTTGCGGCGCGAAGTGGCCCAGTCGATCAGTCGCCAAATGGCCCTTCACGGTGGGCCAATCGCTGCGTAAGCTGTCGCCCATGAATGCCCTCTCCACGCCAGACCGCGCCGCCGTCCAGGCCGCGCTCGCGCAGCTGTCCGCGATGCCGGGCGGCGCGCCCGTCACGGCCATCGAATGCGCCGTCAGCGACTTCACGTCGGTGGCGCGCGGCAAGTCCGTGGGCCCCGCCGATTTCGTCGGCATGGCCGGCTGCCGCTTCCCGTCCGTGATGTTCGGCCTGACGTTGACCGGCGGCGAGCCCGAGGCCGCGTTCGGCCCGCTGCTGCCGGCGTCCTACCTCGACATCGACCTGGTGCCCGACCTGGCCACGCTGCGCGCGCAGCCGGGCCGCGCCGGCGCCGCCACCGTGATCTGCGAGCCCGCGGGGCCGCTGCACGCCGAACGCTACGGCCGCGCGATCTGCGCCAGCGAGCTGTCGCCGCGCGCCGCGCTGCGCCGCGTGCTGGCCCGCCTCGACCGCGCCGGCCTGTGCGCCACCGTGGCGCCCGAGCTGGAGCTGTTCCTGGTGGATCGCCGCGAGCACGAGGGCCAGGTGAGCCTGCACGCGCCCGCGTCCCGCCCCGGCGCGCCCGCGCGCGAGCGTGCCTGCGAGGCCTACTCTCTGGAGCGCACGGGCCACTTCGCCGAGTACTTCGACGCGCTGTTCGCCGCCTGCCACCTGCAGGGCATTCCCGTGTGCGGCCACGCGCACGAGGCCGCGTACTCGCAGTACGAGGTGAACTTCATGCCGGGCGAGCCGCTGGCGCAGGCCGACGCCGTGTTTCGCTTCAAGCGCCTTGCGCGCCAGGTGGCCGCGCAGTTCGGCTTCCTCGCCACCTTCGCGCCCAAGCCCTTCCTCGACCAGCCCGGCACCGGCATGCACTGGCACTTCAGCGTTCATGACAGCCCGGCTCGCTCCGCTCCCCGCCCCCAAGGGGCTCACGCCGGCTCGCACACGAATGCGTTTGCGCATCCCGACGGCACCGACCGCGACACGCTGGGCGCCTTCATCGGCGGCCTGCAGCGCCACGCCGACGCGGCGATGGCGTTCTTCGCGCCGCACGACATGTCGTTCGACCGCGTCCGCCTCAGCGACGCCTCGCCGTCGTCGGCGAGCTGGGGTCATGACGACCGCGGCGTGGCGTTCCGGATTCCCCGGGCGAGCGCGCAGAACCGCCGCATCGAGAATCGCCTGCCCGGCGGCGACGCCAACCCCTACCTGGTCGTGGCCGCCACGCTGGGCCTGGGCCTGGCCGGCATCGAGCAGGGACTTCGGCCCGCGGGCGAGT
>JABCYW010000015.1 GCA_013289985.1 Betaproteobacteria bacterium | reverse complement strand
GACAGCGCCTTGCCGGCAGCGATGTCTTCCTTGATCCACTCGGCGACCTGCTTCCAGCCGGCGTCCTGCCACAGCTCGAACGGGCCCTGCTTCGAACCGAAGCCCCAGCGCATCGCGAAGTCGATCTCGCGCGCGGAGTCGGCGATGTCCTTCAGGTGCACGGCGGCGTAGTGGAAGCTGTCGCGCAGGATGGCCCACAGGAACTGCGCCTGCGGGTTGGTGGATTCGCGCAGCAGCTTCAGGCGCTCGGCCGCGGGCTTCTTCAGGATGCGGTCGACGATGGTGTCGGCCTTGGCGCCGCCGGCGACGTACTCGCCCTTGGACGGATCCAGGCGCAGGATGTCCTTGCCCACCTTCTTGTAGAAGCCGGCACCCGACTTCTGGCCCAGCGCGCCCTGCTCGATCAGGCGGCCGACGACGGCCGGCGTGGCGTAGCTGGGATAGAACGGGTCGTCCTTCAGGTTGTCCTGCAGCGTCTTGATGACGTGCGCCATCGTGTCGAGGCCCACGACGTCGGCGGTGCGGAACGTGCCCGAGCTCGCGCGGCCCAGCTTCTTGCCGGTGAGGTCGTCGACGACGTCGTACGGCAGGCCGAACTTCTCGGCCTCGATGATGGTGGCCAGCATGCCGGCGATGCCCACGCGGTTGGCCACGAAGTTGGGCGTGTCCTTGGCGCGCACGACGCCCTTGCCGAGCGCCGTGGTGACGAACGACTCGAGCTGGTCGAGGATGTGCGGCTCGGTGGTGGGCGTGGGGATCAGCTCCACCAGGCGCATGTAGCGCGGCGGGTTGAAGAAGTGGATGCCGCAGAAGCGCGGCTTGATCTCTTCCGGCAGCACTTCGGAGAGCCTGGTGATCGACAGGCCCGAGGTATTGGACGCGACGATGGCGTGCGGGGCGATGAACGGCGCGACCTTGGTGTACAGGTCGAGCTTCCAGTCCATGCGCTCGGCGATGGCCTCGATGATGAGGTCGCAGTCGCGCAGCAGCTCGAGGTCGTCCTCGTAGTTCGCCTGCTGGATCAGCGCGGCGTCGTCGGCCACGCCCAGCGGCGCCGGCTTCAGCTTCTTCAGGCCGTCGACGGCCTTCGTGACGATCCCGTTCTTGGGGCCTGACTTGGCGGGCAGGTCGAACAGCACGACCGGCACCTTGACGTTGACCAGATGGGCGGCGATCTGCGCGCCCATCACGCCGGCGCCGAGCACGGCCACCTTGCGAACTTGGAATCGACTCACTTTGTTTCTCTCCAGGGGTGAACGGGGTCGGCCGGCAGCGCGCTGCTGCCCGGCCCCGGTGGTTTCTTGCTTATTCGGCTCGAACCCAGGTCTGCGTGCGGCCGAACATCGGCGAGCCGATGTAGCCGCGCACTTCCAGCTTCTTGCCGCCTTCGATGACCTTCAGGCGCACCTTGTACGTGCTGCCCTTGGCCGGGTCGAGGATCAGGCCGCCGGCCCACAGGTTCGGCTCTTCCGCATCCTGCTTGACGTCGTTGATGATGGTCATGCCCACGATGGGCTTGTCCTTGCGGTCGTCCTCGCACTTGACGCACTTCTCGTCGGCCTTGGCCGGGTCGGTGATGTGCTCGACCTTGCCGCTCAGCACGCCGCCGTTGATCACGATGCGCACGGTCGACTTCTCGGTCTTGCCGTCGTCGTCGATGGTCCGCCACAGGCCCGCCGGCGTGCTCTGCGCCATCGCGAGGATGCTGGCGGTGGCGAGGACGAATGCAACTGCTGCTTTTTTCATCAAGTGGGTCTCCTAGGTTTGTTGAAACGGCCGGGGCCGCGGACCAATGATCGCTCTGAATGCGGCGATTTCGTGTCCGCCTCGCGACGAAGTCGCCTGCGGGTTCTGCTCAGAAGAGGGCCTCGTCCATTTCCATCAGCGGCGCCAGGCCGGCGCGGCAGGTGCGGATCAGGCCGGCCGTCTCGGGCAGCAGCTTGGCGAAGTAGAAGCGCGCCGTCGTCAGCTTGGCCTTGTAGAACGTGTCGCCGGAATTCTTCTTCTCCAGCGCGACCTTGGCCATGCGGGCGAAGAAGTAGGCGAAGACGAGGTGGCCGCAGACGCGCAGGTAGTCCACCGCGGCGGCGCCCACTTCGTCGGGGTTCTGGAACGCCTTCATGCCGATCTCGGTGGTCAGCTTGGTGACCTTGTCGCCCAGCTCGGCGAGCGGGTTCACGAATTCCTGCATCTCTTCGCTGATGCCCTCGTCCTCGACGAACTGGGCGATCTTCTTGCCGAACTTCTTGAGCTTGGCGCCGTTGTCGCCCAGCACCTTGCGGCCCAGCAGGTCCAGCGACTGGATCGTGTTGGTGCCTTCGTAGATCATGTTGATGCGCGCGTCGCGCACGTACTGCTCCATGCCCCACTCGTGGATGAAGCCGTGGCCGCCGTACACCTGCATGCAGTGCGAGGTGGCGATCCAGCCGTTGTCGGTCATGAAGGCCTTGACGATGGGCGTCAGCAGCGCCACCTCGTCGGCGCACTCCTTGCGCACGTCGGCGTCGGGGTGGTGCAGTTCCTTGTCGATCAGCAGCGCGGTGTGGACGGCCAGCGCGCGGCCGCCCTCGGCGTAGGCGCGGGCGGTCAGCAGCATCTTGCGCACGTCCGGGTGCACGATGATCGGGTCGGCCGGCTTGTCCGGCGCCTTCGGGCCCGACAGCGCGCGCATCTGCAGGCGATCCTTGGCATAGGCCACGGCGTTCTGGTACGCCACTTCGGTGAGGCCCAGCGACTGCATGCCCACGCCCAGGCGGGCCGCGTTCATCATCACGAACATCGCGTTGAGGCCCTTGTTGGGCTCGCCCACCAGCGTGCCCACGGCGCCTTCGAGCACCATCTGACAGGTGGAGTTGGCGTGGATGCCCATCTTGTGCTCGATGCCGGCGCAGAAGATCTGGTTGCGCTCGCCGAGCGAGCCGTCGGCGTGGACCTTGAACTTCGGCACGACGAACAGCGAGATGCCCTTCGAGCCCGCGGGCGCGTCCGGCAGGCGGGCCAGCACCAGGTGCAGGATGTTGGACACCATGTCGTGCTCGCCGGCCGAGATGAAGATCTTGGCGCCGGTGATCCTGTAGGTGCCGTCGGCCTGCGGTTCGGCCTTCGTGCGCAGCAGGCCCAGGTCGGTGCCGCAGTGCGGCTCGGTCAGGCACATCGTGCCCGTCCACTCGCCCGAGGTCAGCTTGGGCAGGAACATCTTCTTCTGCTCGGGCGTGCCGTGCGCGTGCAGCGCCTCGTACGCGCCGTGCGACAGGCCGGGGTACATCGTCCACGCCTGGTTGCCGCTGTTGAGCATTTCGTAGAAGCACTGGTTCAGCGTGACCGGCAGGCCCTGGCCGCCGTATTCCGGGTCGGCCGACAGCGAAGGCCAGCCGCCTTCGACGTAGGTCCTGTAGGCCTCCTTGAAGCCCTTGGGCGGGGTCACTTCGTGCGTCGTCTTGTCCAGCGTGCAGCCTTCGGCATCGCCGCTGAGGTTGATCGGGAAGATCACCTCGGAGGCGAACTTGCCGCCTTCTTCCAGCACCGCGTTGAACGTGTCGACGTCGACGTCGGCATGCCGCGGCATCGCCTTCAGCTCGTCGACCACGTTCAGGACTTCATGCAGGACGAACTGCATGTCGCGAAGCGGCGGGTTGTATTGGGGCATGGAAAAGCTCCTGGAACGTGTCGGAAAGAAAGCGGAGGGGAAAGGACGATCAGCGGCGCGGCGTGCGCGCCTCTTTCGATCTGGCCGGTGCGGCCTCCGGCGCGGGGCCGGATGCGGCAAGCGAATGGGCCAGCAGGCGCTCGAAGCCCAGGCGGGCGCGTTCGACGCTGCCGGGGTTGCGCAGGAAGCGCGCGTCGTGGTGCAGCGCGAGGATCAGGCCGTGGATCTCGAACATGAGCTGCTCGGGCGAGGTCTCGCCGGTGAGGTGGCCCACGTCGATCGCCAGCTGGATGGAACGCGTCAGAGCGTCCTGCCAGGTCTGGACCATGGTGGCCAGCGCGTCGCGCACGGGGCCGGGGCGGTCGTCGAACTCCACGGCGCCGCTGATGTAGATGCAGCCCGAGTCGATCTCGAAGGAGACGCGGCGCACCCAGCGCTCGAACATGGCGCGCAGGCGCGGCAGGCCGCGCGGCTCGCGGATGGCGGGAAGGAAGACCTCTTCCTCGAACTTGACGTGATAGTCTCGAATGACCGAGATCTGCAGTTCCTCGCGCGAACCGAAGTGCGCGAAGACGCCCGACTTGCTCATGCCCGTGACCTCGGCGAGCAGGCCGATGGACAGGCCCTCGAGGCCCTTGTTGGCCGCGAGGCCCAGCGCCGCCTCGATGATCGTGGCGCGCGTCTGCAAACCCTTTTGAAGGGGACGAGGCGGGCGGCGAAGGGCAGTGGCGTCGTTCACGGGGTCTGCCGGGGCGAACCGGAGTGCGTTGAGTGCCTGTCGGGATCTTCGGCAGCCAGGGTGGCGGCTGGACGAAGAAATCGAACGGTCGTGCTATTTTGCATAGGACCGGGCCCGGCGCCAATGCCGCCGACCACTTTTTTTAGGGTCCGGATCCTAGAAAGAGACACGAATAGCACGATCGTGCGATTTCCATAGTGGTTAACGCGCAAGCCGAACAGGAATCGATGACCGATGCGTGACGCCGCCGAGTTGGCCATGGCTGGCGAGCAACGTCGGTAGCCCGTCCGGTTGAGGTTCCATCCAGTAGTTGTATGCTTGCAGTACAGAAGGAGCGCCCCGGAATGGATGTTCTGCAGCTGGACGTGTCGGGAAGGCCACAGGCCTGGATGACGGTCAAGGAGGCCGCCATCCTGTATGCGTGCGACGCCGTGGCGTGGACGCTGGGCGACCCGTGCCATGTGATGCGGGGCGGGCTCCAGCGCGCCACCGGGTTGCAGTCGCGCATCGACGTGCACTCCATCATCGCGGTGCGCGGCACCGTCCCTTCGCGGGCCTGGCGCCAGGCGCCCGCGCTCACCAACGGCAAGCTGTTCGCGCGCGACCGCCACATCTGCGCCTATTGCGCCGGCCGCTTCGCCAGCGACGAGCTCACCCGCGAACACATCATCCCGGTCTCGCGCCGCGGCCTCGATACGTGGATGAACTGCATCACCGCCTGCCGGGGCTGCAACGGCCGCAAGGGCAACCGCATGCCCGAAGAGGCCCACATGACGCTCATGTACCTGCCCTACGTGCCCAGCCTGCACGAGGACATGATCCTGCGCGGCCGCCGCATCCTCGCCGACCAGATGGAATTCCTGCTGGCCAGCGTGCCGCGCAGCAGTCGTCTTCATGGATGATCCACAGCTGAACCGAGGCTGTCGCCGGCACATTTCTTTACCCACTGCTGCCACCTCGGGCAATTGCTTTGCTGCACAGTGGAAGCACCTGATGGGTGTCAACGGCTGGCGACTTGCCGGCGTTGGCAGGTCATCCCCGGAGAAATGATCATGTTCAAGCAACTCACCCTGATCGCCGCCGTCGCTGGCGCCGTGTCGCTCACCGGCTGCGTCGTGGCCAATCCCAACACGGTCAGCGCGTACGACGCGCAGCGCATGTCCACCGTGATCGACGCCACCGTGCTGTCGGTGCGTCCCGTCACACTGCAGGGCCGCGATACCGGCGTGGGCACCATCAGCGGCGCCGTCATCGGTGGCATCGCCGGCTCCAACGTCGGCGGCCCGCGCACTGGCGGCATCGTCGGCATCGCCGGCGCCGTCGTCGGCGGCCTGATCGGCAACGCGGTCGAGCGCGATGCCACGCAACAGCAGGCCGTCGAGATCCTGCTGCAGCTCAAGAACGGCGACCGCCGCCAGGTCGTCCAGGGCATCGGCACCGACGCCTTCGCCGCCGGCGACCCGGTGATCCTGGTCACCACGGGCGGCCGCACGCGCGTGATGCGCGCGCCGCCGGTCACCACCGGCAGCACGGCGCCCAACGCCTATCCGACGGCGTATCCGGCGCCTGCGCAGCAGTAGGCGACGCGGGCCGGCGGCGCCTCACGCCGTGAGCCACCGACTCTCCAGGATGCGGGCTACGGCTCGCATTTCTTTTGGCAGTTCCAGAAGTCGCGGGGCCGCTGGAGAGAAGAAGTGCCCCTCAAGATCGTCGTGACGCTGCACGGGATCCGCACCCGCGGGCAGTGGCAGAAGCAGATCACGCCCTACCTGGCCCGCCACGGGCTCATTCCCTACCACCTCGACTACGGCTTCTTCGGCGTGCTGTCGTTCCTGATGCCGTGGACGCGCGCCGGCCGCGTGCAGTGGCTGCGCGGCGAGCTGCGCGACCTGATGGATCGCACCGGCGCCACGCGCGTGAGCCTGATCGCCCACAGCTTCGGCACCTGGCTCGCGCTGGAGGTGCTCGAGGCCGAGAACGGCAACCTGCGCTTCGACCGCGTGGTGCTCACCGGCAGCATCGTGCGGCGCGATTTCCCGTGGGGGTCGACGCTGCTGCGCAAGCGCTGGATCCAGGCCGTGCGCAACGAGCGCGCCACCGGCGACTGGGTGGTGCGCGCCGCGGAGCTGTTCGCCCGCCTGGCCGGGCCGCTCGCGCCGCGCGCCGGGGCGAGCGGCGCCCTCGGCTTCAACACCGCCTGCCCCGGCGTGCACGATCACCACGTCGCCGGCGGCCACAGCGAGGTGCTCAACATCGCCAACTACGACCGCTGGGCCCGCTTCATCGCGTTCCCGCGCCTGCCGCCCGACCACCTGCGCCGCGTGCGCATGCTGGTGCAGCAGATCCGCGCGCTGGCGGCGTCGCGGCTGGGCGTGGACGCGTCGCTGGTGCGCGCCAACCTCTTCGTGCCGAGCGCCAACGCCCTGCGCATGATCCCCGGCGCGTGGGACAACATGAGCTGGGCCCCGGAGCACGACATCGAGCTGGCGCCGGACCACGGCAGCACGGGCCGCGCGTTCACCGACGGCACGCCGTTCTCCATCCGGCGCCAGGGCGGCAGCTGGACCGCCGGCGTCCTGCCCGGCCCCGAGCAGGCCAGGCTCGACCCGCGCCTGCAGTGGGTGCTGTCGCTGCCCATCGGGCGGCTCGTCACGCGCGACGGCATCACCGTCGCGCGCGACGTGGTGGCCGTGCTCAACGTCGACGGGCTCGACAGCGTTCCGCCCTTGCTGCAGACTGCGGACGACCCGACGCTGAAGACGCTCGTCTTCACGTTGTGGGCCTCGACGGAGAAGATCCGCGAGTCGCTGGCCCTGGCCGACACCGGAGAACCGCTGCATGACGATTGACCCCCCCGCCACCTTGCACGACGTCGCCGAACACCACGACGAGCTCGTGCAGTTCGTCTACCGCGCCGCCGCCGCGCCGGGCCTCGTGGCCAACGCCCGCTCGCTGCTGGCCGCCGCGCCCACCGAGCTCGCCGCGTCCTTCGAGCAGGCGATGCTGGCGTCGGAGTTCGCATCCTGAGCGCCATCGACGAGGCCCGGCTGGCCGACCTGGTGGCACGCGCCCGCGCCGCGCTGCCCAACGCGCACGCGCCCTACTCGGACTTCCGCGTGGCCGCCGCCGTGCTGGACGACCAGGGCCGCGTGCACCTGGGCGTCAACGTCGAGAACGCGTCCTACGGGCTCACCAACTGTGCCGAGCGCGTGGCCATCGGAGTGGCCGTCGCCGCCGGCGCGAAGCGCATCCTGGCGGTGGGCGTCACCGCCGCGAAGCTGAAGCCCATCACGCCCTGCGGCGCCTGCCGCCAGGTGATCCGCGAGTTCGCCGACGCCGACGCCCCGGTGGCCAGCGACGGGCTCGACGGCCGCATCGTGGTGACCACCGCGGGCGAGCTGCTGCCCGGCGCGTTCCTCAGCCTGACGCAGCCCGACTAAGCTCGCGCACCAGCTGTGCGGCCGGAATCGCCCGGCAGCCGCTCACGTCCTGCCCGGCCCACAGCGGCGAGAAATCGCCGCGGCCGGCCTGCTCGGCGGCCGCGCGCAACGGCGCGATCGCGTTGACGGCGGACGGGAAGGCCGGCGGCAGCGCGCTGATGGGCCCCAGCTCGCGCATCAGCCGGTTGACGATGCCGCGCGCCGGCCGGCCGCTGAACAGGTTGGTGAGCGCGGTCTGGCCCGCCGCCGCGCCCTGAAGCGCGGCCCGATGCACCGCGCTGGTGGTGGCCTCGTCGCAGAGCAGGAAGGCCGTGCCCAGCTGCACGGCGCTGGCGCCCAGGCGCAGCGCTTCGTCCACCCCGGCCGCGTCGGCGATGCCGCCGGTGGCGATCACCGGCACGCGTACGGCCTCGAGGATGGACGGCAGCAACGCACGCGTGCGCAGCTGCGACGCGAGGTCGAACGATGCGCCCGCGGGCAGGAACACGCCGCGATGGCCGCCGGCCTCCAAGCCCTGCGCGATGATCGCGTCGACGCCGTGCGCGGCCAGCCACCGGGCCTCGGCCACGGTCGTCGCCGACGACCACACCTGCGCGCCGGCGCGACGCACGCGCTCGAGCAGCGGCGCGGGCGGCAGCCCGAAGTGGAAGCTGACGACCTCGGGGCGCAGCGCCTCGATCACGTCGGCCGCCTCGTCGCCGAACGGCAGCCGGCCCGGGCCATTGGCGATCGCCGAGAACGACAGGCCCAGCTCCTCGTAGTACGGCCGCAGCGCCTCGCGCCACGCAGCCTCGCGCGCGGGGTCGGGCGCGGGTTGGGCGTGACAGAAGAAGTTGAGGTTCACCGGCAGGCCGCGGTCGCGCCGCATCGCGCCCACCGCGTCGCGCAAGGCCTGCGGGGTCATCGCGGCGCCCGGCAGCGACCCCAGCGCGCCGGCGCCGGAAACCGCGGTGGCCATCGCCGCGCCCTGGAAGCCGGCCATCGGGGCCTGGATGAGCGGCAGCTCGAGGCCCAGCCGGGCGGCGAACGCGCGGGTGGCGGGCGTGTCGTGCATGGACGCATGTTGGCATCGATCGGACATCCCGGCCTGCAACGTGGCGTTTCCGAGCACAGGCAATGCCCGGCCGTTCCCGTATGCTCGCGCGGACCCGCTCCGCACTCCGGGAGTCGCGCCACTCCCATGAACGACAAGCAACAGCACCTCCAGACACAGCGCCTCGACGCCACCGCCATGACGGTGGTGAGTTCGTTGCTGCAGTCCTTGCTGATCGGCCTGTTCGCCTGGACCGGCACCACCAGCTGGAGCGTCGCGTTCGCGTTCTTCGTGCTCAGCGCGGGCACCACGAGCCTGTTCTTCCTGGCGGTGCATCGCGGCTGGAACCTGCGCTTCCGCGACCGCTGGCTGCTGTGGGGCCAGCTGATCTGCAACTACGTCATCCAGCTGGTCTTCATCGTCGCGGCGCCCACGCTGTGGATGATCTTCCTCGCCTCCAGCCTCGTGTCGTTCAACTACGCGATGCTGGGCTTCGCGCCGCGGCAATTCCGCTGGACGTGGCTCGGGTTCGGCGCCACCACCGCGCTGGCGCTGTGGGCCGGCCGGGCCCGCTTCGGCTATCCCGCGCTGACCGATCTCAACATCGTGCTGATGTGGCTGTTCTTCTTCCTGGCGGTGCGCCGTCTCGCGCTGATCGGCACGCAGTTCAGCACGCTGCGCTCCGAGCTGTCGCAGCGCAACCGGCAGCTGACGCTGTCGCTCGCGCGCATCCAGGAGCTGGCGAGCCACGACGACCTCACCGGCACGTTCAACCGCCGTCACTTCATGGAGCTGCTGCACGACGAGCGCGAACGCTCGCATCGCACGCAGCAGCCGTACTCGGTGGCCCTGTTCGACCTCGACCACTTCAAGACGATCAACGACCGCTTCGGCCACGCGGCGGGCGACGCCGTGCTGCGCGACTTCTGCACGCTGGTGCAGGCCCACATGCGCGTCACCGACCGCTTCGCGCGCTGGGGCGGCGAGGAGTTCGTGCTGCTGATGCCGGTGACCACGCCCGTGGAGAGCGCGTCGCTGGCCGTGGAACGCATCCGCAGCGCGGTGGCCGCGCACGACTGGAGCAGCACGTCGGCGCTGCCCGCCGACGCGCGGGTGACCGTGTCGGCAGGCGTGGCCACCTGCGTGCCGGGCGAGTCGGCCGAGACCCTCGTCGCGCGCGCCGACGTGGCGCTGTACCAGGCCAAGGACGCCGGGCGCAACTGCTTCGTGATGGCGCCGTAGCCTGAACTAGCTCGCGCGCCAGCTGGTGAAGAACAGCCCCGCGACAGCCACGCCCATCACCGCCGTCGCCGCCCAGCCGAAGAAGCGGTGGCGCAGGCTGATCGTGAACTGGCCCATCAGGCGCCTGGACTGGCCGATCCACATCATCACCACCATGATGGGCACCGAGATCACGCCGTTGACGATGGCGCTCCACACCAGCGCCCTGATCGGGTCGACCTCCACGACGCTCATCAGCGTGCCGATGAGCGTGGCGGCGATGATGATCACGTAGAAGCCGCGGGCCTCGTGGAAGCCACGCGACAGCCCGGCCTTCCACCCGAAGGCCTCGCTCACGGCGTAGGCCGCCGAGCCGGCCAGCACCGGCACCGCGAGCAGGCCGGTGCCGATGATGCCCAGCGCGAAGATCGCGAACGCGAACTCGCCGGCCACCGGCCGCAACGCCTCGGCGGCCTGCGACGAGGTCTGGATGTTGGTGACGCCGCGCAGGTTCAGCGTGACGGCCGTCGCGATCACGATGCACAGCGCGATCACGTTGGAGAACACCATGCCGAACGAGGTGTCCTGCTTGATGCGCGACAAGTGCTCCGCGGCGTATTCCGGGTTGCCGCGCAGCTTGGCCGCCTCGGGCCGGCGCGCGTTGTCCTCCACCTCCTGCGAGGCCTGCCAGAAGAACAGGTAGGGGCTGATGGTGGTGCCCAGCACGGCCACCACCATGGCCGCGTAGTCGTTCATCGACGTGCCCGGCGGCACGAAGCGCCACGGCGTCAGGCCCTCGATGGCCACCTGGCGCCAGGGCACCGACACCGACAGGACCACCGCCACGTAGGCGAACAGCCCCAGGGTGAGCCACTTGAGCACGCGCACCGTGCGCTCGTACGAGAACGACACCTGGCAGACGATGGACAACACGCCGAAGCCCAGCACGTACGGCGCGGGATGGCCGCCCGCGAGCAGGCGCACGCCCTCGCCCATCGCGCCGATGTCGGCCGCGATGTTGATGGTGTTGGCCACCACCAGCAGGCCCACCAGCGCCAGCGTGAGCCAGCGCGGGCACATCTTGGCGATGTTGGCGCCCAGGCCCTCGCCGGTGACCCAGCCGATGCGCGCCGACAGCATCTGGATGCCGATCATCAGCGGCGTGGTCAGCAGCAGCGTCCACACGAGCCCGAAGCGGAACTGCGAGCCGATCTGCGAATAGGTGGCGATGCCGCTCGGATCGTCGTCGGCGGCGCCGGTGATGAGGCCGGGGCCCAGTCGCCTGGCAAAGCCGTTGATCTGGCCGTTGAGACTCGTGTTCATGCGGAACTCCCCCGCGCGCCCGGTGGGACGCTGGCGGATGGACGACGCGGGGCGTCGGATGAGGAGAACCGGAAAGGAAGCGCGCCGGGGGGGGGCGCCTCGCTGGCCGGGCGTTTCGGGGAAGGGGTGCCTTCTCCGCCCGGCGGCAGGTGCTCAGACCCGCGAGATGGACGACGAAGGCACGCAACTGGGATGGGAGTCCATGGCCTGCGCGTGTCGTGAGCTAAGCACGGATTATCGGCAGCCTTGCAAAACCCGGTCAAGCGGGTTCGGCGCCGATCCGAAGCCTCGCCGCCGGCCGGCTCGGCACGCCAAGTGCCGTGCGACGGGATGAATCCGCCCTCGTCCGCATGGCGCCGCCTGCTTCCGCGCTCGATCGCTGGCCGCGTCGCGCTGGGCGTGTTCGCCGGCCTCGTCGCGCTCGCCTGCGCGTTCGACTGGAACTGGTGCCGGCCGATGATCCGCCGCTACGTGATGTCGCACTCGGGCCGCGACATCCGTTTCGACGACCTGCAGGTGCACTGGCGCGACGGGCTCGACCCGACGATCGAGTTCCGCGGACTGACGATAGACAACGCCCCGTGGGCCGGGTCGCACGAACCCTTCATCCGCGCAGGACGCATCGCGGCCACGCTGTCGTGGCGAAGCCTGGGCTCGGACATGACGATCGTGAACCTGATCGAGCTGGAGGACGCGCAGGTCGACATGGAGCGCCTCGCCGACGGCCTGCGCAACTGGCGCCTCACGCGCCCGGACGACCGCGGACCGCCCCACGTGCGCGTGCTGGCGCTCGACGCGCGGCGCAGCGGCCTGCACCTGATCCACCGCGGCATCGGGCTGGAACTCGACGCGCGGACGACGCCGCTGCCCGCCGCGGAGACGCTGGCCGGCCACGCCGCCACGCCGCTGACGAAGCGCCTGTCATTCTCGGGCACCATCGACGGCCACGCGTTCGACGGCGACGCGCACGCGAGCGACGTGCTCACCTTCGGCGCCACGCCGCGCCAGTTCGCGGTGCGCGGCACGGCCCGCCTGGGCGCGCTGGAGCTGGACGCGTCGGGCGTGTCCAGCGACGTGCACGGGCTGGGCGATGTCGACGGCGACGCGACGCTCACCGCTGAAGGCACCGGGCCGCCCTGGCCGCTGCCCGACGCCCTCGCGCGCCTGCGCCCGCTCGTCGCGCGCGGGCACGTCGCGAAGACCGGCGATCGCTGGACCGCCGGCGACCTGCACCTGGCGGCCGGCCGCCACACCACGCTGGTCGCCGACGTGGCGTTCACCGGCACGTGGAGGAGCGACACGCCGCGCCGCACGCTGAAGGCCACGCTGCGCGACGCCGTCCTCGACGTCGACGACCTGTCGCTGCCGCGCGGCAAGACGCCGGCGCGCGAGCCCACGCTGTCCACCACGCCCCTGCCGCTGGATCGCCTGCGCGCGCTCGACGCCGACGTCGACCTGCGTCCCGCCCGCCTCGTCGGCGCGGAGCGCGCCTTCGCGCAGAGCGTGCGCGCCCACGCGGTGCTCCGGGACGGCGTGTTGCGCGTCCAGCCACTGGACATCGGCATCGCCGGCGGCCATGTGGGCGGCACGCTGGTGATCGACGCCGCGCGCACGCCCGCCACGCTGGCTGCGGACCTGCAGGCGCGGCAACTGCGCATCGAGCAGCTGTCATCCACGCTCGCGGCCAACGGCGCGCTGACCGGCGCGGTCGACGGCCACGCCTCGGTGCACACGCGCGGGGACTCGCCGCGCGCGCTCGTCGCGGCCGCCGAGGGCAGCGTCACGCTGTCGCTGGCCGCGGGCGCCACGGTCTCGAGGCGCCTCGACGCCAGGCTGGGCCTGAACGGCGGCGAGTGGCTGCGCACGCTGTTCGACGAGCCGGCTCGCGTGCCGGTGCAGTGCGCCGAGGCTACGCTGGCGCTGGCGGGCGGCGTGGCCACGCAGCGTCGCTTCGTGTTCGAGACGCCCGACACCGCGCTGGCCGCGCAGGGTTCGCTGAACCTGGTGGACGAGACCGTCGATGCGACGTTGACGCCGGCGCACAAGAGGCTCGCGCTGCTGGCGCTGGACAAGTCCATCCATGCCGAAGGCTCGTGGCACGACGTGAAGATCTCGCTGAAGCCGCCCGCGGACGTGACGCCCGCCCGCTGCGGGCGCTGAGCTCAGAACCTGTGAATGGATCCCGCGTGCGCGATCGGGGTCACGGACTCGCGCCGCGCGCGCCCGTCCAGCAACGGCACCAGCCACACGATCACCGCCACCAGCAGCACGAGCAGGCCCAGCGCCCAGGTGAGGCTGGTGGCCTGCGCGAGCCAGCCGATCAGCGGCGGTCCGAGCAGCAGGCCCGAATAGCCGAAGCCCGACAGCAGCGCCACCGCGCGCGCCGCCGAGGCCTCGCCGGCCGCGCCGCCTGCCAGCGCATCGGCGCGCCGCCCGGCCGCGGCGAACGCGGTGGGCACGACGGTGGCCATGCCCAGGCCCAGCAGCACGAACGCGAGCATCGCGGAGTCCACACGCGCCAGCACCAGCGCGCCCGCGAGCGCCGCCGTGCCCAGCGCGGTGAGCAGGCGCAGCAGCCGCACGCTGCCGAAGATCTCGAGCAGGCGGTCGCCCACCATGCGCATCGTCGTCATCGCGCCGGCAAACACCGCGTAGCCGAGTGCGGCCAGCGACTCGCTCGCCTGCGCCTTGTCGTGCAGCCACACGGCGCTCCAGTCGGCCAGCGCGCCCTCGGTGAGGAACGCGCAGAAGCAGATCAGGCCCAGTCCCAGCAGCACGCGATCGGCGCGCGGGCCGCGGCGCCGGAAGCTCATCGACGGACGGACCGGCAGCGGCGCCGCGCCGGTGCGCGCGGGCAGGCGTGCCCGCGCGAGCAGCATCAGCGCCGCCAGCAGCACGCCGGCCAGCGCGACCGCGGCACCCGCCAGGTGCAGCAGCGGCGACAGCGCCGCGTGCGCGGCCAGGCTGCCCACGCCGGCGCCCACCAGGCCGCCGGCGCTCCACGCGCCGTGCAGCGACGACATGATCGGACGCGGCACGCGCGCCTGCACGTCCACGGCCAGCACGTTCATCGCCACCTGCATCGTGCCGAGCGCGGCGCCCACCTCGAGCATCACGAGCACCAGCGACGGCACGATGCCGATCAGGAACGGCATCGGCAGCATCACGAGCAGCGCGAGGCCGGCCAGCAGCGCCAGCTGGCGGGCGCCCATCAGCTGCGCGCCCTTGCCCGCCAGCGGAAACGACAGCAGCACGCCGCACGACATCGCGAACAGCACGCTGCCCAGCGTGCCGTCGCTGAGCCCCAGGCCCGCGCGCAGCGCCGGGATGCGCGAGACCCAGGACGCGAACGCGGCCCCGTTGACGAAGAAGATCAGGCCGACGCCGACGCGCGCCCGCAGCATCGTGGCCGCGGTGATGACAGGGGAAGGCGGCGCCGGATCATCCATGCCGGAATGCTAGCGGCGAAATTGCCACAGTCAAGCAATTTCGAGCAATTTCGAGCAATTGCGCGGGGATTCATTCCTACAATGTGAACCGTCGCCGCCTTCTCAGGATTGACCTTGGACATCGACTCCCGATCGCCCCGCTTCACCGCCGAGCGCCAACGCCGCATCGAGGCCATGCTGCGCGAGCAGGGTCGCGTGGAAGTGCTCGAACTTGCTCGACTGCTGCAGGTCTCCGAGCACACGGTGCGGCGCGACCTGCTGGCGCTGCAGGAGCAGGGCCTGCTCCAGCGCACCCACGGCGGTGCCGTGACGCTGGACACGCAGCGCCTGGGCCTGGGTGCACGTGCGTCGGTGCTGGCCGACGCCAAGGCCGCCGTCGGACGCGCCGCGGCCGCGCTGGTCGAGCCGGGCCAGACCGTCGTGCTCGATGCCGGCTCCACGCCACTGGCGATGGCCCGCGCATTGACGGTGCGGCCGTTGACGGTCATCACGAGCTCGCTGGACGTGGCCGCGATCTTCGCCGGCGACCCGCAGGTGCAGATCGCGCTCACCGGCGGCACCTGGCAGCACGAGAACCGCGCGCTGTGGGGCCCGGCCGCCGTGGCGATGCTGGCCAACTGCCGCGCCGACTGGGCCGTGCCCGGCGCCTGCGCGATCGACGAGCGCCTGGGCGTCAGCGCCCCCGACGAGGCCGATGCGGCGCTCAAGCGCGCGATGATCGCCTGCGCGCGCCGCACGCTGATCCTGGCCGACCACTCCAAGCTGGGCAACACCGCGCCCTTCCACGTGGCGCAGTGGTCGCAGGTGCACGCGCTGATGCTCGACGAGCCGTGGGCCGAAGGCGCGGCGGCCGGCGTGCCGGTGGTCGTCGCCGGCGCCCAGCGCTAGAAGAACTTCGGTATCGGCCCGTTCTGCGGCGTGGTGTCGCCGCCCAGGTCGAGCATCAGCTTGTCGACGAAGCACCAGCCCCAGCCCTCGGGCGGGTCGTAGCCTTCGATGATGGGGTGCGCCGTCGCGTGGAAGTGCCTGGTGGCGTGGCGGTTGGGCGAGTCGTCGCAGCAGCCCACGTGGCCGCAGATGCGGCACAGCCGGAGGTGCACCCATTCGTCGCCCGTCTTCAGGCATTCCTCGCAACCGAGCGCGCTGGGCGTGACGGTGGCGATCAGGTGCAGGTGCGTGCAGTGCTTGCTCATCGGGGACCTCGTTCGCGGCGGCGTTGCGAGCCATTCTGCGCGAAGGGCGGCGGCCCGTCGCGACAGCCCGCTGTCACGGGCGATTCATGCGCCTGTCTTACGCTGGCTCCAAAGGAGTGCCGCATGAAGATCCTGATCGTCACGGACGCCTGGACGCCGCAGATCAACGGCGTCGTGCGCACCCTGCAGATGACGGTGCGCGAACTGCAGGCGCTGGGGCATGCCGTCGAGATCCTGTCGCCCGACCTGTTCCGTTCCATCGCCTGCCCGGGCTACGCGGAGATCCGGCTGGCGCTGGCGAGCCGCCGCGCGGTGCGCCGCCGCATGCTGGCGCTCGCGCCCGACGCGCTGCACCTCGCCACGGAAGGCCCGCTCGGCGTGCACGCCCGCGCGGTCGCGCTCGAACGGGGCTGGCCCTTCACCACGGCGTACCACACGCGCTTTCCGGAATACCTGCGCGCGCGCCTGCCGATCCCGACGGCGATGACCTACGCGTTCCTGCGCCGCTTCCACGACGCCGGCACGGCCACGCTGGCGGCCACGCCGGCGATCGTCGACGACCTGCGCGCGCACGGGTTCGCCGCGCCGCGCGTGTGGTCGCGTGGCGTCGACACCACCCTGTTCCATCCCGACGGCCCGCGCGAGCCGCGCGGCAGCGCGCCCGTGTTCCTGCACGTGGGCCGCATCGCCGTCGAGAAGCAGGTGGACGAGTTCCTCAAGCTGGACCTGCCCGGCGAGAAGTGGGTGGTGGGCGACGGCCCCGAGCGAGCGCGCCTGCAGGCCGCGTACCCCGAGGCGCGCTGGTTCGGCGCGCTGCAGGGCGAGGCGCTGGCCCGCGTGTTCCGCAGCGCCGACGTGAAGGTGTTCACCAGCGTCACCGACACCTTCGGCCTGGTGCTGGTGGAGGCCATGGCCAGCGGCACGCCGGTGGCGGCCTTCCCCGTGGCCGGGCCCATCGACGTGGTGGGCCGCTCGGGCGGCGGCGTGCTCGACGCCGACCTGCGCCGCGCCTGCCTGGCCGCGCTCGCACTGCCGCGCGAGGGTGCGCGGGCGCACGCGATGGGCTTCAGCTGGGCGGCGGCCACGCGCCAGTTCGTCGATGCGTTGCCGCTCATCCCGCGCCCGGTGGCCGGCGTGCTGCGGCACGCGGCTTGATCAACGGCTTGCCATCACCTCGGACAGCACCGCCAGCTCGGGCTGGCGCACGCCGGGCTGCGGCAGCGCGTCGTCGTCGCGGCCCGCGGGCTTGCCGTGCAGGTCGCGCTTGGACCAGTCGAGGATCTCCAGGCGGCCGTCCGGATGCTCCACCAGCGCCGTGAGGCTCTCCACCCAGTCGCCGTCGTTGCAATAGAGCACGCCGTCGATGTCGCGCATCTCAGCGTGGTGGATGTGGCCGCAGACCACGCCGTCGGCGCCGCGGCGCTTGGCCTCGCGCGCCACGGCCACCTCGAAGTCGCCGATGTAGCTCACCGCGCGCTTGACCTTCTGCTTCAGGTACTTCGACAGGCTCCAGTACGGCAGCCCCATGCGCGCGCGCAGCGAGTTGAAGTGCTTGTTGAGCTTGAGGATGAAGGTGTAGAGCGAGTCGCCCACGTAGGCGAGCCACTTCGCGCACTGGATCACGCCGTCGAACAGATCGCCATGGGTGATCCACAGGCGGCGGCCGTCGGCCGTCTCGTGCATCCACTCGGTGACCACCTCGATGCCGCCGAACTCGTGCTCCACGTACTTGCGGGCGAACTCGTCGTGGTTGCCCGGCACGAAGATCACGCGCGTGCCCTTGCGCGCCTTGCGCAACAGCTTCTGGATCACGTCGTTGTGCGCCTGCGGCCAGTACCACGAGCGGCGCAGCTGCCACCCGTCGATGATGTCGCCCACCAGGAACAGCTGGTCGCAGTCGACCTGCTTCAGGAAGTCCAGCAGCGCCACGGCCTGGCAGCCGGGCGTGCCCAGGTGGAGGTCGGAGATCCAGACCGTGCGGACGCGTACCGTGGCGCCGTCGCGCGGCCGGTTGTCTTCGAACGGCGGCGAAAGGGGGTGGGCATGGCGATCCATGGCTCGCCATCGTGCGCGCGGCGCATGATGATGGCGCGACAGCGGCGTGACGTTTGCGTGACTCGACCCCAGGTTGGCGCGGGGCTTGCAAGGCTGCTACAACCCGAACGGCACCAGGAGACTCCCATGAAGCAGAAATCCGTCCTCACCGGCGCCGACGTCGCGCGCATCCTCGATCACGCGCGCGCCGAGGCGCAGGCCAACCAGTGGGCCGTGACGATCGCCATCGTCGACGACGGTGGCCACCCGCTGGCGCTCGAGCGCATGGACGGCGCCGCGCCGGTGTCGGCCTACATCGCCACCGAGAAGGCGCGCACCTCGGCCATGGGGCGCCGGCCCTCGGGCGACTACGAGGAGATGATCAAGGCCGGTCGCAACGCGTTCCTGTCGGCGCCGCTCACCGCGATGCTGGAAGGCGGCGTGCCGATCGTGGTGGACGGGCAGGTGATCGGCGCGGTGGGCGTGTCCGGCGTGAAGTCCGACCAGGACGCCCAGGTTGCCCGCGTCGGCATCGCGAGCCTGGCGGAGTGATCCGCGGCGCCGCACCAGGATGGGCTCGCGGCCCCCGCCGCACCGTCCTGGCGCGGGCGTAAGCATCGACTGACGCCCGTTCGAGCCAGATACCGACTGACACGCGGTCGCTTTGCGGCGACCATGCAAGCACACCGGCCGCGCACTGTTGACTGCCGTGAAACCAACCGGCAGGAACCATGCTCATCAAGATCGGCTTCGACATCGAGCTCAGCGTCACCACCCCGATGGCCCTGATCTACCTGCTGCACGTGCACCCGTCGCGCCAGGACGACCTGCAGGCGCCGGAGGACTTCCACGTGTCGCCGCCGGTGGACGTGGACAACTTCGTCGACTACTTCGGCAACCACTGCGGCCGCATCAACGTGCCGGCCGGCGTCAACAAGGTGCGCTTCACCAACGACGCCGTGGTCGCCGACTCCGGCCTGCCCGACCCGACCGACTGGAATGCCTGGCAGCATGACCCCTGCGAGCTGCCGGTCAGCACGCTGCAGTTCCTGCTCGCGAGCCGCTACTGCGAGGTCGACAGCGAGCTGATGCAGTTCGCCTGGAACACCTTCGGCAACACGCCCGTGGGCTGGGGCCGCGTGCAGGCGATCTGCGACTTCGTGCACCAGCACCTGCGTTTCGACTACATGCAGGCACGGTCCACGCGCACCGCGCTCGACGGCTTCCGCGAGAGGACCGGCGTGTGCCGCGACTTCACGCACCTGGCGATCACGCTGTGCCGCTGCATGAACATCCCGGCGCGCTACTGCACCGGCTACCTGGGCGACATCGGCATCCCGCCGGTGCCCTACCCGATGGACTTCAGCGCCTGGTTCGAGGTGTTCCTGGGCGACCGCTGGCACACCTTCGACGCGCGCCACAACACGCCACGCATCGGCCGCATCGTGATGGCGCGCGGGCGCGACGCCAGCGACGTGTCGATCACGATGGCCTTCGGGCAGAACACGCTGGCGCGGTTCGAGGTCACCACCTGCGAGGTGGCGCACGCCTGATGCCCCTGCGCGCCGCTGCGGTGTGTACCGCGCGGCACGTGGCGTGCTTACACTGGGTCGAACCCACCCATTGCCGCGCTCGCGCGCGGCCGCCGCACCGTGAGCACCAGCGACTCGTTCGAATCCGTCCCCGTCCTCACGCAGGCGGTCACGCTCGCGCCCGCGCAGGAGACCGCGGGCTCGCGCATCCACCTGATCGGCGGCGAGAAGGGCGGCGTGGGCAAGTCGGTGCTCGCTCGCCTGCTGGCGCAGTACTTCATCGACCACAACCTGGCGTTCACCGGCTTCGACACCGACCGCTCGCACGGCGCGCTCATGCGCTTCTACAAGGACTACGCGTCGCCGGTGCTGGTGGATCGCTTCGAGGCGCTGGACGCCATCGTCGAGAGCGCGATCGAGCACTCCGGCCAGCGCGTGCTGGTCGACCTGGCCGCGCAGACGCACGACCCGCTGGTGCGCTGGATGGACGAATCCGGCGTGCTGGAGCTGGCCGCCGAGAGCGGCGTGCAGATCCACTACTGGCACGTGATGGACGCCGGGCGCGACTCCGTCGACCTGCTCGAGCGCCTCATCGACCGCTTCGAGGATCGCCTGCGGTACGTGCTGGTGCTCAACGAGCTGCGCGGCGACGACTTCGGCAACCTGCTGCGCTCGGGCCAGTTCGAGCGGGCCAAGGTGCTCGGCGCGCGCGTGGTGCGGCTCAGGCACCTGCAGGACGCCGTGCTGCGCAAGATCGACGCCGCCGACACGAGCTTCTGGGCCGCCCGCACGATGGGCAGCAACGAAGGCCCGAAGCTGGGCCTGCTGGAGCGCCAGCGGCTGAAGATGTGGCTGGCGCACGCGTTCACGGAGATCGCGACGGCAGGGGTCTGAGAGGGCGCGCACACCAGGCGCCCAGACGAAAACGCCCGCCGCGGCAAGCCGGGGCGGGCTGGTCTTTGCGGCCTGCCCGCTTGGGCAAGACAGGCCGATGAAGTCGATCAGAACGAGTGGCGAAGGCCCAGCACGTACTGGTTGATGCTCAGGTCGCCGGCGGCGGTCAGGCCAGCCGGGATCGAGGTGTCGAAGCGCGCGACACCCTTGTTCTGCATGCGCGTGGCCGACGTGTACAGGGAAGTACGCTTGGAGAAGTCGTACTGGTAGCCCAGCCCGTAGGCATTGGTCTTGGCGGTGTTGCCCGACACGATGGCGTAGCCGGCGCCCGTGTTGTCCAGCTTGTTGTACACGTACTGGGCCTTCAGCAGGCTCGCGCCGATGCGGTAGTCGCCACCGACCCAGAAGCCTTGGCCGCTTTGCTTGACGGCGATGTTGCGCTTGTCGTCGCCGTGCAGGTAGCCGGCTTCGATGTGCGCGACGTCGATGGTGTACTTGGCAGCGACGGTGATGATGTTCACGTCCGCCGAGGTGGCCAGCGCGGCGCCTTGCGCCTTGTCGTTGACGAACGACACGACGGCGTCCAGGCCGTAGCCCGTGTAGCGCGCCGAGAGGTCGTACAGGCGAGTCTTCGTGGTCTGGCCGGTGACTTCGCCGGCGCCGTACAGGCCGCTGGCCGTGAAGCCCGAGAACGACGGCGTGGTGTAGCGCACCGAGTTGTTGACTCGCGCCGGGCTGCCATTGACTTCGGATCCCGTGGCGTTCGTCAGCGTGGTGACATTGGCCGAGCCCTGGATTGGTTCGTAGCCGCCGGCGAAGCCGCCGATGATGGCCGTCGAAGCGCCGGCCGGCGTGTTGCTGAAGGCGCTGAACTGGTCGGTGATCGTGTAGAGCGTGCTGTACTGGCGACCGGCGCTGATCGTGCCGAATTCCGTGCTGCGCAGGGCGCCGAAGGCTTGACGGCCAAACAGCGCGCCGCCTTGTGCGGACGAGCCGGTATCCAGGTTCAGGCCGCCTTCGAGGGCGAAGTCGACGTAGTAGCCGGAGCCCAGGTCCTCGGTGCCCTTGAAGCCGATGCGGCTGCCGTTCAGGCCGCCGGACTGGACGCGCACGTCCGTGCTGGCGCCGTGAAGGTATTCGCCGTAGGCGTCGACGACGCCGTAGATGGTGACGCTGGACTGCGCGAAGGCGGCGGGGGCGGCGAGGGCCAGGGCGATGGCGCCGAATTTGAAGTTCATGGAATGGTTCTTTGGAATCAGGATGAATGAAGGAGGCGAGCCGGCCTGAGCCGCTGTTCGGGCGTTTCTGGCGGGCTGACGACGCTGTCGACCATGCGAATTGTGGATTTCAGGCGCCAATACAGCCAGGGCTCAGGCTCGCCAAAGTATCGCTAAGCTTATGAATTTATTGAGCTTCGCGCCGTTTCACCGGCCTTGCCATGGTGCTCACCGGGTGTGACACCCAATTGACAACAGCGCTTTTGCTTGCCCATTTCGTGGCAGGCGAACAACGGAATCGCACCCTTCCGCCATCAGGGTCAAGACGGTGCACATGCCCCTCGAACTGGCATGCCCATGCACTTGCAAGGTGCCCGGCCGTGCGCGTAAAGTCCGCGCAATCGTTTGCGCAAACGTTTGCGCGACCGATATCCGTGGCTTCAACCGGCCCGACAGCACGGCTGCATCGACGCCGGCGCGGCCCTTCTTCCAGGAGACAACCCATGATCCGTTCGACCCGCCGTCTGGCCCTTCACACCCTGGCCGCCTGCGCCGCCCTGGCGCTCGCGCCGCAGTTCGCGCTCGCCGCCGACGCCAAGCCGCGCGTGGCGCTGGTGATGAAATCGCTCGCCAACGAGTTCTTCCAGACGATGCAGGACGGCGCCAAGGCCGACCAGAAGGCGCGCGCGTCGCAGTACACGCTGATCTCCAACGGCATCAAGGACGAGACCGACACCGCCGCGCAGATCAAGATCGTCCAGCAGATGCTCGTGGAGCACGTCGACGCGATCGTGATCGCGCCGGCCGACTCCAAGGCGCTGGTGCCGGTGCTGGCCGAGGCCGCGGCCAAGGGCGTGATCGTCGTCAACATCGACAACAAGCTCGACGCCGACGCGCTCAAGGAAAAGAACCTGGTGGTGCCCTTCGTCGGCCCCGACAACCGCAAGGGCGCGAAGCTGGCCGGCGACTATCTCGGCAAGCAGCTGAAGGCCGGCGACAAGGTGGGCATCCTCGAGGGCGTGTCCACCACCTTCAACGCGCAGCAGCGCACCGCCGGCTTCACCGACGCGATGAAGGCCGTCGGCGCCAACATCGTGAGCACGCAGTCGGGCCAGTGGGAGATGGACAAGGCCAACGCCGTGGCCGCCGCGATGCTGCGCGAGCACCCGGACCTGCGCGCGCTGCTGGCCGGCAACGACAACATGGCGCTCGGCGCCGTCGCCGCCATCAAGAGCGCGGGCAAGACCGGCAAGGTGCTGGTGGTGGGCTACGACAACATCAGCGCGCTCAAGCCGATGCTGGCCGACGGCCGCGTGCTGGCCACGGTGGACCAGTTCGGCGCCAAGCAGGCCGTGTTCGGCATCGACACCGCGCTGAAGGCGATCAAGGAGAAGAAGGCGCAGAAGGACCTGGCGCCGGTGGTCGAGACGCAAGTCACGCTGATCACGAAGTGACGGACGCGATGTCGCCCGTGCTGCTGCAGGGTCGCGGCATCGGCAAGACCTACGCCACGCCGGTGCTCTCCGGCGTGGACTTGGCGCTGCATGCCGGCGAGGTGCTGGCGCTGACCGGCGAGAACGGCGCCGGCAAGAGCACGCTGTCGAAGATCGTGGCCGGCCTGGTGCAGCCCACGCACGGCACGCTCACCCTCGCGGGCGAGCCGTTCGCCCCAGTGTCGCGCAAGGACGCCGAGCGGTGCGGCGTGCGCATGGTGATGCAGGAGCTGAGCCTCGTGCCCACGCTCAGCGTCGCCGAGAACCTGTTGCTGGGCCGTCTTCCACACCGCCTGGGTTTCATCCGCGGCGAGGCGCTCAACGAGGCCGCCGCGCGCCAGATGGCGCTGATCGGCCTGGACGACGTCGACCCGCGCCTGCCCGTGGGCGCGCTGGGCGTGGGCTACCAGCAGATGGTGGAGATCGCGCGCAGCCTGGTGGGCGAGTGCCGCCTGCTGATCCTGGACGAGCCCACGGCCACGCTCACCTCGCGCGAGATCGCGCACCTGTTCCGCCAGATCGAGCTGCTGAAGGCGCGCGGCGTGGCCATCGTCTACATCTCGCACCGGCTCGACGAGCTGCAGCAGGTGGCCGACCGCGTGATGGTGCTGCGCGACGGCCGCCACATCGACACCCGGCCCATGCGCGAGCTGACCCAGGCCGACATCGTGCGCCGCATGGTGGGCCGCGACGTGCACGAAGGGCTCGATCGCGACGTGCGCCCGCGCGGCCGGCGCGCGCTCGCGGTGCGCGGGATCGCGCGCGGGAGCACCGTGCGCGACGTCTCGTTCGACCTGCACGCCGGCGAGGTGCTGGGCCTGGCCGGGCTCGTGGGCTCGGGCCGCACCGAGCTGCTGCGCCTGATCGTGGGAGCCGACCGCAAGGAGTCGGGCGACGTGATGCTCGGCGAATCGGATGCGCCCGTGGCGATCGCCTCGCCCGTGCAGGCCGTGCGCGCCGGCATCGGCTTCGTCACCGAGGATCGCAAGTCGCAGGGCCTGCTGCTGCCGCAACCCATCCGCGTGAACGCCACGCTGGCCAACCTCGGCGCGGTCTCGCGCGGAGGCTGGCTGCGGCGCGCGGAGGAGCAGGCCGAGGTGGAACGCCTGCGCGAGCTGCTGCGCGTGCGCAGCGACTCCATCGAGCAGCCGGTCAACGAGCTGTCCGGCGGCAACCAGCAGAAGGTGATCTTCGCCCGCTGGCTGCACCGCGACTGCGACGTGCTGCTGCTGGACGAACCCACGCGCGGCGTCGACATCGGCGCGCGCGCCGACATCTACGCGCAGATGGACAAGCTGGCCGCGGCCGGCAAGGCGCTGCTGATGGTGTCGTCCGACCTGCGCGAGCTGATGTCGCAGTGCGACCGCATCGGCGTGATGAGCGCCGGCCGCCTCGTGCGCATCTTCGAGCGCGGCGAGTGGTCCGAACAATCGCTGCTGGAGGCCGCCTTCAGCGCCTACGCCGCCGCCGAACGACACGTCACCCTCGCAACCGCCGCATGAGCTCGTCCACTCCCCTCACGACCCGCGCCGCGCTCGCCAGCGCGATCGGCACCGTCGCCGGCCTGCTGGCCGCCCTCGCGCTCATGGTCGGCTTCTTCAGCTGGCAGAGCGAATACTTCTTCACCGCCGACACGTTCATCACGATCGCCAACGACATCCCCGCCGTGGCCGTCACCGCCGTGGGCATGACCTTCGTGCTGATCATCGCGGGCATCGACCTGTCGGTGGGCTCGACGATGGCGCTGGCCGCCGCCGTGGCCGGCATCGCGATGCTGCAGTGGCACTGGTCGCTGCTGCCGGCGACGCTGCTGGCGATGCTCGTCGGGCTGGCCGTGGGCGCCGTCAACGGCGCGATCACCGTGGCGTGGCGCCTGCCGTCGTTCATCGTCACGCTGGGCATGCTGGAGATGGCGCGCGGCGCGGCCTACGTGGCCACCGACTCGCGCACGCAGTACATCGGCGGCGCGATCGACTGGCTGGGCAAGCCGGTGGTGGCCGGGCTGTCGCCGGCGTTCTTCATCGCGATCGCCATCGTCGCGCTGGCGCAAGTGGTGCTCACCCGCACCGTGTTCGGCCGCAGCATGATCGGCATCGGCACCAACGAGGAGGCGATGCGCCTGGCCGGCGTCGACCCACGGCCCGTCAAGATCGCCGTGTTCGCGATCGCCGGCCTGCTCGCGGGCCTGGGCGGCGTGTTCCTGTCGTCGCGCCTGGAGGCCGCCGACCCGAACGCCGGCACCGGCGCCGAGCTGGTGGTGATCGCCTCGGTGGTCATCGGCGGCACCAGCCTGATGGGCGGCCGCGGCTCGGTGGCGAGCACCTTCTTCGGCGTGCTGGTGATCTCGGTGCTGGAGGCCGGCCTCGCGCAGATCGGCGCCAGCGAGCCCACCAAGCGCATCATCACCGGCTTCGTGATCATCATCGCCGTGGTACTGGATACGCTGCGCGAACGCAGGAAAAAAGGATGACGACCCCTCCCCGCGGCCACGCCGCCCAGCCCACCGGCCGCGCCAGCATCCGCGACGTGGCGGCGCGCGCCGGCGTGTCGGTCACCACCGTCTCGCACACGCTCAACGCCACGCGCTTCGTCAGCGCCGAGGCCAAGGCCAAGGTGCACGAGGCCGCGCACGCGCTCGGCTACGTGCCCAGCGAGGTGGCGCGCGGCCTCAAGCACAACACCACGCGCACCCTCGGCATGCTGGTGCCCAACAACTCGAACCCGTACTTCGCCGAGATCATCCGCGGCGTGGAGCACCACTGCTACGGCGCCGGCTACAGCCTGCTGCTGTGCAACTCTAACGACGATCCGCAGCAGCAGGCCGACCACCTGCGCGTGCTGGCCGAGCGCCGCGTGGACGGCATCGTGCTGGTGGCCTCGGGCGACGACGACTCCATCGTCGCCAGCTGCAAGGACCTGCGCCTGCCGCTGGTGCTGGTCGACCGCGAGATCGACGCGATCGCCGCCGACCTGATCGAGGTCGACCACGCCGCCGGCGGCGAGCTGGCCACGGCCCACCTGCTGTCGCTGGGCCATGCGCGCGTGGCGTGCATCGTGGGCCCGGCCGACCTGCGGCCCAGCCAGCAGCGCGAGGCCGGCTGGCGCCGCGCGCTCGCGGGCGCGGGCATCACGCCGCGCGCGGACGAGATCGTGCGCGGCGACTTCGGCCCGGAGAGCGGCGCCGCCGCGATGCGCCGGCTGCTGCAGTCGGCGCATCGGCCGACGGCCGTGTTCGTGTGCAACGACATGATGGCCATCGGCGCGCTGCATGCCGCGCACGAGGCCGGCATCGCCGTGCCGGCGCAGCTGTCCGTCGTCGGCTTCGACGACATCGAGCTGGCCGCCTACACCTCGCCGCCGCTGACCACGGTGGCCCAGCCCAAGGAAGCCATCGGCACCGGCGCCGCCGGCCTGCTGCTGGAGCGCCTGCGCGACGGCCGCGCCGAGCCGCGCCGCGCGATCCTGCAACCCGAGCTGCACCGCCGCGCATCCACCGCGCGCCCGCAGGACTGAGATGAACCCGTTCCCCCCTTTCGCGAGGACCACCCCATGAGCTCCTCCATCGTCGTCGTCGGCAGCCTCAACATGGACCTGGTGATGCGCATGGCGCGCGCGCCGGTCGGCGGCGAGACCCTGCCCGGTCTCGATTTCGCGATGCTGCCCGGAGGCAAGGGCGCGAACCAGGCCGTCGCGTGCGCGCGCATGGGCGCCAACGTGATCATGGTCGGCCGCGTCGGCATCGACCCGAACGGCGACGTGCTCAAGGCCGGCCTGGCCGCCGACGGCGTCGACGCGCGCGAAGTCAAGGGCCTGGCGTCCACGCACACCGGCGTCGCGTCGATCTGGGTGGAGGAGGACGGCCAGAACCGCATCGTGCTCGCGCCCGGCGCCAACGGCCTGCTCGACCCGGCCAGCGTGGCGCGCGCCAACACGATGATCGACATGGCCGGCATGCTGATCGTGCAGCTGGAGGTGCCGATGCCCGCGGTGGAGGCGGCCATCGACCGCGCGTTCGCCGCGCACGTGCCGGTGCTGCTGAACCCCGCGCCGGCCGCGCCGCTGCCCGATTCGATGTGGGCCAGGATCGATATCCTCGTGCTCAACGAGAGCGAGGCCAGCGCCTACGCCAGCCTGCCGGTGGTCGACCCGAACTCCGCGGCCGAGGCCGGCGCTCTGCTGCGTGCGCGCGGCCCCGACCGCGTGCTGGTGACCCTCGGAGCGCAGGGCGTCGTCGTGGTGGACGGCGCGGGCGCGCGCCATTCGCCCGCGAAGAAGGTCAAGGCCGTCGACACCACCGCCGCCGGCGACACGTTCATCGGCGCCCTGGCCACCGCCCTGTGCGAAGGCCAGTCGCTGGACGACGCCGTCGCCCTCGGCCAGGCCGCCAGCGCGCTGTGCGTCACGCGCAAGGGCGCGCAGACCTCCATCCCGTACCGCCGCCAGCTCGCGGCGCCCGGAGGCGGCCGGCCATGAAGCGCACGACGCTGCTGCACGCCGAGCTCTCGGAAGTCATCGCCCGCCTGGGCCATGGCGACCTGCTGGTGATCGGCGACGCGGGCCTGCCGATTCCCGACGGCCCGCGCCGCATCGACCTCGCGGTGAGCGCCAACGTGCCGCGCTTTCGCGACGTGCTGGCGGCCGTGCTGGCCGAGATGCAGGTGGAGGCCGCGATCGTCGCCGAGGAACTCGCGCCGGCCAATCCCTCCGTGCACGCCGACCTGCGCCGCCTGCTCGGCGAGACGCCCGTCTCCACGCTGTCGCACGAGCAGTTCAAGGCCGCCACGCGCGGCGCGCGCGCGATCGTGCGCACGGGCGAGTTCTCGCCCTACGCCAACGTGATCCTGCGCGCGGGCGTGGTGTTCTAGGGCGGCAGTTGCCGCAGGGGTCTGGCATCTCCTCGAATCGCGCCAGGCCCCGAATCGCAGCAGTCGCGCGGGTCGCGATTCGAGGCAATGCCTGACCCCGATCCCCGCTTGCGTTCGGGGTCAGGCATTGCCTTCGTCCGCAACCAGCCGCACCACGGTCGCCGGCGCTTGGGCGCGGACGAAAGAGATGCCAGACCCCTCGGCGACTACCCGGAGACGTGGATCACGTCCCGCACGATCGGATAGATCTGGTTCTGCCAGCGCTTGCCGCTGAACACGCCGTAGTGGCCCACGTTGGACTGCACGTAGTGCGTGCGCAGGTAGGGCCGCAGGCTGCTGGCCAGGTCCTGCGCGGCCAGCGTCTGGCCGATCGCGCAGATGTCGTCGCGTTCGCCCTCGATCGTCACCAGCGCCGTGCGGCGGATCGCGGCCGGGTTGATGGCGCGGCCGCGGAAGGCGAGCAGGCCCCGCGGCAGCGCGAATTCCTGGAACACCTTGGCCACGGTCTCGAGGTAGAACTCCGCCGCGAGGTCGGCCACCGCCAGGTATTCCTCGTAGAACACGCGCGTGACGTCGGCGCGGTCGAAGTCGCCCTCGAGCAGTTGCCTGTAGTAATCCTTGAACGCGTTCTCGTGGCGCTGGCGGTTCATGCTGATGAAGGCCGACAGCTGCACGAAGCCCGGATAGACGCGGCGCCCGCCACCCGCGTGCTGCCAGGGCACCACGCCGATCAGGTTCTGCTCGAACCACTCGATGGGCTTGGACATCGCCAGCTGGTTGACGCTGGTCGGGCTGATGCGGCAGTCGATCGGCCCGGCCATCAGCGTGAGGCTGGCGGGCGTGGCCGGATGGCTGTCCTCCGACATCAGCGCCACCGCCGCCAGCGCCGCCACCGTCGGCTGGCACACGGCCAGCACGTGTCCGCCCGGGCCCAGCGCCTCGGTGAACCACATCACGTGCTCGATGTATTCGTCCAGTCCGAAGCGTCCGGCGGCCAGTGGCACGTCGCGCACGTTGAGCCAGTCGGTGACGTAGACGTCGTGGTCCTGCAGCGCGGTGCGCACGGTGTCGCGCAGCAGCGTGGCGAAGTGGCCGGACATCGGCGCCACCACCAGCAGCCTGGGCTGCCCCACCACGCCCGGCTTGTGGAAGCGCAGCAGCTCGGCGAACGGCGTGCGCTGCACGACCTCCTCGACGACCGGCTGCTCCTCGCCCTTGACCATCACGCTGGCGATGCGCCAGGGCGGCCGGCGGTGCGTCACCTCCGACAGCTCGAACACCTTGCTGGCGGCCATCGCCGGCCGGGCCACGCTCTCCAGCCCCGGCCGCGGCGGCTCGGTGCCGAGCATGGAGCCGTGCACCTTCGCCAAGTGGCGCAGCGGTCGCAGGAGGTCGGACTGCGCCTGATAGGCCTGGTACATCATGGATTCCCCAAGAGCTTCACCCTCGTGAGGTTGCAACTAGCGTGCCGCCGCGTCGTGGCACGCGCCTTGCGTCGATCGGTACGAATCCGCCACGGAGCCGACATGCCCGCATCCGCCAAGAGCCCGACGAAACCCGCCGCACGCAAGCCGGCGGCCGCGAAGACGAAGGCCGCCGCCACGGCGTCCCTCACGCTGAGCAGCAGGAACTATTCGTCGTGGTCGCTGCGCGGCTGGCTGCTGGCGCGGTTCGCCGGACTCGACTTCGTGGAGACCATGGTCTCGCCCGACGACGCCGACGCGCGGCGCGAGCTGCTGCTGCTGGCGCCGTCCATCCGCGTGCCATGCCTCACGCACGACGGCGCGCGCGTGTGGAACACGATGGCGATCGCGCAGTACCTCGACGAGGTGTGTCCCGGGGCGGGGCTGTTTCCCGACGACCGCGTCGCGCGGGCGCACTGCCGCTCGGTGTGCGGCGAGATGAACTCGGGCTTCGCCAACCTGCGCTCGTCGCTGCCGATGAACCTGAAGGCGCGCCTGCCCGGCCACAAGATCTGGGCCGGCGCGCAGCCCGACATCGACCGCATCGTGGAGATCTGGACGGAGTGCATCGCCACCTACGGCGGTCCCTGGCTGTTCGGCGCGCGGCGCGGCGCAGCCGACGCGATGTACGCGCCGGTGGTCACGCGCTTCCTGACCTACGATGTGAAGCTCAACCGTGCGTGCATCGAGTATTCGCGCACGGTCATGGCGATGCCCGAGATGGCCGAGTGGATCGCGGCGGCGAAGCTCGAGCCCGACGACATCGAAGAGCTCGACATGGACTTCTGAGGCGCGCCGCTCACCAGGCGTGCGGCGCGGGCACGTCCGTCTGCGGCGGCATGTCGATCGACTTGAAGTCGGCCGGCGCCACGATCTCGAGGTACTCCATGTCCGGCGAGTAGTCGAACAGGTAGTGGACGATGCCGGGCATCTGGTGCACGCAGTCGCCGGCCTCCACCAGCGTCTCCTGGTCGCCGTACATGAACCTCGCCCAGCCCTTGGTCATCAGCACGATCTGGAATTCGGCCTCATGCCGGTGCCAGCCGGTGCCCTTTTCCGGTGCCATGTTGGCTTTCACAAGGTGCGCGATCACCTTGCCGTTCGTGGCCGCGGCCACGCCAAGATCGCGGTAGAGGAAGAAGTCGCGCAGGCCGTCGCTGCGCCAGGGCGTGTCCCCGGGCTTGACATGCGAGAACTGGGTGGCAGCCTGATCCGTCATTTGCGTCCTCCTGGCATGTGGAACCTGCCCGGTGACATGCATAAGCTGTGCCGGATTGCTGCACCGCAGCGAAGCCGCGCGGAGCTTGCAATGCGCTGCCGCCGGGCGCATGGGGCGATACCGGCCGGCGGCCCGATGCGCCTCCGTGGCGCGACGTTTCATAATCGCGCGACTGGGACCCCGCAGGAGTGCGCTTGAATCTGTTGTTCGCGGTGATCGGAGCCTTCGTCGGCGGCGTATTGGGCAATGTGTCCGCCGCGTTCGCGCTGGCCGTGGCGGGCGCGCTCGCCGGGTGGTGGTGGAGCGCGCATCGCGCGTCGCCCGAGGGCGAGCCGTCGGACATTCTCGACGGCGTCCTGCTGCGGCGGCGGCTCGACGCGCTGGAACGGGAAGTCGCGGCGCTGCGGCAGCGAATGGGCGAGACCGCGCCAGCGCCGGTCACGAAGCCTCCCGCGGCGGAGCCGCCGGCGCCGATCGTGACGCCGCCTGCCAGACCGCATGCCGCCGAGGCCCCGCGGCCGGCCGTCGCGGCCGCGCCCGTCGCGCAGCCGGTCGACAGCCCGCCGCCGCCCCCCCGGCCGCCGGTGGCACCGCCGCCGCCGTCCGTGCCGCTGCGCGACCGCCTGCCGCCGTTCGTGGCGCGCTGGATCTTCGGCGGCAACACCATCGTCAAGGTGGGCGTGCTGATCCTGTTCCTGGGCCTGGCCTTCCTGCTGCGCTACACGGCCGAACGCGTGACGGTGCCGGTGGAGTGGCGCTACGCCGGCGTCGGGCTGGTGGGCGTCGTGCTCACGGCGCTCGGCTGGCGCCTGCGCGCCCGGCGCGACGGCTACGGCCTGATCCTGCAGGGCGCGGGCATCGGCGTGTTCTACCTGACGACGCTCGGCGCGCTGCGCCTGCAGCCTCTACTATCACCCGAGCTCGCGTTCGCGTTCATGGCGTTGGTGGCCGTGTTCGGCGCGCTGCTGGCCGTGCTGCAGGACGCGCCCTGGCTCGCGCTGGTGTCGGTGGCCGAGGGCTTCGCCGCGCCGGTGCTGGTGAGCACGGGCAGCGGCGCGTACGTGCCGCTGATGTCGTACATGGCCATCCTCGACGCGGGCATCCTGGCGATGGCCTGGTTCAAGGCCTGGCGCCCGCTGAACCTGGTGGGCGCGGTCGCCACGTTCACGCTCGCGGGCGCATGGGCGCAGGCGCACTACGTCGCCAGCGACTACGCCGGCGTGCAGGCTTTCCTGCTGCTGTTCTTCCTGCTGTTCACCGTCACCGGCGTGCTGTTCGCGCGGCGCGCGCTGGCGGCCGGCGACGAGCCGCCGGCGCGGGCCTCGCTCGCCGATCGGGCGGCCGACGCGCTGCGCCAGGTGGGCCGCGTCGACAGCACGCTCACCTTCGGCGTGCCGCTGGCCGCGTTCACGCTGCAGTACCTGCTCGTGCGCGACCAGGCCTGGGGGCCGGCCTGGGCCGCGGCCGGCTTCGCGCTGTTCCACATCCTGCTGGGTGGAGCCCTGATGCGCACCACGCGCCCGCGCTATGCCCTGCTGGGCGAGGCGCACGTGATCGTCGGCACGATCTTCGCCACGCTGGCCGTTCCGCTGGCGCTGCAAGGCGTGTGGACGGGCGCCACCTGGGCCATCGAGGCCGCCGGCATGTACTGGCTCGGCACGCGCCAGCGCCGCACCTATGCGCGCGCGTTCGCGCTGGCGGTGATGCTGGGCGCGGCGATGCGCCTCGTCGCCGGGCTCACGCTGGATCTCCGCCCCGGCGTGCCGCTGGTCGCCGGCTCGGCGCTGGGCATGGCGATGCTGGCGCTGGCGCTCGCCGCGCTGGACACGACGCGCCGGCGCCTGGCCGCCGACGCGCGCCACGCCGTCGACGCCATCGCCGCGACGGCGGCGCCGTTCGCCGCGGCCTTCGCGCTCGCCACGCTGGCCTGGATGCTCTGCCCCGTGCTGTGGGCCGGGGCGATCACCGCATGGATCGCCTACGGCTGCGCCGCGCTGGCGCGCCGGCTGGCGGCGCCGTCGCTGCGCGTGGCCAGCGCCTTGCTGCACCTGGCCGCGCTGTCGGCCACCACCGCGGCACTGCAGGTGGTGACGCCGGCCCATTCATGGCAGGACCTCGTCGCCGCGCTGCTGATCGGCCTCGCGCTGCTGGCCACCGGCTGGCTGGGCCTGCGCGACGCCTGGCGCGAGGCCACGCAAGGCGCGCCGCGACCCATCCCCCTGTCCAGCAGCGTCGGCCTGGTGCTGGGCCTGGCCGTGGCCAGCCTGAGCCTGCTGTTCGAGCTGGCGCCGGCCGATGCCGCGCTGGCGTGGCCGTTGATCGGCCTCGCCGCCGCCGCCATCGGCGCGCGCCTGCGCAGCGGCGCGCTGGTGGGCACCGGCTTCGCGCTGCAGGTGGCGGCCGGCGCGGCCAGCCTCTGCTGCGAACCCTCGGTATGGAACTACGTGCCGGCCGGCGTCGCCATCGCCCCCACGCTGTGGATCCCGTTGCTGCTGTCGGCCGCCGGCCTCTGGCTGGGCGACCTGCTGCGCGCGGCGCAGGCCACCGGCCGCCGCGCGTGGTGGCATGCGGCGGCCACCCAGTGGGTCGTCGTGGCCTGGGTGCTGCCGTGGTGGGCGCGCACGCTGCCGCCGCTGGTCTGGCACCTGCTGCAGGCCTCGCTGCCGGGGCCCGACACCTTCGCCGTCTGGCCGCACTGGCAGCTGGTCTGGGTGACGCTCAGCGCGCTGGCCGCCGTGTCGCTCGCGCGCTGGCGCGACTGGCGCGTGCTGGGCCAGGCCACGCTGGTCACGGTGCCGGCGTGGATCCTGATGACGCTGCACGAGGACGCCGGCGTGCCGCCGTCCGCGCACCTGGGCTGGCTCGCGTGGCCGCTGGCGCTGGCCGCGCACCCCTGGCTGGACCGCCTGCAGGCACGCTGGCGTCCGGCGCTGGCGGGGGCCGCGCTGCAGGTGGTCGGCTGGTGGCTGTTCGCCGCGCTGGCCACCACCGAATGCGTGCTGCGCGTGCAGGCGGTGGCGGGCGACGCCTCGGCGTGGCGTTCGCTGGCGGAGATGGCGGTGCCCGCCGCCGTGCTGGTCGCCAGCGCAAGGCCCGTGCTGTGGCGCCGCTTCGCCGACGCGACGCAGGCCCTCGCCTGGCGCGTGGCGGGCTGCGCCGCGCTGGCGCTGTACCTGCTGGCCTGGCTGTGGGTGGGCAACACCCGTGCCGGCGACGCCGCGCCGCTGCCGTGGGTGCCTCTGCTCAATCCGCTGGAGATCGGCCAGGGCGTCGCGCTGCTGGCGCTGGTGGGCTGGGTGCGCTCGCTGCCGGCCGAGTGGCGCGACCGCGTGCCGCCGCGCGCGTGGCCGGTGCTGGGCGGCGTGACGGCCTTCGCGCTGGTCACGGGGCTCGTGCTGCGCACCTGCCATCACTGGGCCGGCGTCGCGTGGAACGCGGACGCGCTCTACGCCTCGACGCTGGCGCAGGCCGCGCTGTCGGTGGCGTGGTCGCTGATCGGCGTGGCATTGATGGTGACGGGCCACCGCCGGGCGCGCCGCGTGCTGTGGGGCGTGGGCGCCGCGCTGCTGGGCCTGGTCGTGGCCAAGCTGTTCCTGGTGGAGCTGGCGGATCGCGGTACGCTCTCGCGCATCGTGTCGTTCATCGTCGTCGGCGGCCTGATGCTGGCCGTCGGATACTTCGCGCCGATCCCGCCGCGCCGCGCGGACGCCGAGCCGGCACTGCCTGGAGACACCGCATGAAGACAGCCGCCCTCGCGACGCTGGGCCTGGCCTGCACGCAGGCCGTCCTGGCCGCGTCGTCCGATGCCACCCTGCCGCTGACGCTGGCCGGCACGGGCCCGTACTACACGCTGGACGTGACCCTGCAGGCCCGCCAGCTCTCGGCCTCGGCCAGCCTCGCCGACCTGCGCGTGCGCAACGGCGCCGGCGAGACCATGGCCTTCGCCTGGGTCGACGCCCCGACGTCGCCGCCCGTGCTCCAGCGCGTACCGGCGCGCCTGTACAAGGTGCCGCTGCCGCCCGCCGCCGCCTCGGCCACGGCCGGCCCGCCGCGCCAGGCCTGGATCGTCGACACCCAGGACACCGGCGACGACCTGCTGCACCTCGACCTGGGCCTGGAGCACGACACGCAAGGCGTCTACACGCTGGCCATCGAGGCGAGCGACGACCTGCAGCACTGGCGCACGCTGCAGCTCGACGCGCAACTGGTGCAGCTGGAGGCGCTGCCGCAGGTGGGCGCCGCCGGCGCGCTGGCCACGCAGGCCGGGCGCGAGCACCTTGGCTCCAACGGCATCGACCTGGACGACGTGCCGGCGCGCTACCTGCGCCTGACGACCGCGCCGCGCTCCGGCATACCGCCCCTGGTATCGGCGACGATCACGCGCGCGCCGCATCGCCCCGCACCGCCGCCGCTGCAATGGAGCGACCCGATCGCGGCATCGGGCTGCGAGACGACGTCGTGCGACTACCCGCTGCCGCGCAACGCGGCGCTCGCCGCCGTGCAGATCACGCCCGCCGACGTCGACACCATCGGCCAGGTGATGGTGATGGGCCAGGTGGACGCGGATCGCCTGCCGCCGCCGCGCCATTCGCTGCTGCGCGGTCCGTTGCACGCGCTGCGCCTGAAGGCCGAGCGCGCGCCCACGCAGGCCGGCATGGCCTGGGACAGCGCCGCGATGGCCAACGTGTACTGGCTCACGCAGCCGTCCGGCGCACCCGACCTGCATTCGCCGCCGGTGCGCCTGGATGGCGCCCCCTGGCGCATGCTGCGGCTCGAGACCTTCGGCCCGATCACGCAGCTGGGCCACGCGGCGCCCACGATCCGCATCGGCATCCGCCCGCGCCAGCTCGTGTTCGTGGCGCGCGGCGCCGGCCCGTTCGTGCTGGCGCGCGCGCCGGCCAGCGAGCCGACGGCGCCGATGCCGCTCGCGCAACTGATGCCCGGCCGCGCGCCCGATGCGCCCCTGCCCGAAGCGGCCGCGACCCTCGCGGCGGCCGCGCCCGCGGCCGCCGCGCCGCCGGTCGCCGCCGCATCGGAGCCCGCCCCGGCGCCCTCGCGCACGCCCTGGCTGTGGGCCGCGCTGCTGGCCGGCCTGGCCCTGATGGGCGGCATGGCGTGGTCGCTGCTGCGCAAGCCGCCGACGCCGCCCTCGGCCTGAGCCTTACTCCCGCGCCAGCGCGTTGACCGGATCGAGCCGCGCCGCGTTGCGCGCCGGCACGAAGCCGAACACGATGCCGATCGTCGTCGAGACGGCGAACGCGCCGACGATGGACGCCGTGGAGAACACCATGTGGATGCCCACGTTCAGGCTGTTGAACACGCCGCCGGCCAGCAGCGCCAGACCCACGCCCATCGCCCCGCCGATGAGGCACACGAGCACGGCTTCGATCAGGAACTGGCGCAGGATGTCGGCCTGGCGCGCGCCCACGGCCATGCGCACGCCGATCTCCTGCGTGCGCTCGGTGACCGACACCAGCATGATGTTCATCACGCCGATGCCGCCCACCACCAGCGCGATCAGCGCGATCGACGAGATCAGCAGCGTGATGGTGGCCGTGGTGGTGTCGAGCTGCTTGCGGACGGAGTCGGTGCGCCAGACGAAGAAGTCCTTCTTGCCGTGGCGCTGCGTCAGCAGCCGGTTGACGCCTTCCTCGGCCGCATCCATCGGCGCCGAGTCCTTCACCCGCACGTTGATGTCACGCAGCGGCTCCTGGCCGATCAGGCGCGTGGTGGCGGTGGTGTAGGGGATCCAGACCTGCAGGCTGTCGTTGCTGAACAGCCCCTCGACCTTGGCCGTGACGCCGACGATGCGCACGGGCACGCTGCCCAGCAGGAGCACCTGGCCCAGCGGCTCCGTGCCGTCCTTGAACAGCGCCTTGCGCGCGTTGTCGTCGATCACGGCCACCTGAGATTGCTGGCGGATCGCATCCTCGTCGAACGCGCGGCCCGACGCGAAGTTGCTGCCGTGAACGCGAAAATACTGCGCGCCCACGCCGCTGACGCCGCCCGACACGTCGACGTTGCCGCGCCGCAGCGTCACGCCGGCGGCGTAGCTGGGCGTCACCGCGTCGATGTAGTCGAGCTTGGCCAGCGCGTCGGCGTCGCCGATGCCGAGCGTGAGCACGCGCCCCGCGCGGCGGTCGCCGATGCCCTCGCCAGGGAACACCTCGATCGTGTTGGTGCCGAGCGAGTTCAGCTCCCCCTGCAGCCGCTCGCGCGATCCCTCGCCGAGCGCGACGATGGACACCACCGACGAGATGCCGATGATGATGCCCAGCATCGTCAGCAGCGTGCGCAGGCGATGGCTGGTCATGGCGCGCACGGCCATCTGCGTGGCCTCGGCCACGCGCCCGAACAGGTCGCGCAGCGGATTGGCGCGATGGCGCGGCCTTGCGGGCAGCGTGGCCGGCGTGGCGCGCGCGGTGGTGCGTTCGTCGCGCACCACGCGGCCGTCGGACAGCTCGATCACGCGGTCGGCGTTGGCCGCCACCTGCGCGTCGTGCGTCACCAGGATGATGGTGTGGCCCTGCGCGTGCAGCTCCTTGAGGATGGCCATCACCTCCTGGCCGCTCGCGCGGTCGAGCGCGCCGGTGGGCTCGTCGGCCAGGATCACGTCGCCGCCGTTCATCAGCGCCCGCGCGATGCTCACGCGCTGCTGCTGGCCGCCCGACAGCTGGCCCGGCTTGTGGCCCAGGCGCGTGCCCAGGCCCAGCCGCCCGAGCAGCTCCCGCGCCCGCGCGTGACGCGCCGGCGCGGGCACGCCTGCGTAGATGGCGGGGATCTCGACGTTGCCCACGGCGCTGAGTGCGCCCAGCAGCTGGTAGCGCTGGAACACGAAGCCGAAGTGCTCGCGGCGCAGGCTGGCGAGCTCGTCGGGCGTCATCGCGCCCACCTGCTGGCCGGCCACCGCGTAGGTGCCGCCGGTGGGCCGGTCGAGGCAGCCGAGGATGTTCATCAGCGTCGACTTGCCCGAGCCCGACGGGCCCATGATGGCCACCATCTCGCCGGCCGCGATCGTGAAATCGACGTCGCGCAGCGCGGAGATGGTGCCCTCGCCCGCGGGGTAGTCGCGGCCGAGGCCGCGCAGCTCGATGAGCGGCCGCATGCTCACTTCGCGCCGTCGGCGCCGCTGGCCGCGCTGGCGGCGCCGCCCGGCACGGGCGCCTCGCTGGTGACGACGCGTTCGCCCGCCTTCAGGCCGTCGAGCACCTGCGCCTGCACGCGGTTGTTCAGGCCGATGCGCACCCGGCGATCCTGGGCGACGCCGGCGCCCACGCTCGCGGCGGCTTCCGACACCACGCGCACCGTGTAGCGCCCGTCCTTGGCCCTGGCCCCGAGCGCCGCGCTGGGGATCAGCAGCGCGTCCTTGACCTTGTCCAGCACGATGGTGGCCTGCGCCGTCATCGCGATGCGCAGCTTGCCCTGCGGGTTGGGCGCGTCGAAGATGCCGTTGTAGTAGATGGCCGTGGCCGCGGTGCTGGACGTGACGGCGGCGGCGGTGTCGCTGGCCAGCGTGGTGGGGCCGGGCTCGACGGCGCGCAGCGTGGTGTCGTAGCGCGTGTCGGGGTCGCCCAGCAGCGTGAAGTAGACGGGCATGCCGGCCTTGACGCGCGGCACGTCGGCCTCGGAGATCTGCGCCTTGATCGTCATCGTGTCCAGCCGCGCCAGCTTGATGATGGTGGGCGACATCTGCACCGCGTTGACCGTCTGGCCCTGCTCGGTGACGATGGCCACCACGGTGCCGTCCATGGGGGCGAGCACGTGCGCGTAGCCGACGTTCACGCGTGCGGTGTCCTCGGCCAGCGTGGCCTGCGCGATGGCGGCCTCGGCCACCGTGACGCCGGCGCGCGCGCTGTCGACGTTGGCCTCGGCGGTCTCGAGGTCCACGTGCGAGCCGGCGTCGATGGCCACCAGCGATCGCGCGCGGGTCACCGCGAGCTCGTCCTGCCTGAGCGTGGCCTGGCGGGCGCGCAGGTCGGCCTTGGCGCTCTGCAGCGCGGCGCTCGCCTTCAGCAGCTCGTTGTCCTGCTGCTTGGAGTCGATCTCGGCGATCGGGTCGCCCTTCTTCACCTTGTCGCCGAGCGCGACGTAAAGGCGCTTGACCTCACCGGTGGCCTGCGCGCCCACGCTCACCAGCCTGGCCGCCTCGATGGTGCCGGTGGCCAGCACGCCGATCTCGAGGTCGCCGCGCGTCGCGGCCGAGGTCGTGATGGCCGGCGGCGGCGGCCTCTTGAAGTGGCTGCACGCGACGAGCGTCGTCACGCTGAGGACGACGACGGCGATCGCGATGCGCCACGGGGTGAACCACTTGCGAAGCTTCAATTCGATTCCTTCCAGCCGCCGCCCAGCGTCTTGTAGAGGGTGATGCGGTTGTCCTGTTCCGCCAGCGCCAGCGCGATGCCGGCCTGCTGGGCGCCATAGAGTCCGCGCTGCGCGTCCAGCACTTCGAGGTAGCTGCTGCCGCCGTTGCGGAACAGCGCCTCGGCGAAGCGCAGCGCCGTCTCGCTGGCACGCACCTGCGCCTGCTGCGCCGCGAGGCGTTCGTCCAGCGTCGTGCGCACCGCCAGCGCGTCGGCCACCTCGCCGAATGCCGTCTGCACGGTCTTGTCGTAGGTGGCCAGCGCGATGTCGCGCTGCGCCCTGGCCGAGTCCACGCCGGCCCGCAGCGCGCCGCCATCGAGGATCGGCAGCGTCACCGACGGGCCGAAGCTCCACGATCCGCTGCCGCTCCTGAACAGCCCCGACAGGCTCGCGCTGGCCGTGCCGGCGCTGCCGGTGAGCGTGATGGCGGGGAAGTACGCGGCGCGGGCGACGCCGATGTCGAGCTGCGCCGCCTGCAGCGAATGCTCGGCGGACAGCACGTCGGGGCGTTGCTGCAGCGTGCGCGAGGGCAGGCCGGCCGGCACGGCCACCAGCACCGTGGCCTCGCCGGGCAGCGCCTGCAGGGGCAGCAGTTCCTCCGGCAGCTCGCGGCCCACGACCAGCGTCAGCGCGTTGCGATCCTGCCGCACCTGGGCGCGGCCGGCGGCCACCGCGCCGCGCGTGGCCTCGGCCGCGGCCTGGGCCTGCACCACCGGCAGGCCCTTGATGGCGCCGAGCTCGTGCATGCGCTGGTTCAGTTCGAGGCTCTTGCGGTCCGCCGCCAGCGTGCGTTCGTTCAGTCGCAGCGTCTCCGCGTCGGCCGCCAGCGCGAGCCACTGGGTGGCGACCGACGCGACGAGCGCGATGCGCGCGGCCCGCGCGCCCTCGGTCGTGGCCAGCCAGCTCTGGAGCGCCGCGTCGCTGGTGTTCTTCACGCGGCCGAACAGGTCGATCTCGTAGCCGGACAGCGCCACGCCCACGCTGGCGTTGTTGGTGGCGATGCCCGCGGTCGACGCGTGCGTGAAGCCCGCGCTGCCGCCCACGGCGGGAAAGCGCGCCGAATCCTGGATGCGGTACTGCGCCCGCGCGTTCTCCACGTTCAGCAGCGCGATGCGCAGGTCGCGGTTGTTGGCGATGGCCAGTTCGACGACGCGGCGCAGCCGGTCGTCGACGACGAAATCGCGCCAGCCGATGTCGGACGCGTCGTTCGCGCTCGCAGGCGCCGATGCCGCGGGCCAGGCGGCCGCCACCGGGGCCTCGGGGCGCTGGTAGGCCGGCGCCAGGTCCACGCAGGCGGACAGCGCGAGCGCGGACGACAGGACGGCGCCGGCGAGCGGCAGCCGCGAGAACGGTCTCATGCAGGGATTCCCTCTTTGGCGACGCCCGATTCTGCCGGCAATCGAACCCCCTCCGATGGGGGATGCGCGGCGTCCGATCGGATGCATGGTTAGCCGATCGCGAGGGTTGGCCCGTCGTGAAAGAAGAGGTTCCCCGGCTTCGGGACGACCCCGAGACGGTCACTCCGCCAGGGACACGGCGGCCGGGACGGCCTGACGCGTCTCAGGCGCGCCAGGAACGCGATCCCACGCGCGAGCCGAACGCGAAGGTCGAGGCACGTCCCGGGCAGACCACGTCGCGGCCCAGCGCCGCGATCTCGGCCACCACGTCGGCGGCGAATTGCTCGCTGTCGAAGTCGGCGAGCACCACGCCCGCGCCGTCCTGGATGTCCAGCGTGCGCACCAGCAGCGCGGCGAGCGCCTGCGGGTGGCGGGTGGCGGCGGCGCGCTCGGCGTCCAACGGGTCGACTTCGCCGTGGGCGGTGACCACGATGCTGTCCTTGCCCGCCGCGGCGGCGGGCGGCATCCCGGGCGTCCTGCGCGAGATCGAGACCAGCCTGGCCTTGCGGAACGTCGCCCAATGGGTGGCGTTGACGGCCTTCTCTTCGTCGCCGGTCAGCGAGAGCACGTATGTCGTCATGGCGGTCCTGGGCTCAGTTCGTGGCAGGTTCTTCGCACGCGGCGGCCGGGCGGCCGCGCGCGGCGATCACGGCGCCAGCCGCGCGCAGCAGCTCGAACGCGATCGCGGGGAAGGCGGCGGTCAGCTCCTTCTGGCGCGGCAGCGAGAGCTCGAGGATCAGCGCGTCCTCCAGCGTGCGGACGTCCACGTCGCCGGGCGCGTCGGAGAAGAGCGTGTCCTCGCCCAGGATCGTGCCGGGCAGCAGCAGCCGCGGCTGGCCGGCGGTCGCGTGCGCGGACGCCTCGCACACCTGCCAGAGGCTGCCCTCGACCACGAAGCGCAGCGTGCGGTCGGCGCGGCCGCGGATCACGACGCGATGGTCCGGCGGCAGGCGCCGTTCGATGCAGAAGCTCGAGAGCGTGCGCCAGTCGGCGGCGTTGAGCGCCGGCCGGAAGGCGTGGCGCGACGTCAGCTTGCGCGCCTCGGCGGCGAAGCGCGCCGCGGCGCAATCCTTCGCGGCGGGCACCCGGTCGCGGCACAGGTCCAGGTCGGCCGGGAACCGCAGCGGCTTCTCGCGGGCGGCGAAGAGGCGGTCGACGGACGACGGGATGCCGTAGCGGACTTCGGTGGGCGTGTTGAACATGGGGGTCACCTGCTTGATCCGGGAGTGATTGGCGCCATCGGGATGGCATGGAACGCATCTTCGGCCGGGGAGGCGCCCGGATCCATTACGGTCGATAACGCGGGCGCGGCTTCACGAAGCGCCACTACACTTCCCGCTGCGCCGATGCGTTCGTCGGCGAAGAAAGTTGGGACCATGGGTACGTTGTTCGATCCCCGCACCGGCGAGCGGGTGGTGCTCCGCGCAGAGCACGTGTTCGGCCGCAATGCGCTGCGCGCCGACACCGCGATCGACCACCCCGGGATCTCGCTGATGCACGCCGTGGCGCGCTGGCGCAACGGGCGCTGGATGCTGTCGGACCACAGCCGCAACGGCACCTTCGTGGACGGGCGGGCGCTGGTTCCCGGCGAGCCGTTCGCCCTGGCGGTGGGCACCGAGCTGCGGCTGGGCCTCGGTCCGGAGGTGGCCTGGCAGGTGCAGGACATCGCCGAACCCGTGGACGCCCTGGTGCCGGCCGACTCGCGGCGGCCGGTCATCGCGCTGGCGCCGCACAACCTGCTTCCCAGCAGCGAGGCGCCGGAACTGTGCGTCTACCAGGCGCGCCCGGGGCTATGGATGCTGGAACAGAACGGCGAGACGCGCGCCCTGAAGGACGGCGACCGCCTGGAGATGGGCCCCTTCGGCCCGCACCGCTTCGTGGCGGCGGCGCCCATGGACGACACCCAGGTGGCCGAGATCGTGCGGGAGGCCGACGCGCCCTGGCTGGTCATGCGCCTGAGCCTGGACGAGGAGCACGCCAGCCTGGAGGTGAAGGACGGCGCCGCGAAGACCGACCTGGGCGAGCGCACCCACCACTACTGCCTGGCGACGCTCGCGCGCCGGCGCATGGCCGACCAGGAGCGCGGCCTCGAGCCGGGGGCCCAGGGCTGGCTGGGCAGCGCCGAGCTCTCGCGCATGCTGGGCCTGGAGCCGGCGCACCTGAACATCCAGATCTTCCGGGCCCGCGAGCAGCTGATGACGGCCCTCCCGGGCCTGGCCGCGCTGTCGCGGCTGATCGAGCGCCGCCGGGGCGAGCTGCGCATTGGCGACCTGCCCTTCGAGGTCTACCGGGGCGATCGCCTGGAGTGCCGCTACCGACCGGTCTCCGTGCGCTGAGGCGGCTGCAGCAAGGCCTCCAGTTCCGCGCGGGCCGCGGCCCGGTGGGCCTCGGGCAGGCCGGCCAGCAGGCTCTCGATGAACGCGGGCCGCGAGCCGCCGGCCGCATCCGCCGCGCGCTTGACGATGACGCCGGCCAGCGGCCCCAGCCGGCGCGCCAGCAGGTGCTGGGCGCCGGCGATGGCCTCGGGTGGCAGGGCGAGGGGTGGCGCCTCGGCATGCACGGCCGGCGGGGGCGCGGCGGCCTCCGGCGCGTACAGCGACATCGAGTCCACCAGCGCGGGCCGGGCGTGGGCGTCGCGCGGCAGCACCCGCAACATCGAGTCGGCGAGGTACGCCGGCGCGCGCTGGATCAGCACCCGGTCGTCGATGCCCCCGTGCGGGTGCGCGGCGCCCTGCACCACCGTGCCGATCACCGTGGCCAGCGTCGCCTCGGCGGCGCGCGCCGCCGCGGCGTCCAGCGCGTCGCGCATCTCCTCGGCGGTCGCGAAACGGTCGTCGGGACGCTTGGCCAGCGCACGCGCGATCACGTCGTCGAACGCGCGCGCCGCCGGGCCCACGCCGGCCGCGCCCAGGGAGGGCGGCTCCTCATGCAGGATCTGGTGCATCACGGCGGCCGGCGCGCCGGAGAACGGGCGGCGCCCGCTCAGCAGCAGGTACAGCAGCACGCCGCAGGCGAACAGGTCGGCCCGGTGGTCGAGCGCCGCGCCGGTGAACTGCTCGGGCGCCATGAACGCCGGCGTGCCGATGAGGGACGAGACCCGCGTGAGCCCGAGGTCGCGCAGCCGCGCCACGCCGAAGTCGGTGAGCTTCACGCGGCCCGCGCGGGTGATCATGATGTTGGCAGGCTTCACGTCGCGGTGGCAGATGCCCTGGCGGTGCACGGCGCCGAGCGCGTCCAGGAGTTCGTCCAGGATGGCCAGGGCGCGTTCCTGGCCCACCAGGGGCGTGCGCAGGAGCAGGTCGGCCAGCGTGCTGCCCTCGACGTACTCCATCGCGATCCAGCTGTGCAGGCCGTCCTCCCCGAATTCGTCGACGGCGACGACCCCGGGATGGCGCAGCCGCCCGATCACGCGCGCCTCGTGGCGGAAGCGCAGCAGGATGGCGTCGGCGTCCGCCTCGCCGTCGCCGTCGGCGTCGGTGTCGGCATCGCTGCGCTGCAGCGTCTTGATGGCGACGACGCGGTCGGTGGCCGGATCGACGCCCTTGTAGACGATGCTCGTGGCGCCGCGCCCGAGCTCGGCGGAGACGTCGTAGCGGCCAATTCGTTGGGGAAGCATGTCCGGAAGATCCTCCGCGGCGCGCGCGTCGCCTGGAGTATCCGCCAGATCCGGCGCGCCTACTCGTCGATGAATTTCCAGGTGTCCGCGCCGTCGAAGCGGCGCACGCGGACCGAGGCGATCAGCGCCGGATCGAAGTTGCCGAGGTTCACCCCGTGCCTGCCGTCGGAGGTGGGCTCCAGCGGTTCCCAGTGCGTGACGCAGCCGCAGGTGCGGCAATGGATGGTGCGCAGGGTGCGGTCGCCCCAGACGTATCCGGCGGTGGCCTCCGGATGGCCTTCGATCTTCACCGTGCCGAACTTGAAGTAGACCCAGGGCCCGCCGATGCGGCGGCACAGGGAGCAGTTGCAATCGGTCGCCACCTCGGGTGTGGCCGGCAAGGTGAGGCGGACGGCGCCGCAGTGGCAAGAACCTTGGTGCATCGTGGTCTCCTGGTGTCGTGTCCCGGCTCAGCGATTGGCGCTGCGCAGGGTCGTGGTCAGCAGCTTCAGCTTGTCCCGCAGCTCGCCGCCTTCGGCCTGGCCCAGCTCGCAGGCGTCCACGAACTTGCCGCTGGCGGATTCTGCCTTGGCCCGCAGGGCGCGGCCTTCGCGCGTCAGTTCGATGCTGAGGTTGCGCTCGTCGTCGGCCGCGCGCGATCGCGTGACGAACGACGCCTCCTCCAGCCGCTTGACCAGCGGCGTGACCGACCCGGAGTCCAGGCCCAGGCGCTCCGCCAGCCGCTTGACCGTGATGCCGTCCTCCTCCCACAGGACCAGCATCGCGAGGTACTGCGGATAGGTGAGCCCGATGGCGGCGAGCAGGGGCTTGTAGCTCTGCAGCATGGCCAGCGAGCTCGAATACAGCGCGAAGCACAGCTTGTCGTCCAGCGTCGGGAACTTCGGTGGCTTGGCGTCGGGGGCGTGCTTGGACATCGTTGCGGATCCTGTCGGGGGAAGGGATCCGCGCGCGCTCGAGCGGCACGCGCGGATCGGTCTTGGGGCAAGCTTACTTCGACTTCGCCGCGATGGCCTGGGCCGCCTGCTCGATGGCCGCCGCCACCGCGGCCGGTTGCGAGACGTACACGGCGTGGCTGCCGGGCACCTCCGTCACCGTGGCGCCGGCGCGCCTGGCCATCAGTCGTTGCGCCGGCGGCGGGATCATGTGGTCGTCCTGGGCCACGAGGTACCAGCTGGGCTTCACCCTCCACGCGGCGCTGGTGACGGCGCCGTCGAGCGCCGCGACGCCCCAGGGCACCTGCGAGATCGCCATGAAGCGGGCCTTGTCCGGGCTCACGTCGGCGGCGAACGAGGCGGCGAACTTCGCCTGGTCGAGGAACAGGAAACCGTCCTGCGGCGGCAGGATCGGCGGCACCGGCGCGCCGGGCGGGGGGTTCTTGATCAGCGACGAGACCGACTCGCCCTTGTCGGGCGCGAACGCGGCCACGTAGACCAGGCCCTGCACCTTGGGATCGTTGCCGGATTCGGTGATGACCACGCCGCCGTAGGAGTGCCCGACCAGCAGGACCGGCCCCTTCTGCGCCGCGATGGCGCGCCGGGTCACCGCCACGTCGTCCTCGAGCGAGAGCGTCGGGTTCTGGACCACCGTCACGGCGTAGCCATCCTTCTGCAGGATGCTGGATACGCCCTCCCAGCCGGAGCCGTCGACGAAGCCGCCGTGGACCAGGACGATGCTGAGTGCGATTGCGTTCATGATGAATTTCCTTTCGATGCGCGGTTGAGGTTGGAGCCTTGCGCCGCCATCGTTCGAAGCGCCTTGCTTCGGGGGATTTCTTGCGGCACGGACGTAAGATTACCGCGCTAACGATTAGCGCGCTATTCATTTCCGATCGACCCCTCGGCGATGTCGGATATTGATTAGCGCGCTAATCGAATGGCCGCGCGGCCCTTCGCGGCGCTTCGAGCGCGTCCTCAGGGCAGCAGCACGATCTTGCCGATGACCTGCCGGCCTTCGAGATCCCGGTGGGCCTGCGCGCCCTCGCGCAGCGCATACGCGCGCGAGACGCGCAAGGCCACCGCGCCCGACCCGATCCAGCCGAACAGTTCGGCGGCGCGCGTCCGGCGCTCCTGCGCCGTGGTCAGCACGTTCCACAGGTCGCCGCCCACCAGGCGCAGCGACCGGTCCATGAGCAGTCGCGGATCCACCGGCGCGGGGTCGCCCGCGGCCATGCCGTAGAAGACCACCGTGCCGCCGATGCGGGCCGCGTCCAGGCTGTCGCGCAGGGTGGTGCCCACCGAGTCGTACACGACGTCCGCGCCGCGCCCGCCGGTGAGCGACTTCACCGCCTGCGCCCAGCCTTCCGTCGGCAGAACCGCATCCGCGCCCAGATCCCGCACGGCCTGGCGCTTGGCCTCGGTCGATGCGATGCCCGCGACGCGCGCGCCCAGGTGCCGCAGCATCTGGACGAGCAGCAGCCCCACGCCGCCCGCCGCCGCATGCACGACGGCCCAGTCGCCGGCGCGCGCGGCGTAGCTGTCGCGGCACAGGTACTGCGCGGTGAGGCCTTGCAGCAGGCTGCCGGCGGCCGTCTCGAACGGGATCGCGTCCGGCAGCGGGATCAGGCGGTCGACGTCCACCGCGCACAGCTCCGCATTGGCGAACGGGCTGTCGGCGAAGCCCACGCGCTGGCCGGCGCGCAGGCCGCTGCCTTCCGGCGCCGAGACCACCTCGCCCGCGCCCTCGTAGCCGAGGATCCAGGGCGGCGTGCCGGCCAGGTGGTAGTTGCCCTTGCGCCGGTAGACGTCGGCGAAGTTCAGGCCGACGGCGCGCATGCGCACCAGCGCCTGCTGCGGCCCGGGCACCGGATCGGGCACCTGTTCGTGGCGCAGGACATCGGCACTCCCGAACTCATGGAAGACAAGCGCATGCATGGGTCACCTCGGACGATCTGCGGAGGGAGAGATTGTCACTTGCAGGGTCGCGAACAAATCCCGGCGGCCGGAATCGCCCTCCGGACGCGGGCGCCCCGGGGCCGGATACGGCTGGGCGTACGAGGTGAATCGCCCTGCCGCCGCGTGCGGTCAGGGTCGCCGAAATCGCATAGTGGTTAGTCCGGTTGTCGAACTAATTCGCCATCGCTGGAATTGACAGCACCGGATGACAGCGTTGCCATGGGCATCGCGCCACCCGGTCGCGCGGTGTCCAGCCCTGGCGCCGCCCGGGTCCCCCATACCTATCACAACTTGTCCGGAGACTCATGAACCACAACCACTTCCTGTCCGGCGCCGTCGTGGCGCTCGCCCTCGCCGCGCCCGGCGCGCAGGCCGCTACCTGGTCGGCCACGTCCGCGGCCACGTCGTCGTGTTCCGCCGCGAACCTGTTCGCCACCTGGACCTACGGCAGCTACGGCTTCAACAACGACGTGTGGTCGCCCTGCGGCGGCACCGCCGCCGGCGCGCAGACGATCTGGGCCAACTCCAACGTGGACTGGGGCGTCTGGTCCGACCAGCCCAACACGGGCGGCATCAAGTCGTACCCGCACATCACGTACACGGTCAACCGCGCGATCGGCTCGATGACCAAGCTGTCGGTGCCCATCGCGGCCACCACGCCGTCGGGCGGCGCCTGGGAGTCGACCTTCGACATCTGGGCCGACAGCAACGCCGACGAGATCATGCTCTGGCTCAACTACACCGGCACGGCGGCCGGCTGCGGCAACGTCAAGCCGATCTCGTACAACTGGACGTCGGCCGGCTGCGCGATTCCCGTCTACAGCAACGTGACGGTCGGCGGCGGCACCTGGAACGTCTACCGCGGCACCAACGGCAGCAACATGGTGTTCTCGTTCCTGCGTACCTCCAAGACCAACAACACCACGGTGGACGTGCTGGCCATCCTCAACTACCTGAAGAACCTCTCGTGGATCGGCAACGTGACGGTGGGCGACCTGCAGTACGGCTTCGAGATCACGTCGTCGTCCGGCGGCATGAACTTCGCCTCGAAGAACTTCGCCGTCACGGTGCAGTGAACTGGCCAGGATCGTAGAAGAACCGCTCTTCCACGATCCGGTCCGCCGCCCAGCGCTGGTACGCCAGTTCCTCGAAGTGGACGGCGCGGCCCTTGCCGTCCACGTAGTCGAAGATCCAGCGGATGACGGCGACGTCGTCCGCCACGAGGATCGGGCGGACGCACTGCGCTCTCAGGCCGCTGACGGCCGCCTGGGCCGCCGCCTCGCGGGCCATGAGCGCGGCCTTGCCGACGCGCGGCGCGCCCTGGTTCTCGCTGACCTCGGCGTCGTCCGCGTAGAACCGGTCCAGGGCCGCGAGTCCCTGGCCGGATTCCACGAGCTGGACGAAGCGTTCGACGGTCTGGAGCGATGGCATGGCGCCATTCTCCGGGAATCGCACGACCCGCTTGCAAGACACGACGGCGACGCCTATAGTTCACCACATGGTGAACCATGAAATCGGGCTCGACGCCGTGTTCGCGGCTCTGTCGAACGCGACCCGTCGGCAGATCCTCGCCCGGCTGGAAGACGCCGACGGGCAATCGGTGAGCGACCTCGCCCAGCCGCTGGGCATCAAGCTGCCGGCCATGCTCAAGCAACTGGGCGTGCTGGAAGACGCGCGACTGATCACCCGCCACAAGCAAGGCCGCACCGTGCACGTCAGCCTGGCGGCCGGCCCGATGGCCGACGCCACGGCGTGGCTGCAGCGATACGAGCGCTTCTGGTCGCCACGGCTCGATCGCCTTGCGGCGGTCGCCGAAGCCATGGATCGTCAAAAGGGAAAGGCAAGGAAATGAGCAGCATGACCCTGGTTCGACGCATCGCCGCGTCGCCCGACACCGTGTTCGACCTTCTCTCCACGCCCGAGGGCATCGCGCAGTGGTGGGGGCCGGACGACGGCCCCGTGCTGCTGGCCGAGTTCGACGCGCGCGTCGGCGGACGCTTCCGGCTGCGCTTTCGCATGCGCGACGGCAGCGAGCACGAGTGCCACGGCGAGGTGCTCGAGCTCGTGCGGCCGACCCGGCTGGTGACCACCTGGAACTGGCTCGAGAACGACGGCGAGGCGGCCTCGCGGATCGAGATCGCGCTGGAGGCCGTCGGCGGCGGTTGCGAGATTCTGTTCACACACGCCCTGTTGCCCGACGAGGCGACGGCCAAGGGCCACGAGAAGGGCTGGAGCGGATCGCTGGCCAAGCTGCGGCTCGCCGCCGAGGGACGCCAAGGCTAGCAGGCAAGATGCACGCGTCGCAGATCAACGTGTACCTGGGCGGCCCGGACGGCCACTCCGACTGGGTCAGGTAAGCAGGACCCGTCGCAGCGCCGCGCCGGCATGCGCCAGCGCGGCGTGCGAGTCGTCGAACAGGTGCTCCAGCGTGAAGAACGCATGGAGCATCCCGTCGTGGCGCCGCATCTCCACGGGCACGCCGGCCGCGGCCAGGCGGCGCCCGTAGGCCTCGCTCTCGTCACGCAGCGGGTCGCATTCCGCGGTGATCAGCAGCGCCGGCGGCAGGCCGGCCAGGTCGGGCGCCAGCAGCGGCGACGCCAGCGGATCGCGGCCCGACGCGGCGTCGGGCAGGTAGTGGTTCCAGTTCCACTGCATGCCGGCGCGCGTCAGCAGGAAGCCGTCGGCGTACTGCCGGTACGACGGCGTGTCGAAGGCGTGGTGCGTGACCGGGTAGACCAGCAGCTGGAACACCAGCGCAGGCCCGCCGTGGTCGCGCGCCATGAGCGTCACGGCGGCGGCGATGTTGCCGCCGGCGCTGTCGCCGCCCACCGCCAGGCGCGTCGCGTCGACGCCCTGGCCGGACGCGTGCGCGACCAGCCATTGCAGCGCGGCGTACGCGTCGCGCGGCGCCGCGGGAAACTTCGCCTCCGGCGCGCAGCGGTATTCGACGGCCACCACCTGGCATCCCGAAAGCACGGTGAGCCAGCGGCAGGTCGGGTCGTGCGTGTCGAGGTCGCCGGTCACCCAGCCGCCGCCGTGGAAGAACACCAGCGTGGGCAGCGGGCCGGGCGGCGCATCGGGCGGCACGTAGAAGCGCAGCCGCATCGGGTGGCCGTCGGCATCGGGGATCGCCACGTCACGCGTGGCGCCCACCACCGGACCGGCCGGACGCGGGAGGTCGGGGTCGCCGCGGCGAGCCTCCTCGACCGTCGGTTCCACATCGGAAGCGGCTGGCAGGCTCGCCAGGAATTCGCGGGCTTGCGGATGCAGCGTCATGGCGAAACCGGCTCCCATTCCAGGTGGACGACGCGGTAGCCGCCGGCCTTCAACCTGGCCAGCAGCAACGGCAGCGCGTCGGCCGTCTGGTCCTGCGCGTCGTGAAGCAGGATGATGCCGCGCCCGGCGGGCGCCAGCCGCTCCATGAGCCGGTCCGCCAGCATGCGCGGTCCCTGCGCCGGCAGCCAGTCGTCGATGCCCACGTCCACCGAGACGATGGTGATGCCCTGCGAATTCAGCGCGTCCACGAGCGTCGGCGTCTCCTCCAGGAACGGGAAGCGATACGCCGGCGCCGGCTCGCCGAACGCGCGGCGATACGTGTCCTCCACGGCCCGCAGGTCGGCCAGCTGGTCGGCCTCCGGCTGGGAGGCGGCGTGCGCGTGTGCGTAGCCGTGCATGCCCGTCGAATGGCCCTCGGCGCGCACGCGCTGTGCGAGGCCGCTGTTGCGCGCCAGGGCCTCGCCCACCATGAAGAACGTCGCCTTGACGCATTGACGGCGCAGCGCCGCCAGTACCCTCGGCGTGGACTCGGGCCGCGGCCCGTCGTCGAAGGTGATCACGACCTCGCCCGGAGCCAGCGGAAGCGCGGCGTGTTGCGCCGTGCCGTAGGCCGCCGCCGCGCGCGGGAGCGCCAGGGTGCGCGACGTGCCGAGCACGTTGGCGCCGCAGTCGGCTCGCGCCGCATCGCCGGCCAGGACGGTGACCGCGACGAGGCCTCCCGCTCCGATGCGACGCGCGATCCGCCTCATGGCACGATCGCCGGAGAGATGCGCAGCATCACCACGCCATGCGAGGCGACGAGCCCTCCGACGCCGTCGCGCGCGCCGCGCGTGACGCGGTGGCGCCAGAGGTCCGCCACGTCGGCCTGGATGCGGGCGGGCAGGTTCAGTTGCGCCCAACCAACGTGCATGGTCACGGCCTGCGGGCCGCGATTGAACAGCACGACCGCCACGTCGCCGCCCTGGAGCGGCCGCGCCCAGATCTCCTGGTCACCGTCCTTCCAGATGCGGCGTGCCTGCTGGCCGAGCGCGTCCTGGTCGATGGCGATCACGTCGCGATTGCTCAGGATGCGTTGCGTGTCGGGGCTCATCGCGGACAGGTCGTCGCCGGCGATCAGCGGCGCCGCCAGCATCGCCCACAGCGAGAAGTGCGACTCGTATTCGGTGGTCGTCATGCCGCCGTTGCCCACCTCGAGCATGTCGGGGTCGTTCCAGCGGTTCGGGCCCGAGTGGCGCCAGGCGTCGACCTGCAGGTCGAGGATGTCGACCATGCCGGACGACCAGTCGCGCCTGCCTTGCCAGGCGTCGTAGATGTCGCCCGTGGTCCGCCACAGGTGGCCGACGGTCGGCCCCCAGCGCTCGGGGTGGTTGTTACCCCACTCGCAGATCGACAGCACGATGTCGCGGCCCGACTCGCGCAAGGCCTTCGCCATGATCGTATAGGCGGCCTCGGCGTCGCGCGTGCCGGTGTGACACCAGTCGTATTTCAGGTAGTCGACGCCCCAGGCCGCGTACTGGCGGGCATCCTGGAATTCGCGCCCGGCACTGCCCGGGCGGCCGCCGCAGGTCAACGTGCCTGCGTCGGAGTACAGCCCGAACTTCAGGCCCTTCGAATGCACGAAGTCGGCGAGCGCGCGGATGCCGGCCGGAAAGCGCGCCGCATCGGCCACGATGTTGCCGGCGTCGTCGCGGCTGGCCTGCCAGCAGTCGTCGATGACGATGTAGCGGTAGCCCGCCGCGGCCAGGCCGGAACTGGCCATCGCCTCGGCCTGCCGCCGAACGGTGGCCTCGTCGATGTTGCAGCCGAAGCGGTTCCACGAATTCCAGCCCATCGGCGGGGTACCCGCGAGATCCGGCTTGGGCGCGTCCAGGTGCAGCGACTCGTTCGCCCGGACGGGCACGGTCGCCACGATGAACAGGGCAACCAGGACCACCAGGCGGTGCAGGTTCATGACAAGCCCTGCCGGCATTCAGACGACGCCGCGCCGCGCCTCGAGCGCCACGCGGATCTCGTGCATGCGCGTCTCCGTGAGCTGGAAGCGCAGGATCGCCACCAGCGCCAGCACCAGGCCGATCACCGGGATGCTGGAGAGCAGGATGCGGATCATGAAGATCGCGTGCTCGGTCTGCACCGGCAGCTTCGAGTCGAAGCCCGTCAACTGCAGGATCCAGCCCGATGCGCCGACGCCCAGCGCGATCCCGAACTTCGAGGTCCAGGACTGGCAGGCCGAGAACGAGCCTTCGCGGCGCTTGCCGGTTTCGAGCTCGTCGTAGTCGACGACGTCGGCGATGGTGGAGCCGTACAGCGTCCAGAATCCGGCGCCCGTGAACGCGACGAAGCCGCACGCGAACAGTTGCAATACCGGCAGCGCCGGGTCGTAGAGCCACCAGTCGCCGATGAACGCCCCGATCGCCAGCACGAAGACCAGGACGAGCGCGTTGCGCTTGCCATGGCGGCGCGCGATCCACATGAAGAACGGGATACCCAGGAAGCCGAACAACATGCCCGTGATACCCATGCCGGTATTCCACTTCGCCCCCAGCGCGACGTCGCCGTGGCACACGTAGTAGACCGTGTTGCAGTAGCCCAGGGCCCCGACCATCGCGGTGCCGATGCCGTAGGAGAGCATCATCAGCAGCACATGGCGAAACGGCTGGCAGCGCATCGTGCGCCACAGCGTGTCGGAGAACGGGATCTTCTCCTGCTTCTGGCGCACGAGGTTGGCGTAGTAGCGCTCCTTGACCAGCAGGAAGATCGCGACGGAGGCCACCACCATGATGACGCCGAGGATCGTGCAGTAGGTCTGCGCGCCGCGCAGGATGTCGGGCTTGCCGTGCGCATCGTTGAAGATCGCCAGCGTCGTGAACTGCGCCGCGAAGAACATCGCCAGCTCGGGCGCCTTCTGGATCGCGTTGCGCACCGACTGCACGGTGGTGCGCTCGTGGTAGTCGGGCGTCATCTCGGCGCCCAGGCTGGACCACGGCATGTTGAAGCAGCTCATCACCGGCACGTACAGCGCCGTGGTGACCAGCATGAAGACGAAGTACTCCGTATCGGTCCAGCCGCGGCCGACGGCGAACAGCAGCGGCAGTCCGACGCCCGCCAGCACGCCGCCGACGAGGATGAACGGGCGCCGGCGCCCGAAGCGCGTGCGCGTGTTGTCGGACATCCAGCCGAACAGGGTGTCGGACGCCGCGTCGATGAAGATCTTGATCATCTGCACCGTGGAGATCAGTCCCGGCGCCACGCCCAGGAACACGATGAAGACCTGGAACGACAGCGTCGGATAGAGCCAGTGGCCCCACATGTCGACGAAGGCACCGAGGCCGTAGCCGACCTTCTGCCTGACGGGCAGGCGGCCTTCGACGACGGGCGGCACGAGCGGCGGCTCCTGCAGCGTGGGCGGGTTCACCGCGAGATCGATCGTGCTGGAGGACATGGGCTGGCTCTCAGAGGACGGTGCGGGTGCGCATCACGTCGGCGTAGTAGAACGCCGAGAGCTTGGGCGTGCGCTTCTGCGTCTCGAAATCGCAGTGCACGATGCCGAAGCGGCGCTGGTAGCCGTCCTCCCATTCGTAGTTGTCGATGAACGACCACAGGAAGTAGCCGGCTATGGGGGTGCCGTCGGCGATCGCGCGGTGCACCTCGCGCAGGTGGCTGCGCAGGTAGTCGCGGCGGTGCAGGTCGATCACCTCGCCGTTGACCACCGGCTCCTCGTTGTAGCCGCAGCCGTTCTCGGTGATGAGGATGGACGGGAACTCGTAGAGCTCGTGGCACATGCGCGAGGCCCAGTAGATCGCCTGCGGCACCAGGTTCAGCCACGGGCTGTCGGCGCGCGGGTAGTTGGCCGGCAGGCTCAGCGCCTCCCAGGCCTGGCCGTCGCGGCCCGCGCGCACGTAGGTGGCGGTGTAGATGTTGACGCCCAGGAAGTCGCAGGGCAGGCAGATCAGGTCGAAGTCGCCCGGCTGCACGCGCGGGGCGTCGGCGCCGGCGCGCGCCAGGTAGCGCTCGGCGTAGCCCTTGCCGTGCAGCGCGCCGAGGATGTGCTCGTTCTTCTCGAGGAACCAGGCCTTGGCGGCGGCGATGTCGCGCGGCGTCTCGGTGACGGGCACGCTCACGTCGCAGTTGTCGGTGAGCCCGACGCGCGCGCCCTCCCCGCCGTACGCGCGCACCGCGCGCACGCCGTGGCCGTGCGCCAGCAGCGCGTGGTGGTAGGTCTGGTTGACCACCGCGGCGCTCTCCTTGCGGCCCGGCGCCTTGGTGCCGTAGCCGTACGCCAGCATCGTGAAGCAGCGGATCTCGTTGAGCGTGATCCAGTTCTTCACCACGCCGCCGAAGGCCTTGACGACGGTGTCGGCATAGTTGGCGAACGCGTCGACCGTGACGCGCGAGGTCCAGCCGCCGCGGTCTTCCAGCGATTGCGGCAGGTCCCAGTGGAACAGCGTCACCCACGGCGTGATGCCGTGGCGGGCCATGCTGGCGAACAGGCGATGGTAGAAGTCGAGGCCGGCCTGGTTGATCGCGCCGTCGCCATTGGGAAAGATGCGCGGCCACGCCAGCGACAGGCGATAGTCCTTCACGCCCAGCGAGGCCATCAGCGCGAAGTCCTCGTCGAAGCGGTGGTAGTGGTCGCAGGCCACGTCCAGCGTGTCGCCGTCGTGCACCTTGCCCGGAATGCGGCAGAAGCGGTCCCAGATCGACTCGCCCTTGCCGTCCTCGAACGCGGCGCCCTCGATCTGCGCGGAGGCGGCCGCCACGCCGAACGTGAAGGTCGACGGGAACGGGCTGGAGTAGGTGAACGTGCTCATGGTCGTCAGGGGGAAATCGTTCTTCATTCGGTTTTCTCAGGGCCTCGCGGGATTCGCATCCAGCAGGCGTTGCAGGGTGGGGTTCATCTGGCCGGCCCAGATCGCATACCCCTTGTCGTTCGGGTGCAGCAGGTCGGGCATCACGTCGCGCGACAGCGTGCCGTCGGGGTTGGCGAGCGCCGCGTCGATGTCCAGGAAGAACACGTCGCGGTCGTCGGCGAACGTGGCGATGGCCTGGTTCAGGCGGTCGTTGATGCGGCGCAGCGGGCTGTCGGGCTTCTCGTCGCGCGGGAACACGGCCAGCAGCAGGATCTTCGCACCCGGCTGGCGTCGGCGCACCTCGTCGACGAGGCGGCGCACGCCGGCGGCGGTGGTCGCCGGATCCTCCATCCGGTCGCCGGTGTTGTTGGTGCCGATCATCATCACGACGACGCGGGCCCGGTAGCCGTCGAGCTCGCCGTGCTGCAGGCGCCACAGCACGTTCTCGGTGTGGTCGCCGCCGAAACCGAGGTCCAGCGCGTGGTACCTCGCGTAGTTCGCGGCCCAGACGGCCTGGCCATCCTTCTCCCAGTTGTGGGTGATGGAGTCGCCGATGAACACGACGTCGGGCTGCACGCCGGCCGCGCGCAGCGCCGCGATCTCGGCCAGCTTCTGCTCGTGGCGCGGGATCCACCAATCCATGGACCACACCTGCTCGAGCGGGGTGGGCGAGACCGATTGGGTGCGGTAGTCCGGGCACGCCACGTTGCCCTTGGCGTGGCGCACGAAGCGCAGGTTGGCGATCGCGGCCTCGCCGGTGCCGCTGGAGTCCAGCGTGAAGGCGCGCGTGACCGCGGAGAAGTCGTCGCCGTCGTGGGCGAAGCAGCGCATCGGGATCACCAGGCGCTGCCAGCCCTTGCCGGCCAGCGCGCGCGACGGGACGACGTACGGCAGCTTGCGCCCGCAGTCGGCGCCGCAGCCGACGACGAAGGTCAGGCCGGCCTTGGCCATGTCGACAGCGTCCAGGTCGAACGCCACGGCGCCGTCGGCCAGGAACGGGCGCAGGTCCACGGGCTGCGCGGCGTCGAAGCGCAGGCTCGCGTACCAGGCGTCGCTCCACTTCATCGTCAGCGCGTCGCGCTTCGCGTGCTTTCCGGAGACATGCGCCTCGACGTGGTTGTCCTCGCCGTGCGGCTTGTCGACCTTCGGCAGCACGACGCTGTCGCCGGCCAGCGGCAGGTGGCTGTCGAAGTCGCCGAGCTCGACATGCCATGCGGCGCCGGGCACCAGGCGCAGCGTATCGGCCGCGGACGCCGAGCCCGCGCAGGCAGACATCAAGGAGAGGATGACCAGGCGAGAAAGGGCGTTCATTGCAAGTCTCCCAGGCGACGCGATTCGCCCGGCTTCAGGTTCAGCGCGACGACCTTGTCGCCATAGCGCACGATGCCGCCGCCGGGGCCGGCCACCGAGCGGATCGTGGCCGCGGCGAGCCTGCCGTCGGCCCAGTCCAGGTCGACCAGGAAGCCGCCACGCGCCCGCAGGCCGTGCACGGAGCCGGTCTTCCAGGCCGCGGGCAGCGCCGGCAGCAGGTGCAGCTCGCCGTCCTGCGATTGCAGCAGCATCTCGCAGATGGCCGCGGTCGCGCCGAAGTTGCCGTCGATCTGGAACGGCGGGTGGGCGTCGAACAGGTTCGGGTAGGTGCCGCCGGCGTTGTTCACCTCGGTACCCGGGCCGTGCTGTTGCGAGGCGCGCGCACCGGGCGTGGCGAGCAGGCCGCGCAGCATCAGGTACGCATGATCGCCGTCGAGCAGGCGCGCCCAGTAGGCCGCCTTCCACGCCATGGACCAGCCGGTGCCGGCGTCGCCGCGCGCGGCCAGCGTCGTGCGCGCGGCCGCGGCGAGCGCGGGCGTGCGCACGGGCGAGACCTGGCGGCCGGGGAACAGCGCGAACAGGTGCGAGACATGGCGGTGGGTGTCGCCCGGCGTGTCGAGCACCGGGTCGTGCTTCTCGTCCAGCCACTCCAGCAACTGGCCCCACGAGCCGGTGCGAGGCGCCGCGAGGCGATCACGCAGGCCCGCGATCTCGTCGCGGAACGCGCGGTCGTCGCCAAGCGCATCGGCGGCCTCCGCGGTGTTGTTGAACAGGTCCCAGACCAGTTCCTGGTCGTACGTGACGCCGTCCTCCACCGGGCCATGCTCGGGCGACCAGCCGTGCGGCGCGACCAGGCGGCCGTCCGGCAGCGCCTTCAGGTGGTCCTGCCAGAACGCGCAGGCCTCCTTCATCACCGGATACGCCACGTCGCGCAGGAACGCGCGATCCTGCGTGTAGGCGTAGTGCTCCCAGAAGTGCTGCGCGTACCAGGCGTTGCCGGTCTTGTTCCACAGGTAGCCCATCGCGCCGAACGGGTTGGACTCGGTGCGCACCGTCCAGCCGCGCACCGGCTTGCCGGCGCCGGTGACGAAGGTCTCGGCGACCAGCGGCACGTCGCCGCCCGCGGGGTTGGGCGCGGACGCCGCGGCGCCGGGATGCGCGATCGCCTGGGCCGCGGTGTCGGCCACCACCTGGCGCCACACCGGCGACACGCTGCGCACGAACTGGAACAGCGGCTGCGCCAGCTCCGGCAGGTTGGCCGGTTCCGCCGGCCAGTAGTTCATCTGGATGTTGATGTTGGTGTGATAGTCCGAGTTCCAGGGCGGCGTCCTGCTGCGGTTCCACAGGCCCTGCAGGTTCGCGGGCAGCGAGTCGCGCGAGCTCGAGATCAGCAGATAACGGCCGAACTGGAAGTACAGCGCCTCGAGCTCGGGGTCGTTGCCTTGCGCGGTATAGGCGGCGATGCGCGCGCCGGTGGTCAGCGCACGGCGCGCGGCGGCGGAGGCCCCGAGATCGATGTGCACGCGATCGAACAGCGCGCGGTAGTCACGCTCATGTTCCGAACGCAGCGCGGCCAGCGGACGCGCCGCCGCGGCCGCCGCCTGCGCGGCGACGCGCGCCAGCGGCGCCTCGCCCTCGAACTGCGCCGCGGCGTCGGGCACGTAGCTGGTGCCGGCGGCCAGCGTCAGCGTCAGCGAATCGCAGTGCGAGAACAGCAGCCGGTCGCCCTCGACACGCACCCGGCCACCCACGTGGCCGACGCGCAGCACGCTGGCGTAGTGCATCACCGTGGCCGGCGGCGTGGCGAGATCGCCCACCGCCCGCAGGCCGTCGGCGATGGCCTCGACGCGCGCGCCGTGCGCATCGACCAGCCGGATGGCGCCGGTGTAGCGGCCCGGGGCGCTCGCGTCCAGGCGCATCACGATGGCCTGCGCCGGATGGCTGGCGAATGCCTCGCGGCGGTAGGTGACGCCGTCAATCGCGTAGCTCGTGCGCTGTTCCGCCCGCGCGATGTCCAGCGTGCGCGCGTAGCGGCGCACGGGCCTGTCGTGCCCTTCCAGGTCGATGAACACGTCGCCGAACGGCTGGTACGCGCCCATGGTGCGCGCGTCGCCGGTCCACAGCGTGATCTCGTTGAACTGCAGGTGCTCGTGCGCCACCTGGCCGAAGATCATCGCGCCGATGCGGCCGTTGCCGATGGGCAGCGCCTCGCGCTCCCAGCCGTCCGCGGTGTCGGGCGCGGGCGCGGCGTAGCGCAGCGCGAGCTCGCGCGCGTGCGCCGACGTCCCGCACGCGCACGCGAGCACCAGCAGCAGGCGCAGCAACGTCCTCATGCCGCGCGCGGCCTGCCCACGAGCACGCCGCGGCCGTGCGCCGCCACGTACAGGGTGCCGTATTCGAGCGGATCGGCCGCCATGGCCAGGACGTAGCCGTAGCGGTGGGCGTCGTCGTTGATGCGCACGAAGCTGGCGCCGCCGTCGATGGAACGGAACAACCCTTCCACGACGTTGCTGCCGATGCGCACCTTGCCCCAGACGTAGACGCTGTCGACGCCAGCGCCGGGCGCGCCCTTGCCGAGCGCCACCATCCAGGGCTCCACCGCCGCCGTCAAGGTCTTCATCGGCTGGGCCAGGCCCGGGAAGTGGAGGAGGCCGCCGGGCAGCGCCAGCCACAGGTCGCGGATCGCACCCGTGCCGCAGATCAGCTGCGACGTCTGCCAGCCCTCCACCGGCGGCAGGCCCGTGATGCACGGCGCGAAGCTCACGCCGCCATCGACGCTCACGAGGATCTCGCCCTTCACGGGGTCGTGCACGTAGCACACGCCGTCGACGACGCGGTCGGCGATGGCCACCAGCCTGACGTCGCGCGTCGCGGGCCAGCCCGCCGACTCGATCCAGGTCTTGCCGTGGTCGCGCGAGAACAGCGCCGCCTTCTTCTCGGGCACCAGGACGAAGGCCGTGCCGCCGGCGGACACGGCGATAGCTCCCGTCTCGAGGTGGGCGTGGTCGGGCGCGGTCGTGTTGCGCGGCCCCGGCCAGAAGGGACGCCAGCTGGCGCCGCCGTCCTGCGACCAGTAGCCGCCCGGCGACCAGGCGCCGGCCATGGCCTGCTGGTCCACGCTGCGGGCGATGATGCCGGGCCTCAGCTGCGCGAAGTCCACCGAGCGGTTGGTCATGTACTCGGGCACGAACAGGCCGGCGGCCGGCGTCCTGCCGACGTCGTCCCACGCGGCGCCCGCGACGTCGCCCATGGCCGCCAGCAGCGTGGCGCCGCCCGAGGGGCTGCGCACCTGCAGCGTGGCCGTCTCCTCGAGGTTGGCCACCGTGAACTCCCAGTTCACCGTGCCGCCCTTCTCCGCGGCGCCCAGGTCGTGCGTCATCCACAGGCCGTAGCCGGTGCCGTACAGCGCGGTCTCGCCGTCGAACGGGTCGATCTTGACGTCGGCCAGCCAGTGGCCCATCTTGTCCTGGCCCTGCATGTAGTTCGCGAGCCAGGGATACGGCGTGGCGTCGTGGCGCGAGTGCGCGCCGAGCGCCGTCCAGTGCGCGCCGTCGTCGGAGGACACGAACAGGTTGTCGCCGCCGTCGCCCCAGTGCTCCAGCGTCGAGACGACGAGGCGGCCCGGGCGGCGCAGGTCGACGTCGATGCCCGAGTAGCCGAAGCCCTCGTCGCCGGTGCCGGGCTTCAGCGGCGAGATGTTCTTCCAGTGGCCGGCCGGATCGCGCTTCCACACGCCGCCCGCCTTCGCGTTGCCAGGGTTGGTGGCGAAGGCCCCGGGGCCCAGCGCGAAGGTGACGTAGAGCGAGCCGTCGGCGCCGAAGCAGGCGCGCTGCGGCACCTGCGCGGGCGCGTCGGTGTCGCGCGCGAAGGTCGAGCCGCCGTCGTGCGACACGTACAGGCCCGGCTGGTCATGGCCGCCGGCCCACACCGTCCTCGACGCCTGGCCCGGCGTGCCGCTGCGCGGATCGACCAGCATCAGCGACACGTGGCGCGGCGGCGCCGAGACCGCGCCGAAGGTGGCGCCGCGGTCGGTGCTGCGCCACACGCCGTCCTTGGTCGTGCCCAGGAACAGGATCTCGCCGTTGTTCGGATCGACCTGCAGCCGCTCGCCGGTGCCGCGGCCCGGCTCGTTGCCGCCCAGCTTGATGGCCAGGTCGTTGATCTTCCACGTGGCGCCGCGATCGGTGGACGAGAGCACGGCCGCCTTGCGATTCCATTGCCCGGTGTAGATGCCGCAGGCGGCGTAGACGCGGTCGGCGTCGTTCGGGTCGACGGCGATGCTCAGCACGCCCATCAGGTCGCCGTCGGACTTGCCCATCTGGTCGAGCAGGGGCACCCACGAGCGCGCGCCGGGGTCGAAGCGGTACATGCCGCCGATGTCGGTGCGCGCGTACAGCACGCCCGCCTTCCTCGGGTGGTAGACGAAGCCGTCGATGAAGCCGCCGGCCCCGAAGGGCACGGTCTTCCACGTGTACGGTCCGGCGGCGTCGGCCTGGGTGGCCGCGGCGAAAGCGGCCGGCAGCCCGGTGGCCGCCAGCGCGCCGAGACCGGCACCCCCGAGGATCTGACGCCTGCGCATGTTGAGTGTTTCCATCGCTCAGTAGCGGCCCATCCGGACCTTCAGGATCACGGGCTGGGCCGTGAAGTTGAGGCCCCAGTCGGTCTGGTCGCCGTTCCAGTTGCGCTCCATCACCCACTTGCCCGACGGCTCGAAGTGCCCTTCCTCGACCCGCGCGAACATCGCGCCGTTGCCCTGCGCGGCCGTGGAGGCGATGCGCACGCGCGCGTGCTGGCCCACGATCACGAACTCGTCGTCGGCGATCTGCGCGATCGCCACACCGCCGTTGGGCTGCTCGGTGCCGGGCGGGAATTCCGCCGGATGGCTGGGCCACGACTTCTCGCCGAACTGCCACTCGCGGAACGACACGGTGGCCGTCCAGGCGCCCATCGCGATCGTCCGGTCCTTGCGGTCGTCGGGCTCGGCGACGCCGTGCGTGCGGCCCTCGAAGGCCCAGCGCGACCAGAGGCGCTGCATGGAGCCGAAGACCGCGTACGTGGCCGCGAACGGCTCGACGATGGGCTTGCCGGTGAGCTTGGTACCCAGCGGGAAGTTGGTGTACGTGGTGTAGTCGATGCCGAAGGGCGCGATGCCCAGCGAGCCGCTGCCCAGCACCTGGTAGACGTAGCGTCCGTAGCCCGGCGCGTGGCTCATCTCGGGCACCAGCAGCGGGTTGTCGGGGCGCTGGAACTTGGCCAGCGTCGCGTCGAACTGCACCGACTCCGGGTTGTAGATGTCGGGCGCCGCGATGTCGATGTGCGGCGCGGCGGCCTTGTAGATGCCGATCACGTCGTACGTGGGGCCGCCGCTGGCGAAGTCGTCCTTCCACGGCGCCAGGGGTGCCGCGGAATTGCGTTGCGCGTTGTTCACGTACATCGGCAGGTCGTACACGGCGCGGCCGGCCTTGGCGACCTCCTCGATGTAGCTGGCGATGGCCCAGGCGTGGAAGTACTCGTCGGCGTAGTCGCCGTAGACCTCGCGCCACGAGCCCGCGGCCGCGAGCGCCACCGGCGACTTCTGGCGCTGCAGCACCGCGGCCGGCACGGCTTGCTCGAACAGCGCCTGCGCCTTGGCCCCGAAGTCGCGCACGGTGCCGTAGGTGCCCACCTCGTTCTCCACCTGCACCATCAGCACTGTGTGGCGCGCGGCGTCGATCTGCCTGAGGTGCGTCATCAGCGCGACGAAGGCCTTGCGGTCGGCCTTGAGCGTCTCGTCGCCGAACGGCGTCAGGCAGTAGATGGTCTTGCCCTGCTTGTCGACCATGCGCGGGAAGCGCTTGTTGTCGAACTTGACCCACTCCGGCGCGTAGGCCGGGCCGGTGTTCTTCCAGGTGCCGAACCACAGCAGCACCAGGTGCTGGCCGTGCTGGCGCGCCTGCGCGAGCAGCGTGTCGACGTAGCCGAAGTCGAAGCGGCCCTCGACGGGCTCGACCTGCTCCCAGGCCACCGGGATCTCGACCGTGTTGGCGTGCACGTCCAGCGCCGCCGGCCAGACCTTGTCCAGCGCCGCCGGGTAGTTGCTGGAGTTGTTGACCTGCACGCCCAGCATCGTGAACGGCGCGCCGTCCACGATCAGGGCGGTGCGGCCGTCGCGCGATGCGAGGTGCGGCGCGGTGGTCGCCGCGGTCGCGACGCACGCGGCCGACAGCGCCAGCGCGGCGAACGGGAGTGAGAGGGTCTTGCGCATTCGTGGGCTCGCTGGATTCTGCGGGAACGACCCCGCGCAGGCGGGGCGGCGGCTTGCGGCCGCCGCCTCGTCCGGCAGTGTCCTCATCTTCGGAAGTCCCGTGCCGCTCGGGTGCGGCACTGGCATCGTGCTCACGTCAGAACGTGTAGCGCAGCTGGGCGTTGTAGCTCGGGCCCGACGTGAAGTAGGCACGACCCATCATGCCGATGTGCTGCTGCATCGACTGCTTGTAGGTCGAGTCGGTCAGGTTGGTGCCTTCCAGGCCGATGGTGAAGTGGTCGTCGATCTTGTAGAAGATGCCCGCGTCCAGCTGTCCGAAGCCATCCGCATAGAGCGGCAGGCCCCAGGCCAGGTTGTGCACGGTCGGGTTGGCGGGATCGGTGCCGTCGGTGCCCTGGGTGCCGTTCACGTTGACGCCCTGCAGGTACCTCGAGCGCCAGTTGTAGGCCACGCGCGCCGAGATCGGCCCCTGGTCATACAGCAGCGCCACGTTGAACGTGTTGCGCGACACCCCTTGCAGCGGCAGGTTGCCGAACGGCTGGCCGTTCGTGTCGCAGCCGTTGATGTTCAGGTTCAGGTTGGCCGCGCCGCCGCTGGTGTTGCCGCAGAAGGCCGCGTTCACCGGGTTGTACGGCGACGTGTGACTGTTGACGAAGGTGTAGTTCGCCTGCACGCCGAAGCCCGACAGGAAGCCCGGCAGCTTGTCGAAGTACTGCTGGTACGCCACCTCGAAGCCACGCGCGTAGCCCTTGGCGCCGTTGACGGGCGCGGTCGTCGTGAACTGGACGGTGTTGCCGGACGCGTCGGTGACCGGCACGTTGTAGCTCTGGTTGACGATGATGTCCTTGAGCTCCTTGTCGAAGGCCGCGAAGGTCAGCGAGCTGGACTTGGAGAAGTACCATTCCGCCGTCGCGTCGGCCTGGTTCGACTTGATGGGCCGCAGGTTCGGGTTGCCGGATCCCGTGCCGGTGTTGCTGACGGACGTCACGTCGTTGGTGCTGCCGGTCGTGGTGACGGTGGCCGTGGTGCCCAGCGTCGTGTAGGCCTGCATCTGCGAGAAGTCGGGGCGCGTCATGGCCTTGGCGAGCGCGAACCGGAACTGCAGGTCGTTCGTTGCCTTCGCGCGCAGGTTCAGGCTGGGCAGGAAGTCGTTGTACGTGTTCTTGAAGTCCTTGGCGACCGCGAACGCCGCGATGACCGGGATGGGCACGCCCGTGGCGTTGGCGGGCACGTTGGTCGGGGGCGTGTACACGGTGTAGCCGTGCGCGTCCGCCTCGGTACGCACCATGCGCAGGCCGAGGTTGCCGTCGACCGGAACCTTCCAGTCGTCCCAACCGAAGCGCAGTTGGCCGAACGCCGTCTGCGTGCGCTCGGTCTGCACGTTCGTGCCGGCCGGGTCGTTGGCGCCGTAGGCCGCGGGATGGTAGAAGCTGCAGGTGGTGCTGCCGCCGCTGCAGAGCTCGTTCGTGTAGCCGTGCAGCGTCGCGTAGCTGTTCGGGTAGCCGGCGGCCAGCGACACGTCCGGCATGACAAGTGACGGCACGGAGACCTTGCCGTTCATGAAGTTCGAGAAGTTGACGACCTGCGTGTTGCCGCTGAAGCGCGGGTCGCCCAGGTAGGCCAGCGAGGTGAGGCCTTGCCAGGTCTGCGAGATGGGCGACCAGTTGTAGCTCGGGTTGGAGTTCTGCGTGGTGGCGTCGCGGTCGGTCAGGCGCACGCCGAAGCGGATGTCCTGCAGCACCGGATTGTCGAAGTCGTACTTCGCGTTGAGCTTGAGCGCCTTCTCGGTGGCGATGCCCCTGTCGAAGTGCTCCTGCGTGAACGCCCAGTAATACTTGTTGGCGTTGGCCAGCGTGGCGGCGGAGGCCGAGTCGAAGCTGATGTTCGGAAGGCCGCCCGAAAGATCCAGCGTCTCCGAGGGCACCTGGATGCCGGTGGCCACGACGGAGTCGAAGTCGTTGGTGGTCGCCTTGATCAGCTGCAGGTCGGCGTTGAGGTTCCAGCGGTCGCTGGCCTTCCAGTTGAAGTTCCAGGAGATGTCCTGCGTGTCCGACTTGCGCCGGGCCACGCGGGTGTCCGCACCGAAGTTCAGGCCGCCGTCGGCGTCGTCACGCAGCGTTCCCTTCTGGAACACGCCCTGGGAGTTGAAGGTCGCGCCCGGATCGACGGTGAGGTTGTAGGGCGTGGACGCCTGCGTGAAGATCGCGTTCTCGTCCCATTCCTGGTTGTAGCGCGACTTGAAGTACGTCAGCGAGGACGCGAAGTCGTCCTTCTTCCACTGCAGCGCGGCGTAGATGCCGTCGCGCTTGTTGGTGAAGTCGACCCGGCGCCACGACGCGCTCTCGGGCACCCAGACCGAGGCGCCGTTGGAGGTGATGTTGAAGTACGGGTCGACCTGGAACGCGTCGGTGCGGGTCTTGCTCACCGAATGCGCCAGGTCGATCAACGCGCCGAACTGGCCCGCGCTGCCGAGGTCCCAGCGGTTCGAATAGAGGCCGGAGATCTTCGGGCTCCCCGCCTTGCGCAGCGTGGAATAGGCATCCGACAGCGAGATCGAGAATTTCTGGCCGGTGAAGTCGAATGGCATCGCCGTGCGCAGGTTCACGAGGCCGCCGATACCGCCTTCGATCTGCTCCGCCGACGGGTTCTTGTAGACGTCGACGCCGGACATCAGTTCGGGCGTGACGTCCTCGAAGTTCAGCGAGCGTCCACCGTTGGCCGAGAACGAGTCGCGGCCGTTCAGCTCGGAACGCACGTAGGTGAGGCCGCGGATGTTCACGCCGGAGCCTTCGACCGAATAGTGCTCGGGGTCGTTGTTGGAGATCAGGTGGCCGATGGTGACGCCGACGACGCGTTGCAGCACCTCGGTGACCGAGCGATCCGGCAGCTTGCCGATGTCGTCGGCGACGATCGAGTCGACGATCTCGTCCGAGTCCTGCTTGATCTTCTGGGCGGACTGCAGCGCGGCGCGCTGGCCCGTGACCACGACGGTGATCGCCTCGTCCTTGTCCTTCGCCGCCGGCTTGCTCGCGGCTGCAGCAGAGGCCGCGGCCTCCGGTGCCGGCGCCGTCTGCGCCAGCGCGACCCCACTCCACAGCAGGGCAACCTGTGCCGCTGCGACTGACAACGCTGTCCTCTGAAATTGTCTCATGTTATGGTCTCTTTTTGGTTTCGGGACTCGCCCCAGGGCATGGGGCGACTGGCGCGCGGCTTTGCCGTCGCGGCTACGGAATCGCGTGATCCAGGCAGATCTGGATTGGACACGCGATGTTCGATTCCGGATGCGATGTCACGGTCGCATCCACGCAATCGTCGAGGGCGCACCGCCTCCCCGCGCGGACGTCGCGCGCGTCCGCTGCGTGATGGAAGGGATGCGGGTTGGGGGCCATGTCAGGCGCTGAAACGGTTGACGAGGTTCTCCAGGAATTCCTGGCGTCCGGATTTTGGCTGAGGATCCACGTTGGCCGCCAGCACCTGGTCGGCGAGCGCCTCGAGCGACACGCGGCCTTCGAGGATGTCGCGCGAGTCGCCGGTGTTCCAGCCGGCGTAGCGCGCGTCGACCGCCGCCTTCAGGCCGCCGTCGACGATCATGCGTTCAGCCATCAGCAGCGCGCTGGCGCAGACGTCCATGCCGCCCACGTGGCCGTGCAGCAGGTCCTCCGCGTCTATGGACTGGCGCCGCACCTTGGAGTCGAAGTTCATGCCGCCGCTGCCCAGGCCGCCGGCCTGCAGCACGTGGTAGATCGCGATCGCGGTCTCGGGCACGTTGTTGGGGAACTGGTCGGTGTCCCAGCCCAGCTGCGGATCGCCGCGGTTCATGTCCAGGCTGCCGAGGATGCCCAGCGCCGCCGCCGTGGCGATCTCGTGCTCGAAGCTGTGGCCCGACAGCGTGGCGTGGTTCGCCTCGATGTTGACCTTGACCTCGTTCTCGAGGCCGTGGCGCTTGAGGAAGCCGTAGACGGTGGCGACGTCGAAGTCGTACTGGTGCTTGGCCGGCTCGCGCGGCTTCGGCTCGATCAGGATCGCGCCCTTGAAGCCGATCTTGTGCTTGTATTCCACGGCCATGCTCAGGAAGCGGCCCAGCTGGTCGAGCTCCTGGCCGACGCGCGTGTTCAGCAG
>JABCYW010000014.1 GCA_013289985.1 Betaproteobacteria bacterium | reverse complement strand
ATCTTCATGGTTCCCACTGCGCTCACCATGAGCTGGCTGGGCTGGACCAACGAGCATCGTTCGCTGATCGTGCCGGGCGCGTGCGGCGCCCTCGGCATCTTCCTGATGCGCCAGTACATCGAGTCGGCCATCCCGCGCGACCTGGTGGAGGCCGCGCGCCTGGACGGCTGCAGCGAATTCATGATCTGGTGGCGCGTGGTGCTGCCGCTGCTGGGGCCGGCGCTGGGCACCCTCGCGCTGATCACGTTCATCGGCTCGTGGAACAACTTCATCGGCCCGCTGGTGGTGCTGCGCGACATGGATCGCTACACGCTGCCGCTGGCGCTGCGCTCGCTGCAGGGCTCGGGCCAGACGCCCTGGGGCGCGATGTGCGCGGGCGCGGCCATCGCCGTGCTGCCGTTGCTGGTGCTCTTCGCCTTCACCTCGCGCCGGCTCATCTCCGGGCTCACCGCCGGAGCCGTCAAGCACTGAACGCCCCCTCGTCACAGGCCGCGGAACAACCCCCGCGGCCTTTCGAAGACCTCCCCTGATAACGATTTCAAAAATCACTAGATGTCCAACCTGAACGATCCGATCGCCCTCACCCCGCAGACGCGCGCCACGCTGTCTCGCGATTTCGCCTGGGGCGTCGCCACCAGCGCCTACCAGATCGAGGGCGCGGCCGCCGCCGACGGCCGCGGCCCGTCGATCTGGGACACCTTTTCGCACGCGCCCGGCAAGACGGTACGCGGCGAGACCGGCGACGTCGCCTGCGACCACTACCACCGCATGCCCGAGGACGTCGCGCTGATGGCCGATCTCGGCGTCGACGCGTACCGCTTCTCGATCTCGTGGTCGCGCGTGCAGCCGCTGGGCCACGGCGCGTGGAACGAGGCCGGCCTCGCGTTCTACGACCGGCTGGTGGACACGCTGCTGGCGCGCGGCATCCGCCCCAGCGCCACGCTGTACCACTGGGACCTGCCGCAAGGCCTGCAGGATCTCGGCGGCTGGGCCTCGCGCGACACCGCGCTGCGCTTCGCCGACTACTCGGCGCACGTCGCGCGCCGCCTGGGCGATCGCCTGGCCACCATCTCCACGCACAACGAGCCCTGGTGTACCGCCAAGCTGGGCCACGCGTGGGGCAAGTTCGCGCCCGGCTTCCGGGACGAGGCGCTGGCGGCAGACGTGTCGCACCACCTGCTGCTGTCGCACGGCCTGGCGCTGCAGGCGATGCGCGCGGCCGGCACCCGGGCTCCGCTGGGCATCGTGCTGAACCACTCGTCCGCCAGCGCGGCCACCGACAGCGCCGCCGACCAGGCCCGCGCCGCCACCGAATACGCGAGCTTCGTGCGCTGGTACATGGAGCCGATCTTCGAGGGCGCCTACCCGCAGGACGAGGGCATCGAGCACCATCCGCGCAACGTGCAGCCGGGCGACTTCGCCATCATCGGCCAGCCACTGGACTTCCTGGGCATCAACTACTACACGCGCATCTGGGCCAGCACCGCGCAGCCGCCGGTGCCCGCGCCGTGCGCGCTGGGCGTCACGGACATGGGCTGGGAGATCTACCCCGAGGGCCTCACCGAGCTGCTCACGGGCATCCACCAGCGCTATGCCGGCCTGCCGCCGATCTACCTGATGGAGAACGGCATGGCCAACGCCGACGTGCTGGTCGACGGCCGCGTCGCCGACGCCCCGCGCATCGACTACATGCGCCGCCACCTGGAGGCCATCGCGCGCGCCCGCGAGGCCGGCGTCGACATCCGCGGCTTCTTCTACTGGAGCCTGCTGGACAACTACGAATGGGACTCGGGCTACGACAAGCGCTTCGGCCTCGTGCACGTGGACTACGCCACGCAGCGGCGCACGCTCAAGGACAGCGCGCTGTGGTATCGCGAGACCATTGCCAACCTGCGCGGCGGGGCCGGCCATGGCTGACCTGCAGCTGCGCGGCGTGCGCAAGGCCTTCGGCGACACGCCGGTCCTGCGCGGCCTCGACCTCGACATCGCCGACGGCGAGTTCATGGTGTTCGTCGGCCCCTCGGGCTGCGGCAAGTCGACGCTGCTGCGGCTGATCGCGGGCCTGGACGAGGCCAGCGGCGGCGAGATCCGCATCGGCGGCGAGCGCATGGACGGCGTGGCGCCGGCCGATCGCGGCGTGGCGATGGTGTTCCAGAGCTACGCGCTGTACCCGCACATGACCGTGGCGCAGAACCTGGGCTTCGCGCTGCGCATGGCCGGCCGGCCCAAGGCGGAGATCGCCGCCGCGGTGGGCCGCGCCGCGGAGATCCTGCAGCTGAGCCCGCTGCTCGACCGCCTGCCCAGGGCGCTGTCCGGCGGCCAGCGCCAGCGCGTGGCCATCGGCCGCGCCATCGTGCGCGAGCCGCGCGTGTTCCTGTTCGACGAGCCGCTGTCCAACCTCGACGCGGCCCTGCGCGTGCAGATGCGCCTGGAGCTCGCGCGCCTGCACCAGGCCCTCGGCACCACGATGATCTACGTCACGCACGACCAGGTGGAGGCGATGACGCTGGGCGACCGCATCGCCCTCTTCAACGGCGGCCGGCTCGAGCAGGTGGGCCCGCCGCTGGAGGTCTACGAGCGTCCGCGCTCGCGCTTCGTCGCCGGCTTCCTGGGCCAGCCGCAGATGAACTTCCTGCCCTTGGCGCAGCTGGCCGCCGCCGACCGCGCGGCGTTCCTCGGGCCGTCCGACGCGATGGACGGCGAGTGGGTGCTGGGCGTGCGTCCCGACCACCTGCAGCTGCTGGACGAGGGTCAGGGCCTGGCCGCGCGGGTCGAGCGCCTGGAGCACGTCGGCGACGCCGCGCTCGCCTGGGCGAAGCTGGACGCCGGCGACGCCACCCTGGCCGTGCGGCTGGCCCCCGGCGGCGCGCTGCCGGTCGCCGGAGCGCGCGTGAGCCTGCGGCCGCAGCCCGGCCGCGTGCACGCCTTCGATGCGGACGGGATCGCCCGTCCGCTGTCCGCCGCGACGGCGATCGCCACGGAGGCCGCCGCGACGCAACCTGCATGACCGCCGCATCACGAGAGAGACTGGCGGGCTCGTGACTGCCCCATCGGCCTCGACGCGCCCGCGCGAGGCACTACAACAAACCGCCCACCACACTGCCACCTTGGTGAGGAGACCATGAAGAACCTTTATTCCATCCTGGCACTGGCGATCCTGAGCCAGTGTCCCCAACTCGCGGCGGCACAGACCGCCGCGCCGGCGCCCGCCCGGGCCGCCTCGTCGACCGGGCCCGTGCTCGTCGACCAGGTCACCGTCACGGCCAACCGCCGCATCGAGACGCTGCAGAGCGTGTCCGGCGTGGTGCAGACGATAGACGCCGACCAGCTGCGCAAGGACGGCATCACCGAGATCCGCGACCTGCAGGCCGCCATCCCGGGCATGAACATCGCCAACCAGGAAGGCAACATCGAGATCTACATCCGCGGCGTGGGCTCGTCGAACAACACCGAGCTGGGCGACCCGGCCGCGGCGCCGCACATCAACGGCGTCTACATCCCGCGTCCGCGCGGCATGGGCACGATGTTCTACGACCTCGAGCGCGTGGAGGTGAACAAGGGCCCGCAAGGCACGCTGTACGGCCGCAACGCGATGGCCGGCACGCTCAACATCATCACGGCCAAGCCGCGCCTGGACCGCGTCGGCGGCTACGTGCAGTTCGGCGGAGGCAACAAGGACCAGGGCGCCGAAGGCGCGATCAACGTGCCGCTGTCCGACACGTTCGCGATCCGCGCGGCGGCGTTCGAGACGGACAAGACCTCCGGCTTCCGCAACGTCTCGCCCGACCCGACGTCGCACGACCTGCGCCCGGCGGGCATCGAGCACAACCAGGGCGGCCGCCTGTCGGCGCTGTGGGCGCCCACCGATCGCCTGACGGTCTCGGCGATGGCCGACGCCGGCCATGAAAGCGGCACCGGGTATCCCGGCGCCAACATCTTCTCGGCTGTCAAGGCCACGGGCCTGAGAGCCGAGGACCTGCCGCTGCGCAACGTGGTCTATCACGGCACGCAGGGCGAGACGCACAACGACCTGGGTGGCGTGCAGGGCAAGGTGGACTACGACTTCGACAGCTTCGGCGCCGAACTCTCGCTGAGCCAGCGCTCGGTGAACTTCTACCAGCGCAACGCCGAGTCGGAGGGCATCGGCTGGCAGGGCCGCGACTACTCCACCGAGCAGTGGGCCAACTTCTCCACGCAGTACTGGGAGACCAAGTCCACGAGCCGTGTCGGCGAGTTCCGCCTGTTCTCGGCCGAGGGCGCGAAGACCTTCCAGTGGAACGTGGGCGCGTTCGCGTTCAACGAGAACCAGAAGGTGGGCTACCTCTCGCTGTCGGACAGCGGCTACTGCTGCTTCTCCGGCACCGAGTTCACGATGCCCAAGGTGATCGGCAAGTCGGCCGCGCTGTACGGCGACGGCACGCTGAAGGTGGCGGACCACCTGCGCCTGATCGGCGGACTGCGCGAGACCGAGGAAGCCAAGTCGCGCTACGGCATCGGCGGCAACATCGCGCTGACGCTGGGCGCCGAGAACCTGACAGACCCCAGCAAGCCCAACCATTTCGCCTGCTGCATCTCCACGCGCATCGGCAGCGACGGCTTCCAGCCCAACCTGCTGGCGCGTCCGAATTTCGACATGAGCAAGGTGCAGACGCCGCAGCAGATGGCGCAGTTCCTGATGCAGACCACGATGACGCCCGGCGCGATCGACACGATCAACTCGCAGCTCGCGCCGATCGCCAACGGCACGAATCCGATGGGCGCCTGCGTTGCGCGCAGCGACATCTCCAACGGCCTGACCTGCCCGACCAACCAGAACGGCGGCTTCAGCTTCGTCAACCTGGCGGTGCCGCAGCAACAGATCGGCAGCAGCAAGTTCCACTACACCGACTGGCGCCTGGGCACCGAGTACGACCTGACCAAGGACAACATGGTCTACGCCAAGGTGTCCACGGGCCACAAGGCCGGCGGCTTCAACGACAGCTTCAACGGCTCGTCGGTGCCCGAAGTGTTCCGCCCCGAGGAACTGCGCGTGATCGAGGCGGGCTCGCGCAACGCGTTCACCCTCGGCGGCCAGCGCGCGGTCTTCAACCTGTCGGGCTTCTACTACGACTACACGAACCAGGTCTTCCAGGATCTCACCTGCATCGCCGTCAACAACTCGGTGACGCCGCCCACCTGCACGGGCTATTCGCTGGTCAACCGCAACATCGGCAAGTCCAGGCTGGGCGGGCTGGAGGCCGAGGCGCGCATCGGCCTGCCGGCCGGCTTCAAGCTGGACATCAACGGCGCGCTGCTGCGCACGCGCATCACCTCGGGCACGGTGGCCGACGTCCGCGCGATCGACTACGGCGCCGGCGGCAAGAGCCCGCTGATCGACCTGACGGGCAACCAGCTGCCGCTGGCCTCCAAGGTCAACCTGTCGACCCGCCTGCAGCAGGTGTTCCCGCTGTTCGGCGGCAAGGCCGACTGGCAGGCGCTGCTGAACTGGCGCTCGTCGTACTACCTGACGCAGTTCAACGAGAAGCCCGTGGTGGACAACAGCGGCAACACGAAGAGCGCCCTGGCCGCCGGCTTCCCGGATCGCCAGATCGGTTTCCTGACGCTCAACCTGGGTGGCGGCTACACCTTCGAAGGCGGCCTCCGCCTGGAGGTCTATGCCACCAACGTCACCAACAAGATGGCGTCGCAGAAGGCCCTCGTGGGCGCCGACCTCGACATCCGCTTCCTGAACGACGCACGCTCCTACGGCGCCCGCGCCCGCATGGACTTCTGACGACGGCGGCACCGGGTCCGGTGCCTGCCATCATTGCCCTGTCCACGGGGCCCCGACCCAGGTCGCGGGCCCCTTTTCCTTCCAGAGGATTTCCATGAAGACGAAGCGCTCGATCGCCCTGGCGTTACCCGCCGCCGCCCTCGCCCTGCTGGCCGCCTGCGCCGGCGCGCCGCCGCCCGCCGGCGCCGACCCGCTCGCCGGATTCCCGCCGCTGGCCGCCGCTTCGGCGCCCGGCGCATCGCCCGCCGCGCGCGCCTACGCCGCCGGCCTGGCGCGCGGCGTGAACTTCGGCAACATGCTAGACGCCCCCACGGAAGGCGCCTGGGACCTGCGCGTGGACGACCGCTTCATCGCGCTCGCCGGCCTGCCCGGCGGCATCCGCAGCGTGCGCCTGCCGGTGCGCTGGAGCAACCACGCGTCTCCCGACGCCGAGGCGCGCATCGACCCGGCCTTCATGGCGCGCGTCGACGACGTGGTGCGGCGCCTGCTCGCGCGCGGCGTGCCGGTGGTGCTGGACATGCACCACTACCGCCAGTTCGACGGCGACGCGCCGGACGCCGGCGACGCCAAGGTGCCCGACGCCGTGGTGGACCAGCGCTTCTTCGCGATGTGGCGCCAGATCGCCGACCACTTCCGCGACGCGCCGCCCGCGCTCGCCTTCGAGCTGTACAACGAGCCGCACGGCCGGCTCACCGAGCGCTGGAACGACCTGATGTCGCGCGGCGTGCGCCTGGTGCGCGAGAGCAACCCGCGGCGCATCATCGTCGTCGGCCCCACGCAATGGAACTCGGCGCGCGGCCTGCCCACGTTCGCGATGCCGCCCGACGCGAACCTGGTGCTCACCATCCACCACTACGACCCGTTCACCTTCACCCACCAGGGCGCGCCCTGGATCAAGCCGGAGATGCCCACCGGCGTCGGCTGCTGCTCGGCCCGCCAGCTGGCCGACATCCGGGCGCCGCTGGACATGGCGCAGCGCTGGAGCGCCGGCAACGGCTATCCCGTCTACGTGGGCGAGTTCGGCGCGTTCGACAAGGTGGCCCGCGACGACCGCAACCGCTACACGCGCACGATGCGCGACGAGATCGAGCGGCGCGGCATGACCTGGACGTATTGGGAGCTGGCGGCCGGTTTCGGGTACTACGACCCGGTGGTGGGCGCGGTTCGTCCCGATGGGCTGGAGCAGGCCCTGTTCGGGCCCTGAACGAACCATGTGAACTGACGGCCCCGAACGCGCGGCGCGGCCACAATGCGGGCATGCCGCGATCAACCGTCCATTGCCCTTCCCTCGTGTCTGCGCTGCGCGCCATGGCGGCCCTGGCGGCCGTCGTGCTGGTGGACGGCTGCGCGACCGCGCCGCCCGCCGCGCCCGTGCACGCGAAGATCATCGCCTTCAACGACTTCCATGGCACGCTGCAGTCGCCGGGCCGCTTCGGGGCCAGTTCCCAGGGACCGCGCGTGGCGGTCGGGGGCGCCGATGCGCTGGCCGCCTGGGTGGCGCGGCTGAAGGCGCAGGACCCGAACAACGTGGTCGTGGGCGGCGGCGATTTCGTCGGCGCGTCGCCGCTGGTGTCGGCCCTGTTCTTCGACGAGCCCGCCGTGGAGGCGCTCAACCACGTCGGCGTGGACTTCACGTCGGTGGGCAACCACGAGTTCGACAAGGGCGCCGCCGAGCTGCTGCGCCTGCAGCACGGCGGTTGCCGGATCACCGACGGCCGGCCCGACCCGAACAGCTGCCGCGGCCTCGGCTCGGCGCGGCCCGGCACCTTCGACGGCGCGCATTTCCAGTGGCTGTCGGCCAATGTCCTGGACAAGTCCACCGGCCGCACGCTGCTGCCGCCCTACGGCATCAAGCGCTTCGACGGCGTGCCCGTGGCCTTCATCGGCATGACGCTGCGGGGCACGCCGGGCATCGTGTCGCCCCTCGGCGTCGCGGGCCTGGAGTTCCGCGACGAGGCCGCCACCGTCAACGCGCTGGTGCCGCAGCTGCGCGCGCAGGGCGTGGAGGCCATCGTCGTGCTGGTGCACCAGGGCGGCGCGCAACCGGCCACCGAGGCCGTCGACATCAACGGCTGCAACGACGGCCTGCGCAACCCCGACGGCAGCGCGCCGGAGATCGCGGGCATCGTGGGCCGCCTCGACGACGCGGTGGACCTGGTCATCAGCGCCCACACGCACCAGGCCTACAACTGCTCGGCCGCGACCGTGGGCGGCGGCGCCAGGGGCCTGCCCAACCGCGCGGGCCGGCTGGTGCCGGTGACCAGCGCCAGCGCGTTCGGCCGCGTGGTCAGCGACATCGACATCACGCTGGACCCGCGCTCGCACCGCATGCTCTCCGTGATGCCCGTCAACCGCCTCGTGGCCCGCACCGACCCGGCCATCGTGCAGGCCATCGCCGCCGCGCCGGCCGTGCGCGACATCGTGGCGGGCTACGCGGCGCTGGCCGGGCCGCTCGCCGATCGCGTGGTGGGCACGCTCGCGATGGCGTTGCCGGCCGTGCCGGACGAGGCCGGCGAGGAGCCCGCCGGCAGCCTGATCGCCGACTCGCAGCTGCAGGCCACGCAGCCCGCGGCGCTCGGCGGCGCGCAGATCGCGTTCATGAACGAGGGCGGCGTGCGTTCGCCGGGCTACGTGCCTTCCGGAGACGCGAGACCACCCTTCGCGCTCACCTACGGCGCGGCGTTCACCGTGCAGCCCTTCGGCAACAGCCTGGTCACGATGACGCTCACCGCGGCCCAATTGAAGACGTTGCTGGAGGAGCAGTTCAGCGGCTGCCGCGGCCAGACCAGCGACCGCATCCTGCAGCCGTCCAACGGGTTGCGCGTCACGTGGCGCGCCGGCGCGCCCGCATGCGCGAAGATCGTCGACGTGACGTTCACGCCCACCGACGTCGCCGTCACGCCGCCGGCGGCCACCGGCCCCGCGCAGGCGATCGTGAAGGACGGCGTCGTGCAGGATCCGGCGCGCACGTACCGCGTCACCGTCAACAACTTCATGGCCACGGGCGGCGACGGCTACGCCACGCTGGCGGCCGGCACGAACCGCATCGGCGGGGCGCAGGACATCGATGCCTTCGTGCGATACCTGAGTCCGTATCTGGCGCCGCGGCCGCCGTTCGATCCGCGCGGGCCCGCGATGGGCGAGCCGCGCATCGTTCGCATGCCTTAGCTTTCGTAGTAACTGAGGAACAGATCAACCGTCGCCACGGCCAGCTGCTTCTGCGCCCGCGCGTTGAGCACCGGCTGGCCCATCGCCACCTGCGGCCAGAAGGCGACGCCCTTGACCAGGCACTCGAGCTGCTTGACGGCCAGCGCGGCGTCGCCGGCCTTCAGCGCCCCGGCCTTCTGCGCGGCGCGGATCCAGTCCGCCAGGCCGCCGTCCTTCTCGCCGATGCGCGCCACGATCTCCTGCGCGCGCTCGGGCGAGTTCAGGCCGGCGGCGATCGCCACGCGCGCGAGCGCGAGAAAGCTGTCGTCGGCCAGCATCGCGAGCTTGCCCTGCAGCAGTTCCAGCAGCTGGTCGCGCACCGGCCGCCCGGGTTCGTAGGCGCGCGCCAGCTGGCTGGCGCTGCTCTCCCACAGGATGTGCAGGATCGCGGCGAACAGCTCGTCCTTGCTCGGGAAATGGTTGTACAGCGTGCGCTTGGACACCTCCGCCCGCGCCGCCACCTTGTCGACGCTGGTGGCCTCGAAGCCGTTGGCGCGGAACTCGACGATGGCCGCCTGGATGATGGCGTAGCGCTTGCGATCGGTGAGGCGCACGGGGGAGGTCATATACGCAACTTTACACCAGGGAGTTTACTTTTTGGCGATTCGGCCCTACACTGAAAACTACACGGTGCAGTTTACTTTGACGAGAACGCCGTGGAACCTGTCGAAAGTGAGTCCGCCATGCCCTGCCTGTCCTCGCGCGCCGCCGCGCCCTCTTCCGGCGCCACGCCGTCGCCGCAACGCCGCGACGGCAAGTTCCACAATGTCGCGCCGCGCCAGGCCCCCGGCTTCCTGAAGACGCTGGGCATCGCGTGGCGCGTGCTCACCCAGAAGCCCGACACCACCGTCCCGCGCGCGCCGATTCCCGTGCAGGCGCTGGACGCCGCCGCGCTGGCGGCCGCGCCCGACGCGAGCCTGTTCCGCCTGGGCCACTCCACGCTGCTGCTCAAGCTCGGCGGCGACTGGTGGCTCACCGATCCGGTCTTCTCCGAGCGCGCCTCGCCGGTGCAATGGGCCGGCCCGAAGCGCTTCCACGCGCCGCCCATCTCGATCGCCGACCTGCCGCCCATCAAGGGCGTGATCCTGTCGCACGACCACTACGACCACCTCGACCACGCCGCCGTGCTCGAGCTCGCGCCGAAGGTGGAGATGTTCATCACGCCGCTGGGCGTGGGCGACAGGCTGGTGGCCTGGGGCATCCCGGCGGCCAAGGTGCGCCAGCTCGACTGGTGGCAGCAGACCGCGCTGGCCGGCGTGCGCCTGGTGGCCACGCCCGCGCAGCACTTCTCGGGCCGCGGCCTGGGCGACGGCGACACCACCTTGTGGGCCTCGTGGGTGATCCTGGCCGGCGACCTGCGCGTGTTCTTCAGCGGCGACACCGGCTACCACGCCGACTTCAAGACCATCGGCGAGCGCCTCGGCCCGTTCGACGTGACGTTCATGGAGACCGGCGCCTATGATGCGCAATGGCCCGACGTGCACATGCAACCCGAGCAGACGCTGCAGGCGCACCTCGACCTGCGTGGCCGCTGGCTGATGCCGCTGCACAACGGCACCTTCGACCTCGCGATGCACGCGTGGCACGAACCGTTCGACCGCATCCTCGCGCTGGCGCGGGAGCGCGGCGTGCAGCTGGCCACGCCGGGCATGGGCGAGCGCCTGTCGCTGGCGCAGCCGCAGGCAGGGCTTCGCTGGTGGCAGCACGTCGAGGCCGCGACGCAGGCCGACGCCGCGACGCAAGCCGCCTGAGGACGCCATGACCCTCTCCGTCATCATCACGGGCGCCACCGGCATGGTGGGCGAGGGCGTGCTGCTCGAGTGCCTGGCCGACCCGCGCGTCGGGCGCGTGCTGGTCATCAACCGCAAGCCCGGCGGCGTGTCGCATCCCAAGCTCGTCGAGGTGATCCACGCCGACTTCCTCGACCTGTCGGCCATCCAGTCGCAGCTCGCCGGCTTCGACGCCTGCTTCTTCTGCCTGGGCGTGTCGTCGCTCGGCATGAGCGAGGCGGACTACCGGCGCACCACCTACGAACTCACCACCAACGTGGGCCGCACGCTGGCACGACTGAACCCCGACATGGCGTTCTGCTACATCACCGGCGCCGGCACCGACTCCACGGAGCACGGCAAGGTGATGTGGGCGCGCGTGAAGGGCGCCACCGAGAACGAGTTGCTGCGGCTGTTCAGGCGCGGCGTCATGTTCCGCCCCGGCTTCATGCTGGCCACGCCGGGCCAGAAGAACCTCAAGGGCTGGTACAAGGTCATCGCCTGGATCTACCCGATCGGCCGCCGCCTGGCGCCCGGCTCGTTCTGCACGCTGCGAGAGGTGGCGCAGGCCATGATCAACGCGGCCACCATCGGCTCGCCCAAGCCGGTGCTGGAGGTGCGCGACATCGTGGCGCTGGCCGCCGCGCCTCGGGGCTGACCCCGGCGCGGGATCCGCGTTCTGGACGTATGCTGTCCGTCGCCCGCATGGGGCCGACGAACAACCACCGCCATGAACGCTCCCGCCCGACCCATCGCCCTGCCCGTCGTCCTCGTCCTGATGGGCGTCTCGGGCTGCGGCAAGACCACCGTCGCCCAGATCCTCGCCGAGCGCCTGCACTGGGCCTTCGAGGAAGGCGACGCGCTGCACCCGCCGGCCAACGTGGCCAAGATGGCGGCCGGCCATCCCCTGGACGACGCCGACCGCGCGCCCTGGCTGGCGAAGGTGGCCGACTGGGTGGACGCGCGCCTGGACGCGGGCGAGTGCGGCGTCATCACCTGCTCGGCGCTCAAGCGCGCGTACCGCGAGCTGATCGATCGCCGCGGCGCGCGCGTCGAGTTCGTCTACCTGCACGGCTCGCGCGAGCTGATCGCGTCGCGCCTGGCCGGCCGCCACGGCCACTTCATGCCGTCCACGCTGCTGGACAGCCAGTTCGCCACGCTGGAGGAACCGGGGCCCGGCGAGCCGGCGATCCGGGTCGAGATCGGCGAGCCGCCCGAGGCCATCGCCGACGACATCATGGCGGCGCTCGGATTGCACGACTGAACGACAACGAGGAGACACGATGGCCACCCCCGATCTCGCCGCCAGCGCCGCCGGCCTGGCGCCCTCCGTGCTGAACGCGCACGACATCCAGGTGCTGGCCGTCGCCGCCATCGGCATCGCCATCATCGTGGCACTGATCGTGTGGCTCAAGCTGCACGCCTTCCTCGCGCTGACCGTGGGCGCGCTGGTGGTGGGCGTGGGCTCGGGCATCCCTCTCGGCAAGGTCGTCGCGTCGTACGAGACGGGCGTGGGCGGCGTGCTGGGCTACGTGGGCGTGCTGATCGCGCTCGGCGCGATGGTGGGCAAGCTGCTGGCCGATTCCGGCGGCGCCGACAAGGTGGTGGACACGCTGCTGCGCGGCCGCCCCGCCGCGCTGCCCTGGAAGATGGCGCTGATCGCCGCGATCATCGGCATCCCGATGTTCTTCGAGATCGGCCTGGTGCTGCTGATCCCCGTGGTGATGCTGGCGGTGCACCGCTCGCAGGGCCCGGCGATGCGGCTGGGCATTCCGGCGCTGGCCGGCCTCTCGGTGCTGCACGGCTTCATCCCGCCGCATCCCGGTCCGCTCGCGGCCATCGCCATCCTGCACGCCAACGTGGGCGTCACGCTGGCGCTGGGCCTGCTGGTGGCCGTGCCGGCGGTGGCGGTCGCGGGTCCGCTGTACGGCATCGTCGCGTCGCGGCTGGTGCCCATCGGCGCGGCCGGCGCGGGGCTGGCGGTGACGCAGGCCGGCTCGGCCAAGGCGTCCGACGCCGACGCGCAGCCGACGCACTCGCCCGCCTTCGGCACGGTGATGGCCACGCTGCTGTTTCCGCTGGTGCTGATGCTGGCCAAGGCCGGCGCCGACATCGGCATGGACAAGGCCTCGCCGCTGCGGCCGCTGCTGGACTTCGTGGGCGACCCGGTGTTCGCGCTGCTGATGGCCGTGCTGCTGGCGATGGTCACGTTCGGCACCGCGGTGGGCTTCTCGCCGGCCGCGCTGGGCAAGAAGATCGGCGCGAGCCTGATGCCGGTGGTGGGCGTGATGCTCATCGTGGGCGCGGGCGGCGGCTTCAAGCAGTCGCTGGTGGACGGCGGCACCGGCGCCGCCATCGCCAAGATCGCGCTGGCGGCCGGGCTTTCCACGCTGCTGCTGGGATGGATCGTGGCCGTTCTCATTCGCCTGGCGACGGGCTCGGCCACGGTGGCCACGGTGACGGCCGCGGGCATCGTCGCGCCGCTGGCCGCGGGCCTGCCCCCGGCGCAGCTGTCGCTGGTGGTGTTGTCCATCGGCGCCGGCTCGTTGTTCTTCTCGCACGTCAACGACGCCGGGTTCTGGCTCGTCAAGGAATACTTCGGGCTCACCGTGGGCCAGACGATCAAGACCTGGTCGATCATGGAGACGGTGATCTCGGTGGTCGGCCTCGCGCTCACCTTCGGGTTATCGCTCATGCTCTGATGCCAACAAAGCCCGGAATCGCGTCGCCGCTGCAAGCCGCCCATCACGGCGCCATGTGACACTTGATGCGCACGCGACGCCGGGCGGCACGACAGCCGGATTCGCTGCGCCAGCGACGCCCGGATCCCTCCGCCCGGGCAAACAATATCGACGCCGCGACGTCGAAGAGGCTCGTTTGGTGACCGTTTCCCGCGAACAGCCTGGCGCGCCGGGCCAGAGCGCGCCGCGCCCGCTGCGCGACCGCCGCCTCGTCCAGGCGACCTTGGCCACCTGTGTCGCGCTGTGCACGTCGGCCATCCCCGACATCCTCTCCGCGCAATGGAGGAACCTGCCGCCGCTGGGCGTCGGCCTGGCCGCGATGGGCGCGGTGATGTGCATGGTGCGCGCGGGCCGGCGCAACGGCGCGGTCGCACTGATGCTGTGTTCGCTATTCGGCACGGTCTGCCTGCTGATGTGGCAGAACGGCGGTCTGCGCGACACCTCGCTGCTCGCGTTTCCCTGCATGCTGGTCTTCGCCGCGATGCTGGGCACGCGCCGCCTCTATTTCGGGCTCCTCGCCGCGATGCTGGCGATGATCGCCGGGCTGCTGGTGGCCGAGACTCATGCCTGGCACGCCAGCCGCGTACCGCCGCTGACGTACAACACCTTCGTCGATCTGGCCTCCGTGCTCTTCGTCACCAGTGTGATCGCCTGGCTGATGGCCAGCGACATGCACGCGGCGCTCGACGCCGTGCACGAGCAGAACGAACAGATGGCCGCCGCGCAGCAGCGCATGGAGATCATGGCCACGCACGACGCGCTCACGGGCTTGCCCAACCGCAGCCTCGCGCGCGACCGCTTCGAGCAGGCCGCGGCAGCCGCGCGGCGCGGCGAGCACAGCGTGGCGATGCTCTACCTCGACCTGGACAACTTCAAGAACGTCAACGACACGCTGGGCCACGGCTCGGGCGACACGCTGCTCAAGCTGGTCAGCGAGCGCCTCGCGGGGCTGCTGCGCAACGCCGACACCGTCGCGCGCCTGGGCGGCGACGAGTTCCTGCTGCTGGTGCCCGAGGTGCACGACGGCGCGGCCGTGGCCGAGATCGCCAACAAGGTCGTCTCCGGCCTGATGGCGCCGTTCGACGTCATCGGCATGGAGATCTTCGCCGGCTGCTCGCTGGGCATCACCATGTTCCCGGCCGACGGCGCCGACTTCGACAGCCTGCTGAAGAAGGCCGACATCGCCATGTACCGCGCCAAGGAGTCCGGCCGCAACGCGTTCCGCTTCTGGGACGGCGAGATGAACGCCAGCGTCGTCGAGCACGTGGCGCTGCTGTCGGCGATGCGCACCGCCATCGCCCACCGGGACTTCACGCTGTCGTACCAGCCGCAGTTCGACCTTCGCACCGGCCGCCTGATCGGCGCCGAGGCGCTGATCCGCTGGCGCCACGCGGAGATGGGCAACATCTCGCCGGTGCGCTTCATCCCGCTGGCCGAACGCTCGGGCCTGATCATCCCGATCGGCGACTGGGTGCTGCAGGAGGCCTGCGCGCAGGCCCAGCGCTGGCGCGCGGCAGGGTGGACGGACCTCACCATCTCGGTCAACGTGTCGCCGGTGCAGTTCAAGCGCGGCAGCGTCGAGACTTCGGTGGCGCAGGCCCTGGCCGATTCGGGCCTGCCCAGCGCCAACCTGGAACTGGAGCTGACCGAATCGCTGCTGATCCAGGACTCGCTGACGCTCATCGAAAGCCTCGCCACCCTGCGCCGCATGGGCGTTCGCTTCGCGATCGACGACTTCGGCACCGGGTATTCGAACCTCGCGTACCTGAAGCGCTTCGAGGTGGAGCGCCTGAAGATCGACCAGACCTTCGTGCGCCGGCTCACCGACGACGTGCAGGACCAGGCCATCGTGCGCGCCATCGTGCAGATGGCGGCGAGCCTGAACCTGTACACCGTGGCCGAGGGCGTGGAGGACGGCGCGACGCTGGCCCTGCTGGGCGACCTGGGATGCCAGCAGGGGCAAGGGTTCCACTGGTCGCCGGCGGTGCCGGCGGCGGAGTTCGAGGCGTTCCTGAAGGTGCCGGCCTGACGCTTCGTCGCCTGTCGAGGCACTCCTTCGCCGTCGGCCAGGTCAGCGGCGCCGTCGGGGCGCGCTCAGGAGCCAGGCAGGCAGCATCGTGGCGAGCACGCCGTCCTTGAGGACCAGATGGTGATACAGGGCCGCCGCCGCATGCAGGCCGGCGACCCAGAGGATCGAGTCGCCGAGCCAGCCGTGGATCGAGGCGATGCGCGCGCCCAGCTCGTGGGAGGCGGCGAACGGCGCGCCGATCTCGAGGTCGCCGAGGTAGGCCAATGGATGCCCCTCCAGCCAGGCGCCGAGGATCGCCGTCAAGGGAACCGCGAAGAGCAACAGATACAGCACTCCCTGGACGGCGGCGGCCGCCAGTCGCATCCACCGGCTGGCCGGCACGGGATCGGGCCGGCGTGCGACCATGCGCCAGAGCACGCGCGCGACGGCGAGCACGAACACGGCCGAGCCCAGGGTCTCGTGCAGGTGACGGTCGAAGTCGCGCGCCGGCGCATAGACCCGTGATTCCGGGCCTCCCGGCCCGTAGATGAACGCGGCGAGCACCAGCACGGCTGTCGCCCAGTGCAGGAGTTGCGCCGCACGGCCGTGACGACCAGGGGATTGCGGAGGAAGCGAAGCTGGGTCGGCGGCCATGGCGGGGATCGGAGGGTGGACTGTCGCCAAGCATACCGGCGCAACGCCGCCTTCGGAGATCGTCGGGCGCTCAGCCCAGCGCCGGGACGGCCGCCCCCGGAGGCTCCTGCGGGCGCCGGCCAGGGAACCAGCGACCGCGCAATCGCATGAACGGCGTCTCCACCGTCCGAAACAGGATCCATCCGGCGCCGACGCCTCCGGCGACGACGGCGCACATCACCGGCCACGCGGTCGCGTCCACATGCCGACGTGCGAGCTCGGGCGCGACGGCCATGAAGAACGGCTTGTGCACCAGGTAGACCGCGTAGGACCACAGCGCGAGCGACGCGGCGCCGGGAATCCTGAGGCGGTACAGCAGCGACGCCGGGCTCAGCGCCGCGAGCACCAGCAGCGAGAACGCGATCGCCAGCAGGCTGAAGCCGAAGGTCGTCGCGACGAACGGGCTCGGGAGCTCGTTGGCCAGGCCATGCAACACGGCGACCGACGACGCGGCGCCCGCCAGCAGCAGCGCGTGGCCGTGCCGCCGCACCTTCGCGAACAGGGGTGTCGAGGCCCGGAAGCCGTCCGGTGCTGGAGGTCGTGTCGTTCATGCGGCAGACATTATGTCCAGCCGGCGCGAAGGATCACGGGGTCGGCTGCGGCGCCGCGTCGGACTGCCGCCGGTCGCGGTTGGGCGCCGGCTTGGCGCCGGTGCCGCGAACCTGGATCAGCTGCTGCAGCAGGTCGAACCAGAACGGCGCGCCGAAGACCGCGGCCGACGCGGTGATGGCGACGCCGAAGATCCACCACAGCCAGAAGACGAACGCGCGCGCGGGTTCGGCCGGAACGGGTCGGGGTACCGCCCATCCCACGGGCAGCGTGTTCAGCGTCGTCATCAGCTCGCCCGGCGATAAGACGCCGGTACCCGGTGCCCGCTCGTCCTCCGACGCCGCGGCCGCGATCAGGCGCGTCGACGCGGGCGAGACGATCGCCGCCGACAGTTCGGGCCGCTTCCAGAGCTGGTCGAGCACGTGGAACGCGTCGATGTTGAGGCCGGCCGCGGTGACCAGGGCGATCACGAAGGTCCAGAACTGGGCCCGGCGCTTGTAGGTACCCGACAGCCGGTCCATGGCGTTGTCGAACCAGTTGGCGATGGCATCGCTGAACTTGTCGACGTCGCCCGCCGCGCGCAGGTAGAAGCCCTGCAGCGCCTGTCGCAGCTGCGGATCCGCCACCGCGTCGATGTCGGCCTTCAGGCCCGCGTTTGCCCCCGGGGCCGTGCGGATGATGTCGAGAAGCGCATGCGCGAAATCCCTGGATGCGATGTAGGCCGGGAGCTGGCGCCGGCTCGCCCAGGCAGGCATCGTCGGCGCGACCCCGGTCCGGGTCGCGGGCTGGGCGCCGGGCGGAGGCGCGGACGCCGGCAGCGCCAGCGACATCGGGTCGATCAGCGCATGGTCGTACAGCGACTTGACCAGGCCCGTGCCGTCCGGGTCGTTGAGCATCTTCTGGATGCCCGCCAGCAGTGTCTTGTGGCGCAGCTTCAGGCACGACGCGAGGGCCTCGTTGATCGAGCTGACGAACAGCGCGACGCTCGCGAAGCAGAACACCAGGCCGATGATGACGTCGAGGATCGAACTGTTGAACATCGGCCTTTTCCTCAAAGTTCACGCAACGCCGCGGTCACCGGCATCGTCGCGGCCCGCACCGCCGGGAACAGCCCGCCGATCAGGCCGATGGCCAGCGCCCACTTGAGGCCTTGCCACAGCACGCCGGCGGTCACGTGGAGCTCGAAGCTGAGCTTGCCGACCGAGCCCGCGGCCATGGTCGAGGCGCCGTAGCCGTTGAACAGCAGCCAGGCCAGCGCGCCGCCGAGGACGCCGCCGGCCAGCGCCAGCAGCATCGTCTCGAGCAGGATGGCCACGACCACCGGCAGGCCGGCGAAGCCGATCGCGCGCAGGGTGGCGATCTCGCGCGCCCGTGACGCGACGGCCGCGAACATCGTGTTGAGCGCGCCGAACATCGCGCCGATGGCCATGATGCTGCCCACGACGATGCCGATCACGCGGATCACCGTGGCCGTGCCCTCGGACTGCTTGCTGAAGTAGTCCAGCGTGGTGCTGGCGTCGATCTTGAGCTGCGGGTTGGCGTCGAGCGCCGCCTTGAAGGGCGCGAAGCCCTTGGCGTCGGCGAGCCGGACCGTCACCGAGTTGCGGCTGCTGCCGCGCTCGAAGGTCTGGGCGACGACGTCGCCGTCGGCCCAGAGCTCCGATTCGAGCGCGTCGCCGCTCGCGAACACGCCGGCCACCGTCCAGGTCTGGCTGCCGAGCCGGATGTCGTGTCCGGGCACGAGGCCGGCGAACTGCTTCGCCGCGCCGCGGCCCACCAGCAGCTCGCGCAGGCCCGGCTTGAACCGGCGGCCGTCGACGATGCGCACCTGCGGCCGCACCGACCACACCTCGTTGCCGACGCCGCGCAGCTGCACGCTGCCCTCGTCGTCGGCGGTCGTGCCGTCCTTGAGCGGCAGGTTGGCCGCGACGACCAGTTCGGGCGAGGCCAGCGGCTCGCCCTTGTCGTCGCGCGCGATGCCCGCCGTCTGCGCGATCTGCACGACGCTGTCGTGGTCGAGGCCCGACGTCACCTCGGCCGCCGATGCGCCGCGCAGCACCAGCGCGGTGTCGAGGCTGCCCGTCTTGCGCAGCGTCTCGGCGTAGCCCTCGGCCATGGCCAGCGTCGGCACCATCACGCCGACGACGCCCGCGATGCCCACGACGATGACCGCCGACGACCCGAGCCGCTGCCCCAGCGTGCTGATGCCCACGTCGGCCACCGACAGGGCGCGGCGCCCGGATCGCGTCAAGGCCAGCCACGCCGCGAACAGCGCCGCCAGCACCAGCGCGCCCTGCCACGGCAGCATCACCCACACCGCGAGCGCCACGGCCAGCAGCAGGATCAACAGCAAGCTCACCCAGACTTTCATGGTCGACCCTTCAGCGACGCGCGAGCGCGTCGACGATGTTCAGGCGCATGGCGCTCCATGCCGGCAACGCACCCACCAGCACGCCGATGGCCAGCATCAGCGACACGCCCAGCACCCAGCTGCTCGCGCCCACCGGCGGCAGCGACAGCATGCCGTTGCTGCCGCGGCTGATGACGGGGATCAGCGGCTCGGCCAGCCCGATGCCGATGACGCCGCCCAGCACCAGCAGCAGCACCGATTCGGCGAGCACCATCGCCAGCACGCTGGTGCTGGAGAAGCCGATGGTCTTGAGCACCGCCAGCTCGCCGGTGCGCTCGCGCACGGCCTGCATCATCGTGTTGCCCGACAGCAGCATCAGCGTGAAGAAGACGGCGCCCATGATGGACGTGACGATGAGCCCGATGTCGGCCACCTGCTTCATCCAGTTGGCGGTGGCCGCCTGCTCGGTCAGCGTGCGCGTCTCGTGGTCGGAGTTGGCCGACAGCGCGTCGATGGCCTTGGCCACGCGATCGGCCTGGTTCACGTCGGCCACGTGGGTCACGTACCAGCCCACCTGGCCGCGGTTGTAGGGCGTGGTGTCGTCGAAATAGGTCCAGTGCAGCAGCAGCAGCTGGTCGAAGAAGCCGGCCGCCTTCTTGTCGGTGGAATGGATGATGCCGCTGACGTCGAACACCCAGTTCTTGCTGCCCGAGCGGTCGGGGAAGATGGTGGACTGCATCGGGATGCGGTCGCCCACCTTCCAGTGGAAGCGTTGCGCAAGCCCTTCGCCCACCAGAACGCCGGTGCGGGTGTCGGCGAAGGCCTTGCGCTGGTCGTCGCTGACCGACATCTCCGGGTACACGTCGAGGTAGTTCGGCGCCACCGCGAAGCTGAAGACCTGGTTGTGCGGATCCTGGTACGCGCCCCCGAACCAGTTCGCGTAGGTCACCGTCCTGACGCCCGGCACCTGCTCCATCCGCGCCTGGAGCGACTGCGGCAGTTCCTGGATGAACGACAGCTTCGAGCCGGTCTGCAGGCGCTGCGCGCCGTTGGCGCTCTGGCCGGCCTGGGCGAACGAGGTGCGCACGGCGTCGAGCAGGCCGAACAGCAGGAACGCCGCGACGATGGACACGAGCGTGAGGATCGTGCGCGTCTTGCGGCGGAACAGCGAGGCCCAGATCAGGTGCAGGTATTTCATCGATGCCTCCTCAGGCCGCCGCCTGTTCGACCAGCGTGCCCTTGTCCAGGTGCAGCGTCTGGTTGGCGTACTCCGCGGCCTTCGGGTCGTGCGTGACCATCAGGATGGTCTTGCCGTGGTCGCGGTTGAGCGCGCGCAGCAGCGCCAGCACGTCTTCCGCCGACTGGCGGTCGAGGTCGCCGGTGGGTTCGTCGCACACCAGCAGCGTCGGGTCGGAGACGATGGCGCGCGCGATCGACACCCGCTGCTGCTGGCCGCCCGACAGCTCGGCCGGCTTGTGGCTCGCGCGGTCGGCCAGGCCCACGAGCTCCAGCGCGATGGCCGCGCGCTTGCGGCGCTCGCCGGCCGACAGCCTGGTCAGCAGCAGCGGCAGTTCCACGTTGCGCTGCGCCGAGAGCATGGGCATCAGGTTGTAGAACTGGAACACGAAGCCCACCTGCGACGCGCGCCACTTCGCGAGCGCGCCCGTGCCCAGGTTGTCGATGCGCTGGCCGCCCACCGAGATGCTGCCGCCCGAGGGCGAGTCGAGCCCGCCGATCAGGTTGAGCAGCGTCGTCTTGCCGGAGCCCGACGGCCCCATCAGGGCGAGGAACTGCCCCTTGGCCACGTCGAGGTCGATGTGGTGCAGCACCTCCACCTTCTGCTTGCCGCGTTCGTAGATCTTCGAGACGTCGCGGATTTCGATCAAGGGGGTCATCTCGCTGTCGCTCCTGCAGGTTCGCGGCGGGGCCGCGTCAAGAATCAGTGTGTCGCGTCCTCGGCCTTCACCGACGCGCCGTCTTCCAGCGTCGCCGGCGGCGAGAGCACCACGCGGTCGCCGGCGGCCACGCCGGCGGGAATCAGCTTCATCGCGCCGATGTCGGGCGTCGCGGGCGTGACGGCGTGCAGCCGGGCCTTGCCATCCACGACGACGAAGACCACCGCGTGGCCGTCGCGCTGCGCCAGCGCCTGCGCCGGCACCAGCGCGCCGCGCACGGCGGGCGCCGGCGCGGAGGCCGCGTCGGCCTTCTTCGCGAGGAAGGACACGCGCACGCCGATGTCGGGCACGAGGCGCGCATCCTTCTGCTCCAGCGCGACGCGCACCTTGACCGTGCCCTTGCCGCGGTCGGCGGCCGGCACGATGGCGATCACGTGCGCCGGGATCTTCCAGTCGGGATAGGCGTCGAGCACGGCCTCGGCCGGCATGGCCGCCTGCACCTGGCCGATGTAGGCCTCGCTGACGTCCACCTCGATTTCCAGCGAGTCCATGTCGACGATGGTGCCCACGCCGGTGCGAGTGAAGCCGCCGCCGGCCGACAGCGGCGACACGATCTCGCCCACCTGCGCGGCCTTCTCGGTGACGACGCCGGTGAAGGGTGCGCGCACCACGGTGTAGTCGAAGTTGACCTGCGCCTGCGTCAGCGCCGCGTTGGCGGCGTCGGCCTCGCGACGGCGGCCGTCGAGCTGCGCGGCGCCGGTGGCGACGGCGGTGCGCGCCTGCTCGGCCGCCTGCTTCGTGACCATGCCGCTGGCCACCAGCTCGTCCTGGCGGCGCGCGTCGGCCTGCGCCTGCGCGAGCTGCGCCTGCGCGGTGACCACCTGCGCCCGCGCGCTGGCCAGGTTGGCGCGCGCGGCGCCCAGGCCGGCGCGCAGCGCGCTGTCCTCGAGGCGCGCCAGCACCTGGCCTTTCTCGACGTGGTCGCCCTCCTCGATCAGCACCTGCGTCAACGTGCCGGTGATCTGCGTCGACACGGTGGCGCGACGGCGCGGCGTCACGTAGCCGGTGGCCTGCAGCACGGCGCCGGCCGGGCCCGCGGCGCCGCCGGGCGCCGTGGCCGCGGCGGTCTGCACGGCGACCGGACGCGAGTTCCACAGCCACCATCCGCCCGCGCCCAGCAACGCCACGACGACGGCTGCGCCCAACGCGAGCCACGGCCAGCGCGGCCGGCCACCGCCGACATCGCGCTCCGTGTGCTGGATGCGCAGTTCGTTCAAGAGGTTCGCGTCGATCTTGCTCATCTCCGGGAATGGGTTCGAGAGCCAGCGAGCAACCGCGGGCGGCGCCCTCGGCAACGCGGACTCTATCAGTCGCCACTCCCGGATTTCATCCCCTGGATCGCGCACGGCGTGGGGGTTTGTCCGGGACCCGGGAAGGGCTCGCCGGACGCCGCGACCCGGCGAACCCGCTACGAATGGCGATCGACAGGGTCGCAGGCCAGGTGCTCGCCCTGGATCACGCACCGGCGCAGGCGCTCGCCGACGGGCGACCATTCGGTCAGCTCCCAGGCATCGTGCACGCGATCCAGCGTCGCGAAGCCGAAGCCGGGCTGCGTCTCGAAGTGCGACAGCACGGCGCCGGGCGCCACCACGGTGCGCGCGGCCGACGCGGGATCGACATGGCCCTCCATGGCCGAGCCGCCGTTGCCGGTCAGGATCTCGGCGGGATGGCCGCTCGAGAAAGCTAGCGCCTCGAACTGGTGGACGTGGCCGTTGACGACCAGGTCGACGCCCGCGGGATACAGGCGCGCCGGATTGTGCGCGGCCAGCACCGAGATCAGGCCGGCGGTGCCCGGCTTGGCCGTCCCGTCGGGACTGACGCCGAACGCGAGGGCCGGATGATGGTTGACGAAGATGCTGTGCGGCTTCGCGCGCGCCAGCGCGTCGACCTCGTCCATCAGCTTCGAATAGCGCTGGAACGCCGGCGCATCGCTGCGATAGGCCTTGCCGGACATCGCGGCCGAATCGAAGATGATCAGCTGCGTCTGCGCGTCGAGGGGCACGGCGTAGGGATGCGTGAAGTCCGCCTCGGCGTCGTCGGCCGGCGAGACGCAGGACAGCTGCGGCGAGTAGTCGGTCGCCGCGAGGAATCGGAACCAGCCGAGGCCGGCGCGGTTGCAGGCCTCGTGGTTGCCGCGCGCGACCACCCACGGCGCGCTGACCCGCAAGGAAGCGGTCGGCGCGAAGAAGTCGGCCATCCACACATCCTCGCCATACCCCCACGGGCTTCCCGCGCAGCCGGCGCGATCAGCGGGACACGGGCTCTCGCGATAGTGCAGGTCGCCCACGTGGACGACGAGGTCGGGATGCATGGACGCGGCCGTCGCGTTCACGGTCGCGAAGGGCCAGGCGCGCGGATCCGCGCAGTCCTGGAAGGCGTCCTCGGCGGCCTTCATCCGGCAGCCCGAGTCGCCCATCAGCACCAGGTGGTGCAGCTCCGCGTGCGGCACCGGGAGGTCGAAGCGCGCGACGCGCAGGCGAGTCGCGTTCGCGGGCAGCGGGATTTCGCAGGACGTCGCCTCGAACACCGCGGGCTTCGAAGCGTTGTCGCGCGGCGCGACGGTGCCGGGCGACGCGCGCTCGGCCAGCGGCAGGTCGCCGCCGTCCCACCGCAGCGCGGGGCAGGTACGAGACGTCGTCACCGCGCGCACCTCCCAGCCATGGGCGCTGCTGTATTGGACCCACGCGGCCTGCACCGACGCATCGGCGGGCGCCGAAGCCTCTCCGGACGGCACGGCGCAACCAGCGGCGCCAACAACCAGGGACAAGGCCATCAACCAACGGACTGCACGCTTCAAGACTGTTCCGGACAAGCGCCCGGCTCCAAGGCAAAAGCGCTCGACTCTAGGTCGCGATTGTGATGACTTCGTGACATGACAGCGGTGACACACGCAAGAAAGCTGCACGACAGTTCGCGTCGCGTGAGCCTCACGGCGTAACCAGTTCTTAATTGACGGCAACGACCATGCGCCCCGCGCACGCCAACTCGCGGACACGATCCGCGCAGCCAACGAAAGCAATCAGCAAGCGCTCGTCGCCGAGACGAATCCGAGTCAATCACTTCCTTCCGACACACCCCGATGCCTCGCGGCATCTGCCAGCTCACGCCACGACCATGCAAAACGCTCCTCGCTTCAAACTCAAGAAATGGATTTCGCTGCTGCCCCTCGCCACCGCCGGCCTCGCCGGCGCGGGCGCGAGCTTCGCGGACACGGTCGATCTCGGCACGGTGGGCGGCAACGGCGGCGCCGCCACGACGCCTTCGGTGGGTGCGGAACGCGGCACCGCGGCGTCCGTCGCGCCGGCGCAGGCCAGCCTGGCGGCGACCGAGCCGCAATCCATCATCTCGCGCGCCTTCATCGAGGCGTCGACGCCCCCCACGGGCAACTTCAACACGATCCTGAACATCGCGCCCAGCATCGCCTCGATGCCCTCAACCAACGGCCCGGGCCTCTCCGACCAGAAGATGAGCCTGCGCGGATTCCAGGACGGCGAGTACAACGTCACCTTCGACGGCATCCCCTTCGGCGACACGAACGGCCCGACGCACCACTCCACCTCGTACTTCCCGGCCGCCGTGATCGGCGGCATGGTGATCGAGCGCGGCCCGGGCAACGCCAGCAACATCGGCTACTCGACCTACGGCGGCAGCGTCAACCTGTACTCCAAGGTGGCCTCGACCACCCAGAAGACCAGCCTCTACGGCTCCCTCGGCAACTGGGGCACCAACCTCGAGGGCTTCTCGTGGGACAGCGGCCACATGGCCGGCAGCGATGCGACGCTGCAGCTCAACCTCCAGCACATGGCCAGCAACGGGTACTCGACCCTCTCGAAGATCAAGGACGACAACCTCACCGCCAAGTACCAGCGCCCGCTGGGCGAGGCCACGCTGATGACGGTGCTCGCGAGCCTGGGCCACGTCCGCACCAACGTGACCGACAACGCCAGCGGGCCGACGATGGCCCAGGTGGCCGCGCTGGGCCAGAGGTACGTCATGAACGGCGACATCCACAGCCAGGGCTACTACGGCTACAACACGGCCAACAAGAAGACCGACATGGAGTACGTGCGCCTGCAGACCGCGTGGTCGCCCACCGTCGAGACCGACAACAACGTCTACACGTACGCGTACGACAACATGACGGTGGCCGGCCAGGATCCGTCGCAGTTCAACGGCACGGCGGACGCCTCGCTGTCGTTCACCAACCTCGCCAATGTCAAGGTGACCCTGCCCAACGGCGACGTGCCGGGCTACTTCAAGCTCAACAAGTACCGCGTCTGGGGCGACGTGCTGAAGGTGACGAGGAAGTTCGACAGCGGCCTGCTGCGCGCGGGCGCCTGGTTCGAGGGCTCGCAGACGCGCCGCCACAACCTGGAGGCCGACCTGACCACCGACACCGTGCTGCCCGGCGCCAAGGCCGGCTTCCCGGACGGCGTCGTGACCAAGTCGAACTTCGACACGCAGTATTCGAGCTGGCACCAGCTCCAGCCGTTCGCCGAATACGAGTGGACGCCGCTGCAGGGCCTGACGGTCACGCCGGGCTACAAGATGATGTCCTACAACATCGGCCTGCACTCCGACCTCAACCAGAAGGCGTTGGCGCCGCAGGCCTTCACCTACCACTACAGCGCGGGCCTGCCCTACCTGACGATCAACCAGAGGCTCGGTGCCGAGAACTCGCTGTACGCGCAGTACGCGAAGGGCATGGAAGTGATCTTCAACGGCGTGGGCACGCCGACGTCGACGACGCCGGCCCCGCAGACCACGACGAACTACCAGTTCGGCGGCGTCCACAAGTCCGACCGGCTGACGGTTGACGGCGATGTGTACTACATCACCATGGACAACATGCAGCTCAACACCGGGACGAACGCGAATCCGGAGTTCACCAACGTGGGCGGCGCGCTGTACCGCGGCTTCGAAGGCGAGGCCACCTACGCCCTGGTCTCCGGATGGGCGCTGTACGCCAACGTCGGCCGCAACAGCGCGACCTACAACAGCGGCAACGCGTCCTCCGGCCAGCCGGTCGGCGAGGTTCCCAACGCGCCGCGCATCACCACGGGCGCCGGCATCCTCTTCAACGATGCCGCATGGAACGCATCGGTGCTGTACAAGCACATCGGCGAGCAGCTCAACACCAAGCTGGGCGGACAGCAGGCGGCCATCAACAACGTCGACCTGAACGTGGCCTACACCTTCACGGGCCTGTCGTCGTGGGGCGTGAAGGCGCTGCGCCTGCAGGGCAGCGTGTTCAACATGACCAACTCCCGCAAGATCACGTCGGTCACCGGGCCGCTGTCCAGCGCCGCCACGCAGTACCAGTGGCAGGCGCCGCGCAGCTTCATGGTGTCGGTCAAGGCTGACCTGTAAGACCGTCGGCTGACCAGGGCGGGGCCGGCGATGCGTCGGCCCCGTTGCCATTGAACTGTCACATGAAACGTCGAAACTCTCCCGGACCGGCATTGCCGCCTCTTGAATCCGCCCCCTCGAAGACGCCATGAACGCGTTTGCAACCTATCCGCCGCAAGGAATGTCGGCGCGCCCGCGCTGGCAGGCGTTCGGGATGGCCGCGGCCATCGAGACCGCGATCGTCGTCGCGGTGCTCGCCGGCGCCGCGCGGCACGTCCAGCATGACGATGCCGTCGTCATGACGATCAACCTCACGACGCCGACGCCGCCCGTCACGCCGCCATCGCCCCCGAAGCCGGACATCCCGCCGCCTCGCGCCAAGGCGGTGCCGGTGCCGCAGGTCGAGTTGCCACTGCTGCAGGAGCCGGTGCAGCCGACGCCGGTCGTGCCGCAGCCGGTGGTGGCGCGCGAGGTCGAGAAGGAGGCACCCGCGATCGCGGCCCACGTGCCGCCGCCACCGCCTCCGGCCGCCTCGGCGCCGCTGTCGGCCGACTACATCGCGAAGATGCAGGCCGCGGTCCGGGCCGCGTTCGAATACCCGATGGCTGCGAAGGCGCAGGACTTCAAGGGGCGCGCGCGCGTCGCCTTCAGCCTCGTCGACACCCATCCGAGCGAAGCCAGGATCATCGTCAGCAGCGGCATGAACATCGTCGACAGGGCCGCGCTGAAGGCCGTCCAGGCCGCCAGCTACCCGCCGGCACCCGACGGGCTGAGCCATGCCGACCGGGTCTTCGACGTCTGGGTCGGCTACGTCGACTGAAGCGGCGCGCCGAAGGCCCGGGCTCCGCTCCCGCCGGCAAGACGCCCGATCCGCGGACTAGAGATTGGGCGTGAGCCGGACCAGCGTCTGCGGCTGCTGCGTGTTGAGCAGGTACAGCACGCGCGTGGCCGGATCGTTCGTGGAGGCCGCGTTGCTGCCTTCGATGAAGCCCGTGTGGCCGGCGTCGCGGAACGTGCCGGAGAGCCACATGGCGTTGCTGGTGGACAGCGTGCCGATGGTCGCGCCCGGCTGGTTGGTGGCGACGGGAATCGCCACGATCGTGCCGCCGCTGACGCCATCGACCGTCCACGCATAGCCGGTGGCGGGATTGGTGGCCGACACGCGCGTGAGGCCCTGCACCTGCAGCACGGTCTCGAGGGGCGTGGCCGTGGTGGTGGTGTCGTCGGGCCAGGGCTGGTACTCGCCGCCGCTGGCGAAGGTGGAGTTGGCCAGCGGCGCCTGGATCACGCTGCCGTCCAGGCCGCTGATGCCGGACGACGTGCTCGTGCGCGTGACGGTCTTCGCAGTGGAGTCGGTCACGCCGGCCCAGGTCGTGTAGTAGACCGCGGCGGCGGTCGCCGTGAACGTGCCGCCGTTGACGCTGCTGGTGGCCACGGTGAACGGACTGCCGCCGGATTGCGCGATCGCGCGCACCGTGTAGTTGGGCGCGGACTCGCCCCACACGAGGTTGGTGCCGCCCACCGGGAACGCCATGCCGTCGATGTGCGCGGCCTCGGTGGCCACCAGCGAAGCCGCCGCCGAGCCGTCGGCCGGGATCATCGAGATGGTGGCCGACTCGGGCGTGCCGCCGCTGGCCGGCGTGTTCACCGCCACGTACAGCGCGCCGGGCGAGGCCGCGAAGATCGCGCCGTTGGCGGTGGGCGTCCAGCCGGGAATGGCCAACAGCGGCGCCGACGTGGACGGGCTGGCGTAGTTCACGCCCACGATGTTGCCGTCGACCAGGAACAGCTGCGAGGTGGGATAGCCCTGCGTGGCGCCCACTGGCAGCGCGATGGCGACGCCGATGGTGCTCGCGAACGTGCCCAGCGTCACCGGGTTGGCGAAGTTGTTGTCCACCAGCACCAGCTGCGTGCCGCTCTTGATCACGAAGCCGGTGATGCCGCCGGAAGCCGAGCGCACCGTGGCCACGGGCATGGCCGACACGGTGATCGGCGCGTCGGTGGGCGACATGCCGGTGCGCACCAGGTGCACGACGTCGTCGGCGGTGTTGCACGTGCCGTCGGCGCCGGGCAGGCGGTAGAAGTAGGCCGAGTTGACCGGGCTCTGCAGGTCGGCTGCGAAGTACACGCCGGCGTAGTCGGTGTTGGCGCCCGCCACCTGCGTGCCGCTGAGCGAGCACGTGGCGTCGACGGTGGCCGCCGTCTCGCTGGAGACCTGCTGGCTCTGCGGCGCGCCGAAGGACGTGAGGTCGAGCGCGCGGATGTGGCCGTCGCTGCTCTTCCAGATCTCCACGCCGGCCGGCTGCATCAGGTCCTGGCCGGTCATGAAGTCGACGGTGCCGTGCAGCGACTGGCGCTTGCCGGCGTAGGTGCCGGTGTTGGCCACGGCGAAGTCGCCGGTGTCGGAATCGGCCCACGCGGCGAACACGCCGGTGGTGCCGACGAAGCTGATCAGCTCGTCGCCGCCGCCGCCGTCCCCATTGTTGTAGTCACCTCCGCAGCCGGCCAGGAAGGTGGTGGCCGCGCCCAGCGCGATCCAGGACGTGATTCGCCGCATGATGAACGTCTCCGTGTTGGGTTGGAACAGTAAGTCACGGGCCCGCGGCCGAGCCGATGCGCGCACGCATGCTCGAGCAGGTGAGGCACCGCGCTTCGCTCGGGTGAGAACGTGTGAATGAACCCGCTCGGTCATGTCGGGTTCGTTCACACGTTCTGACGGTTCAACGGCTGCCGAGCGCGGGGCGATGACGGCGCGCGACTGAGCGCGACCTGAAAATTGTTGTGGGCGTGTAAACCCGCGCCGAGCTCGACGGCGCCTCGCGCACGCGTCAGCGCGCGAGCGTCTCGCGCAGGCACTCGAGCGCGTCGGCGAAACGCGCGATCTCGAAGTGCTGCGGATCGTCGTGCGCACCGGCGATGCCTTCGTCGATCGCCGCGTGGAACGCCGGCACCAGCCAGTCGCCGCGCCGCGCGCTGGCCGCCGCATAGAGCAGCGCCATCTGCGCGTACTGCGCATCGGTGAAGCCCGGCACGGGCGCGACGAGGTCGTTGCGCGCGGAGCCGGCCGGATCGCGCCGGCGCGGCTGCGCCAGCTCCACGTGCAGGAACAGGCCGCGCGACGCCACGCCGACGAGGCGGTTCTCCAGCTGCGTCGCGCGCCAGGGCACGCGGAGGTCGTGGCCCAGCAGCGTCTCGCCGCGGCGATTCACGAAGACGTGGGCCACGGCGTCGGGGCCGGCGAAGCGCCGCAGGTCGTTCAGCGCCGGATCGTCGTCGGCGGGGAACGCCGTGGCGTCGCCCAGCCACGGCACGCTGGTGTCGTGCAGCACGAAGTAGCGTGCCGGCGGCGCCTCGGGGTCGTCGTCGCGCGCGTGCGAGAGCGGCGTGTCCAGCGATCCGCCCACGGCCGCGTCGCCGATGTGCTGCCGCGCCAGGTAGCGACGCAGCAGCGCCTTCAGGTCGCCCACGGGCTGGCCGATCAACGCGGCGAGCGATGGCGGCAGGTCCGCCGGCTGTTGCGACAGCAGGCCGCCGGTCGCCACGGGTCGCAACAGGCATCGAGCCTGCGTCAAGGCATCGCCGGAGAAACCGAGCGAGGCCACGTCGAAGCCGCAGGGGCCCACGAGCTGCGTCACCTCGACGACCGGGCCGGGCGTCGCGCAGGCCGCCAGTGACAGGGCCGCGAGCGCGGCGAGTCGGCGGGGCGGGATCGTCTTGGGCATGGCCGATTGTCGGCCCGGCACGCGATGTCGCCCACGACCACCGGCGGTCGCTGCGCCTTCACGCTCGCGAGCATGCGCCGGCTCACCGGCGCGCCACGGCCTCGGCCCGCCAGGCCGACGGCGCCGTGCCCGTCTCGCGCTCGAAGAAGCGCGTGAAATAGCCCGCGTCGGTGAAGCCCAGCTTGTAGGCGATGTGCTTGACGCTCAGCGTGGTGTAGGCGAGCTCGCGCTGCGCCTCCAGGCACAGCCGGGCGTGCAGCACGGCCAGCGCGGGGTGGCCCAGCACGGTGCGGCACACGCGGTTCAGCTGCGTGGTGGTGATGCCGATCTCGGCGGCGAACTCGCCCAGCGTGGGCTGGTCGCGGAAGCGCTCGTCGACCAGCGCGCGGAAACGCTGGACGTGCGCCACGGAGCGGGCGCCGACGCCCGGCGCGGCGGTGGCCGGCGGCAGGCTGCGGCCCAGCGCCACGAACAGCGCCGTCATCGCGGCGTCGATCGCGCTGGCGCGCCAGGGCGCGTGCTGCGTCTGCTCCTCGTGCAAGGCCTCCACGGCCGCCTTCACCGGCTTGCGGTGCGGCGCCGCGAACGGCAGGCAGCGCGAGACCAGCACCCGCTCGCGCAGGCTCTCGTCGCGCGCCAGCAGCGTGCGCACGTGCGACTCGCGCATGGTGAAGACGATGCCGCGCACGTCGCTGGTCCAGCGGAACCCGTGCACGGCCAGCGGCATCACCGTGATGACGCCGGGCCCGCGCAGCGAGTGGGCCTGGCCGTCGATGTGGATCTCCACCTCGCCCTTCTCGAACCAGAACACCTGCAGCAGCGACTCGTGGCGGTGCGGCTTGATCTCCCACGAATGCAGGCTGCTGCGCTCGGCGATGGACTCCGAGTGCATGACGTCGGCCGGCGGCAGGCCGGCGTCCTCGCCATAGAGCAGGTAGGTGGGCAGGTGGAGCGGCATGAGTCGGGATCTTCCCGAGAGGAATGTTCCGATTGTCCAATCGATCGCCCCTTCTGTCCATTGAAGGCGTCCCGTCGCGGGCTTACGCTTCGCCTCATAATTTCAACACCGGAGACAACGATGGCCGCATCGACGCCCTGCATCATTTCCGTCGCGATCACCGGCTCCCTGCCGCGCAAGAAGGACAACCCGGCCGTGCCGGTGACGGTGTCCGAACAGGTCGAATCCACGCACGCCGCCTACGAAGCCGGCGCCACGCTCGTCCATCTGCACGTGCGCAACGACGACGAGACGCCCACCTCCGCCCCCGAGCGCTTCGCGCAGGTGCTGGACGGCATCCGCAAGCATTGCCCGCTGATCATCACGCAGGTCTCCACCGGCGGCCGCTCCGGCGCCGGCCGCGAGCGCGGCGGCATGCTGCACCTGCGTCCCGACATGGCCTCGCTGGCCTCGGGCTCGGTCAACTTCCCCACCCGCGTCTACGACAACTCGCCGGATCTCGTCGACTGGCTCGCCGGCGAGATGCAGGCCTACGGCGTCAAGCCCGAGATCGAGGCGTTCGACCTGTCGATGATCTTCCAGGCCGTCGCTCTCCAGAAGGCCGGCAGGATCACGGGCCCGCTGCACATCCAGTTCGTGATGGGCATCAAGAACGCGATGCCCGTCGACCGCGAGGTGTTCGAGTTCTACGTGAAGACGCTGCACCGCCTGGCGCCCGACGCCACCTGGACGGGCGCCGGCATCGGGAAGGACCAGCTGACGCTCGCCAGGTGGTCGCTGGAGCTGGGCGGCCACTGCCGCACCGGCCTCGAGGACAACGTGCGCCTCGACCGCGACACGCTGGCGCCGTCCAACGCCGCGCTGGTGCGGCAACTGGCCGGGCTGTGCGAACAATACGGCCGCCGCGTGGCCACGCCGCAGGAGGCGCGCGCACTGCTGCGCCTGGCGCCGCAGCCCGAGCGCCGCACCGCCGCGCAGCTGCAGGCCGAACACGCCCACGCCTGATCGACGTTCCAAGACCGCGGGAGACCCCATGAGCGATCCGACCCTCCCGAGCGTGCCCGCCGCGCGCCCGGACGACGAATACCTGATGCGCGACCCGACGTCGCATCCGCCGGCCTATGCGCCCGGCTACAAGACCAGCGCGCTGCGCAGCCCGCGCAACTCGCTGATCTCGCTGTCGCAGACGCTGTCGGAAGTGACCGCGCCGGCGTTCTCGGCCGAGGAGCTGGGCCCGCTGGACGGCGACCTGATCCGCAACTACGCCACGACGGGCCTGCCCGTCGGCGAGCGCACCATCGTCCACGGCTACGTGCGCGACCAGCTCGGCCGGCCCGTGAAGAACGCGCTGGTGGAGGTGTGGCAGGCCAACGCGAGCGGCCGCTACCGCCACAAGAAGGACCAGTACCTGGGCGCGCTCGACCCGAACTTCGGCGGCTGCGGCCGCGTGCTCACCGACGAGGCGGGCCACTACGTGTTCCGCACGATCAAGCCGGGCCCCTACCCGTGGCGCAACCGCCTCAACGACTGGCGGCCGGCGCACATCCACTTCGGCATCTCCGGCACCGGCTGGGCCCAGCGCCTGATCACGCAGATGTACTTCGAGGGCGACCCGCTGATCGCCACCTGCCCGATCATCCGCACGATTCCGGACGAGGAGCAGATCCGCGGTCTCATCGCCCAGCTCGACCTCGCCGCCACGGTGCCGCTGGACAGCCGCGCCTTCCGCTTCGACATCGTGCTGCGCGGCCAGCGCGCCACCTGGTTCGAGAACGTCCTGCAAGGAGAAGGCCAATGACCCCGCTGCTGCGCGAGACCGCCTCGCAGACCGCCGGCCCCTACGTGCACATCGGCCTCGCGCCCAAGGCCGCCGGCTTCGACATCTTCGAGAACAACTTCGGCAACGTGCTGACCACGCCCGAGACCCAGGGCGAACGCATCACGATCGAGGGCAAGGTCTACGACGGCTCCGGCACGCCGGTGCGCGACGTGCTGCTGGAGATCTGGCAGGCCAACGCCCAGGGCCGCTACGCCCACCCGGGCGACCGCCAGGCGGCCAAGCCGCTGGACGCCGCCTTCCGCGGCTGGGGCCGCGCCTGCAGCGACTTCGACACCGGCACCTGGTCGTTCGAGACGATCAAGCCCGGCGCCGTCGCCGGCCGCCACGGCGTGGCAATGGCCCCGCACGTGAACCTGTGGATCGTGGCGCGCGGCATCAACATCGGCCTGCACACGCGCGCCTACTTCGACGACGAGGCCGCCGCCAACGCCACCGACCCCGTGCTGAACCTGGTGGAGTGGGAGGTGCGCCGCAAGACGCTGATCGCCAGGCGCGAGCAGCGCGGCGGCAAGACGGTCTACACCTTCGACGTGCGCCTGCAGGGTCCCGACGAGACCGTCTTCTTCGACGTCTGACGCCGGTTCCCTGCACAATCGTCCGATGATCTTCGATCGCTTCCTCGCCTCGCCCGAGGTGATGCAGGTGCTGGACGAGCGCGCCTACGTCCAGGCGATGCTCGACTTCGAGGCCGCCCTCGCGCGCGCGCAGGCGGCCGCCGGCGCGATCCCCGCGCGGGCGGGCGAGGTCATCGCCGCGGCCTGCGACGCGCGCCAGTTCGACCCCGAGGCCCTGGCCATCGAGGGCGGCCGCGTGGGCACTGTGGCCATCCCGCTGGTCAAGGCACTCACGGCCGCCGTGGCCGAGGTCGACCCCGAGGCGGCGCTGGTGGTGCACTGGGGCGGCACCACGCAGGACGTGCTGGACACCGCGCAGGTGCTGGTCACGCGCCGCGCGCTGGCGTTGATCGACCGCGACCTGTCGTTGTTGATCCCGGCGCTGCTGAAGCTGGCGAGCGAGCACGGCGACGCACCCCTGCTGGGCCGCACGCTGATGCAGCCCGCGCAGGTGATCAGCCTCGGCTTCAAGCTGGCCGGCTGGGTCGCGCCGCTGGTGCGCGCGCAGGCCCGCCTGCGCCAGGCCGGCGCCGCGGCGCTGCAGCTCCAGCTGGGCGGCGCCGTCGGCACCCGCGCCGCGCTCGGCGAGCACGCCGACGCCGTGCTGGCCGGCATGGCGCAATTGCTCGAGCTGCGCGCGCCGCCCGCGGCCTGGCACACGCAGCGCGACGAGCTGGTGGCGCTCGGCTGCGAGCTGGGCGTGCTGGCCGGCTCGCTGGGCAAGATCGCCAAGGACATCTCGCTGATGGCCCAGGGCGAGGTCGGCGAACTGGCCGAACCTTCGGGCGGCGGCCGCGGCGGCTCGTCGGCGATGCCGCACAAGCGCAATCCGGTGGCCGCGATGACCGCGCTGGCCGCGGCGGTGCGCACGCCGCAGCGCGTGGCCGCCCTGCTGGCCGCGATGCCGCAGGAGCACGAGCGCGGCCTGGGCAACTGGCAGGCGGAGCTCGCCGAGTTCGGCGGCCTGCTGGCCAGCGTGCACGGCGCGCTGGCCGCGCTGACGCTGGCGGCCGGCGGCCTGCAGGTGTTTCCGGATCGCATGCGGCGCAACATCGACGCGCTGCAGGGCCTGGTGTTCGCCGAGGCGCTCGCCATGCGCGTGGCGCGCGAGATCGGCAAGTCCGAGGCGCACCACTGGGTCGAGGGCCTGTCCAGGCAGACGGTCGCGCGCGGCGGCCACCTGCGCGACGTGGCGCTGGAGGCGCTGGCGGGCGAGCCCCGCCTGCGCGATCGCATCAGCCCTGAAGAACTCGCCGCGCTGTTCGACGCCGGCGCGCCCGCGCGTCACGCGAGCGCGCTCGCGGCCCCCCAACTCGCCGCGCTCGCGACGCACGCCGACGAGCTGCGCCGCGATCCGCCCTGGCAACGCCATCTCTGAAAGGCTGGGACACATGGACAGGGAAGACGACTTCGACCGCGGCGTGAAGAACCGTCGCGCCGTGCTGGGCGACTCCTGGGTGGACAAGTCGCTGGGCAACGCGAACGCCTTCAACGCCGACTTCCAGGCCCTGATCACGCGCTACGCCTGGAACGACATCTGGGGCCGCCCCGGACTCGACCACACCACGCGCCGCCTGCTCGTGCTGGGCATGACCATGGGCCTGGCGCGCTGGGAGGAGTTCGAGCTGCACTGCGGCGCGGCGATCCGCTCCGGCGTGCCGCTGGAGAAGATCCAGGAAACGCTGATGCAGGGCGCCATCTACTGCGGCGTGCCGGCGGCCAACACCGCGTTCAAGATCACCACGGACCTGTTGCGCGAGCACGGCCTGCTGCCCGGCCCGCGTCCGCTGACCGACGGCGTGCGCGTGGTCACGCACCACACGTTCAGCACGCCGCAGCTGAAGGTGGCGCTGCAGGGGTCCGGCACGCCCGTGGTACTGGGCCACGCGCTGGGCCTGGACCTGGGGATGTGGGACGGCCTGGCCGAACGGCTCGCCGCCGGCACGCTGGGCGCGCCGCGCGAGGTGCTGCGCTACGACCAGCGCGGCCACGGCGGCTCGGCCGCGCCGGCGGGCCCGTACTCGATGGACGACCTCGTCGACGACGCGGCCCGCCTGGTCCGCGAATGGGGCCGCGGCCCCGTCACCTGGATCGGCCTGTCGATGGGCGCGATGGTGGGTCAGGGGCTGGCGATCCGCCATCCGGAGCTGGTCTCGAAGCTGGTGCTGGCGAACACGACCTCGATCTATCCGGAGGCGGCGAAGGCCGGCTGGGCCCAGCGCATCGCCACGGTGGATTCACAGGGCATGGCCGCGGTGGCCGAAATGGTGGTCGAACGCTACCTGCACGCCGACTTCCGTGCCGCCGAGCCGGCCGCCACGCAGGCGATCCGCTCGCGCATCCTGCGCAACGATCCTGCAGGCTACGCGGCCAGCTGCGCGGCCGTGGCCGGCGTGGACTGGCAAGATCGCCTGGGCGAGATCGGGTGTCCGACGCTGGTGATCTCCGGCGCCGGCGACGCCGGGGCGCCGCCGGCGATGGGCGAGGCGATCGCTTCGCGGATCCCGGGGGCCCGCATGGCGATCATCGAGAACGCGTCGCACCTGAGCGTGCTGGAGACGCCGGCGGAATTCGACGCGCTGCTGAAGGCATTCCTGGCGGCGTGAGCCGCCGGCCGGCCGAATCAGTGCGCCCGCGCCGCCAGCCGCATGCGCTGGTGCGGCCAGCTCAGCCGGAAATGCCGGTCGAACAACGGATCGAACTCGGTGGCCGGCACGTGGTCGATGCGCTCGTCGACGGCGGCCGGCAGGCTCACGATGGCGACCTGCGACCAGACGGGAATGCCGCCCACGCGCAGCGACAGCACGCGGAACTCGCGCGGCTGCGGAAATTCGAGGGAGTCGGCGCCCAGGCGGGCCATTTCGGCGTGCCGGCGCAGCTCGACCGTGAACGGCCCCGAGCCGAAGCGCCACAGCGATTCCCAGGCCGCGAACCGCAGCCGCAGCTGCACCGTCCGCGCGGCCAGGGCCAGCAGGGCGATCAGGACAAGCGTCAGGGTGTGCATGGGCGGGCTCCTTCCAGGGCTGGAATCCACGCTCCCAATGTGCGCCGTTTTTGCGCGCGGCGCATCCCACCGAAGGGTGCCCTTGCGCCGAAACGCAACGCATTGCGTGCGAAATCGCACGCATACCGCCTGCTGTATGGGTGACCGGACGCTACTGCCGGTCAGCCGACCGATTGCAGCCGCATCGCGCCCGGCAGCGGCACCGAGCGCCGCAGGATGCCCTCGCCCAGCCAGTCGGCCGCCTTGCGCGCGCGGCGCGCCACGTCGGCAGCGGGATCTGCTGGTAGTCGTCGTTGAAGACCTCGAAGCTGTAGTCACCGCGGTAGCCCTGCGCGTGCAGGCGCGACACGATGGCGGCCACCTGGTCGCTGTGCGCGCCCTCGCCGGGAAACACGCGGAAGTGGCGCGCGGTGGCGATGCGCTCCTCCACCGAGCGGATCTCCTGCCACATGAAGTCGGCCAGTTGCACCAGGAAGATGCGCTCGGGGTCCAGCCACTGCAGCTCGTCGAGCGAGGTCCTGGTGGCGAACATGTGGAACGAGTCCAGGCCCAGGCCGAGGTTGGGCATGTCGGCGCGCATCACCACGTCCCAGGCGGCCGGGAATTCCTCGATCGTGCGGCCCCAGGACAGCGCCTCGTAGGCGATGCGGATGCCGTGCGGGATGGCCAGCATCGCCAGCTTGCGCAGATCGCGGGCCACCAGGTCGCGGTCGCCGCTGGCGTGCACCGACGTGGAGGAGCAGACGAGCAGCACCTTGGCGCCGACGGCCGATGCCAGCTCCAGCATGGACTTGGCGATGTCCACCTTGTAGTCGTGCATCTGCCCCGACAGGCCCTCGAAGTCGCGCAGCACCTGGAAGCCGGTCACCCGCAGCCCGCTCTCGCGCACCGCGGCGATGGCCGCCTCGACGCGCTCGGCGTGCCCCACCAGGTCGCGCGCCGACAGCATCACCTGCGAGAACCCGGCCTCGCGGATGGCGCGCAGCTTCGCGGGCAGCGGGCCCGCGAGCGAGATGGTGTCCATGCCGAAGTCGTCGATGCGGCCGGTCTGCTGGGTCATGATCAGGATTCCTGGATCTCGGCGCGCGAATCGCGCACCAATTCGAAGACGACGCTGCCGAGCTGCGTGCGCGTGACCGCGCCGCGTTCGTCGGAATGCACGTGGGGCGTCTCGGCGAAGGCCATGCCGCGTTCGCGCAGCAGCGCCACGCAGGCGCGCGGGTCGGGCGTGCCGAGGCCGAGGCGGGCGATCCACTCGTTGCCCTTGGCGTCGAGGATGCCCGGCTCCGGCTCGATCAGCTGCACGTAGAAGCGGCTGCGCGCGCTGCCGGGCCCCACCAGGACGCGGCCCTTGGGCATCACGCCGAAGCGCTGGTCGTCGGGCAGCACGGCGAAGCCGAACAGCATCGAGTAGAACGCCGTCCAGTCCTGCATGCGGTCGTTGCCGATGTACTGGACGATGCCGAACCAGTGCATGTCGGCCAGCGCCGGCGGCTTCTGGTCAACGGTGGGGATGGCCGTGAAGTCGACGTCGTAGATGGAGAACTCGCGGTGGCGGTCCACGAAGTAGATGCGCGTGCCGCCCACGCCGTGGATGGCCGGGATGTTGAGCTCCATCACCTCCACGTGCGTGGGCACGGCCCAGGCACCGAGGTCGAGCACGTGGCGGTAGGCCGCCGCGGCGTCGCGCACGCGCAGCGCGATGGCGGCGATGCGGGGCGTCTCGTCGGTCTCGCCGTCGCTGTCCACCGGCGCCGGCTCGCTGGCGTTGACGACGATGTTCATCTCGCCCTGGCGGTACAGCGTCACCTCGCGCGAGCGGTGGCGCGCGATCGGCCGGAAGCCCATCATCTCGAGCACCTGGCCGAGGGCCTGCGGCCGCGGCGTGGCGTATTCGATGAACTCGATGCCGTCGAGACCGATGGTGTCCGCGGCATCGGGTGTGAGTTCGCGGTCGAGTGCAGGGGACGTCATCGAGAGCTCCTGGGTGCGCGGTGGCGACGATGGTAGGACAGTTTCGGTCATGCCGCGGACGGGCCCGGCCCCGGGGCCCGCGATCGATCTCAGAACCGGAGAAGCCCGCCCACCTGCATGCCCGTGATCCTCTGGCCGACCAGGTTCGCGCCCGAGAAGTTCTTGGTCAGGCCGGCGGAGCCCGCCAGGCCGAAGGCGCCGGTCGAGTTGTTGTCGATCTGGTCAAGCAGGCTGTAGAGCGTCACGTTGGAGAAGGCCTGCCAGAAGGCGCCCACCGACCAGCCCGAGGCGCTTCCGCTCGAATTGACGGTGTCCTTGATCTTGCCGTACAGGCCGCCCAGGCGCAGCGTCGACGTCATGCGGTAGTCGGCCGAGACCTGGTAGATGTCGTAGGCCGTGTTGCCCGTCGCGTTGGCGCCGTTGACCACCGTCGGGATGTTGCCGATCTCGTTGCCGCCCGTGTTGTTGAGCGCGCCGCCGCCGTTGTTCGAATGGACGAACGCGGCGTAGACGGTACCCTGGCCCCAGTCGTAGTTCGCATACACGCTGTGGTAGAAGATCTCGTTGCCGTGGGCCGCGCCGTTGGGGGCCTTGGCCACCAGGCCCGAGTAGGCCACGCGGATCGGACCGGTGACGTAGTCGGCCCGGAACTGCATCACGCCCTGGTTGAACGTGCTCGTGTTCTGCTGGCCGCCGCCGCCGATCGCGTAGTGCGCCACCACCTGCACGCCGGCGATGCGCGGCGAGATGTAGGCGATGTCGCCGTCATAGCGCGAGGGCACGCCGAACGAGTTCACCACCGAGCCCAGGTTGCGCTCGGTGTAGTCGATGTAGTTGCCTTGGGACTGGATGTCGGTGTTCTGGCGGCCCACGCGGAACTCGCCGTACGTCGTGCTGGTCAGGCCGGCCCAGGCCTGGCGGTCGAACAGGCGGCCGCTGGTGGTCAGGCCCGTGGCGTTGGCGTTGGGCTGGTCGGCCTGCGTGCCGTTGGTGGCGTTGAAGCCGGTCTCCAGCGTGAAGGCGGCGCCGTAGCCCGAGCCGAAGTCCTTGGTGCCGGCGAAGCCCAGGCGGCTGCGCAGGAGCGCGCCGTCCTGCAGCGCGTTGATCTTCGCGCCGCTGCTGCTGCGCATGTGGTTGCCGTAGATGTCGACGTCGCCATAGACCATGAAGCTGCTGCTCGCCGTCTTCAGCTGCAGCAGGCGCGGGACGGGCACCAGCTGCGACGCGGTGCCGATGTCGGTGGCGGCGGGAACAGCCGGCGGAGGATTGACGATGAGCGCCGGAGCCGCCGGCGCGGCCGCCGCCTTCTGCTCGTCGGCCGCCCGCTGCGCCTTGAGCTCCGCGACCTGGGCCTGCAGCTTCTGCACGGCGGCCTCGAGGTCGCTCAGCTGGTCGGCGCGCGCGCCGCTCGTCGCGGCCAGCAGGCCGGCCGAGATCAGGGCGGCTGCGATCGGGTTCACGCGGAACAACACGGTCCTGGGGGTCATCGAATGTCTCCTGTTCATGGTTGTGTGGGAAGCTCAGTACTTCAAGGTCGCGACCTCGCGCAGTTCCTCTGGCGTGGCGATGCCGAAGCCGAAGAACTCGAGGTAGGCTGGGATCATCTCGAACAGCATGTCGGTGCCCAGCTGGAACGCGCAGCCCTTGGCCTGCGCCGCGCGCAGCAGCGGCGTCATCGCCTCCTTCATCACCACCTCGCCGACGAAGGTGGACGGCGCGACGCGGTCCATGTCGAAGGGCAGCGGATCGCCCTCCTTCATGCCCAGCGGCGTGGCGTTGACGATCAGGTCGAAGCCCGCGGGGTCGTTGGAGCCGATGCCGATCTCGAGCTTCGGGTAGTACGGGCGCAGGCGGTCGGCGAGCGCGCGCGACGACGCCTCGAACCCGTCGAACAGCGCCATCCGCGCCACGCCGGCCGCGGCCAGCGACGCCGCGATCGCGGAGCCCACGCCGCCGTTGCCCGACACCAGCACGCGCTTGCCTGCCAGCGCCAGGCCCTTGCGCTGCACGCCGCGCACGAAGCCGGCGCCGTCGAACTGGTCGCCCAGCAGCGTGCCGTCGGGGCGCAGCAGGATCGCGTTGGACGCGCCCGCGATGCGCGCCGTGGGCGTGATCTCGTCGACCAGCGAATTGGTGGCCACCTTGTGCGGCATCGTCACCAGCGCGCCGTGCACGTTGGACATGCGGAAGATGGCCTTCAGGCTCGTCGCGTAGTCCTCCGGCCGCACGCCCATCGGGACGACCGCGGCGTCGATGCCCCGCTTGTCGAACCAGGGGTTGTAGATCATCGGCGCCTTGAAGCTCTCGGTGGGAAAGCCGATGTGCGCGATGAGGGTGGTCTTGCCGCTGATCATGGGAAAGCTCCGGTGTAAGGCGGGGTACCGCGGACGATCGCCGCGTTCCCGGGTGCCAGGTCTTGCCTGGCAACTCCTGGCGCCACCGTGTTGCCAGGCAAGACCTGGCACCGAGGGGTAGCGCTCTGGTTCAGTTCAGGCGGCCTTGCGCCAGCGCGACTGGGAGATCACTACCTCGCGCTGCTGGTCGTATTCGCTCTTGGGCGTGGGCGCCGCGTCGCGCTCGCCGAGATCCTTGAGCGGCATGCGGTAGGTCTCGCGGGCGCTCCAGGCCGCGATCGCGGCGATGAGCGTGGTGACCAGCGTCAGGCCGCCGATGGTCAGCGGGATGTTGGTCGATCCCGGGGGAGCGACCGCCGCGAACACCGCGGGCAGCATCGCCGTGAGCATCGTGCCCACGTTCTGCGCGATGGCCATCGCGGACACCCGCGCGCGGGTGGGGAACAGCTCCGGGTAGAAGCTCGGGAACACCGCGTTGTAGCCCTGGTAGACGACGCCCCACATCAGCAGCGACATCGCGATGGCCAGCGGCACGCTGTGGATGCTGATCGCATACAGGTAGCCGAACGACAGCAGGCCCGCGCCGATCGCGCCGAACATGATGGGCGGGCGGCGGCCGATCCTGTCGGAGAGGTTGCCCACGAACGGGATCACCAGCACCGCGATGATGTTGCCCAGCACCGGGATCCACAGGTAGACCGACTTGGAGAAGCCGATGCCGTAGGCCGGCTGCACCGCGTAGGCCGCGCCGAACACCGTGGCGACGACCGCGATCACGTTCATCAGCGAGCAGCAGATCACGCGCAGCATGTCGTCCCAGTGGTACTTGAGCGCCTCGACGACCGGCGCGCGGGGCACCTCGCCGCGCTTGGCCTCGGCGGCGAACGCGGGGGTCTCCTCCACCTCGCGCCGGATGACGAAGGCCACGGCGATCACCGCGAAGCTGAGGATGAACGGCACGCGCCAGCCCCAGGCGTTGAACTGGTCCTCGGGCATGTAGTGCGCCAGCGGCAGGAAGACGGCGGCCGCCAGGATCTGGCCGGCCTGCACGCCCTGCAGCGTGAAGCTGGCGAAGAAGCCGCGCCGGCCGAACGGCGCGTGCTCCAGGATCATGGAGCTGGCGCCCGAGATCTCGCCGGCCACCGCGAAGCCCTGGATCAGGCGCAGGACCACCAGCAGCACCGGTGCGAGCAGGCCCACCTGGTCGTAGGTGGGCAGCAGGCCCACGGCGATGGTGGAGAAGCCCATCACGAACATGCAGATCAGCAGCACGCGCTTGCGGCCGTGGGTGTCGCCCAGGTGGCCCAGGAAGAACGCGCCGATCGGCCGCGCCACATACCCCACCCCGTAGGTGGCCAGCGACGCGACGATGGCGGCGGTGGCGTTGCCCTTGGGGAAGAAGATCTGCGGGAAGATGAGCGACGCCGCGGTCGCGTAGATGAAGAAGTCGTAGTACTCGAGGGCCGAGCCGATCCAGCCGCTGGCCGTGGCCTTGCGCGTCTGCTGCCTGCTGTGATCCAGATCCTGGGTGGTCATGCTTGTCTCCATTGGTGTGGATGCCGGGCGGCCGGTGCGTGCCTGTCGCCTCTGTCTCGATGTCATCGGTTCACGCCGCCGCACCATCCGGGTGGGTCGTCGCGCTCCTCGAACTCCGTGACCGAAATGTAGGCAGCGGCGACTATTTTTCCCAGAGGCAATCCGCCGCTTACGATCGATGATCGATCGCAATGGGTCGATAATCGACCGTATTCAGGGTTTCACCGTAGTTACGCCATGACCGGAGCCAAGGACATCGACCGTTCCCTGCTGATCGAGGGCCTGGGCAAGGGCCTGCGTGTCATCGAGCAGTTCTCCGACGACCACCCACGCCTCACCGCCACCGAGGCCGGCGCGCTGGCCGGGCTCACCCGCACCGCGGCGCGGCGCTACCTGGTCAGCCTGGTGCACTACGGTTACGCCGACACCGACGGCAAGCACTACTGGCTGCTGCCCAGCATCCTGCGGCTGGGCCAGAGCTACCTGGAGGCCGCGCGGCTGCCGCGACTCGTGCGCCCGTTCCTGCAGCGGCTGTCGATGCAGACCGGCGAGACGGCCAACCTCAGCGTGCTCGACGGCCACGAGATCGTGTACCTGGAGCGCAGCAACTCCCCGCGCGTGGTGTCCATCGGCTTCCACCCGGGCGCCCGCACGCCGGCGCACGTGGTCTCGCCCGGCTTCGCGATCCTGTCCACGTTCAAGCGCGCGAGGCTGGACGCCTGGATGGCCGCGCACGACTTCAGCCGCTTCACCGCCAACACCATCACCGACCTGGGCGCGTTCCGCGACACGGTCGACGCCGCCGCGCGCGCCGGCTACTCCTTCGTCAACCAGTACATCGACGTGGGACTGGGCGGCATCGCGGCCGCGCTGTTCGACCGCCACGGCCAATGCGTGGGCGCGATCAGCATGACCTTCCAGATGCAGCGCTATCCGGAGGACACCGTCCTGACCCAGTTGCTGCCGGCGCTGCAGGACGTGGTGAAGGTCCTGCGGGAAGTCATCTGACCATCAGCAACCCGGCCACCTGCTCGCGCAGCCAGCGGTTGGCCGGATCCTGGTGGAAGCGCGCGTGCCAGTGCTGCTTGACCGTGAACGGCGGCACGCGGAACGGGCACGCGAGCACGCGCAGGCCCGCGTTGCGCGCGAGCAGCTCGCCGATCTGACGCGGCAGCGTGGCCACGAGGTCGGACGCCGAGACGATGGCGGCCAGGCCCAGGAAGCCGGGCAGCGACAGCATCACGCGCCGCTCCACGCGCGCCCGCGCCAGCGCCGCCTCGAGGTCGGCCGCGCCGGTGCCGGCCGCGGTGACCACGTGCTCGGCCTCGCGGTAGCCGCGCAGGGTGAGCGTGGCGCCGATGCGGGTATTGGTGGGGCCGGCCAGACAGATCCAGTCCTGGGTGAAGAGCGCCTGCTGGTAGAAGCCGGTGTCCAGGCCCGGGATGTAGCCCACCGCGATGTCGGCCGCGCCGGACTGCAGCGCGGCCCCGGTCTGGTCGTCGATGCGCACGGCCGTCACGGGGGCGCGAGGCGCCTGCGCGCGCAGGCGGGCCAGCAGGCGCGGCAGCAGCGTGGCGTGGCTCGCGTCGGTCATGCAGATGCGCCACGGCCGCGTGCTGGTGGCCGGGTCGAACGGCGCCTGCGGCGCGGCGATCTCGGCCAGCGCGCGCAGGGCCTCGCGCACCGGCAGGATGAGCGCCTGGGCGCGCGGCGTGGGCAGCATGCCGTCGGCGGTGCGCACGAACAGCACGTCGCCCAGGCGATCGCGCAGCTTGCCCAGCCAGATGCTCACGGTCGGCTGGCTCTGGCCCAGCACCTCGGCGGAACGCGTGACGCTGCGGGTGGCGTAGATCTGCTCGAACAGGCGCAGCCACTTCACGTCGAGCTCGCCGAGCGCGGCGTCGGCTTCGGAGGGGAGCGGGCTCATCATTGCCTTTCGACATGAAGTCCATTGATCCTGCATCGTAGACGACATGATGGATTCGGCCTATCTTCCCGGCAAGCCTCCCATCGTCCGCATGACCTCGACCCACGCATTGCACCTGCCCGCCACCCGACCCGCCGCCGACGCGGCACTGATGGGCGCGCTGTTCGTGCTCGCCGCGGTCAGCTGCTTCGCAGGGCTGGACGCTACCTCCAAGGTGATCAGCGCGATGCCCGTGATGATGCTGGTGTGGTTCCGCTACGTGACGCAGGCCGGCGTCACCGCGCTGACCCAGCTGCCGCGCCGGGGCCGCGCGCTGCTGCGCACCCGCCATCCGGGGCTGCACGTGCTGCGCGGCGTGCTGATCATGTCCACCAGCGTGTGCTCGTTCCTCAGCCTGCGCTACACGCCGGTGGGCGAGCTCACCGCCATCGTCATGCTGACGCCGCTGCTGATGACGCTCATCTCGGCGCTGTCTTCCGCCGAACGCGTGTCGCGCGTCCGCTGGCTGCTCATAGGCGCCACGTTCGCCGGCGCGCTGCTGGTGGTGCGTCCCGGCGCCAACCTGCTCTCGCCGGCGTTGCTGATGCCGCTGGTCACGCTCGCGCTCAACACCGGCTTCCATCTGGTCACCAGCCGCCTCGCGCGGCTCGACGACGTCGGCACGATGCAGCTCTACACCGGCTGCACCGGCGCGGTGCTGGCCACCATCGCCCTGCCCTTCTTCTGGGCGCCGCTGGGCTCCTGGACGACGTGGGCGCTGCTGGGCCTGGTATGCCTGCTCAGCACCGCGGGCCACTGGATGCTGATCGTCGGCTACGCCAAGGCCGGCGTGGCCACGCTCACGCCGCTGCTGTTCGCCCAGATCGCGGTGAGCACCTTGCTGGGCTGGCTCGTCTTCGCCCACGTGCCCGACGCCTGGGCGCTGGCGGGCATCTGCCTGATCATGCTGGGCGGCGCGGCCTGCATGGCGCTGTCGGCGCGCGAGCGCGGCGCGGCCGGCGGCCCGGCAGCGCTGGAAAACGCGTCAATGGAGCACTAGCGTCCGGCCCCCAGCTGGCTGTCGTCCATCAGCTTGCGCACCAGCCCCGTGGCCGTGTCGACGCCGTGCTTGCGCATCAGCCGGCTGCGGTAGATCTCCACCGTGCGCGGGCTCAGGCCCAGCCGCTTGGCGGTGAGCTTGCTGGTGAGCCCCTCCACCAGCAGCGCCCCGATCTCGCGCTCGCGCGGGGTCAGGGCGACGCAGTCGTGGCGGCTGCGCGAGATGTCCTCGAACGACCAGATGCACGCCGCGTGCGGGTGGGCGCGATCGAAGGCGTGACCGGACACGTGGCACCAGAACAGGCGCCCGTCGGCGATGCGGCGCATCACGCGCTCGTCCGAATACTCGCCGTCGCCCGCCACGCGAAGCTCGGCCAGGATGCGCAGGCCGGTGCGATCGAACTCGGCGCGCGTGGGATAGAGGCGCTCGAAGGACTGGCCCACGAGATCGTCGCGCTGGGCGCCGAACATCGCGAGCATGCGCAGGTTGCAGTCCACGATGCGGCGGTCGCGCGACAGCGCCACGGCCACGGGGGCGAACTCGAACGCGGAACGGTAGTCCAGCGCCGTTTCGTCGGCCGGACGGGTCGCCGGCGGGATGCCTTGCTTGTCCATGGGGGGTCTCCTCGCGAAGCGGGCGTCAGCGCGCGCCAAGGCGGGCCGACAGGGCCTGGGCCACGCGCATCACCGCCTCGTGGTGCGTGTCCGAGCCGTCGCGCGCCAGCTGCGCCTTGTTGATGCACATGCCGATGCCGGCGACGACCGCGCCGGCGGCGTCGAACACCGGCGCGCCGAACGACAGCACGCCCTGGCGCACGCTCTCGTCGTCGAGGCTGTAGCCGCGCTCGCGGATGCGCGCCAGCTCCGCGTGCAGCTGATCCGTGGTGCGCGCGCCGTGGTCGGTCATGCGCGCGAGCGGGCCCTCGGGCAGCAGGGCCTGCAGCGTGGCGCGCGGCAGCCACGCGAGCATCGCCTTGCCGCTGCCGGCCAGGTGCGCGGGCAGGCGCATGCCCACGTTGAACGCAAGCCCCAGCGGGCGCAGGCTGTTGCGCACGGCCACGTAGACGCAGTCGGCGCCGTCCAGCACCGACAGCACGATGGACTCGTCGGGCGACTGCCCGATGTCGCGCCACATCGCGCCGAACTCGTGGGTGACGTTGGTGTCGGCCACGAAGGCCTGCGCCAGGTTCATCACCGCCGAGCCGATCAGGAAGCCGCCGTCGCCCTGGCGCCGCAGCAGGCCGTGGTGCAGCAGGGTGTTGCACAGCCCGTGCACGCTGCTGCGCGGGAGGGCGAGCTCCGCGGCCAGCAGGCTCGACGACATCGGCTGGCGCTCGCGCGCGAGACGCTCCAGAAGCATCACGGCACGCGAGACCGCGGGCACCAGCGAGTCGGCTGGCGTCCGCGCGGCGGCGGGCTTGTCGAAGGCCGTGTCCACGGGCTGTCTCCTGGCGTGTCTTGCAGGGCCTCGCGGGCCCGTTGTTCAACTGGCTGAACAGCGTTCAGCCAATCGAACCAGTCTAGGCGCTCGATCGTGTCGGACACAAGTCCTGGTCTTGCAATTGCGGAAAATTTCGTGCCCCGGTTCATGTGCGCATGCAGCAAGACATTCCCGCCGCCTTCGCCCGACGGCTCGACCTAACCTTCATATCCAGCGGACAAGCGTTGAACGATTCCGGTCGACTTCCCTGACTGCCCCCCCCCGCGCGCGGGCGCGCTTCGTCCAGCGCATGGGCCCGCGGAACCTCCACGCCGGGAGGGCGTCGGGAACCTGAACGAACAACTCTTCAAGCCGCTTGTTGGCGACAATCCCTCCAAGGGGTGATTGACTCGCCGACACTGCGCGAAGGGTGCCCGACACCCCCTGACGCCAGGAAAGTAGTCTGACTACGTCCGGAAAGCGGCTTGCCTAGGGGAGTGGCGTGCACTCTGGCATGAAGTTTGCGATCCGGTACATCCTTTCCCTGCTAGATAAACGAACGCTCGTCCTTGTGCATTGCCTGTCACAAGCAACTGCCAATCGGCATCAAGACAAAATCCACTGCGGTTGAAACGCATTTGAGGCGTCGAAAATTAAGGGAAACCCGTAAAGGTCGGAGAACGGGATCGCGCTATAGTTCGCGACTTCGCAGCGCAGCCGCGCTGCGGTGCGCAGGAAAAGATGCAGCGCCCATCTGGGTCGTCTGGAGGTATTTCGAGTGAATTTTGCTGAATCGCAGCGCAATCCGGGGAAGCACCCGACCGGGTTGATCATCGTCGTCGTCATGCACTTTCTGCTGGCCTATGCCCTGGTCTCGGGCCTGGCCAAGAAGGTAGTGGACAAGGTGATGGTCACCGAGACGAAGGTGGTGGAAGCCCCGCCGCCGCCGCCGCCTCCGCCGCCCAAGGATCTGCCGCCGCCGCCCAAGAACCTGCCACCGCCGCCGGTCTACGTGCCGCCGCCGCCGGTCGACGTTCCGCCGCCGCCGCCGGCCCCCACGGTCGCCGCCACCACCGTGCCGCCGCCGCCCGCCGTCGAGCGTCACGTGGAAGCCACGGCTCCCGTCGCGGCGCCCGGCCCCGCGCCCGCCGCCCGCGCCGCCGTCATCAACGCGAACGATCCGGGCTGCCGTCCCGAGTACCCGCCAGCCGCGCTGCGCGCAGGCGCCACGGGTGTCTCCCGCATCCGCTTCACCGTGGATGCCAGCGGCAAGGTCACCGGTGCCGAGGTGGTCGGCTCGTCGGGGCCCACCCGCGAGCATCGGCTACTGGACAACGCAGCCAAGCTGGCATTGGCGGGCTGCCCGATCAAGGTCGGGACGGACGCCGAAGGACATCCCATCGGTACCCAGGTCGAAGTCCTGTACACCTGGAAGCAGATCGATTGACAGCTGAGCCACACGGCCCGCTCCCCAACCCCTTTTTTTCTGTGATACCCGGCCATGATCGACATGCAGGCCGGTCTCATTCCTCCGGAGGAAACATGTCCTTTCTGAACTCGATGCGCACTCCCTTTGCGGCCGCGCTCCTCGCGCTGGCGACCATCGCCGCCGCCCCGACCACCGCTCTGGCCCAGGCATCGGCTCCGGAAGCAACGGCCCCCGCCGCTGCCGGCTCCGACGCTTCGGCGACGCCGGCTCCCGCCGCCGTCGACACCAGCGCCGCCCCGATCGCCCCGGCGGCCGTCGGCAAGGAAACGATCGAAAACCCGTACGGCCTGGGCGCGCTGTGGCGTGACGGCGGCTGGATCGCCAAGTTCAACCTCGTGATCATGCTGATCATGTCGATGGGCAGCTGGTACATCATCTTCACGAAGTACTGGGAACAGCGCAAGATGTTCCAGAGCGCCAACGGCGTCGGCGACGGCTTCTGGACGGCGGGCTCCATCAAGGCCGGCACCAACACGCTGGACGAAGGCTCGGCCTTCCGCTACATCGCCGAATCCGGCCTGAAGTCCAGCGAGCACCATGAAGGCACGCTGGTCGAACAGATCGACCGCCACACCTGGATCTCGATGAGCGTCGCGCGCGCCGTGGAAAACATCCAGAGCCGCCTGTCGGACGGCCTGGCGTTCCTGGCCACCGTCGGTTCCACCGCTCCGTTCGTCGGCCTGTTCGGCACGGTGTGGGGTATCTACGGCGCCCTGACGCAGATCGGCATCGCCGGCCAGGCCTCGATCGACAAGGTCGCCGGCCCCGTCGGTGAAGCGCTGATCATGACCGCTATCGGCCTGGCCGTCGCCGTTCCGGCCGTGATGGGCTACAACTGGCTCGTCCGCCGCAACAAGTCGGTGATGGAAAAGGTTCGCGCCTTCTCCGGCGACCTGCACAACGTCCTGCTGGCCGGCAAGCGCTGAACTCGCGTTTTTGTTGAACGCCTGTAACGCGAAGGAATCCTCATGGCGATGAATGTCGGAAGCGACAGCAGCGACGAGGAAGAAGTCAACTCGACCATCAACACCACGCCCCTCGTGGACGTGATGCTGGTCCTGCTGATCATCTTCCTGATCACGATCCCGGTCGTGACCCAGTCGATCACGCTGGAGCTGCCCAAGGAACGCAACGTCGTGACGGTGACGAAGCCCGAGAACGTCCTGCTCGCAGTGAGCAAGGACGGCGACGTCTACTGGAACACGCATCAGATCCGCGACATCGATGAGCTCGTCGAGAAGCTCACCGAGAAGGCCAAGCTGAAGCCCCAACCCGAAGTGCACATCCGCGGCGACCAAGGCGCCCGGTACGAGTCCATCGGTCGTGTGGTGTTCGCTTGCCAGCGCGCGGGTATCGCGAAGGTCGGTTTCATCACCGAACCGCCGCCGAACCAATAAGGAGCCCGGAACATGGCAATGAGTGCTGGCTCCAGCGAAGACGGCGAAGTGATGGTCGATATCAACACCACGCCGTTGATCGACGTGATGTTGGTGCTGCTGATCATGCTGATCATCACGATCCCGATCCAGACGCACGCGGTGAAGCTGAACATGCCGATCCCCGATCCGCTGCACCCGAACGTGGTGCCTCCGGTCGTCGTGGAGATCGTGGTCGACTTCGACGGTCAGATCGGCTGGAACAACGAGATGATCAAGGATCGCGCGGACCTGGAGACCCATCTCTACCGTCTGACGCAGCTGCCCGATCAACCCGAGGTCCATCTGCTGCCGAACAAGCTGGCCCCGTACAAGTACGTGGCCGAAGTGATGGCCGAGGCCCAGCGCCTCGGCGTCACCAAGATCGGCATCGTCGGGAACGAACAGTTCACGCACTGATCAGACGAAGACGTCTCCTACGAAGGCGCACTGCTCGCAGTGCGCCTTCTCCCATTCAGAGTGTCACTTACAGGTTTGCAAACTCCATGAAGACCACCCGTCTCCTGGCTGCCATGCTGCTGGCCGCCGGCCTGCTGCAAGTCCCGGCCGCCCACGCCGTGTCCGCCGCCGTCGCGAAGCCGCTCAAGGAAGCCAGCGAGCTCGTGCATGCCGGCAAGGCCAAGGAAGCCCTGGCCAAGCTCAACGGCGTCACCGGCACAGGCCCCGATGACACGTACATGCTCGCGCGCATCCGCGGCGCGGCGTACCAGCGCATGGGCGACAACGGCGCGGCGGTCCAGCAGCTCGAGGCCGCATTCGCCACCGGCAAGGTGCCTCCCGGCGACGCCGGCCCGCTCGCCGAGACCATCGCCGGGGTCTACGCGCAGCAGCACAACAACGCCCAGTCGCTCAAGTGGATCGAGAAGGCCAGGGCCGCCGGCGACAACAGCGGCACGCTGCGCCAGATCCAGGACTACGTGCAGGGCTCCAGCGGAGACTACGGCCAGATCGCGCGCGACAACGCCGCCAAGATCCAGGCCGCCGAATCGAGCGGCCGCCGCCCCGACGAAGACGACCTGCTGCGCCTGGCCGACGCCTACCGCCACACCGGCAACAAGGCAGGCGACCTGGTGGTCAAGGAAAAGCTGGTCACCTACTACGCGGCCAACAAGCAGTACGCCGGCATCTATCTGTCGGACCTGCCGGGCAAGTCGGGCTTCTCGCCGCGCTTCTCGCTGGACCTGCTGCGCCTGCGCCTGTCCTCGGGCAACCTGACGGCCGCCGCCGACTTCATGGAAATGGGCCAGCTCCTGCTGCAGGCCCAGTTGCCTGCCGAAGCCAAGACCGTCGTCGACAAGGGCTACGCCGCCGGCGTGCTCGGCACCGGCGCCGAGGCCCCGCGCCAGCAGCGCCTGCGCGACCTGGTCAACAAGAGCGTCGCCGATGCGGCCGCCTCGCTGGTCAAGCGCACCTCGGACGCCAAGGTGAGCAAGACCGGCGACGACCTCGTCACGATCGGCGCCGAGTACGCGTCCATGGGCCAGTACGACGAAGGCATCGCCCTGATCCAGCAAGGCATCGCCAAGGACACGCTGAAGCATCCGGAAGATGCCAAGCTGCGCCTGGGCGTGGCCCAGTTGCAGTCGGGCAAGGCCAAGGCGGCCGCCATCAAGCAGTTGCGCAGCGTGCAGGGCACCGACGGCGCGCCCGAAGTGGCACGCCTCTACATCGCCCTCGGCGCCTCGTAAGGCCGAGGCCGTCGGATGGCCGCCGCGCTTCCGACCTTTCTTGAACCGCTGGGAGATGGCCTCTGGGCCATCGACACCGGCTTCCATCGCGACCGCTTCGATGCCGCCTACCTGGTGGTGGAGGGCGGTCGCGCCGCCTTCATCGACACCGGCACCGCCTTCGCCGTGCCGCGCCTGCTCGCCTCGCTGGCCGCCCTCGGCCTGGCACTGTCGGACGTCGACTGGGTCATCGCCACGCACGTGCACCTGGATCACGCGGGCGGTGTCGGCCAGCTGATGCAGGCGCTGCCCGATGCGCGCCTCGTCGTGCACCCGCGCGGCGCCCGCCACATGGTCGATCCGGCGGCGCTGTGGCAGGGCGCGCTGGGCGTCTACGGGGCCGAGCAGATGGCGCGAGCCTATGGCGAGCTCGTGCCCGTGGATGCGCGGCGCGTGCACGCCACCAGCGACGGCGAGACGCTGCACCTCGCCGGCCGCCCGCTGGTCTTCGCGCACACGCCGGGCCACGCCCTGCACCACCACTGCATCTGGGACGCGCGCAGCGCCGGATGGTTCACCGGCGACAACTTCGGCATGGCCTATCCGGAGTTCAACGTCGGCGGCCGCGCCTTCATCTTCCCCACCACCACGCCGGTGCAGTTCGATCCCGAGGCGATGCGGGCGTCGCTCGCACGCCTGATGGCCGCGGCGCCGCGGCAGATGTTCCTCACCCACTACAGCGTCGTCACGGACGTGCCCGACTGCGCCGCACGGCTGGAGGCCATGCTGGCCGCGACCGTCGCCGCCGCCCTCGCCCACCGCGACTCGCCCGATCGCCAGTCCGCGCTCACCGCCGCGCTGATGCGGCTCTACGGCGACGGCGCGCGCGCGTTCGGCGTCGCACTGCCCGACGAGCGCATCGCCGAGCTGCTGCGCGACGACGCGGCCCTCAACGCGGCCGGCCTGATCGCGTGGCTGGACCGGCCGTCGCGCGCGGCGCCGGCGTCCTGAAACCGGGCCGTCCGCGCGCGGCGCCTCCCTGCGTGGGCCGTATAGTGGTGGACGCCTCGCGCCTCGGCGCCACCCATCGTCCGATTCCAGAGAACCTTCCATGAGCAGCACCATTTCCTACGGCCTCGAGGGCCGTGTCGTCGTGATCACCGGCGCCGCCAACGGCATCGGCGCGGCCTGCGCGCGCCGGCTCGCGCGCGACGGCGCGCGCGTGGCGCTGTGGGACGTCGCCGAGGGCCCCGGCAGCGCGCTGGCGGCCGAGCTGCGCGCCGCCGGCCACGACGCCTGCTTCATGGCCTGCGACGTGTCGTCCAAGGCCGCCGTCGACGCCGCCACCGCCACCACGATCAGCGAGTTCGGCCACATCGACGGGCTCGTCAACAACGCCGGCATCTTCCGCGCCGCCGAATTCCTCGACGTCACCGAGGAAGACTGGGACGCGGTGATCGACGTCAACCTCAAGGGCGCGTTCCTGGTGGGCCAGGCCGTTGCCCGGCACATGGTGGCGCGCAAGCGCGGCGCCATCGTCAACATGTCCTCGGTCAACGGGCTCGTGGCCATCGCCACCATCGCCAGCTACAACGCGAGCAAGGGCGGCATCAACCAGCTCACGCGCGCCATGGCGCTGGCCCTGGTGGACCACGGCGTGCGCGTCAACGCCGTCGCTCCGGGCACGATCGCCACCGACCTGGCCCGCGACGCCGTCCTCACCAGCGACGCGGCGCGCCAGCGCATCCTCGGCCGCACACCCATGAAGCGCCTGGGCGAGCCCGAGGAGATCGCCGACGTCGTCGGCTTCCTGCTCAGCGACGCCTCCAGCTACGTCACCGGCGAGGTCGTCTACGTGGACGGCGGCCGGCTCGCGCTCAACTACACCGTCCCCGCCTGACAGGAGTCGCGATGTACCAGCCGGCCCACTTCGTCGAACAGGATCCCGAGGCGCTGCTCGCGCTGATGACGGCCAACCCGCTGGCCACGCTGATCCGCGGCGGCGCCGAACTGGCCGCCGACATCCTGCCGCTGCAGGTGGAGCGCGCCGGCACGGGCTGGCGCATCACCGGCCACGTCGCGCGCGCCAACGCGCTCTGGCGCGAGGCCGAAGGCCAGCCGGTGCTGCTGCTGTTCCAGGGTCCGCAGGCCTATGTGTCGCCCAACTGGTACCCGAGCAAGGTCCCGCACGGAAAGGCCGTGCCCACCTGGAACTACGCGATGGTGCAGGTGCACGGCACGCTGCGCGCGATCCAGGATCCCGAATGGCTGCGCGCCTTCGTCACGCGCCTGACCGAGCGCCACGAGGGTGGGCGCGCCGCGCCCTGGCACGTGGCCGATGCGCCGGCCGACTTCCTAGACACGATGCTCAAGGCGATCGTCGGCATCGAGATCGAGGTGACGCGCGTCGAGGGCAAGTTCAAGCTGAGCCAGAATCGCTCGGCCGAGGATCGCACGGGGGTCGTGCTGGGGCTCGAGGCCGACGCCTCGACGCAGCGCCAACCCGAGGCCGACGCGCTCGCGCAGGCCATGCAGGCCGCGGAAGCGCGACGCCGCGCCGCCGCGCCGAAGTAAGGGCTCAGGCCCGGATCGCCGACGCCTGCTTCGCCAGCTCGGTGATGCGCGCCCAGTCGCCGCTCTTCATCGCGTCGGCCGGCGTCAGCCACGAGCCGCCCACCACCTTCACGTTGGGCAGGGCCAGGAACTGCGGCGCGGTCTCCACCGTCACGCCGCCGGTGGGGCAGAACGCGACGTCGGCGAACGGGCCGGAGAAGGCCTTCAGCAGCGGGATGCCGCCCACGGCCGTGGCCGGGAACAGCTTCAGGAAGGTGAAGCCGTCGTCGGCCGCCATCATGATCTCGCTGCCGGTGGACACGCCCGGCAGCAGCGCGATGCCCAGCGACTTGCAGGCGTCGCCGACCTCGCGCGAGTAGCCCGGACTGACGATGAAGCGGGCGCCCGCCTCGTGCGCGGCGTGCGCGTCGGCACCGCTGCGCACCGTGCCGGCACCGACGATGGCCTCGGGGACCTCGCGTGCGATGGCCGCAATGGCCGGCAGGCCTGCCGTGGTGCGCAGCGTCACCTCGAGCACGCGCACGCCGCCGGCGACCAGCGCCCTGGCCATCGGAACGGCGTCCTCGAGGCGGTCGATGACGATGACGGGGATCACGGGCCCGTAGGAGGCGAGTTCGAGCGGATTCATGGGGTGTCTCTGCGTGTTCATTGAAGCTCCATCAAAGCCAGGTGCAGGCGCCTTCTTCGGCGGTGCTGACATTGCGCCGCATGCCCGCGAACAGGTTGCGGCCGAAGCCGGCGCCGTGCGCCTCGGCCAGTTGTTGCGAACGCTCGGCCAGCGGCCGCGCGGCCCACTCGGCCTCGGGCACCAGCACCTGCAGCGTGCCGGCCACCGCGTCGAGGCGGATGACATCGCCGTCGCGCACCTTGGCCAGCGGACCGCCGCCCAGCGCCTCGGGGCTCACGTGGATCGCGGCCGGGACGTTGCCCGATGCGCCGCTCATACGCCCGTCGGTGACCAGCGCCACCTTGAAGCCGCGGCCCTGCAGCACCGCCAGCGGCGGCGTGAGCTTGTGCAGCTCGGGCATGCCGTTGGCGCGCGGGCCCTGCCAGCGCACGACGGCGATGAAGTCCTTCTCCAGCGTGCCGGCCTGGAACGCCTTGAGCAGGTCTTCCTGGGCGTCGAACACCTGGGCCGGCGCCTCGATGACGTGCTTGTCCGCCGGCACGGCCGAGACCTTGATCACCGAGCGCCCGAGATTGCCCTCCAGCAGCTTCAGGCCGCCGGTGGCGCCGAAGGGCTCGGCGGCGGTGCGCACCACGGTGTCGTCGATGGGCGCGTCGGGCAGCGGCGTCCAACGCACGCGGCCGTCCTGCAGCGACGGCACCTCGCCGTAGGCCGCCATGCCGCGCTCGGCGACGGTGTCGACGTCGCCGTGCAGCAGGCCGGCCTTGAGCAGCTCGCGCAGCACGAAGCCCGGGCCGCCCGCGGCCTGGAACTGGTTCACGTCGGCGCTGCCGTTCGGGTACACGCGGCTCAGCAGCGGGATCGCGGTGGACAGCTCGGCGAAGTCCGACCAGTCGATCAGGATGCCCGCGGCGCGCGCCACGGCCACCCAGTGGATGAGATGGTTGGTGGAGCCGCCGGTGGCCAGCAGCGCGATCATCGCGTTGACGATGCAGCGCTCGTCCACCTGCACGCCGATGGGCACGTTGCGGCGTTCGCGGGTGAGCGACAGCACGGTGTTGACGGCCTCGCGCGTGAGCGCCGTGCGCAGGCCGTCGTGCGGGTGCACGAAGGCGGCGCCCGGCACGTGCAGGCCCATCGCCTCGAGCAGCATCTGGTTGGAGTTGGCGGTGCCGTAGAACGTGCAGGTGCCCGGGCCGTGGTAGGCCTGGCTCTCGGCGGCCAGCAGTTCGGCGCGGCCGACCAGGCCCTGCGCCGCCTGCTCGCGGACCTTGGACTTGGCCTTGTTCGACAGGCCCGTGGACATCGGCCCGGCCGGCACGAACACGCAGGGCAGGTGGCCGAACTGCAGCGCGCCGATCAGCAGGCCCGGCACGATCTTGTCGCAGATGCCCAGCGCCAGCACCGCGTCGAACACGTCGTGCGACAGCGCGATGGCCGTCGACATGGCGATCGTGTCGCGCGAGAACAGCGACAGCTCCATGCCGGGCGCGCCCTGCGTGACGCCGTCGCACATCGCCGGCACGCCGCCGGCCACCTGCACCGTGGCGCCGAGGGCGGCCGCGTCGCGGCGGATCTGCTCGGGGTAGCCCTCGTAGGGCTGATGGGCCGACAGCATGTCGTTGTAGGCCGTGACGATGCCGATGTGCGGCGCGCGCTCGGCCACGACGCGCAGCTTGTCGTTGGCGGGCATGCCCGCGAAGGCGTGGGCGACGTTGGCGCAGCCCAGGCGCTCGGCGCCGCGGGCCCGCGTGCGCAAGGCGTCGACATGGCCGAGATAGTCGGCGCGGGTGTCCGCGCTGCGGCGGCGGATGCGGTCGGTGACGGCGGCGACGGTCGCGTTCAGCGGGGGAAGCGATCCTGGCGTGGCGGTGTAACTCATGGTTTGATTATCTGGTAACTCCGTTACATCGTCAAACCAGCGACCGGGCGGCGATGTCGGATTCAAGGTCAAGACGAGCGGCGGCAACCGGGGCGCCCGTTCGGCGAGTGTGCGCCTTCCCGGCGCGCGCCGCTGCTACGCTGATTCGGGCCGCAGCGAGGACGAGCCGTCGATGCGGCGCTGCGCCACGGCCAGGTCGTCGATGGTGTCGATGTCGAACACCACGCCCGGGTCGTCGAGCTCGACGGCCGCCGTCGGGTAGCGCGCCAGCAGGCGGCGCGCGCCTTCGTCGCCCTTGAGCATCATCAGCTCGGAGAACAGCTCGGCCGCGAAGCCCACCGGGCTGCCGCGGCGGCCGCGGTACTGGGCGAAGGCGATGGGTTGCTGGTCGAGCGCCGCGGCCACCGCGCGCAGGCTTTGCGGGCGCACCAGCGGCATGTCGCCGGGCAGCACCAGCCAGCCGCTGGCGCTCGAGTGGATGGAGACCCCCGCCGCGATCGAGTCGCCCATGCCCCACCCCGCCTGGGACCGGGCATCGACGACGACCATGTCGGCAGGCGCGACGAGGCCCCTCGCCTCGGCCACCAGGCCCTCCGAAATGACGAGCACGACCGGCATCTCCGAGGCGATCGCATTGCGCAGGGTGCGCACGAGAACGGTGTCGCCGCCCAGTTTTTCGCTGAGCTTGTGACGCGTCCCGTGATATCTGCTCCCTGCGCCGGCAGCCAGCACGACGACGGCTGGTTCATTTTTCATGGGCGCGAACGCGGCGTCTTCCTGAGGCGGCCGCGCGTTGAATGGTTATGTGCCTCAAGAATCGTTGCCAAACCCTTTTTGTTCCAGTGGGACGTCTACCTAAGGCGTTCCCCTAAACTATTCACATGAACGACCATGCGAATCTGCCGGACCAGCGCAAGAGCTACGAGCGCGACACCCTCGAGGAAACCGCCGCGGCGACCGATCCGCTGCGCCAATTCGAGACATGGATGGACGAGGCCTTCGCCGCGAAGGTGCCCGAGCCCAACGCGATGACGCTCGCCACCGTGGGCGCCGACGGCCGTCCCTCGACCCGTATCGTGCTCATCAAGGGCTTCGACGCGCGCGGCATCGTCTGGTTCACCAACTACGACAGCCGCAAGGGTCGCGAACTGGCCACGCATCCGTACGCCGCGCTGCAGTTCCACTGGGTGGAGCTGGAGCGCGTCGTGCGCATCGAGGGCCGCGTCGAGCGCGTGGACGCCGCGGAATCGGACGCCTATTTCGCCTCGCGCCCCCTCGATTCGCGCATCGGCGCGTGGGCCTCGCCGCAGAGCCAGGTCATCGAGTCGCGCGGCGTGCTGGTGGCCAACGCGGCCAGGGTCGCGGCGAAGTTCCTGCTGAACCCGCCGCGGCCGCCGCACTGGGGCGGCTTCCGCCTCCAACCCGACAGCTGGGAATTCTGGCAAGGGCGCAAGTCGCGGCTGCATGACCGCCTGCGCTACCGGCTGGAAATGGGGGTGTGGACGCGCGAACGCCTGGCGCCCTAATCCGGCAGGCGGCTGCGGAAACTCTTGCGGAATTTCTCGAGCTTGGGCCGGATCACGGCCGAGCAATATCCCTGGCCGGGATTGTTGGCGTAGTAATGCTGGTGATACGCCTCGGCCGCCGAATAATTCGCCAAGGGCCCGACTTCGGTCACCAAGCGCCCCCCTAGTTCATTGTTCGCCTCGACCATGACGCGAGCGATCACTTCCTGCTGGGATTCCTCGGACCAATAGATTCCCGAGCGATATTGCGGGCCGATGTCGGCGCCCTGCCGATTGCGCGTGGTGGGGTCGTGCGTGGCGAAGAAGATCTGGAGGACGTCGACCAGGCCGATCCGGGCCGGATCGAAGCGCACGCGAACGACCTCGGCGTGACCCGTGTCGCCGGCGCACACGGCCTCGTAGGTGGGCGCGGCCAGGTGGCCATTGCTGTAGCCCGATTGCACGTCGACCACGCCGCGCACCTGCTCGAACACCGCCTCCACGCACCAGAAGCAGCCGCCTGCCAGGGTGATGGTCTCGATTGCCGCGCTCATCCCTCGCTCCTTGTCGTGCCCGCACCCACGGGGCTGGATCGCATGATGACTCAGACGCGACAATGCGCCTCCATGATCGCGGACTGGTTGACCTCCCTGGGCCTGGGCAGCGCCAAGCCCGTCCTGGCGGCGCTCGTGCTCCCGCCCGCGCCCTTGCTGGCGCTCGCGTTCGCGGGCGCGTGGCTCGCGCGCGCACGGCCGCGCACGGGGCGCTGGCTGGCCGGCCTCGCCTGCGCCGGCGCATGGCTCGCCAGTTGCAACGGAGCGGCGCGCTGGGTCGAGCACCACGGGCTGGATGAGCCGCCCGCGCTGGACGCGGCGCAACGCGATGTCCTGCGCGCCCGAGCCGCCGCCGGCGAGCCCGTCGCCATCGTCGTGCTGGGCGGCGGCATGACCGGCCTGGCGCCCGAATACGGCCAGTTCGGCTTGAGCAATGCCTCGGCGGGCCGGCTGCGCTACGCCGTCTGGCTGGGCCGCCAGACCGGCCTGCCGATCGCGGCGACCGGTGGACGAGGATGGGGCGCGCCTGACCTGGCGATACCGCCCGAGGCGCAGCGCATGGCCGAGATCGCCCAGGCCGAATTCGGCGTGCCGTTGCGCTGGACGGAGACCGAGTCGCGCGACACGCACGAGAACGCGATCGACACGCTGGCGCTGCTGCGCCCGGACGGCATCCGCGAACTGGTGCTGGTGACGCAGGGCCTGCACATGCCGCGCGCGCTGCGCGAGTTCAAGGCCGCCGCGGCCGCGCAACCGGCGTCGGCCGCCGTCCGCATCACCGCGGCGCCCATGGGCCAGGCCGGCCCCGCCAGCTCGCTCGTGCTCGACTGGCTTCCGTCCGGCGAAGGCGCGCTGAACATGCACGAGGTGCTGCACGAAGTGCTGGCCGGCATCGGCGACCGGCGCTGACGTGACGAAGCCCCGATCACTGGAAGGTGGTCGGGGCTTCCTGGACGACTTGAACGTCGTCCGATGGGGCTCCGGAGCAGAACGCCCGGGGCTCCGATTGCGCATCGATTGCGCAGAGGGGAGTGCCTCGCTCGAGGCAGTTCAAAGATAGTCCTCGCGCGCGCTCGCCGCAAGAAAATCTGGACGAACGGACCCGGTGTCCTGATAGCGCCTCAGCGCTTGACAGCCCCCATCACTTGGGAGAAGACCGCGTCCAGCCGCGCCTCGGCCTCCTTGGCGATCGCGCCGGCCATCGTGATCGGGCGACCCCATTCGCGGTTCGTCTCGCCCGGCCACTTCGAGGTGGCGTCCAGCCCCATCTTGCCGCCCAGGCCGCTGGTGGGCGAGGCGAAGTCGAGGTAGTCGATGGGCGTGTGGTCGACCAGCGTCGTGTCGCGCACCGGATCCATGCGCGTGGTGATGGCCCAGATCACCTCGTTCCAGTCGCGGATGTCGATGTCCTCGTCCACCACCACGATGAACTTCGTGTACATGAACTGGCGCAGCACGCTCCACAGCCCGAACATCAGCCGCTTGGCGTGGCCCGCGTAGGCCTTCTTCATCGAGATGACAGCCATGCGGTAGCTGCAGGCCTCGGGCGGCAGGTAGAAGTCGACGATCTCGGGAAACTGCTTCTGCAGCAGTGGCACGAACACCTCGTTGAGCGCCACGCCCAGCACGGCCGGCTCGTCGGGCGGCTTGCCGGTGTAGGTGGAGTGGTAGATCGGGTCGCGCCGGTGGGTCAGGCGGTCGAGGCGGAAGACCGGGAACCAGTCGCGCTCGTTGTAGTAGCCGGTGTGGTCGCCGTACGGGCCTTCCAGTGCATATAGATGGCCGCCCTGCTCCTTCAGCGGGATGCCCGTCTCGCTGAAGCCGGTGAAGCCGGGCTCGGCGACGGGGATGTGGCCCTCGAGCACGATCTCGGCGCGCGCGGGCACCTGCAGCATCAGGCCGTCCTCGCCGGTCTGCGTGTCCACCAGCTCGGTGCGGCCGCCGCGCAGCAGGCCCGCGAACTGGTACTCGCCCAGCGTATCGGGCACCGGCGTGACGGCGCCCAGCGTGGTGGCCGGATCGGCGCCCAGCGCGCACACCAGCGGGAACGGCTTGCCGGGGTTGACGCGCGCGAACTCGCGAAAGTCGAGCGCGCCGCCGCGGTGGGTCAGCCAGCGCATGATCAGCTCGCGCCTGCCGATCACCTGCTGGCGGTAGATGCCCAGGTTCTGGCGCAGGCGCGGCTTCGGGACGTTGCGCGGGCCGCGGGTGACGACCAGGCCCCAGGTGACCAGCGGCGCGATGTCGCCGGGCCAGCAGGTCTGGATCGGCCACTGCGCCAGGTCGATCTCGTCGGTCGCCTGGATCACTTCCTGGCACGGCCCGTTGCGCAACACCGCGGGCTTCATGTCCCACAGCGCCTTGCCCATCGTCCACAGCTTGCCGGCGTCCTTGACCGACTTCGGCGGCTCCGGTTCGCGCAGGCTGGCCAGCAACTGGCCGATGCCGCGGAGCTCGGAGATGTCGGTGGCGCCCATCCCGAGAGCGACGCGGTGGGGCGTCCCGAACAGGTTGGCGAGCACCGGGACGCCATACCCCGTGGGGTTCTCGAACAGCAACGCGGGGCCGGCCTGGCGGAGCACGCGATCGGCCAGGGCGGTCATTTCGAGCTTGGGGGACACCGCCGCTGTTACACGCCTGAGCTCCCCAGAACCCTCAAGATTGGCCGCAAAATCGCGCAAATCACGGTATTTCATAATTTTTGGTTATGACTTGAGAAGTCTATATTGTTGACGGGTTATTACGCGGCTCCCTACAATCCCGCAAGACGTAACACCAGGGTTATCCCTCCTCCTCGCTGAGGCCGGGCCCTGAAGGCTGCCGCCGGCTGCTAGATGCAGACTCCCCGGCCATGAATCGCAGCGATCCATTATCGCCAGCGTCGAGAACGCCGCGACCGCGCGCCCAGAGCGCCGACCGCCGGCACCGAACGCTGTGAAAGGAGAGAGATGCTTCAACCCCAAGCAGTCGTGCGCAACGCACTGACGACCGGGCGAGAGTCAGTGACCGTGTTCCTGACCGACGTGGGCCATGGCCTGCTCGACGTGAGCCACAGCATGCTGGCCATGGTGGGACTGGCCGTTGTGGCCGGTGCCTTGTTCATGGGCAGCCAGGACGACCTGCGCGACACCCTCGAGGCTCGCGCCTGGGGCTGGCTCGAGGCACGCCACCTGGCGCGCAGCGGTGGCGAAGACCTGGCGGCCGAGGCCGAGAACGAGCCGACCGCGGCCGGCCCGGTCAACACCTCGTCCACGGCTGACCCGGCCGACCTGACCCGCGCCCAGGCCAACGTGGCCCGCTGGATCGTGCGCCGCTACCACGTGGCGCCCGAGCCGGTGGCCCGCCTGGTGCAGGAATCGTGGACGGTGGGCCAGCGCACCGGCATCGACCCGACGCTGATCCTGTCGGTGATGGCCATCGAGTCCAGCTTCAACCCGTTCGCGCAGAGCCCGGTGGGCGCGCAGGGCCTGATGCAGGTGATGACCAAGATCCACAGCGACAAGTACGACCCCTACGGCGGCCACCTGGCGGCGTTCGACCCGGTGAGCAACCTGCGGGTGGGCGTGCTGGTGCTCAAGGAATGCATCGCCAAGGGCGGCGGCCTGGCCAGCGGCCTGCGCTACTACGTGGGCGCCGGCGCCGCCGACGACGACGGCGGCTATGCGGCCAAGGTCATCGCCGAGCAGGATCTGCTCAAGCGCGTCGCGGCCGGCCAGAACGTGCCGCCGACGGTGGTGCCCATCATCGCCAACGTGGCGCCGACCCCGGCCGCCACGCCGGTGCCGGTGGTCGCTCCGGCGGCCGCGGCCAGCGAATCGACGGCCCACGCCGCCGCGCCCGAGCAGGACGCGCAGGCCCGGCCCGAGCGCGAGCGCGTGGCGCTGGCGCACTGATCTTCGCGTTGCGGCCGGCCCGGCCGCGGCAGGATGGACAGACGGACGCCGCGGCGTCCGTCTTGCTTCGTATTGCGTCAATCGACGCTCGCCCTGCACCGCGAAACCGGCCGGCAAGTTAAACTGGCGGCTCGCGCGACTGGCGACAGGACGCGTCTCGAGAGATCCGGAAGAGCTCAAGGCCGCCGGACTCCTCCGGACGGGTTGCGAGGTGGGCCACCACCGGGAAGCGCGAAGGGCGGCGGGCGTCATGCGATGTCCGGCCTGCCTTGTCAGCCGTTCGCCTGGGCAGCGCGTCTTTCGCGCACCGCTGGAACCTCCAACTGCCCTGGGGCGCATGCACGCGTCCGGGCGGACGCCAGCGAGGCCCAACCGATGCGCCCGAATTGCCCTCAATCCAAGGAACCTCCATGTTCGACCGCCAACAATCGACGATCGCCAACGTTGACCCCGCCATCTGGGCCGCCATCCAGGCCGAGAACCTCCGCCAGGAACAGCACATCGAGCTGATCGCCTCGGAGAACTACACCTCGCCGGCCGTCATGGCCGCGCAGGGCTCGCAGCTCACCAACAAGTACGCCGAAGGCTACCCGGGCAAGCGCTACTACGGCGGCTGCGAGAACGTCGACGTCGTCGAGCAACTGGCCATCGATCGCGTCAAGCAATTGTTCGGCGCGGAAAACGCCAACGTGCAGCCCAACTCCGGCTCGCAGGCCAACCAGGCCGTGTTCCTGGGCCTGCTGCAGCCCGGCGACACCATCATGGGCATGAGCCTGGCCGAAGGCGGCCACCTGACGCACGGCATGGCGCTCAACATGAGCGGCAAGTGGTTCAAGGTCGTCAGCTACGGCCTGAACGCGGCCGAGGACATCGACTACGAGGCGATGGAGCGTACCGCGCGCGAGCACAAGCCCAAGCTGATCATCGCCGGCGCCTCGGCCTTCGCGCTGCGCATCGACTTCGAGCGCTTCTCGAAGATCGCCAAGGAAGTGGGCGCGTATTTCATGGTCGACATGGCGCACTACGCCGGCCTGATCGCCGCGGGCGTCTACCCGAACCCGGTGCCGCACGCCGACGTCGTCACCTCCACCACGCACAAGAGCCTGCGCGGCCCGCGCGGCGGCATCATCCTGATGAAGGACGCGTTCGCCAAGCAGATCAACTCGGCCATCTTCCCCGGCCTGCAGGGCGGCCCGCTGATGCACGTGATCGCCGGCAAGGCCATCGCGTTCCAGGAGGCGCTGCAACCCGGCTTCAAGGCCTACCAGCAGCAGGTGGTGAAGAACGCCGACGTGCTCGCGAAGACGCTGATCGAGCGCGGCCTGCGCATCGTCTCGGGTCGCACCGAGAGCCACGTGATGCTGGTCGACCTGCGCGCCAAGGGCATCACCGGCAAGGACGCCGAGCGCATCCTGGGCGACGCGCACATGACCTGCAACAAGAACGCGATCCCCAACGACCCGGAAAAGCCGATGGTCACCAGCGGCATCCGCCTGGGCACCCCGGCGCTCACCACGCGTGGCTTCAAGGAAGACCAGGCCCGCGCCACGGCACACCTGATCGCCGACGTGCTCGACGCGCCGAACGATCCGGCCCGCCTGGCCGAGGTGCGCGCCAAGGTGGAAGCGCTGACGCGCGACTTCCCCGTCTACCGCTGATCCCACAGGCCACGTCGCCCCATGCGCTGCCCCTATTGCAGTCACGACGAGACGCAGGTCGCCGAGACCCGCGAATCGGACGAGGGCGACGTCGTCCGGCGCCGCCGCCGCTGCCTGAAGTGCGACAAGCGCTTCACGACCTACGAGCGCGCCGAGATGGCGTTCCCGTCCATCGTGAAGAAGAGCGGCGCGCGGGTCGACTTCGATCCGGCCAAGCTGCGCGGCTCGATGACGCTCGCGCTGCGCAAGCGCCAGGTGAGCATCGAGCAGATCGACGCGGCCATCGAGCGCATCCAGGACAAGCTGATGGGCACGGGCGCGCGCGAAGTGCCGTCCACACGCGTCGGCGAACTGGTGATGCGCGAGCTGAAGCGGCTGGACAAGGTGGCCTACGTGCGCTTCGCCTCGGTGTACCGGAGCTTCGAGGATGTCGACGAGTTCAGCCGGCTGATCAAGGACATCTGAGCCTCGCGGAACCCGGCCTGAGCGCCGGGTTTTTCATGCTGCCGTTCAGCGCCAGCAGGTCGCGACGTCGCGTCCCGCGGCGGCCGTGCCCGGCGCGAGGCCGCGCCGCCCCAGCGAGTCGAGCGTGAAGTCGCCGCAGGCATCCGTGCTCATCGAACCCGTGCGCCGCGCGGTGAGCACGAAGGACGTCGGATCGCCGGCCGGCACGCTCACCGCGATCGCGTAGCTGGCAGCGCCCGTGCGCGGCGTGCGCGCGGCGGGAAGCCGGGGCGGCGGCGTGTCCATGAATGCGTCATGCGACGCGTAGTAGTGCTGCATGTAGCCCGCATCCTCCAGCAACGCCGCCTGCATCTCGCCGCGGCTGGCGCGGGCGATGCTCTCGAAGAACGCGGGCAACGCGACCGCCGCGAGGATGGCGAGCACGGCCATCGCGATCATCAGCTCGATCAGCGTGAATCCGTGGCGCAGGTGGCGCGAACGCATGGCGCGGGCCAGGTGACGCGCGTCAGAACGGCGGCGTCAGCAGTTGCTGCCACACGCGCTGGCGCACGCTCAGCGGGCCGTTGGCGGCGGCGATGGTCGCGGCCGGATCCGTCGCGGCGCCGCCCGCGCCCTCGGCGTAGACCGTGGCCTGCAGCCACACCGACGAGCCGTTGCGGGTGGCGCCCGTCGTCGGGTCGCCGTTCCAGTCGGCGCTGTAGCCGCGCGCGGTGACCGTATAGACGTTGGGCACCGCCGTGGCTTCCATGAGGCATTGCGGGGCGACGCGCGGCTGCACCGTGCCGCCCAGGTCGCTCGCGGCCAGCGTGTGGGCCCCATGCGAGCCTGCGGTGGTGCTCCAGTTCTGGCGGACCGTCCACGCGGGTGGATCGACGGCGGGCAGCAGCGGCACCGCGCGCGACGCCGCGTCCAGCGCCATCTGGTTCTCGCACCAGCGCAGCGCCAGTTGGGCGTACTGGTTGGCCTGCGTCTGCAGGCGGTTGTTGTTGGCCACCTGGTCGCCGCTGGTGGCGTTGCGCATGATGGCGGCCGAGGCCAGGCCGATGACCGCGAGCATCAGCATCGCGACGATCAGCGAGAAACCTCGCGCGCCCGGGCGCAAGCCTCGTGCGTCCGCACGCGCGGGCACACGGCCAGGCGTGACGCGGGCGGACGGATGGGCGCGGGAGCGGGCCTTCACGACAGCCTGTTCTGCAGCACGACGGTGGTGGAGAAGGTGCGGCGCAGGTAGCCGTCAGTGGACGTCTGGCGCGCGTTGCGGCAATCGACCCAGCCGCCCAGCGTGGGCGCCTGCTGCCTGTCGAGCACCTTGGCGGCGCTGCGCACCTGCACGCACAGGTTCACCGAGACCACGTTGGCCCACAGCGGCGATCCGGCCGGCGGCGCGGCGCCGTAGTAGATGACCTGGCTGGAGCCCGGCGATCCGACCGGCGCGGACGCCATGCCGTAGGTGACCTGCAGGGTCTCCACGTTCTGCACCACGGCCGCCCCGGCCGCGTTGCCGGGGCCATGGCACCAGAGGCTGCCGTCGGCGACGTAGAACTTGCTGTCGTCCAGCCAGTAGTCGTCGCCGGTGGCGTCGTCGTGCGTCTTGGGAAACGAGTTGCCGAGGCAGTCGAGTGGCTGCTTGCCTCCGGTGCCGCCCAGGATGCCGTTGGATGCCGAGCCCGCGAGCACGCTGCCTTCGTAGGCCACCTCCAGCGCGTCCGGCGCGTTCGGGTCGGCACTGGCGAGCCTGCAGTTGGCAGGCGCGCCGATGGCCGCCTGCAGGTCGTTGAAGTTGGCGGCCTCGCAGCCGAAGACCGCGGGGAAGGCGTGCAGCACCAGCCCGCCGCCCTCGCCCACGCCGTGCGGCTGGCTGAAGCCGGCCTGGGCCACCTGCTGGCGCATCACGTTGAGCGCCAGCGTGGCGTCTTCCGTGATCTGCACCATCGCGTCGCTGTGGCGGCCGCTCTGGAACGACACGAGGTAGGCGCCGATCAGCGCGCCGATGACGGCCAGGCCGATGGCCAGCGCCACCATCATCTCGACCAGCGTGAAGCCGGCCTGGGGGCGCGGCGCGCGCGCGGGCAGGCGGCGCGTCATGGCGTCACCTGCAGGTACACGCAGCGCACCGAGGGCTCGGCGGCCTTCCAGCCGGGCGGGCATTCGGTGCCCGAACGATCGGTGGAGATGCCCGGCGCCAGCGTGAGCGGATCGGCCCAGCCCACCCACACGTCGAGGGAGTCGGGCGCGGGCGCCTTGCCGGCGCGGAACTGGATCCAGGCCGAGCCCTTGGGCAGCGTGGCGCGCACGCGGGCCGTCCAGTCGGCCATGTCGGCCCTGGCGAGATCGGTGGGGTCGCACGGCGCCTCGCTGGTGCAGGCCAAGTGGGGCGCGGCGACGGTCGTGGGAAACGCCTTCCCGGTGCTGTCGTAGCCGAGCACGCCGAGCTGCGCGCCCACGGCGTTGGCGCGCATGCGGTCGGCGATGTCGTTGGCCAGCAGCGTGGCGTTGGAGCGCAGCTCGCTCATCTTCGCGTAGCGCGTGGAGGCCTGCAGCAGGCCGGCCAGCGCGAGGATGCCCATGGCGACGACGAACATCGCCACCAGCACCTCCACCAGCGAGAAGCCGGACGCCCGCGCGCGGGTTGGCGGGAATGTCAGGGGCATGTGGCCTCGCCCTCGACGATGGCCACCGCGCCGCGCGGGTTGATGCACACCTGGCGCCGCAGCGCGCGATCGGTGGCCGGCGTGTCGGCCGCGCCGCCCGCGGGGCCCAGGACGATCACCGCGCCGCCGTTGTCCGCATGCGCGATGCCGGTGGATTCGAAACGGATGGCGGAGGCCTCGCTGCTGACCGTCATGCGCCCGGAGACGTCCACGTGCTGGCGCAGGATGGGATCGCCGGCCGCGAACGCGCCGCCGCGCCCGACGTCGGCGAACAGCAGCCAGGTCTGCCAGCTGCCCGGCGTGCCGGCGCAATGCCCGGGACTGGTGGCCTCGGTGCGGCACAGCACCACCGGCCCGCTGCGCTTCATCGCCTCGTTGCGGCCGATGCGCGCGGCATCCTGGAGCTCCTCGGCCTGCGCCATGATCGCGTGCCGTCCCAGCGCGCGCAGGAACGAGGGCACGCCCAGCGCGATGAGGAGCGACGCCACCGCCACCGTGACCATCAGCTCGACCAGCGTGAAGCCGCCGGGGCGGCGATGCCGGGCAAGGCGAACGGTGACGACGGGAGACGGGTTCATGACGGCGCAGGAGGTCCGGCGCGGACAGGCGGCGCCACGGCGAGTCTGAATGTAGCGTCTCCGGCGCCCGCGCCATGTCGCGACGGACGGTGCCGGCCGTCCGATGCGCGGCGCCGGTCACGCCGCGGCCTCTCGCGACGAGCGACGCACGAATCCGTCGAGGGGCGCTCATTCGGCTACCCTCCGCCTGGCGGCTGCGGTGCGAGCGCCTTCGGGCGGCCGGGCGGCGCTCAATCGCAGTCTCCGCGGCCGGCCAGGCGCGGCCGGCCCTGCTTGCTGACGCACACCATCACCGGCGGCGGCGCGTCGAGCGCGGCCTCGGCGGGCGGGCTGAACAGATAGTGCGAGGACGCGTCG
>JABCYW010000013.1 GCA_013289985.1 Betaproteobacteria bacterium | reverse complement strand
GTGAGTGCGGATCCGGAGATCATGTCGGGATGGTCTGCTGAACCCGTGGGCAGTTGCAGCGTGAATGGCGCGAGGTTGAAATTCTGGCCAGGCGCCTTGGTCTTGCTGATGCTCTCCGCAAAGGATCGATCCGCACTCGCCGCCAAGGATTCTGGCGGCTCGTCGCCTCCGCCGCAGCCCGCGAGAAGGCCGCTGACAAGGCCTGTGAGAAGGGCCGATTTCATTCGTTCATTCATGGTGGATCTCCGTAGTGGTTGAACAAGGCGCCGCTTGCCCTCGAACTTGCAGCTGTTGGTCTCTCTCCGAGAACTTGGTCGATGAATGGGCCGATGCCTTGCGGCGCGCGAGCACTCCGGCGCGCAGCGCGCTCGGCAAACGATGGTGCTCAAGGCATCAACGCCAAAGACCTGGTGCATGTCTTCAAAGGCTGGCCCGCGGCACGTCAACATGCATTCGGCGAACAAGGCAGCACGCATTTCGCGCTTGCCCACTAATATGAAACGTCGTTCCTTATTTATCGGTCTTTCGTTTCTATTTGTCATTGGGGTGTGCCCTGAGGCCAAGTGCCTCGACATCGCCACCACCGCGCGAGCGCTTTGTCGTCGAGTCGACACGACATGATCTTTGTCGACCGAGGGAGTGCACGACAGGCCGAGAAATGCGCACTCAACCGCCCCCGCGCGCAGCGCCGGTTCAGCAATCTTCAGATTGCTTGCGCTTGCGTTGGCAGGCCTGGTCGACCGCTCGGCCGTCCGTGCTCAGGCCTTGGTGCGGCGCACTGTGCGCGGCTTGGAACCAACAGCCTTGTCAAGATCCAGCGGGTTCTCCGTACAACCGAGATGTGCGGAGATGTCGCGGCTGGCCGCGTGCAGCATCGCCACGACTTTCGGAGCGGCCGCTTCGTCGTAGCGGAACGTCGGAAACGACACGCTCAGGCCCGCGACCGGCTGACCGAGCCGGTCGAAGATGGGCACGCCGAGGCAGCGGATGTGGTCGTCGAACTCTTCGCGATCTTCGCCATATCCCTGCGCTCGCACCCGGCTCAATTCCTCGAGATAGGCAGCGCGATCGACGATGGTCTTGTCGCGGAAGCGCGTGAACTTGGCATCCGCCAGAATGAGGTCCCGCCGCCCTGGGTGCTCCCAAGCCATCAGCACCTTGCCGATGGCCGTGCAATGCAGCGGCGCGCGTCGGCCGATGCGCGAATACATGCCCAACATGTGGCGCGAGTCGACCTTGTGCACATAGATGATCTCGCTGTCGATCAACGTGCCCAGATGCACCGTCTCGCCGGTCTGGTCGGCGAGCATCTGCATATGGTGCTTGGCCAGGTCGATCAGATCTGGGTTGACCAACGCCTTGCTGCCCAGTTCGTAGAGCTTCATGGCAAGCCCGTATTGCTCGCTGTCGGACTCCTGGCGCACGAAACCCAGGGTCTTCATGGTCTGCAGGAAACGGTAGACCGTCGCCTTGGGCATGGCGAGCTTGACGGAGAGGTCGGAAATGCCGATCTCGCTGCGCTGCGCCAGTGCCTGCAGGATCGCAAACACTTTCAGAACGGCTGCCACGGACTCGGGCTGCTTGCCTTCTAGAGACTCGTCATCCATGCGTTTTGACTTCTTTGAACTTACGTTTCAGATTGGGCAATTATCCGCTTCTGGCCACATTCGTCCAAGCTTCGAGCGACATCAGGCGTCTGCCGTGCACGATCAGCGCGCCAGCCAGCCTCCGTCGACGGCAACGGTATAGCCATTGACGTAGTCGGACGCGCGCGATGCCAGGAACACAACCGGGCCGGCCAGATCGGCCGGGACGCCCCAGCGTCCAGCCGGGATGCGCTCCAGGATGGAGACGTTGCGGCTCTCGTCCGCGCGCAACGCGGCCGTGTTGTTGGTGGCCATGTATCCCGGCGCGATCGCGTTGACGTTGATGCGGTGGCCAGCCCACTCGTTGGCCATCGCCCGCGTGATGCCGACCACGCCGCTCTTGGACGCCGCGTACGAAGGCACCCGCACGCCGCCCTGGAAGGACAGCATCGACGCGACGTTGATGATCTTGCCGCCGCCGCCCTGGGCGATGTAGTGCCTGGCTACAGCCTGCGAGAAGAAGAACACCGTCTTCAAGTTCAGGTCCATGACGTCGTCCCAGTCCTTCTCGGAGAACTTGATGGCGTCTTCGCGCCGGATGATGCCGGCGTTGTTGACCAGGATGTCGACGCGCCCGTGCCGCGCCTTCGCCTCGTCGATCAGGCCGGGAATGCTGGCGATGTCGGCCAGGTCAGCGCGCAGGTCCGTGAATCGACGGCCGGTGGCCTCCACCTGTTCGCGCGTCTCTTCGGGGGCCGAGACATTGATGCCGACGATGTCCGCACCGGCCTGCGCCAGCGCCAGCGCCATGCCCTGTCCCAATCCCGTGTTGCAGCCGGAGACGATCGCGACCTGACCGGTCAATTGAAAATTGTCGAGGATCATGTTGGGTTCCGGCTGGATCAGCGCAGCGCGCTCATCGGGACGTGGTCCATGTCCTTGAAGACCTGGTTCTCGCCCACCATGCCCCAGATGAAGGTGTAGGCCTGCGTGCCCACGCCCGAATGGATGGACCAGCTCGGGCTGATCACGGCCTGTTCGTTGCGCACGACGAGGTGGCGTGTCTGCGTGGGCTCGCCGAGCATGTGGAAGACCGCCGCGTCGTCGTTCATGTCGAAGTAGAAATACACCTCCATGCGGCGCTCGTGCGTGTGGCACGGCATGGTGTTCCAGAGGCTGCCGGGCTCGAGCTGGGTCATGCCCATCAGCAGCTGGCAGGTCGGAAGCACGTCCGGCACCAGGAACTTGTGGATCGTGCGGCGATTGCTGGTCGCGGGCGAGCCGAGCGTTTCGGGCGAAGCCTCGGCCAATGTCACCTTGCGATGTGGGTAGGCGGTGTGCGCCGGCGCGCAATTGAACCAGAGCCTGGCCGGCCGGCCCGCGTCGACCGACTCGAAGGTCACGTCACGCGCGCCTTGCCCCACGTACAGCGCTTCGCGCGGTCCGACGTCGAAGACGTGGCCATCGACCGTCACGCGCGCCGCGCCGCCGATGTTGATCAGGCCCAGCTCGCGGCGCTGCAGGAAGAAGTCGGTGCCGGTGTGGCGGCCGAGTTCGGGCGCGAAGCGAACGGCGCTCTTCACCGGGTGGATGCCGCCGACGATGATGCGGTCGATCTGGCTGTAGGTGAGCGTCGCTGCGTCTGGCTGGAAGATGTCCTCGACGAGGAAGTGCCGGCGCAGGCCTTCGGTGTCCAGGGTGCGGGCGTGTTCGCTGTGGATCGCTTGGCGGATTTGCATGGTCTGTCAGCGTGGTGCTGGGATGAGAAAAGGTGCCGAACCCCGAGGGGACGGCCGCAAGACTACCTCAGGTTGGTGCTTTCCCGGAATAATGGTTTTTAATTAGTGAACCGCTGTTCCATTTTTTTCGTCAGTCGCTATAGTACAGCCCAGCAGCCCTCCATGAAGCTTCTTATGAGCCCGGGAAATCGCATGAGCCCCTACTTCGACAGCAGCACCCCCTGGACCGAACTGGGCGGAGGCATCCGCCGCAAGATCGTCGGCCATACCTCCCAGTTGATGTCGGTACTGGTGCAGTTCGACCAGGGCGCCATCGGGACGCCGCATGAACACGACACCCACGACCAGATCGCCTTCGTGGTCTCGGGATCGTTCGAAGCCGAGGTCGATGGCATCAAGCGCGTACTCAAGGCCGGCGATGCCTTCATTGCGCCGCACTTGCACATGCATGGCGTGAAGGCGCTGGAGGCCGGCAGCATGTTGCTGGACCAGTTCTCGCCACCGCGCGAGGACTACCTCTGAACGCGATGTGATCCGAAGGGCACGTTGGGTGGCTCGAGAAGGCGCAGCCCTTCCAGCCCGTCAGAAGAAATCAAGACGGAGACATAGATGAAGCAACTGAAGATCGTGACTGCCCCGCCGATGGCGGCGGCATCGTTTGCCGCCCGTCCTGAACGCAGGCGTTCCCTGCGCATGACGGTCTTCCATGCCAATGCCGGCACGGCGCCATCGCTCGGTCGCGCGATTGGCGGGACCTCCCTCGACGAGGCCAGGCGCACCGCCTGACCCCGCCAGCGGGCCACCTTCACGGCCCTCCCCCTCGTGACCGGCATCGCAGCCATCTCCACTGGCTGCCCGCGTCGATCACGAGTCACCTGGTGTTCTGAGGTCACGAACCACCGAGCGGCCTGACGCCGTCTCTTGTTCACCCTCGATATGTCTCGCGAGCTCCGCCCCGTGTCATGACGGGTACGCGGCGGGGGTCGGCACATCTTGAGCAGGAGCGCGTCGTCTTGTCGTCCCTATTGCAGTCCGCATCGTCCGCGCTGCGCCAGATCCTGCTCGCCGGCGGGCTGGCCCTGGCTTGCTGCAGCCCCGCCTTCGCAGACGGCGCGATGGATCAGATCGTCCAGTCCCGGCTGGTGCCGCAACTCGACGACCTGCTCTCGCGACTGGTCGCCGAGCGCGGCCGGATGCAGCTCGACGGCGTGCGCGTGCTCGACGCCAGCGACAAGTTCATGCCCGGCAAGATCGCGCTCGGCATGAGCGACCTGATCGAGGCGCACGCGACCTCGGATCAGGCCGCGCTCAAGCACGACCTGGCAGCGTTCCGCGCCCTCGCCGACTTGACCGCCGGCATGGACAACCATACCTGGGGCATCTACTACTACCTGCTGGCGTTGCGCAAGCTGCAGGTCGCCGGCCTGCTCGAACAGGCGGTCGACCCCACCACGCTGCGCCGCCTCAGGCAGCAACTCGACTGGCGAAGCTTCGTGCGAGTGCCCGAGCTCGCGCTGATCAACCTGCCCACCAACTACTACGGCGTCGCGTTCGGCGTCGCGCGGCTGCGGTACCTGCTCGGTTGGGAGGACGAGTCCGGCAGCCAGCGATTGCTGGCTCGCATGATGGATCACTACAAGCGCTTCTCGGGCGCCTACGGGTTCTCGGACGAGACCGATGGCGAGGGCCGATTCGACCGCTACAGCATCCTGCTGATCGCCGAGATCTGCGAGCGCTTCATGGAGACCGGCATGCCGGTGACCGACGAGATCAAGGCCATGCTGCGACGTTCGGTCGACATCGCGTTGATGTTCGCCAACCCGCGCGGCGACGGCTTCAGCTTTGGCCGCAGCCTCGGACCGTACGGCGACACCGCGCCGCTGGAGATCCTCTCTGCCGCGAGCGCATTGGGCGTGCTCACGCCCGACGAGCAGGTTCACGCCTACGCCTACGCCAGCCACATCGCCGCCAAGTACGCCGACTTCTGGTTCAACCCGGCGATTCATTCGGTCGACATGTGGAACGAGGGCCGGCGCACCGACAGCTATCGCGGCAAGAACCGGATCCTGGGCGAGAACTTCTCCTTGCTGCATCAACTGATGGCCGCCAACCAGCTGTGGAACGCCTGCGGCTTCAAGGGCAAGGCGCCTGTCGCGGACCTGCAGGCGTGGGTGGACAAGACTCGACCGCCCTTCCTGCTGGTGTGGTTCGCCAAGGGTGAGTACGAGCGCGCCCTGGTGATGTGGCGCGACGACGCAACCCTCTTCAGTCTGCCGTTCATCAATGGCGGAGGCGGCCAGTACGCCAACGGCCCGTACTACGCGCTGCCGTTCGCGCAAGGCCTGGTCGCCGGCACGCCCGACAGCGGCGCGGCGCTGGCCCAGCTGCTGCCGAAGTTCGAACTCGATGACGGTACGCAACTCTTGCCCGCCGCGTTCTTCAAGGACATCGAGGCTCACGACGGCGGAGGGCATTTCGACGTGGCGACACACCAGGATGAACTGGCCAGGCTGGGTCAGATCAAGCCCATCAAGGATGCGCGAATCCAGGTGGACACGACCTACCGCTTCGAGCCGGGCAGGATCGTCCGCGTCGATCGCTTCACGGCGAAAGCGGCGCTGAAGGTGAAGAAGCTCGCGCTGGATTTCGCATCGTTTTCCGGAGAGCCCCGCCAGGAAGGGCTGGCCACCGAGTTTGCATCGGGCCGCGTTTCGCGCTTCGAGGTCACCGGCCTTGACCATTGCCAGGCAGGCCCCGCGGGCGCGCAGGACCGCTCACCCGAAGGGGCCATGCAAACCCATATCCATTGCGACAGGCTCGACTTCGAGCTGGACGCGCCGCTCTCGGTCACCTGGACCCTGAGCTACCACTGATTGGTTCGAGCAGGCGGCCTACGTCCGCATGCGCAGAACCCCGTTAGAAGCACTTCAACATATCGACATCGGAGACATCATGCGAGACAAGACGGGATCGTCATACCTGCCACGACTTTCCGCGGTGAGCTGTGCCACGACCACGCTGTTCCTGCTGCAATCGGCGGCATATGCCCAGCAGGCTGCCTCCGCGCCCGCGGCGGCGGCCAGTGCGCAACAAGCCGCGCCGGCACCGGCCAAGGCCGCCAGTGACAGCAACGCGAGCACGGGTGGCGAGCGCAACGCACTCGCCACCGTGATCATCACCGCCAACAAGCGTGTTGAACGGCTCGAGCAGGTTCCCCTGGCCATCTCCGTGATGAACACCGAAGACCTGCAACGCAACAACGTCCGAAGCTTCGACGACATTGCGCTGCTGTCGCCGGCGCTGAGCATCACCTATGGCACGACGCCGGCCAACAACGGCATCAACATGCGCGGCATCGGCACCAGCTCGATCGGCATCGGCGTCGAATCCGACGTGTCGGTCACGGTGGACGACATTCCCATGGGCCTGCAGTTCATGGCGTTCAAGGATCTGGCCGACGCCGCGCGGATCGAAATCATCAAAGGCCCGCAGAGCACGCTCTATGGCAAGGCGTCCATCGCCGGCGCCGTCAACATCATCACGGAGCCGGTCGGCGGCCCGCTGCATGGCGCCGTGAGCGGGATGCTCACGACTGACCGCGAGTACCGGACCAGCCTGTCGTACGGGGGCAATGTCTCCGACACCATCGGCTTTCGCATCGCCGCCAGCGACGACGACTTCGAGGGCAACGTGCGCAACCTGACCACGGGCGGGTGGGTCAACGGCTCGTCGGGGAAGACCTTCATGGGCAAGCTGGTCTGGCGTCCGACGCAGGAGCTGGAGGTTCAGCTCTCGCCGCGCTACAACCACACGGTCGCGAACTGCTGTGTTCTGGTGCCCACGAGCTTCACGCCCATCCAAGGCGCGCTGCTGTCCAACGTCTCCAACTTGCCGGCGTCTCAACTCCTTTCGGGCATTCCCATCGGACCGGACAACCGCGACATCCGCAACGACTACCCGACGGGTCTGACGTCCAACGACAGGGGTATCGGCCTGCGGGTCAACTACGATTTCCCCGACGGCACGGCGCTGACTTCCATCACCTCGACGGAGCACTACACGGCCAACGACTACCGCGACCAGGACTTCGTCGATGTGCCGACGCTGGAGTACTACCCGCTGGCCAACGGGAAGCCCGCCGGCGTCGACGCAGGCTACGTGCAGTACGGCCAGTACGACATCAAGTCCAACAGCGAGGAACTCCGGCTCACGTCGCCCGATGCCGGGAAGTGGCGCTACGTGGCGGGCCTCTGGTTCGGCGAGAACGTCGTCGACCGCCACTTCGTGCGCGGGTACAACGGCATCGCGTTGACGACGCCGGTCCAATACTACGGCAGCACCTACAACCGCAACACGGCCGTGTTCGGCCAGGTCAGCTACGCCATCACGCCGGATGACACCGTCTTGGGCGGGCTCCGCTTCAACAGGCAGATTTCCGGCTACGACATGCAGCTCGGCGCCGCCCCGCCCGTCGCCTGGACGCCGACGTCCGAGTTCTCGAGCCGCGGCAATGGGGAGAATTCGACCACCGGCAAGCTCAGCTACCAGCATCAGTTCACACGCGGCCTGATGGCCTACGTGATGGGCGCGACCGGCTACAAGGGCGAGGCCTACGACATCACCAGCAGCCTGAACGCCGCCACGGCGGTACAACAGCCGGTGCATTCCGAGAGGGGCAAGACGATCGAGCTGGGCATGAAGGGCAACTTCTTCGAGAACCGGCTGACCGTCAACCTGGCGGCCTTCAAGTCGATCTTCGACGACTACCAGCAGAACTCGGGCAGCTACCTGCCCGGCACGACGACCTATGTGACCCGCCTGAACAGCATCGGCGGCGTGCAGACGCATGGCCTCGAAGCCGACATCGCAGGGCTGATCACGCCCGCCTTCCTCTTCAGCGCCAACTTCGCCTACACCGTGGCGACGGTCACCAAGTGGCCCAACGCGCCGTGCTACGCCGTGGCCGCGACGACCAATGGGGGCTTCAATGCCGCCTGCCAGCTGAAGGACCCCGCGTACGGCGGCCAGAACGTCCAGAACCTGGCGGGCGGCGTGATGCCGAATGCGCCGAAGTACAAGGCGACAGTCTCGGGCCAGTACGACCTCGCGCTGGATGACGCATTGAAGGAATTCTTCACGGGGACTTGGCGCTACCAGAGCAAGGTGATGACCAACATCAACCAGGATCCGTCGCTCGAGGCGCCTGCGGTCGGTATTCTCAATCTCGGCTTCGGCTTCAAGGACAACGCCGAAAAGTACCGGCTCAGCTTCTTCGTCAACAACGTGTTCAACCGGCACTACGCGCTGACCGGCTTCACCGGCCTGGGCAGCTGGAACGCCAAGGCACCGAACCCGCCGGTCACCGTCGCCACCACGACGTGGACGCCGGCGCGCGACGCCTGGCGCTACGAGTCCGTGCGCTTCGACATGAAGTTCTGACGATGCGCACGAGGACATTGGCTGGCGTGGCAACTGGCCAATTCCTCTCGCTCGCCCTGGGCACCGGGGCCATCCGGCCCGATGACGTGCAGGTGCAGGACTGGGGCCTCACGCGCAGCGGCTCGACGGTGCAGAAGGTGGTGCTGCGCAACGCTCTGGGCATGCAGGTGGACTACGTCGACTACGGCGCGACCCTGACCGCCATCGTGGTGCCGGATCGACATGGCCAGCCGCTCAACGTCGTGCTGAGCCTGCCCACGCTGGCCGCGCTCGAGGTCACCCATCATCGCTACGGCGCAGTCATGGGGCGCTACGCCGGCCGCATCGGCGCGGCCAGGTTCTCTCTGGACGGGCATGAAGTGCAGCTGCAGGCCAATGCCAAGGGCGTCTATCTGCACGCCGACCCGGACGGCTATGACAAGCGGGTCTGGCGGCGCCGTGACTTCTCAGCCCCCGCTTCGCTCGGCTCGGTCTACGAGATGGACAGCCCTGCCGGCGACCAGCGATTCCCGGGCCGACTTCGCCTTCTGGCGACCTATCGCCTGATGCGTCACCGCAACGAGTTCCGCATCGAGTACACGGCCACCACGGATGCGCCGACGGTGCTCAATCCGACCAACCATGTGTTCTTCAACCTGGCCGGCGCCGGCGCGCATGGCCTGGCGCAGCATCGCTTCAGCATCGCCGCGGACCGCTACGCAGTCACCGATGCCCTGCGCATTCCGACCGGCGAGCTCGCGCCCGTGCAAGGCACCGTGCTCGACTTCTCGCATCCGGTGTCGGTCGCGGCGCGGCTTGCCGCCGGTGACGCGCTGCTTGGCCAACCCGCAGGCTTCGACCACAGCCTCCTGTTCGCGCGTTGGGACAGTCGCTTGCGGCCGGTGCTGCGCGTGGATGAGCTGGGCAGCGGCCGCCGTCTGGAAATCAGCTCCACGGAGCCGTCCGCGCAGTTCAACAGCGGCAATGGCTTCGACGGGAGCGAGGTCGGCAGCGAGGGCATCGCCTACCAGCGGCACGACGGGCTTGCCTTCGAGACCCAGCATTTGCCGGACAGCCCCAACCACGCCGGCTTTCCGAGCACGCGCCTGGCACCCGGCCAGGTCTTCCGCTCGGTGACCGCCTATCGATTCTCCACGCTGCCAGAGAGATCGGCCATGACTTCGCGCGGAATCAACGCCCCCTGATTCCGGATCACGCGCGCCGCCAGGCGGTTGGCGAAGCGCGCGGACTCGGCGGCGTCGGCACCGAGCAGACGCCGGCTCAGGTAGCCTGCTGCAAACGAATCGCCGGCGGCCGTCGTGTCGACGACATGCTCGACGTGCTCTGTCGCAACCTCCTGCCAGGCCGCCTCGGCATCGCCGCGCAGCAGCGTCGGCAAGGCACCGCGCTTGAGGACGATCTCATCGACCTCCAGCGCCTGCGCCGCGCGCACGGCTTCATCCGGCGTGGCCAGGCCGTGCAGCGCCTGATGATCGTCGACCGTCACCAAAGCCAGGCTCGCGAGCGCAAAGGCTCGCCCGAAGGCCGCCCTCGCTTCGATGGCGTCGGACCACAGGCGCGGACGAAAATTGTTGTCGAAGATGATTGCACTGCCATGGTCGCGCAGGCGCTGCAACTGCGCGAACAGACGCTCGCGCCCCGCAGGAGGGAGGATCGCCAGACTGATGCCGCTGAAGTAGAAAGCGCCGAAATCGTGAAAGTCCGATTCGAGCGGGGTCCGAGGCGCGTCGAAATAGGCTCGCGCCGCGCTATGTTCGCGCCAATAGCTGAAGCTGCGCTCGCCCCGTGCGTCCACGTCGATCTGGTAAAGACCGGGCAGGCGGCCGGGGATGCGCCGCACGAGGCTCGTGTCGATGCCCTCCTGCACCCAGCGGGCGAGCATGCCGTCGCTCAAGGCGTCATCGCCCAGCGCAGTGGCATAGCTGACCTGAAGTCGGCTTGCCGGCGCACAGCGCGCAAGATAGACAGCGGTGTTCAGGGTGTCGCCGCCGAATCCCTGGTGCATCACCCCGAAGGCCTGGCCTCGCAGCTCCAGCATACATTCGCCAAACAGCGCAACACGCATCTTCGCCTTCTCAGTCTCTTGAAATGGAACGTCGTTTCAATATTGTCATCGGCCGGTCCGGGCTTCGGAATTGGGGGGTCCCCTCAATGGGGGCACAGGCGCGGCGATGGGGACTCGTCTGACCTGCAGCCGCGAGCGGCGGCGCTCGCCGGGGCAACCTGAACGCCGCGCCCGGGAGGTGACCACCAAGACCCGGATCAGCTCTTCCGGCTCGGCCGCGAAGGCCTCGTCCGAGGTGACGACAAGGCCGCTGCAGGGGAGTCGCGAGCCGACCGTTGCTCCGGCAGCCGTCGGCTCGTCGAATCGCGCGGCACGAGTCTGGCCGCAAGTGTCTCGTCGAAGGGCGTCAACGTGCCGGCGATGACCTGCAGCAGGCGTTCCACCGCCAACTCCCCCATGCGCTCGCTGTGCAAGTCCACCGTCGTCAACGTGGGATACGAGAAGCGACCGTACAGGATGTTGTCGAATCCGGCGATTGACACATCCTCCGGGATTCGCACGCCGAGCGCGCGCGCTTCGCTCATCAGTCCGAGCGCCACCAAGTCGTTGTAGGCGACGATCGCGTCGAACCGCGTCGCGCCCATCAGCACCGCCGACGCCACCTCTTCACCCGCTTCGGCCATCGGGGTGCTGACGTCAAAGGCCTCCAATGCCACGTCAGTGCCGATCAGCGCCTCCTTCAAGCCACGCAGTCGTTCCTGGTTCCAGCGTGAGCCCGGAAAACCCACGTAGGCGAGCCGCCGATGACCGAGTTCAACCAGATGTCGGCCGAGCATGAACGCCGCGCTGAAGCCGTCGCCGCTGACACTATGGATTCCGAGTCTGCCCAACTTCCCGAAGAACACGACGGGCTTGCCGAGGTCGCCGAGCCAGGTGATCGAATCCTCGGGAAGGCGCGAACTGACGATCAGCCCGTCCACGCGCCCAGCCACCGCTTCCAGCAGTGGGCGCTCCGCCGTTCCACCTTCCTCGGTGTCGACGAACAGCAGGTTGAAGCCGGCGCGCACCGCAGCGCGGTTCGCGCCTTTGACGATTCCGGTGAAGTGGGGGTTTCGTATGTCGAGAATCACCACGCCGATGGCCATGGTTCGCCCGGTGATCATGCTGCGCGCCAACGGATTCGAGCGATAGCCGAACTGATCGATCGCCGCGGTGATCCTGGCCTCGACCTTCGGCGAAAAACGCTTCAGTCCGTTGATGAATTTCGACACCGTCGCGACTGACACCTCCGCGGCGGCAGCGATGTCGCGGATGGTGGGCGAACGCGGTCGCGCCGTCCGGGATGAGGGCATGAAGGTTAACGATTGACTGGAATGGCGCAAGCATAGCGCGTTGGCCAGCGCTGGAACTTCCCAGGCAAGACTTCCAGGACGGGAGCGATTGACAACGGGGGCGAGCAGCGGCTAAGCTCTCGTGAGGTAAACGTTTACCTTCCTAATCTGTACAACCCAGCGCGTCGACTCGAACCTGTCATGAAAATTGCATCCATCAAGGTGACGCCGATCGCGTTCCGGGACCCGCCGCTGCTGAACGCGAGCGGCGTACACGAACCATTTGCGCTTCGAACGATCATCGAGATCGAGAGCGACACCGGGCTGGTCGGCCTGGGAGAGACCTATGGCGACCGTTCGACCCTGCTGCCGTTGCTGCAGGTCAAGGACGCACTGATCGGATTGAGCCCTTTCGACCTGAACGGCGTCCTCGAGCGCGTTGCCTCGCTGTGCAGCCCGGTCGCTGCGCGCGCGGCGCTCGATGTGTCACCGGCCTCGAAAGGCGACAAGACCGTCGCCAAGGTGTTCTCGGCGCTCGAAGTCGCGTGCATGGACCTGCAGGCGCGTCACTTGAATGCGCCACTGTGGGAGCTGCTGGGTGGTGCGGTTCGGCGCGAGGTCCCTTTCAGTGCCTACCTGTTCTTCAAGTTCGGCCGACACTTCGACGCGCCGTATCCGCCCGACACCTGGGGCGAGGTGCTGACGGAGCAGCAGCTCGTGGCCGAAGCGCGCAAGATGATCGCCGCGTACGGATTCGGCAGCATCAAGCTCAAGGCCGGAGCGCTCGATCCGGATGTCGAGGCGAACTGTCTCAAGGCCTTGAAGCGCGCTTTCCCGACTCATCCCCTGCGCATCGACCCGAATGCCAACTGGACCCTGGAGACCAGCATTCGCGTGGCCAAGCTGCTCGCCGACGATCTCGAATACTACGAAGACCCGACGCCCGGCTTGGAAGGCATGGCGGCGCTGCACAAGGCGACCGGCCTGCCCCTGGCGACCAACATGGTCGTGACCGACTGGGACGAGTTCCGGCGCAGCGTCGCACTCGACTCGGTGCAGATCGTGCTCGCCGACCATCACTACTGGGGCGGCTTGCGAGCAACACAGGCGCTCGCCCGCATGTGTGAGACGTTCGGCATCGGGTTGTCGATGCACTCCAACTCGCACCTGGGCATCAGCCTGATGGCGATGACGCATCTGGCGGCGACCGTCCCCAACCTGACCTATGCGTGCGACACCCACTACCCATGGCAAGAGGACGAGGTCATCCGCGGCGGCAAGATCCCGATCCGAAACGGCTGCGTCGCGGTTGGAGATGTCCCGGGCCTGGGCCTCGAGATCGACCAGGCGGCACTGGCCCGACTGCACGCACAGTACCTGGAATGTGGCGCCCGCGACCGCGACGACGAGGCGGAGATGCGCAAGCACCGTCCCGATTGGGTCAAGCGCAAGCCACGCTTTTGAACACGCTGCCTCGCGCCGAAATCCTCATCCTCGCCCAGAACCAATCCAGAAGAGCCCCCTGCATGTCGTCATCACTCGCCTCCCCTCTCCGCTTCAAGCGTCTGCTCCTGACCGGCGCCGCCGGCAACCTTGGACGTGAGCTCCGGCCGCGCCTGAAAGCCTGCTGCGACACGCTGCGCGTGAGCCACCGCTCAGACATGGGCGAGGCCGGTGCCGGAGAAGAAATCGTCATCGCCCCACTCGAAGACCGCGATGCGGTCCTCAGGATGCTCGAAGGCGTGGACGCCGTCGTGCACATGGGTGGCATTTCGACCGAACAGCCTTTCGATCCGATCCTCGCCGGCAACATCGTTGGCGTCTACAACCTCTACGAGGCCGCGCGCAAGCAAGGCGTCAAGCGCATCGTGTTCGCAAGTTCGAATCACGTCACCGGCTTCTATCGCCAGGACGAGGTCATCGACATCGACGACCGGGTTCGTCCCGATGGCCTCTACGGGGTGAGCAAGGCGTTCGGCGAGAACCTCGGGCGCTTTTACTTCGACCGCTACGGCATCGAGACAGTCTGCCTGCGCATCGGTTCGGCGTTCGCCCAGCCAAAGGATCGCCGAATGCTGGCGACCTGGCTGAGCTTCGACGACCTCGAGCGGCTCGTCGTGGCCGCGCTCACCGCCCCGTTCGTCGGGTTCAGCATCATCTACGGCGTCTCCGACAACAAGACCCTCTGGTGGGACAACCAGAAGTCGCGCCACATCGGCTATCACCCCCTCGACAGCTCGGAGCCCTTCCGCGCGGCGATCGAAGCTCGGCAGCCCGAACTCGACTACAGCGATCCCGCCGTGATCTACCAGGGCGGCGGCTTCGTTCGAGCCGGCCCGTTCGAGTGAGCCGCTGAGCTTCTCGCCAGGCGCCCGGGCACAGGGAGCCGGCCATTTCCACGAGGCCACTGCGGCCCACCGGAGACAACATGGACATCAATCTGCTCGTCATCGTGGCCTATTTCCTGCTGATGGCCGGCATCAGCCTGACCTTCCGCAAGATGGCCAGCAAGTCGAGCACCGACTACTTTCGCGGCGGCGGCCGAATGCTGTGGTGGATGGTCGGAAGCTCGGCATTCATGATCCAGTTCTCGGCCTGGACATTCACCGGTGCCGCCGGCGAGGCATTCCGCAACGGGTTCCCCGCTGTCTACGTCTTCATCGGCAACGCCTTCGCGTACGTCGTCGCCTGGTTGTTCTTCGCGGCGCGCATGCGCCAGATGCGCGTCGATACGCCGACCGAGGCAATCAGGCGCAGGTTCGGCGCCACGTCGGAGCAGTTCTTCACGTGGTCGATCATCCCGCTGTCGCTGCTGCAGGGGGGCGTCTGGCTCAACGCGCTCTCGGTCTTTTTCAGCGCGGTCACCGGAGTGGACCTGACCACGACCATGTGGGTCACGGGCCTCGCAGTCCTGTTCCTTTCGTTGCTGGGTGGAGCATGGGGCGTGGTCGCCTCCGATTTCGTGCAGTCGATGATCGTGGCGGTCTTGTCCGTCGCCTGTGCGCTGGTGGCACTCGTGAAGGTCGGCGGTCCGGCCGCGATGGTGAAGAACTTCCCGGACAGCTTCTTCACGGGTCCCGGACACAGCTATCCCGCGCTCCTGGTCGGCCTGTTCCTGTTCATGCTGGTCAAGCAGATGCTGACGATCAACAACATGAAGGACTCCTATCGGTTCCTGACGGCCAAGGACTCTCCCAATGCCAAGCGCGCCGCGCTGTTCGCAATGGTATTGATGATCGCCGGCGCCTTGATCTGGATGATTCCTCCCTGGGCTGCCGCGAGCCTGTACCCCGACGCCGCCACCACGCACGCAGCGCAACTCGGCGGCAAGTCCGCCGACGCGGTGTTCCTGGTCTTCGCCGAGCGCGCCATGCCGGCCGGCATCGTCGGACTCCTGATGGCGGGGATGTTCTCGGCCACGATGGCAGCGATGGATGGCGCGCTGAACCACAGTGCCGGCATCTTCGTTCGCAGCTTCTATCAACCCGTTCTGCGCCGTCATGCCCAATGCAGCGAACGAGAGGTGCTGCTCGCCGGCAAAGGCATGAACCTGATCAATGGCCTGTTGATCATATTGATCGCGCAGTTCTACGCCAGCATGCAGAGCGTGAGCCTGTTCGAGCTGATGATGCGCGTGTCGACGCTCGCGCAGGTGCCGATCCTCGTTCCGCTGTTCCTGGGCATGTTGATCAGGAAGGTGCCCGACTGGGCCGCCTGGGCGACGGTGGTCTTCGGCCTGCTGGTCTCCTGGGTGATCAGCAGTCTCTTCGGAGCCGGGGAATTGGCAGAGCTGTTCTCTGTCGTCCTGACCAGGCGCGAGCTGTCCGACGCCAACACGCTCTGGGCGATGGTGGCGCACACCGTGTTGACCGGCGGCTTCTTTTGCGTATGCGCGCTGTTCTACAAGGAGCCCGCCGCCTCCAGCCAGCGATTCGCCCAGCTGGGGCACTTCTACCGCGACTTCGAAACCCCTGTCGTCAGCGACGGGCAGCAAGGCGAGTTCGACAGGCTGCAGCGCGAGAAGCTTGGGCGACTGACACTCGTGATGGGCGCTGGATTGCTGGCCATGACCCTGATTCCGAATCCGTTGTGGGGTCGCATGCTCTACCTGGCCTGCGCGGCCGTGATCCTGTTGATCGGCGGGCTTCTCGCGCATAGCGCGAAGGCCGGCCCCGGCAAGCGGTTGCCGGACGGCCTTGCGGCGACCGCAGCGAACACTTGAGCGTGCAATTCATGTGCCGAATCGCGAGCGCCCGATGACGCGAGATTTGGGAGTAGTCAATTCAACCCACGTATCCCTCAACGCTGCCTGGTGGACGAACTACGGCCAGATCCGGATCCTTTCGAAACTCTTCTAGCGCGCGTCGCTGGCGTAGAAGATCCCAGCACTGATCAAGCTGATGCGCCAGCCCCCGAATTCGTTCGCTGTGCTCCTCGGGCGTGGACGCGGTGCCTCGCAAGGTCTTCTCTTCGTCGATGAGCTCGGAAATCCGCTGCAATATCGTGCCGTCGTTCATGGCTTGATGACTTTTGGTTGGTATGGATTGGCCATGCTCATCACTACCGGCCCACAAGTCATCCCCCATCGGAAACATTTCGGAAGGTTCCTTTGATCAATGGACAAGGCTGCCTCCGTCGGCTAAGTGGCCGAGCCATCTGTACCTGCAGATCGAACAGCTTTGCGGGCCACCTCCGACGCAAGCGCGACACAGCGATTCACTCGGAACAATACGTCCGCAGCGCATCTCGGGTCGCGGCCCACAAAGCCTTCTGTTCGTCGGCGTCATTTGCCGGCGCAACCGGACTGAGCGGGGCCGCATCCTTGACCGAGAAGTATCCCGCCGAGACGTTCTCGAATTGCGAATCCGTGGCGAGCCGCACGATGATGCCGGCGCCACGGTTCGGATCGCCGATGCGGAGGAACCTCAGCAGCCGTTCAAGCGGAGCGGCAAACGGCAGTTCCCGTCCGAGTCCCGTCGCATTGAACCCGGGGTCAAGGCAGTTGACTGCGACCCGCGCGGATGCCAGCCGGCGCGCGAGCTCCATCGAGAACATGATGTTCATCAACTTGGTCCTGCCATAGATCGCGGAGGAGCCGAGCCTGGTGAACCGCGCCGTGTCGTAGAGGGCGTCCTGGAGCTTGCCCTTCTTCGCATATCTGGATGCTTCGGACGCCACCGTCACGACCCTGGCCCCGGGGGACGCCATGAGACGCGGGCCCAGGATGTTCGTCAAGAGCCATGGGGCAAGGTAGTTCACCGACATCATCTCGGGGAACCCATCCTCCGTGACGCGTTGCTGGAACGCGTGAATGCCCGCGTTGTTGATCAGCACGTCGACGCGCTGACAGTGCGCGGCGATGGCTTGGGCAGCGGCGGCGACCGCGTGCAGCCGGGTGAAGTCGGCGAAAAAGAATTCGATCGCGGCCCCGGGAACGGTCTGGAGGATCTGACTGCGCGTTGCCGTCGCCTTGGCCTCGTCGCGTGCGGTGAGCACCAGCCGGTGCCCCTGCGCCGCGAGCGAGGCGGCGGCGATCCGGCCGATGCCGTTGGTCGCTCCGGTCATGACGATGGTTTTCGGTCCGGACATGGCTGCCCTCAGCAATTTGATGGATAAAAGTCCACTACAATGTACCCGACAAATTGACTTTTATCCACCACATGGGCTCGTGCGATGGTTCGACGCAAGAATGGCGAAGCGGTTGAAGGGGAGCGGCCCAAGATGAAAGGGCGCCGGGCGCTGCTGCTCGATCTGGGGACCGAGCTGAGCAAGCTGATGACGGCTGCACGTGTCGTCGCGCAGGACGCCGCCGACAACCTGCATCCCGGGATATCTGCCGGCGGATTTCAAATCCTGCAATGGCTCCATGCGTTCGGGCCCACCAAGGCAAGTGCGATTGCCGAAGCCTTGTCAATGGACAGGAGCGTCATCAGCCGACTGGCCAAGGAGCTTCGCGAGCTCGGCTTCATCGACACAGCTGCTGATCGTACGGATGGCCGAAGTGTTGTCTATCGTCTTGCTGAGCCAACGCGCGACAGTGTCGGCAAGGCGATTGCGTACAAGGGCAATCTCTTCGAAAAGCGCGTCGGCCAATGGCCCGATGCCGACCTGGCGCAGCTCGCAGGGCTGCTGCGCCGCTTGAACGAACGAGACGCGTGAGGTGCGGGGCTGCGCCTCTGCTGGCGCTTCCAGGAATTCCGGCCAAGGCTTGAATGATGCTGGCCTGGTGGACGATCGGCACTTCGCGATGGGGCTATTCCACCATCACCTTGTCGACATAGCACCAGCGCCAGTCCTCGAACGGCTCGACGGACGCCATCACGGCGTGTCCCGTGGCAGCGAAGTGTTTCGTCGCGTGTCTGTTCTTGGAGTTGTCGCAGCAACCGACGTGTCCACAGTACAGGCACATCCTCAGATGGACCCAGCCGTCGCCGGTCTTGACGCATTCTTCGCAAAGCGGCTGTTCGGGTCTGTCGGGCACATGTCGCGGCACATGGCTGCAGGTGTTGATATTCATTCCTGGACTTCCGGGGTGCGACGCTGCTCAGCCACCTGTTGAAGGTATTGGTGAACCTGCGCAACCACCGCGGCGCCCTCGCCAATGCCGGCGCCAACGCGTTTGACGGAACCAGAACGCACATCACCGACGGCAAAGACGCCGGGGATATTCGACTCGAGAGGGGCCCGGCCTTCGGTGCCCGTGACGACGAAGCCGGCACGATCCAGCGACACACTGCGGTCGCTGAGCGCATCGGTCTCGGGCACGGCCCCAATGAAGAGAAAGAGGTTCCTCACGCTGGCGCTCGCCGTCTCTCCGGATACGACGTCCACCCAGGTCACCGCGGTCAAGCCGGTCGAGGAGTCTCCGTGAAGCACGCTGATCTCCTTGCGCGCCAGCACTTCGATGTTCGAGGCCCCGGCGATCCGGTCGATGAGATATTGCGACATCGTGGCGGACAAGCCCGCACCTCGAACCAGCATGGTGACTTTCGAGGCGTGGCCGCTGAGATAGACGGCGGCCTGCCCGGCCGAGTTGCCGCCGCCGACAAGCACGACATGCTCGTTTCGGCAGAGCTTGGCCTCGATGGGAGAGGCCCAGTACCAGACACCTCGACCTTCGAGCGCCGCGAGGTTCTCCGCGTCGGGCCTGCGGTAGCTGGCGCCGGTGGCAACGATCACGGCCTTGGATCGAATCATGCGACCGTCCGCCAGACGTACGACCTTGGACCCGCTTGCCGCGGGCGGAAGCTCCAATGCCAAGGATTCGACCTTCGCCGGGATGAGGAAGCGCACGCCGAACTTCTGTGCCTGGATGTACGCGCGTCCAGACAGCGCCTGGCCCGCGGTCGGGAACCCCAGGTAGTTTTCAATGCGTGCGCTGGCGCCGGCCTGGCCCCCGTAGGAGCGATGGTCCATGACAACCACGTCCAGTCCTTCACTGGCGGCATAGACGGCGGCGGCCAGCCCGGCAGGTCCCGCACCGATGATGGCAAGATCGAATTCACGATCGATGGGGCCGCTTCCAATGAGTCCCAGGCAGGCCGCCAGCTCCAGTTCGTCGGGGTCGACCAGCACGGCGCCGTTCGGGCAGATCGCCAGCAAGGAGGGGCCACGGTCCTTGTACTGGTCCCAGATGACCTTCGCTTCCGGGTTGCAGGTCGGATCCATCACGCGATACGGCTGGCCATTGCGGCGAAGATACGTCTGGAGGCGCACCACCTCGCCACGTCCTTCGGGCCCGATCAGCACGGCACCGGCTGCGCCGGTCTCGATCAGCGCGACGCGGCGCAAGATCAGCGCGCGCGTGAGGCGCTCGCCCAGGTCTGCTTCGGCAATCAGCACCTGGCGAAGCTTCTCCGGCGAGACGATGAGTGCTTCGACGAATTCCTCAGCCCGGGCATCGACGAGCGCGGGCGCGCCGGAGAGCTGACCGATCTCGCCCAGGAACTCTCCCGGACCTTGCCGAACAATCGGTACGACGTGTCCCAAGCCGTTGCGCTGACTGATGGTGACCGTACCGGCGATGAGCAAAAACAACCCCGGGCCCACCTGGCCCACGCTGAACAAGTAGTCGCCGGCGTTGTAGCTGGCGAGAACTCCAAAGCGGGCAATCCGGGCAATGTCGGACTCCCCGAGCGTCGGAAAGATCTGGTCTGCGCGGTTGACCATGGAGGGAATGATGTTGAGCTGATCCATATTCGCGTCACTGTCTTCCTGGGTACCGCCGGTGATTGCGGGCTGGAGGGAGGGGCTCCTGGTTTGAGTGGCAGCTGGGGGAACTCCGTTACCCGATTCTTCGCATCCAACCGGCCTCCGGCCCCTGTCGAAAGACCACCCCCAGCTACGCCGTCGGCCCGGATCCAGACGGAGCGGCATCGCCATCGACCGGCAGGCCCGCCAGACATCTCGTCGCGTTCGCCAGCGCAGGCCGCTCGCGCCCTCATAGGCAAAAGGGCGGTGCCATCGCGGACCATCTTGCCAGCCGGCGATTGGCCAACTCGCCGATGCCGAGGCGCTCGCGCTCGCCTTCAATGGAGGCCCATTTCATACCTGAAGATCCTGCCATGACCATGTCGCCCCGCCCCGAATCCGATCCCGTTTCCCAGTCGTTCGGCAGCCTCGTCGATGTGCGTATCGGCCTGTCGGCGGAAGTGCGCCACGCGAGCGTTTCCGCCCTCAATCGCATACTTGCCCACACGATGGCGTTGCGCGACCTGTACAAGAAGTCGCACTGGCAGACTGCCGGCCTCACCTTCCTCGAGCTGCACCAACTGTTCGACAAGCACTACGAGGAACAGGCTGCGCTCATGGACACCCTGGCTGAGCGCGTGCAGACGCTGGGCGGCGTGGCGCGCGCATTGGCCGGCGATGTGGCGACCGAATCACGGTTGACGCGAGCGCCCAGCGGCATCGAGACGCCTCACCACCAACTCGCACGCCTGCTGGACGCCCACGAGTTCGTGCTGGCCGAAGCGCGCCCGCTCGCACGCGAAGCGGCCGAGCGCGGCGACGACGGCACCAACGACTTGCTCGTCAGCCAGGTGATCCGCACCCACGAGTTGCAAAGCTGGTTCGTGTGGCGGCATATCCCGCGCGTCGTCGAACACGACAAACGTGCCTGATACCGCTTGACGACGGGTCGACGCGAGCGAGGCGCCGGTTCGCGACGCGTGGGGCGCATGGCCGGGCTGCGACGGGAGCCGCATGGGGACGGGCAGCAGATATGCTTCAGCCTTCAAGCTCCCGTCGCCGGCCCAGAGATCGCATGGACTCCAGATTCGCCTGCCCTCGCGTCCCCGCCAAGTCGCTGATGCGCCTGGCATGCCTGCTTGCGGCGCTGGTGATTCGGGCGCTGCCCGCTGCCGCGGCCGACACGCCGCCAGGCTTCGAGGACTTCGATCACACGATGTTCACGGCGCGCCAGGGCGCGCCTGGCGGCGTGAACGCGCTCGCTCAGGACACCGACGGCTTCCTGTGGCTGGGCACGTCGCAAGGGCTCTATCGATTCGACGGCGTGCGATTCGTGCGCTGGCGCGCCGCGTCAGGCCTTGCGTTGCCGGACACCGACATCCTCGCGCTGCACGTCCACCGCGACGGCGTGATCTGGGCCGGCACGCGCTTCGGCCGCATCTACGCGATCCGCGCCAATGAGCGAACCGACTATGGCGAGGGCCAAGGCGTCCCGGCGCACCCGGTGTCCAGCCTGGTCGAAGACGGCGCAGGCCGGATGTGGGCCGGCACGAACGCGGGCGTCTTCACGCTGCAGGACGGCCACTGGCAGGAGGTGCGCACACGTGACGGCGCCTCCCTGCGCGTGATGGGCTACGCCGGGATGGCGGCCGACCGCGACGGCAGGCTATGGGTCTTCGACCCCGATTCGGGCGTGTTCTGCCTGCAGCCGGGCGCCCATGCATTCGAGAAGCGCCGTGCGGCCGGCGCACTTGGCGGCAGCCTGATGAAAGACAAATCCGGCGCCGTCTGGATCGCCGACGATGCCGGATTCGCCGCGGTCGACGAACCCGCCCGCGGCATTGCGCGCAGCGAGCTCGCCCGCCTGGTCTCAGATCGCGACGCCCGCCCGGTGTTGCGCTTCCTGGACGCCGAGGGCGTGCTTTGGGGCCACGGCAACGGCCGTCTGCTGCGCCTGCCGTGCGCGACCTGTGACGCGAGGCCGGGCACCCTGCAACGCTGGCCGCGCGACCGCGAGCTGAGCGGCGGCGAGTTCCTGTCCTGGATCGAGGACCGCGAAGGCAACATCTGGACCGGCACGAATGGCGGGCTGGATCGCTTCCACAGGAACAAGTTCGAGCGCGCGGTAGCGTCCGGCGCGACGCTCGCCGATGTTGCGCTCGCCGCGCGGCCCGACGGCCTCGTGGTGGGGACGCATGCCTCGGGCCTGTATCGACGCGACACGACCGGCGCCTTTGTCCGCGAGCCGTTCGGCCACCCCGACGGCAACTTCATCACCAGCCTCTATGTCGCGCGCGACGGCACGCTGTGGGTGGGCGGTGACGGAGAACTCCACCGCGGCGGGCCGCACGGCTACGAGGCGGTGCCATTCCCGGGAGCGGAGGCCAAGCACGAAGTGCAGGCCATGGCCGAGGATGAGGCCGGCGGCCTGTGGTTGTCGACAGCGCAGAACGGCCTGTTCAGGTTCAAGGATGGGCGCTGGACGCGCAACGGCGGCCTCGCCAACTTGCCGTCCGGTCCGCCGCTGGCGCTGCGATCCGCCGATGGACTGGGCTTGTGGATCGGCTACCCGAACAGCGTCGTGGCCGTCGTGCGCGACGGCCAGGTCCGGACGCTGGGCCCGGCCGGCGGGCTCACCGTCGGCAACATCCTTTCGTTCTGGTCCGACGGGGCTCGCATGTGGGTCGCGGGCGCGGCGGGCGTTGCCCTGGTCGACGGCGCGCGCGTGCTACCGCTCGCGGCCGGGACCGCAGACGCATTCACGGGCGTTTCTGGCCTGCTGCGCACGCCGGACGGAGACCTGTGGCTCAACGGCGCAGAGGGCGTCTCGCGCGTTCCGGCAGCGGAGATTGCAGCCTTCGTGGCGAACCCCGATCACCGCGTCGCCGCGGAGACCTTCGGCGTGCAGGCCGGCATCGAGGGAACGCCCGAGAACCTGCGTCCGGTTCCGAGCGCGGCCGCCACGCCCGACGGCCGCCTGTGGTTCGCGACGACGAGCGGGCTGTTCTCGATCGACCCGCGCAACATCCGGCGCAACGCCATCCCGCCACGGGTGCACCTGCTCGCCGTGCACGCGGGCGGACGTGAGTACGCCGCAGTCGCCCGGACGGCACTGGCTGCCGGCACGCGTTCGCTGCAGATCGACTTCACCACGACCTGCTTCAGCGCGCCCGAACTCGTGCGCTTTCGCTATCGGCTCGACGGTGTCGACGCCGCGTGGCAGGACTCGCAAGGCCACCGCCAGGCGGACTACACCAATCTGCCGCCGGGGCAGTACCTTTTTCGCGTGACGGCCGCCAACGAGGACGGTGTCTGGAGCCCGGCCGAGGAGACGATGACGCTGGTCGTGCCAGCCGCGTTCTGGCAGACCGGCTGGTTCAAAGCTGCCTGCGTGGTGATCACCCTCGTCCTCGCCGCGGCGGCCTATGGTCTGCGCACACGCACGCTGGCGCGCAGCATGCGCCAGCGCCTCGAGGAGCGGCTCGACGAGCGCGAGCGCATCGCCCGCGAGCTGCACGACACGCTGCTGCAGGGCACCCAGGGCCTCGTGCTTGGCTTTCAGGTTGCCGCCGCCAAGCTGCCGGGCGGCGATCCGCGGCGCGCCGAAATGGAATCCCTGCTCGATCGAGCGGACGAGGTCGTTGCCGAGGCGCGCGACCGCGTGCACATGCTGCGCAGTCCGGACGAAGTCGGTGTCGATCTGCCCACGGCTCTCACGGCGGTCGCCGGCGATCTCGCGGCCGGCACAAGCACGCGTCTGGACGTCCGCATGGACCCCGCCCTGCCGCCCGTGCGCGAGAACGTGCGCTGCGAGCTTTTCTTCATCGGCCGCGAAGCACTCATCAATGCGTTCCGCCACGCCCGAAGCCGGACCGTCGCGCTCGAACTCTTCCGCGACCCGCGGGGCCTGCGCCTGGCGGTGCGCGACGACGGCGAGGGCATTGCGCCCGCGACCTTGGCCAAGGGTCATGGCGGGCACTTCGGGCTGCAGGGCATGCACGAGCGCGCCAAGAACATCGGCGCCACGCTGGAAGTGCGCAGCGAAGCCGGGCGCGGTACGGAGATCGAGCTGCTGTTGCCCGCGGAACGTGCATTCACTTCGCCATCCGGCGAATGGCGGTCGCGCAAGGCGCGTTAGCGCGCGGCCGCGCGTCGGCCATTCAAGCGCGAAAGGCATCCACCGCGTGGCACCATGCCGAAGGACACACCGCACTCGGCCCTCCGACAGAGCCCGTTGCGGCGCCAATGTCCTACCACCATTTGTATATCCCCGTCCGCGGCCAAATCGCTAAAGTGCCTGCACGTTCACAAACAGAATGGCCCACGCCCATGCGCACGGCACCGCTCGCATTCGCGCGGCGACTCGCGACACGCATGGGCTCCGTCGGTCTGGTCGCCTGCCTCGCACTGACGCCGGCGTTCGCTTCCGGCGAGCCCCCGGCCCTGAGCGAGCTCGAACATCGGGTCTTCACGCCACGAGACGGCGCGCCTTCGGGTGTCGTTGCTCTCGCCCAGAGCTCCGACGGCTACTTGTGGATCGGCACTGCGACGGGCCTGTTCACCTACGACGGGGTTCAATTCCGGTCGTTCGGTCCGCCCCTGGCCGCAGCGCTGCCGGACGCGGACATCACCGCGCTGGAGGCGCCACGGACAGGCGGCATCTGGGTTGGCACGCGCTTCGGCAAGGTCTACTTCATCCATGACGGGCAAGTGCGTCAATACGGTGCCGCGCAAGGACTGGCCGGAGACCACACGATCATGGGGATCGCGGTGGACGGCGGCGGCACGGCATGGGCCGGCACGATGTTTGGCGTGGCACGCCTCGAAGGCGAGCAATGGGTGGCGGTGCCCGGCGCCGACGGTCGGCCAGTCGAGCTCTCGGGCGTCGGCAGCCTCCTGGCCGACGGCGCCGGGCAGGTGTGGGCCTGGACGGCCGAAGGCATCTCGCGCCACCCGCCCGGCGGGCCTGCCTTCGTGCCGGGGCGACGGTTCAAGAGCGTGTCCGGATTGTTCGCCGACGGGGCCGGCGTGGCCTGGGCCGACACCGCCGACGGCACCTGGGCACTCGACGGATCAGGCCAGGGCATCGACGCGGCGACGCGCGGACATCCGCTTCGCAAGAGCGATCACGGCATCGCGATCGGCCTGCTGGATCGGCAAGGCGGCGCCTGGGGCGTAGCCTCCGGCCGCTACCTCCGCGTTCCCCAGGCGTGGCTGCGACATCCCGGCACGGCCGAGACCCCGACGGCCGAGATGCTTGCGCCCGGCGAACGGCAGAGCGATACGAACAGCCAGTTCATCTCCTGGCTCGAGGACCGCGAGGGCAACATCTGGGTTGGCACCGATGGCGGGCTGGACCGGTTTCGCGCCACGAAGTTCCGCCAACTCCTGACAGACGGCAGTCCGACGGGCAACGGCGCCATCGCCCGCGGTCGCGACGGAACGCTGTGGATCATGAATGCCTCGGGTCTGAAGCATGTCCGGAACGGTACCGACATCGAGCGCGTGCCCGCCGCATCGCTCGAGAATCAGTTCTACACGCACCTGTCGATCGGCCGCGACGGCAGCCTCTACGTGGGCTCGATCGCCAAGCTGACCCATTGGCGTCCGGAAGGCAGCGAGCGCGTCGAGCTGCCCGACGCACCGCCCAACATGGTCATGCAGGCCTGCGCGGAGGACGACCAGGGACACCTGTGGATATCGGCAACGCGCATCGGCGTGTTCCGGCGCGACGGCGGGCGCTGGTTGCACAAGGGAGGCTTCGACTTCCTGCCCGACCGGCCGGCGATGAGCCTGACGGCGGACACGCCCGGCCGCATCTGGCTCGGCTACCAGGACAACCAGCTCGCGCTGGTCGACCACCAGCACGCGCAGTTGTTCGGGGCGGCGCAAGGCCTCGCGGTTGGCAACGTGCTGGTCGCGCTGCCAACCGATTCTGGCGCCTGGATCGGCGGCACGCGCGGGGCAGCCTGGTTCGACGGGCAACGCTTCCACGCCCTGCAGCTCGAGCACGGCGCACCGCTGGCGGGCATCTCCGGCGCGGTGCTGTCCGGGCAGGGCGACCTCTGGCTGAACGGCACAGGTGGCGTCACGCGCATCGCCGCCGATGAGCTTGCGCGTTTCCTGCGCGACCCGGCGCACGTCGTGGCCTCCGAGACCTTCGGCGCCGAATCCGGCATCGAGGGCGCTCCGCCCAATCTTCGCCCCGTGCCCACGGCCATGGCAACCGCCGACGGCCGCCTGTGGTTCGAAACGGTCAACGGCGTGTACTGGATAGCTCCCGCGCACATGGCGCGCAACACCGTCGTGCCGCACGTGGAAGTGCTGGATGTCGTCGTCGGCGACCGCCACTTCGGACCCCGGCCGGCGGCGCTGCCCGAGCTGACGCAATCGCTGCGTTTCGACTTCACCGCCACCGACCTGACTCTGTCCCAGCACGTGCACTTTCGCTACCGTCTCCAGGGCGTCGACACGGACTGGCAGGAAGCAGAGGGGCGGCGCCAGGCGTTCTACACGAAGCTGCCGCCCGGGCGCTACGACTTCCGCGTCATCGCCGCCAACGAGGACGGCTTGTGGAACCAGTCCGGCGCGAGTGTCAGCGTGACGATTCCACCCGCGTGGTGGCAGACCAACTGGTTCCGTGCGCTGGGCGGGTTGGCCGTGCTGGTGCTGCTCTGGTCCCTCTACACGCTGCGGATGCGCGCGCTGGCCAGGCACGAGCGCACGCGCTTCGAGGACCGCTTGCGAGAGCGCGAGCGCATCGCCCGTGAACTCCACGACACCTTGTTGCAGGGAACACAGGGGCTGGTATTGAACCTGCAGGTGGTCGCCGGCGAGATGCCGCAGGGAGACACGCGACGCGGCCGCCTCGAGTCGCTGCTCGACGAGGCCGACAGTGTATTGGCCCAGGCGCGCGACCGCGTGCACGACCTGCGCGACCTGCGGGCGGACGAGTCCGACCTCGTCGCCTCGCTGTCCGCGCTCGGCACGGACCTCGCCCACGGCACGAACATCCGTTTCTCGATGCGCGTCGGCACCGCCCTGCCTGCGCTCGCGCCCGACGTCGGCACGGAGGCGTTCTTCATCGCCCGCGAGGCCCTGACCAACGCCTTCCGCCACGCCCGGGCACGCGCCATCGATGTGGAGATCGAGTGTGTCGGGCGCACGCTGCGCGTGGCGGTGAACGACGACGGCCGCGGCATCGACCCCCAGGTGATCGCCGATGGCGGCCGCCCCGGCCACTGGGGGATGACCGGAATGCGCGAGCGCGCCGCAAGGATCGAGGCGCGACTGGACGTGCGCGCGCGGGTACACGACGGTACGCAGTGGCTCCTGGAGATCCCGCTGCGCGTCACGCTTGCCCAGCGGGCCAGGGAATGCATCCTTCGAGTTCGTACCCGCATGCTCGCGCTCCTCGAACGGTGTCTGCTCCGGCGGGCTCCCAGCGAACCATGACCACGCCCATCCGGCTCCTGATCGCCGACGACCACTCCGTCGTCCGCGCGGGCATCTCGGGGCTGATCGACGCCGAACCCGACATGGAGGTGGTGGCGCAGGTGGAGGATGGTCGTGCCGCCGTCGAGGCCTTCCGCGTCCACCGCCCCGACGTCACGCTGCTGGACCTGCAGATGGCCGGCATGGACGGGATCGAGGCCATCGCGCAGATCCGCGCTCTGGCGCCCGGAGCTCGAATCATCGTCCTCACCACCTACAGCGGCGACATGCAGGCCGTGCGCGCCCTGCGCGCCGGGGCTTGCGGCTACCTGCTCAAGACCACGATCCGCACCGACATGCTGCGAGCGATCCGCGCCGCGCACGCCAGGCAGGACGTCATTCCGCCGATGCTCGCGGCCGCGCTCGGCGCGCGCGCGAACGGGCAGCCGCTGAGCGCGCGCGAGATCGACGTGCTGCGCACGGTCGCCAACAACGGACGCACCAGCCGCATGGCCGCCGAAATGGGGCTGTCGGAGGCCGTCGTCAAGGCGCACATGAAGAACATCCTCGCCAAGCTCGACGCGACGGACCGCGTGCACGCGGTCATGATTGCAGTGCATCGCGGCATCATCGAACTCGAGCCCTGAGCAGCCGTCGTCCTCCGGCGCCGTCGGAGTCGGCGACCGGCCGTGGCCCACTACCTCCATTTGTGTACTGCGCGATGCACCGTCCGTCCCTACGATCCTGATTCACAAAGCAAGCAGTCTTCCCTTCGATCAGGAGAATCCCATGACGACCGACAACCACTGCATCCGCATTCTGGTCAAGCACTCGGAGCCGATCTTCGCGATGGGACTCGTCACGCTTCTCAGCCGCATGCCCGACTTCGACGTGGTCGGCGACGACGCCACCTCTGCCCGGACTGCGTCCCTCGACGTCATCGTTTGCGACTACGACGCGAGCCATCGGCCCGCCGATCGCGAACGAGGCGCAGGCGTTCGAGTGGTGGTGGTCGCACGCAAGCCGCGCGGATTCGAGATACAGGAAGCCATCGGGCGCGGCGTCCTGGGTTACGTGGTCGCCAGTTGCAGGCCGGGCGAACTCGAGAGCGCCGTGCGCGCGGCTTCCCGCGGGCGTCGATTCCTGTGCCAGGCGGCGGCCCAGGAGGTGGCCAACGGCCTGACGACGGAATCCCTCACATCGCGCGAGCGCGACGTCTTGCAGTTGCTCGCGCAGGGCCGCTGCAACAAGACGATCGCCAACCTCCTCGACATTGCGGTCGGCACCGTGAAAGCGCATGTATGCGCCATCCTGACCAAGCTCGAGGCCAGTTCGCGCACGGAAGCCGCCAGCATCGCGGTGGCGCGCGGTCTGCTGCCCGAGCCGACCCTCGACGACGCGGCTGCAACGCCACACCGCCATGCCCATCTTGCCGCGCCGCGCGCCGAACCCGCGCGCGACTTCGCGTTTGCCTGAACTCGACACCCGATGCGGGTCGGCATTTCGACCTATCCCCGCTTGATCTCCCGCGAGTAGGCGCACGGGCCCCCAACACCGAGCATGGTGCCGGGTCCGCATTCCGCGCACCACACAATCCCACCAGGCCCCAAGGAGCCCGACATGCCTCAAACCGCCACGCCCACGCCCGGCAAGAGCCTGCTCTCGCCGAGCGACCACGCCCTGATCATGATCGACTTCCAGTCGCAGATGGCCTTCGCGACCAAGTCGATCGATGCCGTCCTGCTGCGCAACAACGCAGCGCTCGTCGCGAGCGCCGCGGCCGGCTTCAAGGTGCCGACCATCCTCACCACCGTCGCCGAAAAGAGCTTCTCCGGCCCGATGTTCTCCGAGGTCACCGAGCCGTTCGGGAACAAGAAGCTGCTGGACCGCACCTCGATGAACACCTGGGAGGACGCCGCCGTCATCCAGGAAGTCAACCGCCTGGGCAAGTCGCGCCTCGTCTTCTGCGGCCTGTGGACCTCGGTGTGCATCGTCGGACCCGCGCTGTCGGCGCTCGACCAGGGCTATGAGGCCTACGTGATCGCCGACGCCTGCGGCGATGTGTCGACCGAGGCCCACGATCGCGCGATGGACCGCATGGTTCAGGCGGGCGTGCGTCCGATGACGTCGGTGCAATACCTGCTGGAACTGCAGCGCGACTGGGCGCGCACCGACACTTACGACCTCACCACCGGCATCGCCAAGAAGTTCGGCGGCGGCTACGGCCTGGGCATCACCTACGCCAAGACCATGTTCGGCGCCCACGAAGGCTGACCCGGACGGCGGCGGCGCCCGGCTGAGGCGCCGCCGCGCTTGCCCTCAACAAGGAACCCGCATGAAACCGTACCTGGTGTCCCTCGCAATTGGCCTGCTGGTTGGCGTGATCTACGCGCTGTTCAACGTCCGTTCGCCCGCGCCGCCAGTGATCGCATTGGTCGGGCTTCTCGGCATCCTGATCGGCGAGCAGCTCCCGCCGCTCGTCAAGACCGTGCTGTTCAAGCCGGCGAACGTCTCCTGGCTGACCCATCAGGTCGGGCCGCACATGTTCGGTGAATTGCCCAGGAGCAACCAACCCGGCACCGACGAATCCATCCACGAAAGCCGCGACCATGCCTGACACGATCACGCCCGCCGAGCTCGTCCTGCACCGCGGGCTTTTCCACACGCAAAACCGCGCCCAGCCGACCGCCAGCGCGGTCGCCATCCGGGACGGCCGTTTCGTTCTTGTCGGCGACGAACGCGACGCGATGGCGCTCGTCGGGCCGGCAACGAGGGTCATCGACCTGAAGGGCCGGCGCGTGCTGCCCGGCCTGATCGACAACCACATGCACATCATCCGCGGTGGCCTCAACTTCAACATGGAGCTGCGCTGGGACGGCGTGAAGAGCCTCGCCGACGCGATGGCCATGCTCAAGCGCCAGGTCGCCGTCACGCCCACGCCGCAATGGGTGCGCGTGGTGGGCGGCTTCACCGAGCACCAGTTCGCCGAGAAGCGCCTGCCCACGATCCAGGAGCTGAACGCCGTCGCGCCCGGCACGCCCGTATTCATCCTGCACCTGTACGACCGCGCGCTGCTCAACGCGGCGGCGCTGCGCGCCGTTGGCTACACCCGGGAGACGCCCGAGCCTCCCGGCGGAGAGATCGTGCGCGACGCCGCAGGCAACCCCACGGGGCTGCTGCTGGCCAAGCCCAACGCGAGCATCCTCTATGCGACGCTCGCGCGCGGCCCCAAGCTCCCCCCCGAATACCAGGCCAACTCCACGCGCCTGTTCATGCGCGAGCTCAACCGGCTGGGCGTCACGGGCGCGATCGACGCCGGGGGCGGCTTCCAGAACTACCCGGAGGACTACGAGGTCATCGAGCAGCTCGCCAAGGCGGGACAGCTCACGATCCGGCTCGCCTACAACTTGTTCACCCAGAAGCCGAAGCAGGAGAAGGACGACTTCCTTCGCTGGACCGCACAGTCGAAGTACAAGCAAGGCGACGATTTCTTCCGGCACAACGGCGCCGGCGAGATGCTGGTCTTCTCGGCGGCCGACTTCGAGGACTTCCGCGTGCCGCGCCCGGACATGCCGGAATCGATGGAGCCCGACCTCGACGAGGTCGTGCGCATCCTCGCGCAGAACCGCTGGCCCTGGCGCATGCACGCCACTTACGACGAGACCATCAGCCGCGCGCTGGACGTGTTCGAGCGCGTCAATCAGGACGTCCCGCTGGAAGGGCTGAACTGGTTCTTCGACCATGCCGAGACGATCTCCGAGCGGTCGATGGACCGCATCGCCGCTCTCGGCGGCGGGGTGGCCGTGCAGCACCGCATGGCCTACCAAGGGGAGTATTTCGTCGAGCGCTACGGCCACGGTGCCGCGGAAGCAACGCCGCCGGTGCGCAAGATGCTCGAGCGGGGGCTGAAGGTCTCGGCGGGTACCGATGCAACACGCGTGGCGTCCTACAACCCGTGGGTCTCGCTGTCCTGGCTGGTGACGGGCAGGACCGTCGGCGGCATGCAACTCTACCCGCAGCGAAACTGCCTCGATCGCGAGGCCGCGCTGCGGATGTGGACGGAGAACGTCACCTGGTTCTCCGACGAGGAAGGCAAGAAGGGCCGCATCGAGGTCGGGCAGCTCGCCGACCTGGTGGTGCCCGACCGCGACTACTTCGCCTGCGCCGAATCGGAGATCGCCGACACCTCGGCGCTGCTGACGATGGTCGGCGGCAAGGTGGTCTGGGGCGCTGGCGAGTTCGCGGCGCATGACGAGACCACGCCACCCGCGGCGCTGCCCGATTGGTCGCCCGTGCGCCGCTTCGGTGGCTACGGCGCCTGGGGCGACCAGAAGGGCGCCCCGCTCGCGCGGGCGAGCGCTGCCGCCGCTTGTGCCTGTGCGAGTGCCTGCGGCGTGCACGGCCACGAACATGCCGGAGCCTGGGCGAGCCGCATTCCGGCCGGCGACCTGAAATCGTTCTGGGGCGCGCTCGGATGCGCGTGCTGGGCAGTGTGATGGCGGGCCAGCACACTCCTCTCGGGGCCGGAAGAGGCGAGGCGCGGTTTCACTGGATCGAGGCGCTCGCGCTTCTCGCCCTGTGTTCGGCCTATCTCGAAGGCGGCATCGTCAAGGCGCTGGACTTCAACAGCGCGCTCGGTGAAATGCACCACTTCGGCATCGAGCCGGCCATGCCGGCGGCACTGGCGACCATCGCGCTCGAGCTGCTCGCGCCGGTGGCGATCCTCGCGGGCCGGGCGCGCTGGGCCGGCGCACTGGCGCTCGCGGTGTTCACGCTGATGGCCACCTTCGTGGCCAATCGATTCTGGGACATGACGGGCGCCGAACGCTTCGGCGCGACCAACGCCTTCTTCGAGCACCTCGGCCTGGCCGGCGCCTTCGTGCTCGTCGCGTGGCACGACCTGCGTGCACCAAGATCCTGACCGGAGCTTTCGTGGATACCTCCCGCCATACCCTCGAAGCACTGTTCCGCCAGCTCGGCCTGCCCTGCGCGCCGGCGGACATCGACCGCTTCATCCTGGTCCATCGCCCCTTGCCGGGCTTGCTGGCCTTGCACGAGGCACCGTTCTGGTCGGCTGCGCAGGCGGAGTTCCTGTGCGACGGGGTCGCCGCCGACGCCGATTGGGCCGAGGTGGTCGACCAGTTCGATGCGCTGCTGCGTTGAAGCCGCGCACGGCCGGCATCAAGAGACAGAAAGCCATCGGCGCACATGACCCCCGCGGATCCGCATCGCCACGAATCGGCAACCGACGTGCGTCAGCCGGAATTGCGTCACGCCGGACTGGGGGCCGTCGAATTGCGCGAACTCCCGAGACCGGACATGGTGACGGCGGTCATCCGGCAAAAGGTCCAGGCAGACCATGTGGAGGCCTACGAAGCCTGGCTGCATCGCATCATCCCGATCGCCGCGCGCTTTCCGGGACACCGCGGCACCCACGTCCTGCGGCCGGCGGGCGACTCTGCCGCCTACACGGTAACGATCCACTTCGACACGCTGTCCCATGCGGACGATTGGTTCCGGTCCGAGGCGCGCGCGGCGCTGCTTCGAGAAGTGGAGCCGCTGCTGGCCGGGCTCGAAGAGGTGCGCACGATCACGGGCCTGGAATTCTGGTTCGACCCGCCGGCCGCCATGCCGGCACCGCGGCGCGCCAAGCAGGCGTTGGCGACGCTGTCGGTCATCTACCCTCTCACGACCGTGCTGGGGCTGCTGATATCGCCGCTGTTCTCCGGGGTTCCCTGGCCCTGGGGCCGTGTCGGCGCGAACCTGTTGGTGTCGACGGCCTCGGTGGCACTCCTCACCTACGTGATCATGCCCCGCTACACGCAGCTCATTTCGCGCTGGCTCTCGCGCTAGCCGATCAAGACGCGTTCCAGGTCCTGGCCGGATCAGACGCTGCCCCCGGCCTTTGGAACTACAGCTCTACCTGCTGGACGTCCGGTCGGAGCTTCGCCCTCGGCACAGGCAACTGACCCGGCGCCTTGCAGGCGCCGCGCAAGGCCAGCATCGACAAAATCCCTGGTGTCGGTCAATCAGGGCCGACATGGCGACAAGTCCACGAGTCCTCGACATCACAAGGAGCACGACGATGCCCTCTTCCTCCCGTACCGCGCTGGCCGAGCTCAGTCGCCGACAACTCCTGCTGGGCGGCGCCGGCCTGGCCGCCGCCGCGGCGTGGCCCGGCTCGGCGCTCGCCGCCACTTCATCGACCCCAGCCCCTGCAATGCAAGGAAATCAAGCCATGAGTTTCGTCACCACCAAGGACGGCGTCCAGATCTTCTACAAGGATTGGGGCGCCAAGTCCGCGCAACCCGTCGTCTTCTCGCACGGCTGGCCGCTGAGCGCCGATGACTGGGACGGCCAGATGCTGTATTTCCTGCAGCACGGCTATCGCGTCATCGCCCACGACCGCCGCGGCCACGGCCGCTCGAGCCAGGTGGCGACGGGCCACGACATGGATCACTATGCGGACGACCTCGCAGCGGTCACCGCGCACCTGGACCTGAAGAACGCCATCCACGTCGGGCACTCTACCGGCGGAGGCGAAGTCGCGCACTACATCGCCCGACACGGCAGCAAGCGCGTGGCCAAGGCTGTCCTGATCGGCGCCGTGCCGCCGCTCATGGTCAAGACCGCGAGCAATCCGGGCGGCCTGCCCATGGACGTCTTCGATGGCATCCGCGCCGGCGTCGCCGACAACCGGCCGCAGTTCTACAAGGACCTGACCATGCCGTTCTATGGCTACAACCGGCCGAACGCCAAGATCTCCGAAGGCATCCGCGAGCACTGGTGGCTGCAGGGCATGATGGGCTCGGTGCAGGCGCACTACGAGGGTATCAAGGCATTCTCGGAAACCGACTTCACCGAGGGCCTCAAGAAGATCGACGTGCCCACGCTGGTCATGCATGGCGACGACGACCAGATCGTCCCGATCGGCGACTCCGCCCTGCTCTCCGCCAAGCTCATCAAGGGCTCGCAACTGAAGATCTACCCGGGCCTGCCGCACGGCATGTGCGCGACGGCTCCCGAGATCATCAATCCGGACCTGCTGGCCTTCTTCAAGGCCTGACGCACGGCCCGAAGAACAAGGCCCCGGCCAGGATCTGGACGGGGCCTCGCGCACCCAAGGCCGCTCGCGAGTCAAGGTTCGAGGTCGATGATGCCCCGGCGCAGCGCGATCATCACGGCCTGCACGCGGTCCGATGCGTCGAGCTTGGCGAGGATGTTCTTCATGTGCACTTTGACCGTGCCCTCCGACAGCCCCATCTCGGCGGCCACGAGCTTGTTGCGGCCGCTGTTGGCGACCATTCGCAGCACCTCGACCTCGCGCGCCGTCAACTGCTGCTCGCTCGCGTGCGCACCGATCGCCGCGGCAAGCGCGGGCGGGATGAAGACCTGACCCGCATGCGCTGTGCGAATGGCACGAATCATGTCGGCGCGGATCATGGTTTTCAGCAGGTAACCGCAGGCCCCGGCACGCAGCGCGCGCACGGCCTGCATGTCGCCGCTGTACGTGGTGAGCACGACGATGCGGGCTTCGGGCGCCAAGGCGCGGATCCGTGCGATGGCCCCCATGCCGTCCATGCCGGCCATCTGGAGATCCATCAAGGTGACGTCCGGCTGGTGATCGCTGAAGGCCTCGACGGCGCTACGGCCGTCTTCGGCTTGCGCCACGACCTCCATGTCCTGTTCGGCGTCGATGAGGCCGGCAATGCCTGCTCGCACGACGGCATGGTCGTCGACGATCAAGAGTCGGATGGGTGCGTTCATGTTTCGGGATCGAGAGCCGCTGCGCGGCGACGTGCCCACGGCGAAGGCCATTTGCCTGGAGAATATGCTCGCACTGTAGCGACATCACCACGCCGGCGGATACACAAAAGGTGGTAGACGGCCGTCCGGATCCTGCTCCGCCGGGTACATGTGGGGAGGGTTGCATCAAGCGCGATCTCGCGCAGCCAGGACAGCCCGAACTTTCTCGGCCGACAACGGCATATCGCGCAATCGACACCCTGTCGCGTCCGCGAACGCGTTCGCCAGCGCCGCCGCGGTGGGACCCTGGCCCGCTTCGGCGGTGCCAAGAAAGGGCAATCCGGGGCGCTCCACGATGTGGACTTCGACGCTGCCAGGCACATCCTCGAATCGATGGATCGGATAGGCGCTCCAGTCGAAGCTGCGGCGGTGGAGCGCATCGAAGCGCGCCTGCTCGGTCATCGTCCAGCTGAGCGACTGCAGCACCGCGCCCTCGATCTGGTTGCGGATTCCGTCCGGGCTCACCACGGTACCGCTGTCGACGGCGGCGACGACACGGTGCACGCGAATCCGGCCGGCATCCGCGTCCACCTCGACCTCGAGCACGACCGCGCAGTACGCACCGATGTTCTTGTAGCGGGCGAACCCCATCCCGCAGCCCCGGTAGCCGTCGCCCTTTCGGCGGTGGGCCCAGCCAAAGCGATCGGCCGCGGTTTGCATGACCGCGCGCGCACGTTCGTCCTGCATGTGCGACAGCCGCATCGCGAGCGGATCCACGCCGGCCGCCTTCGCCAACTCGTCGAACGTGCTCTCGATCGAGAACACGTTCAGGTGGGCCCCGAGCGACCGCAGGGCGGAGACCCGGACCGGCATGTCCTTCGCGAAGTGATAGCGGACGTGCACGTTCGGCAGCACGTACAGCGGGTTCGAATTCCGGCTGCCATCGCCCTCCGGCATCGGGATGGGCTTTCCTTCCGGCACGGGATGGGGCGGCACGACTTCGCCGCCGGCGATCACGCCACCCGCGCCAACGGGCCGGTTGTTGTGGGGATTGCTCCAGACCGCATAGTTCCACGCGACGATGCGATGGTTGGCATCGAGCGAGGCCTCGACGTCGGTCACCATGCCGGGCCCCAAGGGCTCCCAGCCCTGTTCCTGCTCGCGCATCCATTGCAGGCGGATGGGTCGGCCCGGCATCGCCTTGGCCACCAGGGCCGCGTCGGCGGCCACGTCGTCCGCGCCATTCTGGCCGTAGCAGCCCGAGCCGGGCGCATGGATGCCGTGGACCTGCTCGATGGGCAGTTCGCAAAGATCGGCCACCACGCGGCGCACGTCGAAGATGCCCTGGGAATGGCTCCAGACGGTCATGATGCCGTCCTGATATTTCGCGACGGCACAGGACGGGCCGATCGAGCCATGATGAAGCCATGGCCGGCTGTAGTTGGCCTTCACCGATGCGACGGCGGGCGCGACGGCGTCGGTCGTGTCGAGGATGACGATTTCCCGCGTCGGCAGGGCCTTCATGATCTCGCGGGACGTTCCCGAAGGAATGGGTGTCGCGGTTCGCGAGAAGTCCGAGGCCTGGAGCTTGCGCATCGCCGCGATCGCCGTCCATTCCTGCTCCGCGACCACCGCGAGGAACTGGCCGGACCGGACGACCTTCACGACGCCCGGCAGCCTGGCCACCGCCTCGATATCGATGGTCGCCAGGCGAGTGCCGTAGCTCGGGCCGCGAATCACTCGCGCGTGCAGCATGCCCGGTAGGCGCATGTCCTGCACGTAGGACGCGCCCCCTGTCAGCTTGGCGAGAATGTCGACGCGCGGCAGCGACCTGCCCATCGTCCGATAGGTTCCGGGATCGCGCAAGGGCACGCCCGGCACGGCATCGACGTGGAGCGAAAGCGCCTCGGCGAGCGATCCATAGGACAGCTTGCGCGCGTCGCCCGACAGGATCTCGCCCTGGCCGTTCGTGCTCAACGAGTCCGCGGCGACGCCCCAGCGCCGGGCGGCCTCCCGCTTCAGCAGCGCCAACACATTGGCCGCCGCATTCTGGATGGCCCGGCCGCTGTCCTGCATCGAATGGCTGCCGGCCGTCAGCCCTTCGTCGGGCGTGCGGGCCGTATCGGCCGTCACCAGTTCGATCGTTCCGGGCGCGATGTCCAGTTCCTCGGCCGCGACCTGGATCAACGCGGTCCGGATGCCCTGCCCCAATTCCACCTTGCCCGTGAAGACGGTGACATGGCCAGCGCCGTCGATCCGGATCCAGGAGTCGAGAAGAGGGCTGGTCTTCAGATCGCCAATGAGCTTCGGGTCGACCACCGCCGGCCCGCCGCTCCCCTCGCCGCCGCCGGACAATTGCGCCCGCGCGTTGCCGCGCAGGGAAAAATTGACGACCAGCGCGCCCGCGGCGAGAAACGCTCGACGCCGCAACAGCCCCTCACCCGTGTCGCTCATCGGTCGCTCCCTTCTTGCTCGCGGGCATCGCCTTCAGCATCTCGGACGCGCGCCGAATGGCCCGCAGGATGCGCATGTGAGTGCCGCAGCGGCAAAGGTTGGGCTGCATGTGCGCGCGGATTTCCGCGTCGCTCGGATCCGGCTCCCGATCCAGCAGCGCCTGGGCCCGCATGATCATGCCCGCGATGCAATAGCCGCATTGCGCCGCCTGTTCCAGCTCGAACGCCCTTTGGACGACTCCGGGGTGCGCTGCCGTCCCCAGTCCTTCGACCGTCCGGATGGACTTGCCCTCCAGCAACGCAATGGGCGTCAGGCATGAGAACGCCGCGTTTCCGTCGACCTGCACCGTGCAGGCCCCGCACTGGCCGAGGCCGCAGCCATACTTCGCGCCGTTGAGTTCGAGGTCGTTTCGCAGGACGTACAAGAGCGGGGTCGACGGGTCGCTCCGCACGATTCGATCCTGTCCGTTGACGTGAAGCTTGATCGCCATGGCTAGTTCGCCTCCGCCCTGGCCCGCGATGCGGCGGTCCGCAGGCCATTCCATTCAGGAAGGTTGGTGAACCTCAGCCTGATGTACGCCGCGAGCTGCGCCGCCTGGTCGTCGGTCAGGGTGTCACGGAAAGAGGGCATGTAGGGAGTCCGTCCGTCTTCGGGCGAGCGGATGCCCGAGAACATCGCCTGCAGTGCGTTGTCGGGGCTGTTCGCAAGCACGGTCGTGGCTGTCGACAGCAGCGGCCGTCCCTCATGCCCCATGGGTGCGCCCGGCTCGTGGCAGCCGGCGCACGCGCCGGCGAAAATCGCCGCCCCCCGTGGATGAGCCGCCGCAGCCGGTACGGCTCGATCGACGGCATCGACGGCGTGCTCAACGCCTTCCGACGGATTCATCAATGACGCGACGTACACGGCAATGGCGGAAACGTCCGCGTCGGGCACCTGCGAGAGCTCGTGCGTGACCGGGCCCATGGGGCCTGCAGCCACGCTGTGATGCGGCTCGATGCCGCCCCGAAGATAGTCGTGAAGCGCGTTCACCGACCAGGTGCCGGCCCGGGGATTGGTCGCGTCGAGCGGCGGCGCCGTCCAGCCCTCGGCTTCACCCCCTGCGAACGCCACTCCGCGCTTTTCGCCACCGATCAGGTCGAGCGGTGAATGACACGCGGCGCAGTGGCCCAGTCCATCGACGAGGTAGGCACCACGATTCCACGCCGCGCTTCGGGTGGGGTCCGGCTCGAACGGCGTCTGCCGCAGAAAGAGGAGCTTCCAGCCCGCCAGCAGCGGACGGAAGCCGAGCGGTGGGATCAGGCGATTTGCGGGTGCGGTCGCTTCGATCGCCCGGCGGGTCATGAAGTACGCGTAGAGCGCATCCAGGTCCTCATCCGTGGCGTGGGTGAAGTGGACGTATGGCAATGCGGGGTAGAGATGGTGCCCGTCGCGCGAGACCCCCACCTTCATTGCCCGGTGAAACGCTTCGCGGGACCACGCGCCGATTCCCGTCCTGACGTCCGGCGTGATGTTGGTGGTGTAGATCGTCCCGAAGGGCGTCGGCAACGCGCGGCTCCCTGCGAACGTCGCTCCCTGCTCGGAGGTGTGGCACACGGCACAACTGCCCAGCGAGGCCAGCGCCGATCCGCGCTCGACTTGCGCCGCGGTGAAAGCCGACGGGAGCGGCCGCGCCACGGGTTCGATGGCGGGACGCCACGTCGCCGCGTACGCCACCAGGACGCCGAGCAGGAGGACGACCAGGCCCAGCCAGATCACGCGCCGACCGCCTCCCGGGCGAACAAGGCGCATGCTCATGGCCAGTCATCCGTCTTGGTGGCCGCGTTGGCCTGATGACGCCGCGCAGTGTGCAAGATGCCCATGATTCGATCGCCCATGGCCCTGCCTCGCGCGGTCATGTCCCGACCGGCCTGTACCTGCTGCCGGCCCCATTCGCCGAGCGATGCGTCGATGCCCGGCGAAGAGGCCAGTGCCTCCGCAAGCGCGACTGCATTCGCCGCCGCCTTCGCGGTACTCCCGGCCGTGTGGGGTCGCGCGATGAACGCGGCGTCCCCGACGAGCACCACGCGGTCGAAGACCATCCTGGAGACGTCCAGGTCCAGGATGGCCTGGACGAACGGCTCCTGCGTTGCGTCAACGAGGTCGGCGAACGAGGGCGCCAGAAGCCTGCTCGCCGCCTCGCGAAGCGCTTGCGCGGATCGTGCAGCCAGGGCCCCGGGCGGAATGGAGAACTGGCGCCGCCGCCCATGGGCATCCGTCATGGCCTCGTCGAAGTCCGCTCCCTCGTCCGATCTCCGGTACCAGACCCAGTTCCAGCGCCGATGGCCCGGGACGGTGGATTCGTCTTCTCCCGGTACCAGATAGGCCAACAAGAGGAAATCCTTGCCCTGCTGAAAGGAGAACGTCCCTTCCAGCTTCGCCTTGGCGCGATCGGAAACGAGGTGCTCGGGAGCCAGCCCGCGCCACGCGACGTACCCCGCATAGCGTGGCAACGCATCGGGCAACAGGAGTTCGCGCACCGTGGACCTCGGGCCGTCCGCGCCGACCAGGAGGTCTCCCCGTTCGATTCGTCCACTCGCAAAATGCGCATGGACGCCATTCTCCTGCTGGTCAAACCCAACCAGCGTCTCGCCGCGATGGACGAGCGCCGGCGGCAATGCGCGCGACAACGAACCGTGGAGCATGTTCCAGGAGGTCTGCGTCTGCGGCATGAAGGCTCTGTCGATGACGTTGTCCGACGCATCGAGATAGATGCGATCGCCCGAGCGCACGCCCAATGCCTTCGCACGCTCGATCCCCGCGAACCGGAACGCGGCCAACACGTCGGGTTGAAGGACGATGCCGCCGCCCCGGCTGTCGAGGGCGCTGATCGAACGTTCGAAGACCTGGACATCCCAACCGATCGCCCTCAAGGTCGTGGCAGCGAACAGGCCTCCCAGCGAGCCTCCCACGATGAGCGCTCGCGGCGGGCGTGCTTCGTTCATGACGCGTTCCGCCTTCTCGAACGAGAGATCATTTCGACAGCATGTCGCTGGCGTATCGCAGCCCGATGCCATAGCCGCCGCCGTTGTGCTCGATGACGGACCTGGCCGCCGCGTAGGTGGCGTGGCGCGTCCAGTCGCGCTGCAGCTCGAGCAGCACCTGCGCCCAGCTGGTCACCTGCGCGCCGTGCGCCTGCATGCGCCACAGCGCCATTTCGTGGCCGGTCTTCGTCAGTCCGCCGCAAGCGTCGGCGACCACGAAGGACTCATACCCCGCGGCCTGCGCGCAAAGGACCGGCAGCGAGACGCAGGACTCGGTCAGCATCCCGGAAAAGAGCAGCTTCTTGCGGCCCGTCGCCTCGATCGCTCCACGCACGACGTCGTCTTCCCAGACATTCATGTTTCGCCGATCGAAGACCGTGTGTTCGGGCAGGAGCTCGCGGATGCCCGGCAGCAGCGGCCCGCTGTAGACCTTGGTCGCGGACGTGCTGATCACGATCGGCAGGTCGAAGGCACGCGCTGCCTGGACCAATGCGATCGTGTTGTTCAGGAGCACCTGGCGGTCGATCGATTCGACGCCGAACGCCAGGCCGGCTTGTTGATCGATCAGTACCAGGGCGCAATTGTCGGGCTGGAGGAGAAAGTCGAAGGCGGGCATGTCTCGCTCGATTGAAGGTTGAAAGCGCCACTGATGGGTGGGAGACCTCGAGCATCCGCGACGGATCGCACACGCGCCTCTGTCATCCGACCGGTCCTTGCTTAGCCCACAAGACAAGGCCTCAGCCCGCCCACCTGCGCCACCACCGGCGAGTGAAGAACGTCACGGCCAAGCGCGCTCCACCCAAGCGTTGAGCGCAGAGACGCGCGCGGGATCCGCGCCGATCTGACCGGCCTTCCAAGCGGAGTACTGCAGCTTCTGCTCGGAAGTGACGAGGAAGTTCACCGAGTTCATTCCATACACACCGGGCGATAGCAATGCCAGCGGGTGCTTGCTGCGGTCCAGGCAGAACGCGAAGCCGGCATAGGGTTCCGGTCCGCCCAGATCGGTGTTTGTAGGATCGCAGCGGCGCCAAGCGGCCGGGTCGGTGGCCGCATAGAGCTGGTTGAACTGGCGCAGCGCGCCATTGAGCACCTTCAGGTAGAGCCCGGGTTGCAACTGATCCAGCTTGGCATAGCGAGTGCCGGTGCTGTACTGCGTGGTGTCGGTCGCCATGAAATTGGTCGGATCCAAGTGCTTCATCGCTTGCGCGCGGCTGAAACGGCCGCGATTGTTGACCAACGATCCCGTATCGCTCGCCACATACAGCGGAATCGAGTTGTCAACATACTGGGCCGACTTGATGCCCGCTTGCAGTAATCGGATGTCGCTCAGGAATGACGCGTTGGCATTGGCGGTAGTGGACGAGCCAACCGTATCGGACAGCAACTGGTCGAAGCCGGTCAGATACGGCCAGTCCACCGAATAGTTGACCCAGTCACCCTGTGCGCCAGGGTTGATCGTCACCTGAGCCTGATACCAAGCGTTCGTTCGGTAGTATGAACCCGCCGTATTGGCAGTCTCCCAGGCCAGGATCCATTGCCGGGTAATTTTGCCGGAGGCGTCCTGGTCGGACTGGTACACCATGTGCGGTGCCAGGTAGAAGGCACTCACGGTGTTGAATGGCCAACCTCGGGCCTCACCGCGCCCCTTCCAGGTCTGGGTGGTGGCGTCGTAGTCGCCGATGAACCACTGTTGGTTGCCTTCGAGGCCGAAGCGCTGCGCCCACGTCCACTGCTGCACCAGGTTCCACTGGAGCATGGCACCGACCGATCGCTCGATGAAGGCGTTGGTGGTGAAGGCGGCGGGCTCGCGCGCGGTGTTGCCGGCCGATGCGAGCTTCTGGAGATTGGCCGCGCCGACCTGAGCACCATACTGCCCGGATGACGCAATGTGATTGCCGCGGCCGCCGCCGAGGAAGCTATAGACCTCGAAGCCGTAGGGCCGGATCATGCTCTGGATTTCGTCGCGCTGTGCCGGTGTAAGGTGGCTCCAGTCCCCATAGACGCCGTTCGGATTGCGGTGCGAATCGAACCAGGCGGCAATCTTTTTCGCGGTGCCCAGCGGGTCGCTGTGGCCGTTGGCAAAGGTGGCTCCGCCCTCGAACGAGCCCGCCGCATTGCCGCCAGCCGGCCAAATGTCCATTGGGTGCATCGTCGGCAGGTAGGAGTTCCAGTCCGCAAACTGGATCGGCATCGACACTTCGCGCGCGTTGAGCGTCGCGTTGGCGTCCATGACGCGATCCACGTCGGCCTGCGTGAGTGCCAGGGCCGAGCCGTCCCGAGGGGCGCCGAACAGCGCCTTGACTGCATCGGCGGGCGAGTCCAGCACGGCGTCCAGGCCAGCGCCGGCCGCCCATTCGGCGATGGGCTTGCTGTCCAGGCCAGGGCCCGGCTGATATGGAGGATTCCACGGCGCAGCCTGAGCGACATGAGGCACGTTCTGCTGGCTGTAGCGCAGGAAGGCAGCGATCTGCCGGCCCTGGGCCTCGGTCAGGCCGTGAAATCGGGAACGCTGCACGATGGCATTGTTGGAGTAGTTGAAGTACTGCAGATCGCGGCCGTCCGGCGCGTGGCAGGATGTGCAGGCGGCCTTGATCGGCCTTCCGGTCAGCGTCGATTTGAGCAGGCTATTCTGGGCGTACCAGAATGCCTGACCGGCAGTCGCATCCGGCGTCAGTACCTTGCCAGCGATCTTTTCCGCGCCGATGTCGGCCATCTGCACCGGGTTGGTCGCCAAGCTCTGGCCCTGGGCGTTGCGCAGCTGTAGCGCGACGATCCGATAGCCATTGGACTCGCCGTCCGTGCCGTTGAAGCGGAACTGCACGAAGTTGACACCAGCCACGAGACGCGCCCTGGTCGGCGCGTCCAGGGCGAAGCTGATGCGCACGGTATAAGCCCCGCCGCGGTTGAGGCCGCCTTGCACCCGCTCCGGGTCGGCCAGCGTCATCGTGGCGTCGGTGATGTCTGTCCACGCAATGGCTGCCGCATTGGCCGGTGCTACCCCGCCCAGCACGCGCAGGCTGCCCTTGATCCGTGTCGGCGGCAAACTGGTAGCCTCAAACTCCGGCGGCCCGAAGAACCCACAGCGGTGGCACTTGAACCATATCTGCGTGGCACTGCCGGCACCGGCGGCGTCAAGCGTGAGATTGGCGGTGGCGATGACCGGAACGCTGGGCATTCCGTCGCCCAGGAGCTCAAGCGGGAGCGCGAGCGCGCTGGTCGGGCCTGCATTCACGCCGCTCGAAGGTCCGGGGCTTGTGCCGCCACCGCTACCGCCTCCCGCGCCGGCACCACCCGCGCTGCCGCCACCCGACGCCACCGGAGGCGGCGTGGGCACAACGACGTTGCCACTGTCATCCATCAGTTGCCATTGCTGATTTGGCTTGCTCGTACCGCAATCCCATTGCTGGAGGACGGCTCCAGCGGCAAGGCTCTGGGCAGTAACGTCAATGCATTTTCCGCTGTTCACCGATTTCCACAGGACAGCGCCACCAGACAGTACAGGAACGAAATGTTGATTCGAGCCAGCGTCGTCGGGCCACAAGTCGATAGGCACGCCACTGTCGGTCTTGGCACCGCTCACGTCCAGGAGCTTGCCGCTACCGATGTTCTCGAGCAGGTAGCTGCCGTCAACAGCGGGAGTGAGTTCGTAGCGCTGAGTGCTGGCCGTCGAACAGGCATTTTGCACGGCCAGAGCACCGTTCGCCGTGCTACCGCCGGCGATGTCCATGCACAGGCCGGACAGGGCTGATCGAAAGCTGTATTGACCGACAGGCACCAATCCACGGGCGGCGCCGGGCACAGTGCTCTGCGGATAGACCAGTAGCAGTTGCTCAGGCTGCGTATGGCAGCTCATCTGCTGAAGCGCGTTGCCCTGGATTGCAACGCACTTGCCGCTGCCGCTGTTGACCAGGCTGAAGAGATAGCCCTGGGAGTTCTGAAGCTTGAAGCGTTGGGCAGTCGTATCGTTGGCGCTCCAGAGCTGGATAGAAGCCCCTTCGGCCGTCGACATCGCCGCCAGATCGAGCGAGAGCCCGGTAGCGACGTTCGCCAGCCTGAGGCTGCCGTCGGCGTTGGCGCTGACATCGAAGGACTGTGCCGTCGATCCGCTGCAATTCGCAGTGACGACGCTGCCCGAGGTGTTGGAGCCAGAGCCCTCTAGACACAAACCCGAGGACGCCTGCGCCAGGACATAGCGCCCATTCCCGATGGCAGAGGCCGCACCTTGTTGGGCGGCCATAGCAGAAGCCTTGGCGCCTTCCTTGGTCGTCGAGACTTCGCTCGAACACGCAGCTAGGCCAAAGACGGACAGCAAGACTGCAGCGCGGCAACGGTGTATGCACCAACTCGCGCGCGAATTGAATTGCCTGAAGATGGCCATATTTCCTATCCCGTGATCGACAAATCAGCGCACCAAATATGTCCGCGCCGACACCAATAGCATCGCGCTGAGCCTATGGCGAAAATGGCAAACGTCAATTCAAACTAGGATCTAGTACCGTCTATATCGTAAGTTGTATATGGCGGCATCTCGCAGCGGGACCGACGGGCTGCGACGGTTCGGCGCAAGAATGGTGAGGGAGTTGAAGGGGAGTGCGCCAAAATGAGCGGGCGCCGGGTGCCGCTGCTCGATCTGGGGGCTGAGCTGAGCAAACTGAGACGGCTGCGCGTGTCGTCGCGCAGGACGCTGGAGACAATCTGCATCCAGGGATATCGGACGGCGGATTTCAAATCCTGCAATGGCTCTATGCGTTCGGGCCCACCAAGGCAAGTGCAATTGCCGAAGCCTTGTCGACGGACGTCAACAAGGCCTCAGCCCGCCCACCTGCGCCACCACCGGCGCCAACCTGACGACGACCGCTCCGCCGAGGGCCGGCCGTAAGCGCTGGCTGCGGGCACGTGCAAGGACACTTCCGTTCCGCAGCCTGCCCACGGATGGATGTTCACGGTGCCGCCGAGCTGGCTGGCCCGCTCGGACATGCCGCGCAGGCCGAGCCGCCCATCGCGCCCCATCCGCTCGCGAATCAGGCTTTCCATGCCGGTGCCGTCGTCGCGAACGCTCAGGCGCAAGGCGTCCAGGCCAAAGTCCAGCTTGATCTCGACGAGGCGAGCCCGCGCGTGCCTCTGCGCATTGGCCAGCGCCTCGCGAGCGATCAGTTGCAGTTCGTCGATCACGGCATCGCAGAGCGCGCGCTCCTCGCCGGTAACGACGATCCGGAACTCGGTCGGCGGCTTGATGATCTCGCGCCCGAGCTCGGCGAGCAGCACGGCGATGGATGCGCCGCGACCCGCCACGCGACGCAGCAGGTGCACACGCTCCCGCCCTTCGACCAGTGCGGCCTCGGCGCTGTCCAGGGCCTGCGCCAGCTGCCGTCGGAGCGCCCCCTCCTCGAGACGTATGGCGCACAGATGGAAGGTCAGCACGAGCCCTTGGAATCCCTGGAGCAGCGTGTCATGAAGGTCACGGGCGATGCGCTCGCGTTCGGCGTGGCGCTCCTCCAGGCGCAACTGCAGGCGATTCGACAGCACCCGCATGCGCAAGCGGTGAGCCAGCAAGGCGAGCACGCATAGCAGCACGACGCAGGTCCAGAAGAATGCCCGCGTCTGCACAAGCGTCGGGGGGATGGAAAAGGCGATGGACGTGCCGCTGTCGCTCCACGACCCGTCCGCGTTGGCTGCCCGTACCCTGAAGTGGTAGCTGCCGGGGGCGAGGTTGGCGTAGTTCACCTCCCGCTGGTAACCGACCTCGCGCCATTCCTCATCGACCTCTTCCAGCCGGCAGCGGAAGCGAATCTTCGCGGCCCTGTCCAGGGTCAGCGCGCCGTAGCGCAAAGTCACGGTGCGAACGCCCTTCGGCAGCGTCAATCCCGGAACTGGCTCGAAGCCCTCTTCGCCCGCGCGTACTTCGTAGATCTCGACCGGCGGATGACGCGCACTCTTCGAAGTCTCGGAGGGATCCAGCCATGCCACGCCCTGGTTTGCAGCAAACCAGAGCCGTCCGCGTGCATCTCGCAATGCCGTTGGCATCGCACGATCCTGCAACGCGATGCCGGGCAGGCCGTCCAGCGCGTCGAGCAGTCGGTAGTTCAGTGGAGCGCCTTGGGTGAAGACGCGCGTCACATCGCTTGCGGCGATCTGGACGACGCCGCGTCCGCCGTTCAGCCAGAGATCGCCCGAGTCCGATTCGACGATGCCGGAGACATATCCGAATACATCGTCGCGCTGCGCCGCGATGGTGACGAAATGACCGTCGCGCAGCAGTGCCACACCGTCCTGCCCCGCGACGACCAGTCCGTGTCGACTCATCAACATCGCGGTCACCCGACCAACCGCGAGACCGTCCGATCCGCCATAGCGCGACCGCTTGCCGTCGGCTGCAAGACCGAGCAGCTCTCCGTCGAAACCGAACCAGACATCGCCGTCGTGGCTGGCCATGATCGCCGACGGCCAGCCGCCCTCAGGCTCCACTCGATTCTCCCGGGTCAGACCCCCAGGCCGGGCGTGAAAGACGCCGCTGTCGTGCACAGACAGCCAGACGCCGTCCTTGTCGTCCGGCGCAATTGCGTCCGCGGCGTTCGTCCACAAGCCCTGCGCGGGGAGCTGCCATCTGCTGCGCTTGCCGTTGTGAACCCGCCACAGCAGGTCGTGCTCGACGTACCAGAGGGCGCCGTCGGCGGCGCGCACGGCGGCTTGCGGGTCGAAGAAAAGCTTCGCCGGAAGCACGGCGAGCGGTGGTCGCGGTGGATCCAGCTCCTGCACGTGATCCTGGTTCGACACCAGCACGCCCGATCCGTCGCGGACGACTGCGAAGCCGCCCAAGGGAGAAGAAGCCAGGCCCGGCACTTCCTGGAGGCGCCGGCGTCGAAAGCTCGACAGTCCCAGGTTGGTGCCCACCCAGACCTCTCCATCGGCGCCCTGAAGCAAGGGAACGGTGACCGCCGAGGCGAGCCCGTCTTCGTGGGTGAACAGTTCCAATCCCGTGCTCGCGTCGACTGACCGGCCCACGGCTACTTGTTCTGGATGGGGCACCCGTGCCACGCCCCGGCCCAGTTCGGTCAGCCAGAGGCTGCCGTCGGAGGCAAACAGCATCTGCCAGGCGCGATGCTGCACGCTGCCGTGGCCCTCGCAGGCAACTGGCGCTTCGCCCTTGAGGAGTTCAGGCAACGGCCGCGTACCGCACATCCCGTCAGACAGCCATATCCGCCCCGCGCGGTCCTGCGCAAGGATGGCGTAGGGGGCGACCCGTACGCCGGCGTCGCGGAATCGACGCTCACCGGGCAGCAAGTAGTACAGGCCTTCAGCCGTGGACGCCCAGAGAACGCCACCGCGGTCGGCAAACGCGTAGTAGGTGGCGGTCTGCGGAAAGCCCCAATCGGATCCGATACGACTCCAGCGCCGCTCGTCGAAGCGGGCCAGTCCGCCAGCCGTCGCGGCCCATAGCGCCCCCGAGGCTGACGCGAAGCGCAGGATTGTCCCGCCGGGAACGCCGTCCTCCACACCATAGCGCGTGACCACGCCGTCGCGTAGACGGACCGCGCCGCCCTCGTGGGCCCCCAGCCAGATCTCGCCGCCGGGCATGACCGCGAGCGAGTTGATGTTCAATGCCGGCAAGCGGGTTCCTTGCCTGGTTCGATAGCGCTCGAACCGGACACCATCGAAACGGACCAGGCCCTGCCCCGAACCCAGCCACAGGGTGCCGTCAAGCCCCGACGCCAACGCCCAGACGTCGCCGGGCGCGCCGTCCTGCGGACTCCATGCGTTGTAGGTGAAGCCCGACAGCGGCTTGGCGCTCGGTGGCGCAGTCGCCACAGGCGCCGTCGCGGCCGTCGCCATCGAGGCCGCGACAAGACAAGCAGCAAGGAGACACGCCCGAATGAGCACCACCGGGAGAAGCGAGCCAGCCGCCACTGCCCTGTTGGGTTGCGAGCCCATGTCAGCCGACGGATCGAGCAGCCGTCGACGCACGAACAATGAGCTCAGGCATCAGCACTCTCGTGGACGGCGCCTGGTTCGGTCGTGACACGTGTTCGAGAAAGAGCGCGGCCGCCTGCGCGCTCATCTGGTCCACGGCGACGCGTACCGTCGTCAACGGCGGGTCGATGAGGTCGACGAGCGGCATGTCGTTGTGTCCGACAAGGGACAAGTCGCGCGGCACCGAGAGGCCCATTGCCCTCGCCTGGTCGAGCACGCCCAAGGCGATCAGGTCGTTCGCCGCAAAGACCGCGCTGGGCCGCCTGGAGCCCTTCAGCAGCTTGCCCGCGGCCTCCCGGCCCGCTGGCCGGGTGAAGGACGAAGCCTCCACGACCGGACAGTTCTTCAGCCCCAAGTCGCGAGTCATCCGGATGAAGGCGTCACGACGTGCCCGCCCGGTCGACGACGTGCCCGGCCCGGCGACGTGACCGATCGAGCGGTGTCCCAGGTCGTGGAGGTGCTCGAGCACCAGTCGCACGCTCTCGGCGTCGTCACTGACGACACTGGAGAACTGGCGATCGCCGGTGCCGCGGTTGACGAGCACGGTGGGCAAGTTGCGAAGCTTGGCGATCTCCAGCATCGGGTCGTCGCTCTCGGCCGAGAGGATGAGCAGGCCACTCACGTGCCGGTTCGCGAGCGCGACCACCAGCTCGCGTCGCTTTGACGGATCGGCAGGCGTCTGGACCACGAGGCAGAGCATCTGCTGGTCGCGCAGCGCGTTCTCCAGGCCTTGAACTATCGGTCCGAACAGCGGATTGGCCAGGTCGGGGACGACGATGGCCGCCATGTTCGTCTGCCTGGTTCGCAGGGATGCGGCGAGAACGTTCGGCTGATAGCCCAACTCGTTGGCGATGCGCTCGATTTCGGCGCGCTTCTCTGGCGATACCTTGCCGGTGACCCCTCGCAGCGCCCTCGAGACCGTGCCTGGATGCACTCCCGCGGCTCGGGCGATGTCGTCGATCGTGACCTGGGGAGCGAGAGCGGGCATCTTGGAATTCTAGGCAAACGATTGCCTTCATTTTGCCCGATCCATCCGGAACGCGCAACTGGGTTCCAGACAAGCCCCGCCGCACGAGATCACCGCGATTTGACGCAGGCGTACAACTGCCTTAGCCTGAAGGCAATCGATTGCCCTTTATTGCCCTACCTATTGCCTTCGGCGCCGTTGCCGCCGCCGAGAGAAGGAGACACGTGATGTCGGACAGAGCCCTTTCGCCGTCGGACCCGCAGGAACTGCTCGCCGCGGTTCTTCGCGCCAACGCGGGAACCGGCAACCCTCGACTCAAGGAGGTCATGGCCGCAGCCGTCCGGCATCTCCACGCGTTCGCCCTGGAAGTGGACCTCGCCCCGCAGGAGCTGCAGCTGGGCCTGGACTTCCTCGTGGCCGTGGGCCAGGCCACCGGGCCGCGAAAGCATGAAGGCATCCTGCTGGCCGACATCCTGGGGCTGGCAACCCTGGTGCAGCTGCGCAGCGCACGCGACGCCGTCGCCGCCGGCGGCACCGAGCCCGCGCTCGTCGGTCCGTTCTGGCGCGCCAACCAGCCGCTGCGCGAATCCGGGTCGACCATCTCGTCGGGATCGACCCCCGGCCCCCGCCTGCTGGTCACGGGGCGCGTCACCGACCTGGAGGGGCACGCCATTGCCGGAGCGCGGGTGGAGACGTGGCAGGCCTCGCCAGCAGGGCTGTACGAGAACCAGGACCCGGAACAGGAGAACATGAACCTGCGCGGTCGATTCGAGACCGATGCCGACGGGCGCTTCTCGTTCGTCAGCGTTCGGCCCGCCGGGTATCCGGTGCCCACCGACGGGCCATGTGGCGAGCTTCTCGCCGCGCAGGGCCGCCACACGATGCGGCCGGCGCACCTGCATTTCATCGTCGCCGCCGACGGCTTCAAGGCGCTCGCCACGCAGTTCTTCGACGCCGAGGACCCGCACGCGTTCGACGACGTCGTCTTCGGCGCCGTGGGCTCCCTGCTGCGCAAGTTCGAGCCCGACGGCGAAGGCGGATTCCGCCTGCACGTGGACCTCAGGCTCGAGCGCGGGCCCACCGTCCTGCCGCATTGCCCGCTGCCATGAGGAGTTCAACCATGCAAGATCGCACCTACGCCCCCCTCGAACGCCTGGACGGCCAGGTCGCGGTGATCACCGGCGGCGCCGGCGCCATCGGCGCGGCGACGGCCCATCGACTGGCGCGCCTGGGCGCGCGCGTCGTCGTCCTCCAGCGCAGCGCAGCCGATGCGGCGCAACTGCTGGAACAGCTCCCGGGCGAGGGTCACTTCGCCGTCGCCGCGTCGGTCACGGACAGTGCCAGCCTGGAAGCCGCGGCCGCCGCCGTGCAAGAACGAGCCGGCGGCGCCTCCATCCTCGTCAACGGCGCCGGCTTCACGAAGCCGGTGCCTGCCGCGGACCTGGACGGCCTGACCGACGACCTGATCGACAGCATCTTCGCGGTCTCCTGGCGCGGGTCGTTCGCAGCCATCCGGGCCTTCGCGCCGCAGTTGCGGGCGTCCGGAAACGGCCTGATCGTGAACGTCTCGTCCATCGCGGCTTTCACCGGCCTCGGGAGCAACCTCGCCTATGCCGCGGCCAAGGCCGGCGTGGACGCGATGACCAAGGCGCTGGCGAAGACGCTGGGGCCGGACATCCGCGTCGTCGCCGTCTCGCCCGGCGTGGTCGACACCCCGTTCGTGAGCGGACGCGACGCCAGCTTCAACGAGCGCGTGGGGGCGACCCTGCCGCTCAAGCGCGTCGGCGTGGCCGACGACGTCGCGGCAGCGATTGCCGCGTGTGCCACGACCCTGCGCTACGCGACCGGAAGCATCTTCGTCGTTGACGGCGGCAGGCATCTCGGCTGAAACAAGCTCTCATGAACAACCTCACCATACTCACCTGCGCGGTCACGGGCAACCTCACGCGACCCGACCAGACGCCTCACCTGCCCATAGGCCCAGCGCAGATCGCGGAGGAATCGCTGCGCGCCGCGGAGGCCGGCGCCGCAGCGGTACATATCCACGTCAGGGACCCGCTCACCGGCGTGCCGTCGATGGAGCTGGACCTGTACGGACGCGTGGTGGAGCAGATCCGGCGCCACGACCCGGACCTCATCATCAACCTGACCACCGGGCCCGGCGGGCGCTTCGTTCCGAGCGAGGGCAACCCCGCACTCGCCGCGGCGGGCACCACGCTCATGGCGCCGGAGCGCCGCGTCGAGCACATCGTGGCGTTCCAACCCGACATCTGCTCGCTCGACCTCAACACGATGAACTCGGGCGACCAGGTCGTGATGAACACGCCGCGCAACGTCACCCGCATGGCGGCCATCATCCGTGCGGCCGGGGTCACGCCGGAGCTCGAATGCTTCGACAGCGGAGACCTCGTCCTCGCGCAGCAACTCGTTGCCGACGGCGCCCTCGACGGCCCGGGGCTCTACACGCTCGTGACCGGGGTGCGATTCGCGTTCCCCTTCACGCCCGCCACCCTCGCCTACGCGCGCACGCTGATGCCCGAAGGCGCGCAATGGTCGGCCTTCGCGGTGGGACGCCACGCCTTCCAGGCGGTCGCGCAATCCTTCCTGCTCGGCGGGAACGTTCGCATCGGCCTGGAAGACACCATCTACCTTGACCGTGGCCAGCTCGCGAAGAGCAATGCGGAGCTGGTGTTCAAGGCCCGGCGAATCGTCGAGGACCTGGGCGGACAACTCGCATCTTCCACGCAGGCCCGCGCGACGTGGCGCCTGCCCGCCAACAACATCCGCTGAGAAAAGAGGAACACGCCATGAACACCCCGACCCTGGGCCGCCGATTGCTCGTGACCGAGAAGGCCGCCGACCCGTCGGCGCTGGATCCCGAGGTCATTGCGGCCGACCTGCCCGACGCACCACAGGGCCACGCCGTCGTCGCCGTGCAGGCCGCCGCGGTAAACCCAAGCGACGTGAAGGCCGCACTGGGTTTCATGCCGCACGCCGTGTGGCCGCGCACGCCGGGGCGCGACTACGCCGGCACCGTCGTCGCCGGGCCGAAGGAATGGCAGGGAGTCGAAGTCTGGGGAACCGGCGGCGACCTCGGCGTTTCGCGCGACGGCACGCATGCCACGCACCTCGTGCTCCCGATATCGGCCTTGAGCCGCAAGCCCGACAGCGTGCCCACCATTGCCGCGGCGACGGTCGGGGTACCGTTCATCACCGCCGGCGAGGGCCTGAGGCGCGCCGGCCTGCGTGCCGGCCAGCACGTGGTCGTCTTCGGCGCCAACGGCAAGGTCGGCCAGGCCGCCGTCCAGCTGGCCACGCGCGCCGGCGCCACGGTCATCGGCGTGGATCGGGGCAACGCCGCGTACCTCGGCCACGCCAGCAGCGCCGTCCGCATGCTCGACGGAGAGGATCCCGGGCTGGTCCAAGCCATCCGGGAGGCCACGGCGGGCAAGGGCGCGGACATCGCCTACAACACGGTAGGGTCGCCGTACTTCCAGGCCGCGCTCGACGCCCTGGCCACTGGCGGCACCCAGATCCTCATCTCGACCATCGAGAAGACGGTCCCGTTCGATATCCTGTCGTTCTACCGACGCAATCTGCAGATGCTGGGAGTCGACAGCCTGAAGCTCACCGCGACGCAATGCGCACAGGTACTCGACGACTTGCGACCAGGGTTCATTGATGGATCGCTGCAGGCCTTCAGCGTCGAGGGGGCCAACCTCTTCGGGCTCGACCAGGCAGGCGACGCCTATCGCCAGGTACTCGCCGGCTCGATCGAGCGCGTGGTGCTGGTGCCGTGAGCCGGGCATGAACATCATGCGCGCGGCGGCAGCGCCGCCCTACTCGGCACCCGGACATGACCGCATGCAGATGCGTCGCCTTCAGGGCCGGGAAGCCGGAACCAGCGATACGGCCTGGCTGGGCTTGTCCGTCATCGAACCAGGCGGTGGAACGACTTCGTCGGCGGCCTCCGTCGAGAAGTTCTATGTGGTGCTCGAAGGCGTGATCGAAGTCGAGTCCATCGGCGCCAAAGGCACGCATGTCACCGAACTCGGCCCTCTGGACAGCGTCCGTTTCGAGCCTGGCGAAGCTCGCCGCCTGACCAATCGCAGCACCCGCTCCTGCACGCTGCTGCTGGTCATGCCCAACTCGCCGTAGCGGCGCAGACGGTCCAAGCCCGATGCGTTCGCAGATTCTCAGTACGACCAAGAGGGCAATCGATTGCCTCAAATCAACTTCCAACCTGGATGGAGACTCAAGATGAACACAAGCATTGCATCGATTCCCACCCGGCCGGCCCCAGCCGCGCACGAGACCAAACGTTGGTACCGGATCCTGTACGTCCAGGTGCTCGCGGCGATCACCATCGGCGCGCTCGTGGGCTACCTCTGGCCCGCGACCGCCATCGAGATGAAACCCTTCGGAGACGGGTTCATCAAGCTGATCAAGATGGTCATCACGCTGGTCGTGTTCTGCACCGTCGTTTCCGGCATCGCCGGAATGCAGAACATCAAGAAGGTCGGTCGCATCGGCGGCAAGGCACTGCTCTATTTCGAGGTCGTCTCGACGCTGGCGCTCGCCATCGGCATGGCCGTGGCCAACTGGCTACGCCCCGGCAGCGGCTTCAATGTGGACGCCAAGACGCTGGACGCGAAGGCCGTGGTCGCCTACGCGGGCCAGGCCAAGCAGATGTCGGCAACCGACTTCCTGCTCAACATCATCCCCAACACCTTCGTCGATGCCTTCGCCAAGGGCGACATCCTGCCGGTGCTGCTGGTGGCGGTGCTGTTCGGGCTGGCGCTGTCGATGGGAGGAGCGCAGGCGGAGCCGGTGACGAAGCTCATGGATGCCTTTTCCAAGGCCGTCTTCAGCGTGGTCTCGCTGATCATGAAGTTCGCCCCCATCGGTGCCTTCGGCGCCATGGCGTTCACGGTCGGCAAGTACGGCATCGCGGCCCTCGGGCCGCTGGCCAAGCTGATCGGAACGTTCTACCTCACGTCCTTCATCTTCGTGTTCGTCGTGCTGGGCGTCATCGCGCGGCTGGCGGGGTTCAGCATCTTCCGCTTCCTGGTCTACATCAAGGAAGAGATCCTGATCGTTCTTGGCACCAGCTCGTCCGATCCGGCGTTGCCCACCCTCATGGAAAAGCTCGAACGGCTCGGCTGCTCGAAAAGCCTGGTCGGCCTGGTCGTTCCCACGGGCTACACCTTCAACACCGACGGCACCAGCATCTACATGACGATGGCCGCGCTCTTCGTCGCCCAGGCCACGAACACCGACCTGACGCTCGCTCAGCAACTGGGCATCTTCGCCGTCGCCATGCTGACGTCGAAGGGTGCCAGCGGCGTCCAGGGCGCGTCTTTCGTTGCACTGGTGGGAACGCTCACGGTGGTTCCCTCGATTCCTGTCGCCGGCATGGCGCTGATCCTCGGCATCGATCGCTTCATGAGTGAGGCCCGCGCGTTGGTCAACATGATCGGCAACGGCGTCGCGACGGTCGTCATGGCCCGCTGGGAAAACGAGCTCGACGTCGAGAAGTTGAGCGTGCTGAAGAAGTCTGCGGCGGACTAGCGCGCCTCGCGCAATTCTTCCGCGCCGCCACCGGGCGCTCGCGCGGGCGCCTGTTGCCCCCCTCGAAATTCATTCGTTCTCGAACGACGCCCCGAATGGGCGCCGGTCGCGGACAGGCGCGCGCCAGCACCCGGGCGACTGCGCGCTCCGTCAGATGTACCCAGGTATCGCCCATGTTTCAAGAACCAGGAGACCCCATGGAGATCGTCGTGAATTCAGATTCCAATTGGACGGACAGCAAGAAGAAGTCCCTTCGACTTTCCGCAGCCGCCGAGCGCTGTGGCGGCATTGCGCTGAAAGGACTGTTGCTGACGCTCGCGCTGGAGGCGCCCGTCCATGCCGTCGATGCCGTCACTTGGGGAGACGGCAACAAGGTCGAGATCTACGGCCGTGTCCAGCTGGCCTATGAACTTCTGAGAACCGGCCCGACCTATGCCACCGAAGGCGGCAGCGGCGATTCGTGCTCGACCTGCAATTCAAACCTGCCCCTCAACGGCGGCGGTGCCGCGACGCTGTCCGCCGGATGGAATTCGCCATTCATCTCGCAGGGCCAACCCGCTCACGATCGATTGAGGAACCAGCGGTCCGTCCTCGGATTCCGCGGCGACATCCGGATCGACTCCGATCTGAAGGGTGTCTGGCAGCTGGAAAGCAGCGCCGCAGCCGACGGCGGGGGTGGCTTGCATGTTCCCGCGCAGACCTGGGCCAACCGCGACTCGGGCGTCGGCCTGGACAGCAAGCGTTGGGGGCGTGTCATGCTGGGCAGCTGGTCGACGCCCTACACCTATTCGACGATCAGTTTCGATCCCTACTATACGAACACCGGCGCCTACATGAGCATCATGGGCAACGGCTCCGGGGCCTCCATGGACGCGCTCTCGGACAACGCCACGTTCGATCGAAGGGAACACAACCTGGTGCAGTACTGGTCGCCCGACCTGAACGGCCTGCGCTTTCGCCTCGCGTACGAGGCAGGGGAGGTCAAGACAGGCAGCGGCAGCTTCAACTACCCGGGAGGCAACGGCAACAACGGCGCCACGGTCGCGTCGTGCCCGAACCTGACGACCGCCTCCAGTTCGGGCTACGGCGGGGCCGACTACATCGGCCCGAATCCGGCGGGCCCGGGCATCCTGGACTCGGGCAAGACATACACCCGCTGCACCGGGCGCAACCCGCATCTGATCTCCTCCGAGGTCACCTATGAGCAAGGGCCCTTGCTCATGGTGGCGGCCTATGAGGCTCACATCGGGTTCAACTCGGACGGCACGGACAGCGGCATGAAGCTCGGGGTGGCGTACACGCCCCAGCCGTCGATTCGCCTGACAGCAGTTGTCCAGCGCCTGGACTACAAGGTGTTCGACGGCGACCTGCGCCAGAACCAGGCCTACTTCTCCGCCGTGCAGAAGCTCGACGAAAAGGACAGCCTCAAGGTCGGCATCTCGGCGGGCGGCCAGGTACAGGGCAGCTCGCACGTCATCGTGGGCTACTTGCGCGCTGGTCCGAAGAGCGGTTCGCAACAACTCACGATCGGGCCGGAGCACCAGTTCAACAAGAACTTCGCCGCGTGGGCGTACTACTCGAAGATCCGCAACGAGGCCAACGCCTTCATGGACTTCGCGATCAACGACACGACACCGGCCACCGGTTCGAGCCCGTCCGTGATCGCCGTCGGGCTTCGCGCCACCTGGTGACCTGCGGCGCCTTCCGGCGACCGGGGCGAACGCATGGGCCTGCCGCGGCGCGGCTGGCATCTCGTTCGCCCCGCCATTTTCGACCTGGGCATGGCCTTGCCGAACCTTGGTCGTTTGGAATTCCGCAGGTTGACACTCGCGCTCCAGCGTGGGATCTTGCCCGAGCTTCCTTTCGCGCCCGGCACCACCGGACGCCAGAGCTATCTCCTATGGCCGAGCCCGGATCGGCCTACCGGGCCTGGTACGGGTGATCGTGTCGTCCTAACCTGTCACCTGAGTGCCGGGCAGGCACGAAACCACTCTCCAGCATCCGCGCCGCCGGCCCATCGCTCCTCGGGTTCGACCTCCCCTCCAAGAGACTCCAGACATGAAGCTCACCGTACCTGTTTTCATGAGCGTCAACGCGGGCTACGTGGACACCGCGGGCTTTCTGGCACTGCAAGGACTTTTCACGGCTCACGTCACCGGGAATTTCGTGACACTGGGCGCATCCCTCGTGCTCGGCTCGGCGGGAGCCGCAGCCAAGCTGGCCGCCCTGCCGGTGTTCTGCGCCGTCATTGTCTCAACGCGAATGTTCAGTTTCTTGCTGCCCGGGATGGGATTGCCCATCCTGCGAACGATGCTGTCGATCGAGCTTGCCCTGCTTGCGATCGGGGCCGTACTGGCAGTCCAACTCGGGCCGTTCAAGCAGGGAGGCGAGATCGGGATGTTCATCACTGGCATGGTGCTGGTCTCTGCAATGGCCATTCAGAATGCCGCGTCGCGCATTCACCTGGGCACGGCCCCGCCGACGACACTCATGACAGGTACGACGACCCAGATCATGATCGACATCGCGGATCTGATCCGGGGCACAACGGCCGAAGCAAGGATCACTGCCCGGGCGCGCCTGGAGAAGATGTCGGCCAACGTGATTGGCTTCGCACTCGGCTGCGCGGCCGGCGCAATCGTTTTTGCTCGATTCGGCACGTGGTGCTTCGCCGTGCCGCCAATCTTCGCTCTGATCCCCGTCCTGATGCCCGAATCGAGAAATGATTCGTGAACCTGCAAAATCCAGGAATCACGTCCGATTCCGCATTCCAGGACGATCCGGCGCCATGGACGAGATCTCCCAAGGACTGACGAAATTGCAGACATCCGGTGATTCCGGCGAGTGCGAAGCAGGTTCACGAGCACCTCGGTACGCGCTTGGCAGCTTTCACGGCGTGGAGTTCGATGTGGTTGCCTGGGGCCCGAAGGACGCCAAGGTCGACCTCTCCTTTGCATGCATGTTCGAACAGGAAGCCGCGGGCGCGTCTCTCGGTGGCGGCATGCTCAGCCTCGACCAGTCGCTGGACAGGCTCCTGACCCGGATGCGCGCGGGTGGCGCCTTCAAGGCACAGCAACTCGAGACGCTGCATCTGGCCTCTCTGCCCGATCGCCTGGCTCCAAGGTCGATCATGGTTATCGGCCTCGGCAACCCGGAGACGCTCACACCTGCTCTTCTTGAGCGTGCGACCGGAATGGCGATTGCCGAGGCCATCCGACTCAAGGCGGCGACGGTGGCTTTTGCGCCAAACCTTCTCGACGCCGGGCTCAGCGACGTTGCGGGCATGCACATCGCATCTTCGATGCTGGCAGGAGTGTTCCACGCACTCGCGACAGCGACGCTCCTCGCCGAAGCGGGCTTCTCGGAGACTCCGTCGATCCGACGATGGTCGTTCGACACTGGATTGGCCCATATCGATGCCGCCGCCAAGGAGTTCGCGTCCGCGTTTTGCACGCTTTCCACCAGATAGGCAAGTGTTAGCTTGGCATCAGCCCATGTCATTGCAGGACAGAAGGCTTGCCGCTCGAAGGCATCAGGGGACAGCGACCCAGTGTTGGTAAGCCGAATCCGTGCAGGAATAACTCTGCACTTTGGCCCCCAAGATTGCGCCGCCTGCGGCATCCAGGCAGGTTTCTGCGCCCACATTGAAGAGTGCACCGGAACTCGCATAGGGCACCCACGCCTGATTGGAGTTCGCCGAGCATGCCTGCGCGGTCACTTGCACGCCGCTGCTACTGCCTTGAAGGCACAGGCCGCGCAGCGGCAGGCTCAACTGGCCGATACTGGTCGTCGCCAAGGTCTGATCGGCATTGCCCGCTGCGCAGGTCCAAAGACCCAGGCTCGAACCGCCGCTCAGAGTGTCATTGCACAGATTGTTGATCCCGTTCATCAGGCGATAGTTTCCCGTAGGCGCCGAGGAGTTGACGAGTGCGACGCAGCGGTCGTCCGGCGTGCAATAGCTCTGCGCGATAGGCGCGCAATTGCCGTAGGTCTGCGTACCGCTGACCTTCAGGGCGCTTCCACCCATCTGGGCCCCTGAAAAGATCGCGACTGCGGCCGGCACCTGGCTGCAGGAACTGTATTGCTCCGAACCTTGAGCGAAATTCTCGACAAACTGGGAAACGCTCGTCAGGCCGACGGCTTTGACCCCCTGCTGGATTTCGCCGATGGTCTGCGTGGTTCCGGTGCTGAGGTCAGTGATCTGCCCGGCCCAGGTTTCGTTGAGAGCACTGGAAGACGTCTTGAGGACACTGAACCTGTACTTGTGGCCCTGTACCCAGGGATACGCGACCTTGCACGAGACCCCGGAGCCCTCACCCCCGAAGTTGCTGCAGTTGGCGTTATAGCCGCTGGACCAGCCCGTCGCGTTCCAAATCGAGAAGATGGCGATTTTGGTGCTGCCATCGTTCTGCTGCATGCCGATGTAGCCGCCGGTGCCGTCACCGTAGAAAAACTGCGTAGACCAGAATGTATTGCCGTTCGTGCCCGGCTCTTTAGTGACGCGGACGTCGGCGCTCATGTTCGTATAGCCGCCCGCGACCGCAGGAACGGTGTAGTTGTTGGACACCATGCCGCCGGCAATCAGGGCATGCGCCGGGTTGAGTCCAGCAAGCAGCAGCACGCAGAGAGTAAGCAACCATTTCGCCTTGGGCCATCGCTCGTCGACAAGGGCACTCGAGCTCTTGCAGAGGAGTGCGAACAGGCCTTTGTACTTTCGTTGATTCATTGCGATGCTCCAAGTTGATGTCGGCGCCATGGCGTGCACGGTGGAGCCTTTCGGCTCGATGTCCAGGATGTGGCGCACGCGAAGTTCCAATCCTGGGTCAGACTTCTGGTTGCGGTGGCCAACACCACCGGAGCAAGAGCAGAGAAGGTGAGCTCTGCTGTATCCGAGTCCCGGCGTCCGGGCGCGAGTCGCGATTGCGTTGGAGAGGTTCCCCTCTCCCGCCAGTCGCTTCACAAATCGGCCCGTTGGCGGTGACGCGGCGTGGCATGCACCACGCCGGTCAGTCAGTGGTCACGGCGCCAATGAGGCGAAGCTCCACTCTTGTGTCGGACTGCTCTCTGGCGTGGCGATGATCACGGGCGTCAGCGCGCCGATGGCGCCGCCCTGTGTGTCAAGCACGAGGCCGCTGGCGACGTGGATCAACGCGTAGACGCCGCTGCGCACCTGCACGATGCGCCACTGCTGCGCGGTCGTACCGTCCGGCGTCTCGATGCTGACACGCGAGCCCGGCGTCGTCGCGCCGCCTGCCACGGCCAACGCGAGGCCACTTTGCGTCTTGATCAGCGTGTAGACGCCGCTACCGGCGACCGTCTCGGCCACGGTCCATTGCTGGGACGCACCGCCATGCGTCGGATAGATCTCGAGCGCGGTGCCCGGTGTGGACGATCCGGCCGGGTCGTCGAGTGCCGAGCCGAGCGCGCCCTGGCTGCCGATGACGTTGAGCCCGGGCACGAGCGGTGCCGGCGCCACCGGCGGCTCGTACGGAATAGGCAGGGCGTGAGGCACGCCAGGCAGGTTCAGCGGCTGGCCGACCACGTGGCCGCCGGTGCTGAGGCGGAAGCTGCCGGCACCGGCATCGTCGAAGCGGTAGTTGGCGCAGACCTCGTTGTGGTCCGGCGTGTAGACCGCGTCGCCGGCGGCCTTGTTCACGTCCACCCACGCACCGTCCAGGCCCTGGTAGCGAACGCCACTGTAGGTCGCGGCCCGCACGGGGTTGTCCAGGCAGGAGTGCGCCGTGTCGGACCAATCCTCGACAAAGCCATAGGCCGTGGCCTGCGGCAGAGCGCTCGGGCTGCGCAGCGTCCCCAGCTTCTTGCGCTGGCCGTCGCGCGGGTCGGTGAAGTACATGCTGTAGTCCTGCTGGCCGTTGGGCGCAGGTGCGACCTCGAGTTCGAAGCGATACGTCGCGTCGATCTGGGGGACGTAGGCGGCCTCGCACTTGATGCCCGTGCCCTCGCCGCCGAAGGTCGTGCAGGTCGAGATGCCGGAGTCGATGACGACCGGGCTGACGCCGTTGATGTCCCACAGCGAGAACAGCAGTTGCTGGCTCTGGATGCCGCCGTAGCCGTTGTTGAAGCCGATGACCTCGTAGTAGGTCGTGCCCGGCCAGCTGTGCGGCGTCACCGAGGCGCTGAATTTCTGCCAGGCCGGCGTGTTCCAGGTGACGTGGATGGAGTTGGCGCGCGTGGTGTGATGGCGCGCCTCGCCGCTGATCGCGACGGTGGCGCGGCTGCCGTCCGCGCGCTTCACATCCACGTCCAGCACCTCGTGGCGGCCGCTGCCGGCGGTCCACCAGGCGCTGGAGATGCCATTGAAGTCGGTCGCCGGCGCGTCGGGGAAGACCCAGCCGTTCCTGTCCTTGTCGTTGTCCGTGTTGCCGTGCGGTTGCCACTGCACGGCGCAACCCTGCACGGGCTGGCCATTGAGCGTGACGCGGACCTTGAGCTTGCGCGGCTGGTGCGTCGTGTTGCCCGACGTGATCGTCGGGTCGTAGAGCGTCGCGGAAAACACCGAGCCCTTGCGCGCGAATCCGGCATCGGGCGTGAGTGCGGTCAGCACCGCGCCGGCAGGGCAGGCCGACGCTTCGGAGGCGCTGTCGGATGCCGCGCCTGCGTTGGCCGCGCGCGCCGTCGCGACGCCTGCGGCGAGTGGGGCGACCGAAGTGGCCGGAGGCGGGGTGTCTCCACCGCCACAACCGGCCAGTGCGCCGGCGAGGACTGCCATCGACGTCGTGGAACCAATTTTCAGCAATTGCATGTCATGTTCTCCGTTGGAATCGTCGGAACTGAAAGACCTGGCGGCCTGGCGGCGCTCAGAAGGCGTGCGTGTATTCGGCCGTGAAGAGCACCGAGCGAGGCGACTGCCGGTCCGTGACCTGGCCGTAGGTGGGGCTGACCGTGTTATCGGGCGTCTCGCGGGAGTCGTTCTTCCGCAGGACGGCCTGGGTATTGAAGACGTTGAACACGTCGGCCTTGACACTCAGTCCCTTGAGGATGGCGGGCTGGTAGGCGATGCTCAGATCTAGCTGGGTCGACCACGGCAGGCGGCCACCGGTGCCGCGCTGTGCGGCCACGCCGTTGCAGTAGTGGAACGAGGATCCGTAGCCGAGGGTGTTGGCCACGGCCTGGACGGGATAGTTGCCGGAGCAACTGCGCGGCGCGCCCGAGACCAGCTGTGCATTGGCGCCCAGCAGAACTTCGGGGTGAACTTGCACATAGCCGTAGGCCTTGATCGCGTGGCGATGGTCGTTGCTGAGATAGCCGTAGGAATGCTCCATCAGTTCCTTGTAGTCGTCGCTGACGGTCAGGCCCACGTCGCCGCCGCCGACGGAGTCGGTCTCGCCCTCCTGGTTGCCCTTGCTCCAGGACAGGGTGTACGTCAGCTTGCCGTACCAGCCGTCGCTGAATGGATGCTCGGCGAAGAAGTTAAACGCCTTGTAGGTTCGGTTGGGACGCGGGTTGCCCCATTCGGCGGCGCTGATGTCGACGCGGCGCAGGCCCTTGCCGTCGCCGAAGTCGACCAGCAAGTCGTTTTCGCGGCCAGGGTTCATGACGGCGCACTGGAACCCCGCATAGTTGCTCTCGTCCACGCCGTTGCGCGCGGCCCAGGCGTCGATCGGGCGCTGGTCGCAGGTATCGTCCAGCGTGTCGTTGAGCCGGCGATAGAGCGCACTGGCGCCGACCGTGTACTTGCGCGCCAGCGCATGTTCGAAGCCCAGCGTGAACTCGTCCTGCGACAGTGGCTTCAGGTGCAGCGCCACCAGCGTGCGCGGATCGGGCGTCTGGCCGAAGTAGTTGTTGACCGAGGTCGCCGGGCTGATCGCGTGCAGGCCCGTTGGCGCGCCGGTGGCCGGGTCCACGCCGGTGTAGGTGTAGTAGGTGCTGGTGGACAGCAGGCCCGTGGCGATGTTGCTCGACAGACTGGACGGCACCGGCAAGGTGTAGCGGCCCGCGTTGGCGTAGAGCTTGGTAGTGCCGTCGCCGTTCAGGTCCCAGCTGGCGGCCAGGCGGGGCGCCAGCATGTTGTTCTGCGAGATCAGCTTGCGGCCCTGGCTGTCGTCGTTGGTGAAGCTCTCGCTGCGCAGGCCCAGGTCCAGCATCAGGCGCGGCGTGACCTGCCAGCGGTCCTGGATGTACTGGGCCGACTGCACGCTGGTCGGATGGGCCAGCTTGGAGTTGAAGTCCTGGCTGACGAAATAGCCCTGAGCGCCGTAGCCGCCGCCCTGGGCCGGCGACTCGGTTGCGCCGAAGGGCAACTGGGTCGGGTCGTTGTAGTGCTGGTAGGTCCAGGTCGAGCCGCCGGCCATGCTGGTGCCGACGTTGGAGCTGATCGCCATGTGGTCGATGCCGCCGCGAATGTCATGCGTTCCCAGCTGGTACTCGAGGTCGAAGCGGCCGCCGCGTTGCCGGTCGCCGGAGCCCGGCGCGGTCAGCAGGCCCGTGACAGTCTGCGGGTTGTTGTAGGTCAGGCCCGGCACACGCGTCGTCTGGGTGGAAACGGTCTGTGCCAGCGAGGCGTCGTAGCCGTTGGGCGTGCGCGAGTGCGTGGTGCGCGAATCGCCGTACAGGGCCGTCACGGTCAGGTGATCCGTCAGATAGCCCGTGTACTTGAGGACGGTCAGGTCGTCGCCCGGCACACAATAGCTGTTGTTGGGGCAGTTGTTGATCGTCCTCTGACCGCTGTTGCCGGCCACGCCGTTGGTACTCAGCGTGGCGTAGTCGTAGCCGAAGCCCTGGGAATGCGTCGTCGTGCGATCGAACATCTTCGTGAGTTCGAGGTGATGGTCGTCGGTGATGTTGTAGTCGAGCTTGAGCAGGTAATGCTCGACCAAGTTGTTGCCCACGCTCCAGCCCGCTTTGGAGACGCCGGGGTCGCTGGAGGCGGCGATCGAATCGGAGCCGGTATGGGTTTGTTCCGCCGCAGCGAAGATGAACAACTTGTTGGGGATCAGCGGGCCGCCAACATAGGCACCGTAGACCTTGCTCGTGCTGCTGTTGTCCCGGTTCCAGTACAGAAGCTTGCCGTCGGTCGCCGGATTGGCGCCGGTATTGGGGTAGTAGGTGTTGTCGGTCTTGCCGCGTAGCGCGTTGGGCGTGAACGAGACCTTGCCACCGACCTCCCAGGTGTTGGTGCCGCTCTTGGTGGTGATGTTGATCACGCCGCCCGTCGAGCGGCCAAACTCCGCGCCGTACCCGCCCGTCAGCACTTGCATGTTTCCGATAGCGCCAAAGGGCAGCTCGGAGGCACCGACCTGGGTCAGGATGTTGGTGACCGGGAAACCGTTGATGTAGAAGGCGTTCTCGGACGCGCCCGAACCGCCGACCTGCGGCGCGTTGCCGTACTGGCCATTGGTATTGCGGGTCACGCCCGGCGTGAGCTGGGCCACCGACATCACGTCCTTGGCCACCGGCAGGGAATCCAGTTCCTTGGCGGTGAAGCCCACGCCGTTGTTGGTGCTCGTGACGTCGATGCGCCGAGACGCGGCCGTGACCGTCACTGTCTGCGCGCCATCAACGCCATCGAGGTCGGCCTCGATGCCCGCGCCGACGAGGGCCTCGACATCGCGGCTGGCCTCGACGTTGCCGTCGCGCACGAGCCGTACCTGATAGCGCCCTGGTGGCAGCGAATTGGCGAGGTAGTGGCCAGAGGCATCGGGCTGCAGCGTGCGCGTCACGCCGGTGTCCAGGTTCTGCACCACCACCACCACCGCCCCGGCTCCGGCGCCGGTCTTGACCACGCCGTAGATCGTGGTGGTGGTGTTGGATTGCGCCCATGCCTCGGGCGCGGCAAGAACGGTCAGCGCCATGGCGACTGCAAGGGCGCCACTGCACAGGCGGGAAGGTGGCAGGCGATGAAGGATGCGTGGCATGGTGGAGGCTTCTTTCGTGAGGGCCGGTTGGATTGCTAAAGGTCGACTTCGAGATCGATCAGGGGTCGGCGCCCGCTCGTCACGGGCACAGGTGCGCGCGCCTTCAGCGCTGAGCGGCCGCGCTGTCGCCTTCGCCGCCGATCAGGACGGCGTTGGCCCAGTTGCCGCAGACCTGGCCCGGGCGTGCGCCGCGCGCGCCCAGGGTGCGCAGGCTCAGCTGCGTCAGGCCGCGCAGGTCCAGCTCCGGCTTGACCACCGCCGGCGCCTGGATCAGGCCGCTGTCGTAGAGCAGGCGCGTGCCGCTCCAGACCTGGAACTGCAGCCCTCCGGCCGCGCGGCAGCTGTCGTCGATGCCCAGGTCGGCGCGGAACAGTTGCCACTGCCCCTGCAATTGCAGGTTCAGCACCTGGCCCGGCTTCATGCCCAGGCCCTTGCGGAACTGCAGGCCGTTCATGCGCATCCGGGCGGCGCCGCTGGCGGGCTTGTCCTTGGCGATGGCGGCCGGCAGCGCCAGCTCCGAGAGCGCGCGTTGCTGGGCACGGCCGGTGGCGGGACGGTGCTCGAGCACCTTGAACTCGGACAGGGTGACATTGCCGACGTCGCTGGGCACGAAGGCATTGAAGGCCTTGGCCTGGGCGGCGGCCGCGGCACTGACCATCGGGTCGGTGCTCGTGGCGCCGTCGCCCTCGGGGTTCTGCGTCGACAGCACGCGGAAGCGCAGCAGGCGACCGGCGGTGGGCGGGAACGCGATGGTCTGCGGGCCCTGCTGCAGCTTGAGCTGGCCGCGCGCCACCGGGGCGCCCCAGTCGCCGTTGTTGTCGCCGAGATAGACCTCGTAGTCGCGCACCTGGCCGTACTGCCAGTTCTTGTCGGTGCGCGGCGCGAGCTCGACGCCATCGATCAGGCGGCGCTCGCCCAGGCCCAGCACCCATTCGTGCGGGCCCCAGTGCAGGGCCTGGTCGCGGGTCGTGCGGAACCACGCGTCGGGCTTGTCGCCGAGGGCGTTCTCGAGCGGATGGCCGGGCTCCTCGGCCGGGCGGTTGACCACGACGAGGCTGTCGGCCGGCACGGCGCGGCCCGCTTCGGGCGCGGCCGGGAAGTCGGACGCGCGCGTCTGGGCGCTGTCGGCGGCGATGCGCACGTCGAAGGCCAGCGCCTGGCGGATGTCCGTGCGGCGGCTGCGCGCCCACAGCGTGCCCTGGCGGTCGGTGGCGTCGTAGAACCAGCCCTCGGCGTCGGGGGCCAGCGCGTCGAATGCCGCGCGATCGCCCAGGCGCGCCAGCGTGCGCCCGTCCAGCACCACAGTCTGCGGCGCGGCATGCGTGTGCATCTGCAAGGCATAGCGGCGCGCCGCTTCCTGGCCGTCATAGCGGCCCTGCACGGCATCGATCTGCACGCGCACGTCGCCGACGGTGGCGGTGCCATGACCCGCGGCCTGCATGCGGATGCGTTGCTGGCTGAAGGCGCCGTCCTGGTACCTGCGCGTGTTGCCGTCGTCCTCGTACAGCTGGAACTCGGACTCGCCGTACGGGTAGAGATCCAGGGTCAGTTCGTCCTTGGGCTTCTGGCCGTCGTAGAGCGTCTCGGGGTACATCGGCAGGATGGCGCCGGCGCGCACGAAGACGGGCACCGTGGCGAGGTCCACCTGGCGGTCGAGATCACGGCCAACGTGCGACGCGTCGACCTGGCGGCCGTCCCAGTAGTCGAACCACAGGCCCTCGGGCAGGTGGATGGCCTTGCGCCAGCCCTGGCTGGCGGACTGGCTGCGGAACACCGGCGCGACGAGCAGGTCGCGCCCGAGCAGGAACTGCGTCTTGTAGGCCTCGCTGAAGGCCTCGGGGTCGCCGGCGTGGTCCCACATGAGACCGCGCACCAGCGGCGCGCCGCTGAGCTCGGCCTCGCGCGCCAGGGTGTACATCAGCGGCGTCAGGCGCAGCTTGAGCTTGAGGTAGCGCCGGTTGATCGAGCGATACGGCTCCTCGAACCACCAGGGGTGCTTGCGCTCGGCCTGCGACCAGCCCGACATGCCCATCAGAACCGGCGTGAAGCTCTTCCACTGCAGGTCGCGCGTGTAGGTCTCGGGGCTGCCGCCGAAGATGCCGTCGACGTCGCCGGTGGCATAGACCTGGCCCGACAGGCCCGAGCCGATCAGGGTCGGGACATGCCAGCGGATGTAGTCCCAGCTGCCGCTCTGGTCGCCGGTCCAGGTAACTGCGTAGCGCTGGATGCCGGCCCAGCCCATGACGGTCCAGATGAAGGGCCGCGAGTCGGAATTGCCCAGGATGCCCTGGTACGCCGACTGGTTGGCGTCCATGGCGAACTGGTAGCCCTTGCCGGTCCAGGCCACGTCCAGCTTCTGCACGCGCGTGCCGGCCTGGCCGACCTCCCACGCGATCTTGTCGACGCCGTTCTCTGTCCACAGGCCGGTGCGAAAACCGTAGCCCTTGAGGCCCTGCACGACCTTGGGCAGGTCGGTGTAGCCGCAGCCGTAGCCGTCGTTGGGCAGGATCCAGCCGCCGGGCATGTCGTGCTCGCGGTATTGGCGGGCCACGGTCTCGATCGCGTCGGGCGTCTTGCCGGTGGGGCCGTCGCTCCAGCCCTTGGGCACGGTGCCGGGCTTCCTGGCGTTGTCGGCGTCGTTGTAGCAATCGGCGTCGCCGAACTCGAAGGCCCAGCGTGGCAGCAGCCGGGCGCGACCGGTCAGCTCGGTGTAGTCGGCGAGCACCTCTCGCACGCCGGCGCCGACGAAGTAGTAGGCGTCGAAGCGCCCCTCGTCGTGCTCGAGGCTGACCTGGTCGTCCGTGCGCAGGTCGTAGTGGCCGTCGCTCCAGGTGTTGCGCAGCATGCCCCAGCCGCGCGAACTCATGAGGAAAGGCGCGGGGCTGGGCCGGTCGCCATCCTCCCAGCCGCCGGAATAGGACACGTCCAGTTGCCGGCCCTTGAACTCGAAGCGGCCGTTCTGCTGGCCGCCGCCGTAGAAGTGCTCGCCGGCGTCGCTGCTGAGCGTCTGCACCGCGCGCTTGTCCGCCAGGTCCAGCGGCTGCAGTTCGCGCCACAGCGGCCGGCTGTCCCCTGCACGCAGCAGTTCGAAGCGCAGCGGCTTGCGATGAATGCGCAGAGTCAGTGCCGCCGTCTGGATGTCGATGTGTTCCGGCTGCTCGACGACGTGGTTCTCCACTGCCGCCCAGCGGCGAGGCAGCACGATGGGCGCGGCCTTGTCGCCAGCCCCGGTGAGGGTGCCCTGGGCACCCGCCTGGATATGCAACATGTCGGCGCGCAACAGGCTGATGCGCAGCCGCGCGCCGGCGTCGGTACGAAGTTCGAAGCGGGTGGCCGCGCCATCGTCCCCTGCTTCGGCCTGCATGGCGGCCATCGCAACACCGGCGGGCAGCGGCTCCAGCTTCTGCAGTTGTCCAACTGGCCGCGCTGCAGCGCTACCCATCCACACAGCCAGCGCCATCAGGATCCACGCCGCATTGCTCGCGTCAAGGTTTCGAGCGTCCCGCACTTGCTTGTTCATTCGATGTTCCTTGCCCGGCGCCTCGGCCTGGCGGTTTTTAATCAATTGCGGTAACTCTAGAAATGACATCGAAACAAGTCAACAAAGCAAAGTCATAAATCGAAAGTTAAGGCCAAAATCAAGGGAAAACGATGAAGACAAAACCGATTTTGCCTTTCGAATCGCGTGCAGAGCGAACGTGTTGCTTTCGTTCAGTCAACTTGCCGCGCGAGGATTGCGGTGCTTGTCGGCATCTTGGGCGCCGCTCGATCGAGAAAAGTCAGCTGGTGGGCACCTAAGGTCGGCAGAAAACGAAAGATACGGCGCCATTTAACTTTGTATTTTCCTTCTTTATTTGACTTTTCGAAAACCGAAGGCTATCGTTCGACGACACTTGGAATCCTCAATGACATCACTTCTCCAACGCGAACGCGGCGAATGGCAGCGCCTTGGCGGCCTGCATACGGCCGAGGAAATCGAACATCAACCGGCGATCTGGCGTGCACTGGCGACAATGCTGGACGCCATGCAAGCCCGCATTGACGACTTCCTGGGCGATTGGCTGCAGCAGCCCGGCAACCGGGTGATCCTGGCCGGCGCTGGCAGCTCTGCGTACATTGGCGAGATGGCCGCGGACACACTGAATGCGGGCTGGCCGGCGGACGTGCGGGCGATTGCGAGCACCAGCCTCCTGACCCATCCCGAGCTGTACTTGCGGCGCGAGCAGCCCACCTTGCTGGTCTCGTTCGGACGCAGCGGCAACAGCCCGGAGAGTCTGGCCACGGTGAAACTGCTGCGCGAGTTCGTCGACCGTCCGCGCTTCCTCAACATCACCTGCAATGCCGATGGCGCGTTGCTCAATGGCAGCGCTGGGCGTGCCGACACGCTGAATCTGCTGATGCCAGAGGGTAGTTGCGATCGCGGTTTTGCCATGACCAGCAGCCTGTCTACGATGCTGCTGGCCGCCCTGATCACGCTTGGGGGCGACCCTTGGTCCGAACGACTGGCGAAGCTCTCCCAGCTCGCCGACATGGCCCAGAAGGCCATGCCGGATTGGGCTGCGTCACTCCGGACCCTTGCGCAGACGCCCGTACAGCGCATCGTCTACCTTGGCAGCGGCCCACAAGAGGCGCTGGCCAAGGAAGCGGCGTTGAAGGTGCTGGAACTGACCAGCGGCCGGGTGATGGCGGTCTCGAACACGCCGCTGGGCTTTCGCCACGGTCCCAAGTCCATGCTGGATTCGCAGTCGCTGGTGGTGGTGCTGCGCAGTCGCGGCGAGGTCGCGCGAAGCTACGAGCGCGATCTGGTGGAGGAGCTGCGCCGTGACGGCGTCGCTGCCCGCGTACTGACCCTGGGCCCGGAGGGCGTCGCAGAGTCGTTGCCCGCATTCCTGCCCGTGCCGGCGCTAGCGCAGGGCGCTCTGGCGCTGGATGACGTCTGGCTGATCCCGCTATGGCTGATGGCCGCGCAGTTGCTGGCGCTGAACAAGTCGGTGGCGCTGGGCCTGACCCCGGACAACCCTTTCCCGGACGGCATGGTCAACCGTGTCGTCCAGGGCGTGACCATCCACAGCCATGCCAGCCGCTGACATGCTCTATTTCGGCCTGGACATCGGCGGCACCAAGATCGAGCTG
>JABCYW010000012.1 GCA_013289985.1 Betaproteobacteria bacterium | reverse complement strand
GACGAAGCGGTACGCACCGGTAAGGCTCTTCGAGTCGAGCAGCGCCGTCACGGTGACCGAGGTCGCGTCGGCGGCCGGCTTCTCGAGCCAGAACTCGGTGAAGCGCGGAAACTCTTCGCCGCCGGCGCCCACGGTGTCCACGGCCAGGCCGCGCGCCGACAGGCCGTAGCGCTGGTCCTTGCCGATCGCGCGGAAGTAGCTCGCGCCCTGGAACACGATCACCTCGTCCTTGTGGGCCGCGTTGTTGATCGGGAAGTGGATCCGGAAGCCCGAGTAGCCCGACGCCAGCGCCTTGGACGGCGCCTTGTTGTGGCCGTAGTCGAAGTTGGCGGTGTCGAAGGCGACGTCGCGCGACGTCCCGGCCGTCACTTCATGGATCTTCACCGTCTCGGTGTTGACGAAGCCCGGGTGGAAGAACTGCACCTCGAACGGCAGCTTCTCGTCGCGCCACAGCGAGTGGTCGGGGCGGAAGCGGATGTCGCGGTACTGGTCGTAGGTCAGCGCGTCGCTGGCGGCCGGCGCGGCCGGCTTCGCGGCGGCCACGAAGGGCCGGGCGGCCAGCTGGCGGGCCTGCGCGGCGACGTCGTCAAACAGCGCCGCGCAGGCGGGCACGCTCGCCAGCGCGAGGGTCGCGCAGGCGAGCAGGGAGCGCAGGGCCGCAGAGGTGAAAGGGCGCTTTGGACGTCCGGGGAGAGGCATGTACTGTCGAGCTGGTATGCAGGTGGTCTGCACTCCAATCGCAACACGCGTGCCAACGCGAAAAAGCGTTGTGAATCAATCACTTGGAAGGGGGTGTCCCGGCAAGCTGTCGTTAGTCTGTCGGATCCGCTCGAAAAGCGTCGGGATGCGGCGACGAGCGCGCCGGCCGATTGCACAAGTGATTGATTTGAAAGGACTTTTGCTTGTCGCTATTCGGCGACAGGCGCGTCGCCCCTGAACAGCCCCGGGGTCAGGCCGTGCTTCTGCATCAGCCGGTAGAACTCCGTGCGGTTGCGGTCGGCCAGGCGCGCGGCGTCGGCCACGTTGCCGTCGGTGATCTTGAGCAGGCCCACCAGGTAGTCGCGCTCGAACCGTTGGCGGGCTTCCGTGTAGCTGAGCACCTCCATGCTGGGCACCCGGAGCGCGCGCTGCACCAGCGCGAGCGGCACCAGCGGCGTGGTGGCCAGCGCCGTCACCTGCTCCACCACGTTGTGGAGCTGGCGTACGTTGCCGGGCCAGGACGCCGTGGTGAGCGCCTTCATCGCGTCGGGCGCGAAGCCGTTGACCTTGCGGCCGTACTTCAGCGCCAGCCGCGACAGGAAGTGGGCGGCCAGCAGCGGGATGTCCTCGCGCCGCTCGGCCAGCGTGGGCAGCGAGAGCGCGACCACGTTGAGCCGGTAGTACAGGTCCTTGCGGAAGCTGCCGTCGATGATGGCCAGGTCGAGGTCGCGGTGCGTGGCCGACAGGATGCGCACGTCGATCGGCACCGCGTGGCTCGCGCCCACCGGCCGCACCACGCGCTCCTGCAGCACGCGCAGCAGCTTGACCTGCAGCGCCACGGGCATGTCGCCGATCTCGTCGAGGAACAGCGTGCCGCCGTTGGCCGCCTGGAACAGGCCCGGATGGTTGGCCACCGCGCCCGTGAACGCGCCCTTGACGTGGCCGAACAGCTCCGACTCGAGCAGGTTCTCGGGGATCGCGCCGCAGTTGACGGCCACGAAGGGCTGGCTCGCGCGCGGGCTGGCGCGATGGATCGCCTGCGCCACCAGCTCCTTGCCGCTGCCGCTCTCGCCGCGGATCAGCACGCTGGCGTCGGAGGCCGCGACGAGCTTGGCCTCGGCCAGCACCTCGGCCATGCGGTTGGAGCGGCTCACGATCTCGGAGCGCCACGCCTCCACCTCGCCGCCGTCGCTGGCCGCCTCGGTGGCGCCTTCCATCGCCAGTGCCCGGGCGATGATGTCCAGCAGCGCCTTGCCGTCGAAGGGCTTGGTGAGGTAGGTGAACACGCCGCGCGACGTGGCCTCCACCGCGTCGGGAATGGTGCCGTGGGCGGTGAGCAGGATCACCGGCAGCGACGGATGCTGCACGCGGATCGCGTCGAACAGCGCGAGGCCGTCCTTGCCGGGCAGCTGCACGTCGCTGAGCACCAGCTGCGGCCGCTCCATCGCGAGCTTGACCAGCGCCTCCTCGGCCGAGGCCGTGGCGGTGACCCGGTAGCCCGCGCCCGACAGCCGCATCGACAGCAGCCGCAGCAGGTCGGGATCGTCGTCGACGACGAGGATGTGGGCACCGTTCGTCATGGCATCACTTCCGCGGCGACGAGGTAGGCGACGAGGCCGGCGGCGCCTGGCGCGTGTTGAGGCTGCGCTCGATCGCCTTGAGGGCCTCGAGCTTGGCGTTGGCGTCGTCGAGCTTGCGCTGGTTGTCGCGCTGCGCGTCGCGCAGCTGCTGCGCGCCGCGCTCCACGGCGTCCTCGGCGCGCTTCTGTTCGGCCAGCCGGTAGGCCAGCAGCCGCGCCAGCGAACGCCACGGGTCGGCCTGCGGCGCGTTGTTGTGCAGCAGCTGGTCGAGCAGGCCTTGCGCGCGCGCGAGGTCGCCCGGGTTGTGCGTCATGCTCAGCGCCAGGGCCTGGTCCATCTGCTGCTCGATCGCCGCGCCCTCGATGGGGCGGCTGGCCTCGGCCGTGAGGTCGGCCGTGTTGAGCGCGCTCAGCCGATCCTCGGTGGCCAGCAGGTGGCGCGCGGCGAGATCCTGCGCCTCGAGCGGCGGGTCGCACCTGACCACCGGCGGCGGCGGAGGCGGCGGGGGCGGCTGCGGCGCCGGCTTGGGCGCCACGCAGGCGGCCAGGCTCAGGGCCGCGACCGTGGCGGCCAGGCCGCGCGCCGTGCGGGCCGGGCGGGAGGAGGGATCAATCGTTGGCATGGGGAAGCTCGATTCGGAAATGGGCGCCAGGCCCGTCGGACAACAGGTCGACGCTGCCGCCGTGGGCCTGCACGTACTCGCGCACGATGGACAGCCCGATGCCGGTGCCGCGCACCGCGTCGTCGGGCTGCACCTCGCCGCGGAAGAACGGCTCGAAGATGCGCTCGCGATCGGCGGGCGCGACGCCGGGGCCCTGGTCCTGGATGTCGATGCGCACCGTGGAGGCCTGCGACGACAAGGTGATGGACAAGGTGCCCCCGACGGGGCTGAAGCGTATCGAATTGGACAACAGATTGCCGAGCGCCGCCGACAGCTTCTCGGCGTCGACCGCCAGCACCGGGGCCTCGCCCTCCACGTGGATCGCGAGCTGGCGCGCCTGCCACTGCAGCCGCTGCTCCTGCACCAGCGCGTGCAGCAGGCCACGCAGGTCGGTGTCGCCGCGGTCCAGGCGGCGGGCCTCGAACGCCGCGGCGTTGAAGCGCAGCAGCGCCTCGATCTGGTTCTGCAGCGTGGCGGTGTTGTGGCCCAGGATGCGCGCGATCTCGCGCTGGTCGGCGGTCATCGGGCCGGCCACGCCGTCCTCGAGCAGCGCCACGCCCTCGCGCAGCGCGGCCAGCGGCGTCTTCAGCTCGTGCGAGGTGTAGCGCAGGAAGCGCGCCTTGTCCTCGTCGAGCTCCTTCAGGCGCAGGCGCAGCCATTCGAGGCGGCGGCCGAGCGAGCGCATGTCGCTCGGGCCGCGGATGTCCACCGGGTGGTCGAGCCGGTTCTCGCCGAGGCCGGCGATCGCGCGTTCCAGACGCTTGAGCGGGCGCGTGAGCCACACGCCGAAGGCCAGCGCCAGCAGCGCCGCCAGCACGATGGCGCCCAGCACCTGCGTGCCCACCGACGCGCGGCCGTCTTCCAGCTGGGCCTGCAGCGCCGCGTTGCGCGCCTCGCCGCTGCGCCGCACGGCCTCGGCGATCTGGCCGTTGAGCCGGTCGAGCGCGCGGAACTGCGCGTCGAGCGCGTCCTGGCGCTGCTGGATCGAGGCCTTGGGGCCGCCGAGCTCCTCCTTGATGGGCGGCAGCTGCGCCAGCCACTGGGCCGAGAGCTCGGGCGGGAGCTCGTGGCGGCGCATCTCGCCCAGCAGCCGCGTGGCGTCGTCGGCGGCCTGCGTGAAGCCGCGCAGCAGCGACGGGTCGTCGAGCACGATGTACTGGCGCGCGCTGCGCTCCATGGCCACGCGCAGGTCCACCAGCTGGCGGGCGTCCACGGTCAGCAGCGACGCGCTCTCGGTGGCCGCGCGGCTCTGCGCCATCACGCGCTCCAGCGTGAACAGGCCGCCCAGCGACGCGGCCGCGAGCAGGCCGGCGATCAGCAGGAAGGCGGCGAACAGGGTCTGCCGGAACGACAGGCGCAGGAGGTTGGACAAGCCGGACGGTCGGGGTGGGCGAAGCGTGCATTGTCACGCGAGCGCGACGACCGCGGTCCCGGGCCGGATGCCCGGCCCGCTGCACGCCGGCCGCCGTTGCTCGATACTCGGGGCATTCGCACGAACATGGGTGAGGGTGCGCGGATGAAGATCCTGATCGTCGGCGCCGGGTCCACCGGCGGCTACTTCGGTGCGCGCCTGGTGCAGGCCGGGCGCGACGTCACCTTCCTCGTGCGTCCCGCGCGCGCGGCCGCGCTGCGCGAGACGGGCCTGCAGGTCGTGAGCCCGCTGGGCGACTTCCAGGTCGAGCCGCGGCTGGTGCAGGCCGGCGCCATCGAGCGCCACTACGACATCGTGCTGGTCACCGTGAAGGCGTTCGCGCTGCCCGCGGCCATCGAGGACTTCGCGCCCGCCGTGGGCCCCGACACGCTGATCCTGCCCGTCCTCAACGGCATGAAGCACATCGACGACCTGCAGGCGCGCTTCGGCCCCCAGCGCGTGGTGGGCGGCGTCTGCCGCGTGTCGACGACGCTGGACGCCCAGGGGCGCATCGTGCACCTGTCGCCCCTTCACGAACTGGTCTACGGCGAGCTCGACGGCCGCCACACGGCGCGCATCGAGGCGCTGCACGCGTTCATGAGCGATGCCGGCTTCGACGCGCAGCTGAGCCAGCGCATCGCCCAGGGCCTGTGGGACAAGTGGATCCTGCTGGCCACGCTCGGCGGCATCTGCACGCTGGCGCGCGGCAACGTCGGCGAGATCGCGGCCACCGACGGCGGCGCGGCTTTCGTGCGCGCCTTCTTCGACGAGGCCGTGGCCGTGGCGACGGCGGCGGGCCATGCGCCGAGCCCGAAGTCGGTCGACCTCGCGCTGGGCCACCTGACGGCGCCGGGCTCGACGCTCACCTCGTCGATGTACCGCGACCTGGTGGCCGGCGAGCGCGTCGAGTCCGACCAGATCCTGGGCGACCTGCGCGCGCGGGCCCGGCGCGCGAACCTGGCCACGCCGTTGGTCGACGTCGCCTTCATCCAGCTGAACGCCTACCAGCGGCGCCGCGCCGCGCAGTAGACTCCCTCGGGTCCACCGACGGAGGATCCCGCATGCATCCTGGCCGCCTGCCCCTGCGCACGAAGCTGCTCGTGTTCAATGTCGGGATGGTGGTCGTGACCCTGGCGGTGCTGGCAGGGCTCGACCAGGCGTTCGAGCACGTGCGCATCAACGGCCCGTCGTACAAGGCAATCGGTGACGGCCAGGCCGTCGTCGCCGACATCCTCCCGCCGCCGCTGTACATCGTCGAGACCCACCTGGCGGTGTTCGAGCTGATCGACGCGCAGGCGCACGGCGACACCGCCCGCGTGAGCCTGCTGGAATCGCGGCTGCGCGAACGCGAGCAGGAATTCGACGCGCGCCGCGACGACTGGGCGCGCGCACTGCCCGCGGGCACCGTGCGCTCGGCATTGATCGACGAGGCCTGTGCCCCGGCGGCCACGTATTACAAGGTGGTCGATCGCGACCTGCTTCCCGCGCTGCACCGCAACGACGTCGGCACCGCGCGCGAACTGCTGGCCCACACGCTGCAGCCGCTGTTCGCCGAGCACCGCGACCGGGTCGAGTTCACCGTGGCCGCCGCGCGGCGCGAGAACGCGGAGCGCGAGGCCGCCGCGGCCGCCTTCGTCGAACGCGTGCGCATCGCGATGCTGGTGGGCTGGCTCGTGCTGGCCTTCGCCACCTTCGTGATCGTGCGGCGCGGGTTGATGAAGCCCATCGTCGCCCGCGTCCACGAGATCAGCGCCGCGCTCGACCGCATCGGCGCCGGCGACACGCGCACGCCGGTGGCGCACGGCGGAGACGACGACGAGTTCGACCAGATCCTGCTGGCCATCGACCGCATGCGGCTGCGGCTGCGCGCGGCCCTCGACGAGGTGGATGGCCAGCGCCACGCGCTCGAGTCGGCGCTCGACGAGGCGCAGTCGGCCACGCGCGCGAAGAGCGAGTTCCTGGCCAACATGAGCCACGAGATCCGCACGCCCATGAACGCGATCCTGGGCATGACCGACCTCGCGCTGCGCACCGAGCTGAGCGACAAGCAGCGCGGCTACCTGGCCAGGGTGCGCTCGGCGGCCGAGTCGCTGCTGGTGGTCATCGACGACATCCTCGACTTCTCCAGGATCGAGGCCGGCAAGCTCGCGCTGGCCTCGCGCGACTTCTCGCTCGACGAGGTGTTCGACCGCGTCACCTCGCTGATCGGCCTGAAGGCGCAGCGCAAGGGCCTGGAACTGCTGCTGAAGACCGCGCCCGACGTGCCCGCGGTGCTGGTGGGCGACCCGATGCGGCTGCTGCAGGTGCTGGTCAACCTGTGCGGCAACGCGGTGAAGTTCACCGAGACGGGCGAGATCGTCGTCGTCACGGTGCAGAACCTGGCGAGCGACGGCGCGTCGGTGACGTTGCGCTTCGCCGTCAAGGACACCGGCATCGGCCTGACCGCCGGCCAGATCGCCGCGCTGTTCCGGCCGTTCTCGCAGGTGGACGCGTCCAGCACGCGCGAGTACGGCGGCACCGGTCTGGGCCTGGCCATCTGCCGCACGCTCGTCGAGATGATGGGCGGCGAGATCGGCGTCGACAGCCAGCCGGGTGTGGGCAGCGACTTCCACTTCACCGCGCGCTTCGGCGTGGGCGCTCCGGCCCAGGCGACGCGGCTGCCGCGGGCCGGCGCGCATCGCGACCTGCGCATCCTGGTGGTGGACGACAGCGCCAACTCGCGCGAGATCCTCAACGACCTGCTGGTGCTGCTGGGCTACACGCCGGTGGTGGAGGCGAGCGGGGCCGCGGGCCTGGCGGAGCTGCGCCGCGCCGCGGGCGTCGGCCACCCCTACCACCTGGTGCTGCTGGACTGGCGCATGCCCGGCATGGACGGCTTCGACGTGGTGCGCCACCTGCGCGACGACCCGCTGCCCGGCGCCGCGCCGGCCATCCTGCTGGTGACGGCCTACGGCGACGAGGACATCGTGCGCGAGGCCGCCAGGCAGGGCCTGGCCGGCTGCCTGGCCAAGCCGGTGGGCGCCTCCACGCTGCTTGACGCGATCAACGGCGCCTGCGGCCCGCAGCGCCGCGGGTCGCCGGCCGCTGGACTCGCGACGGCGCCCGCCCGCGACGGCGCGCCGGCCGCGCTGCGCGGGCGCCGGGTGCTGCTGGTGGAAGACAACGAGCTCAACCGCTTCGTGGCCACCGAGCTGCTGCGCGACGTGGCCGGCATGGAGGTGACGCTGGCGGACGACGGCCAGCAGGCGCTGGACCACCTGGCCGCGGCGGCGTTCGACCTCGTGCTGATGGACATCCAGATGCCCGGCATGGACGGCCTGCAGGCCACGCGCCTGATCCGCGCGAACGCGGCGCTGGCCCGCCTGCCCGTGATCGCGATGACGGCGCACGCGATGGCCGGCGACCGCGAGAAGAGCCGTGCCGCCGGCTTGAACGACCACGTCACCAAGCCGTTCGAGCCGGCGCAGCTGTTCGAGACGATGCTGCGCTGGCTCGCGCCCGTGGCCTCGGCCGCGTCCGCGGAGCCCGCGGCGAGCGCGGCGAGCGCGGCGGACCCGGCCGGCCCGCTGGTGGACACGGCGCTGGGCCTGCGCCGCTGCCTGGGCCGGCCGGAGCTGTACGAGAAGATCCTGGGCCGCTACCTGAAGCAGCGCGCCGCCACCGGCAACGAGGTGCGCGCCGCGCTGGAGTCCGGCCAACTGGAGGCCGGCGCGCGCGCCGCCCACACGCTCGTGTCCACCGCGTCGATGGTCGGCGCGCCGGCGCTGGCCGAGCTGGCGCGCGAGCTGCACGACGCGATCGATCTCGGCGCCCCGGAGCGCTGGCGCGCCCTGCTCGACCGCATGGAGGCGATGCAGCTCGAGGTGGACGCCGCGGTGGCCGGGTACATGGCCTCCCCTGAACGCGCGACGCCCTGAGGCACGAAATCGTGCGTTGGCTGCGGCGTTCTGGCTAAACTGGCCCGATGCCCACCTCCCGTCGCCCGCAGGGTCCGCCTTCCTATTCCACGGCCGACCTGGCGCGCCGGCTCGGCGTGTCGGTGCCCACCGTCCAGCGCTGGGTCGATCTCGGGCACCTGAAGGCCTGGAAGACCGTGGGCGGCCATCGCCGCATCGACGCCGACAGCGCCGAGGCCTTCATCCGCGCCCAGATGCAGCAGCGCGGGGGCGAGGCCACCGAGGCGGTGGTGCCGTTCTCGGTGCTGGTGGTGGACGACAACGCCGACGACCGCGACCTGTTGTGCGCGCTGGTGGAGATGGCCGCGCCGGGCGCGCGCATCGTCGTGGCCCCCAACGGCTTCGACGCGCTGATCGAGGTGGGCAAGGCCATGCCCGACCTGATCGTCACCGACATCACGATGCCCCACATGGACGGCGTCGAGATGATCCGCCACCTGTCCGGCCAGGGCGCCGCGCGGCCGCCGGCCATCGTGGCGGTGTCCGCGCATTCGGCCGCCCATGTCGACAGGCTGGGCGGGCTCCCGCCCGGCGTGACGCTGCTGTCCAAGCCGGTGGAGCCAGGGCTGTTCGTCGAGACGGTCAATACCGCGCTGGACGGCGCCTGACGAGCGCATTCGGCGCGTCGGGCCGAAGTGCGGCGCCGGCATCTCAACGTCGCAGTTGCAGGCGCCACGCGCCGCCGGCCAGGCAGGCATCGACCAGCCAGCCGCCGCTCGCGCCCAGCGTGGCGCCGCCGGGTGCCTGGCGCGTGAGCTGCGGCGCGCTCATGCCGGCGACCGCCGTCACCTGAGGCGCCGCATCGCCCGGCACCCACAGCTGCAGCGCGCAGCCGTGGCCCGCGCCGGCGCCGTCGCCCTCCAGCACCAGCCGGTCGGCGCTCGCGAGCAGGCGCGCGCCGGCGTCGGCGGACAGGCGCACGTACGGACGCGCCAGCACGCGCGTGAGCGCGGTGGCGGTGCCGATGTCGGCGCCCTGCGGGCAGGACAATAGCCGCACGTTGCCCGCCACCGCGCCGGGCCAGACGTGCGGGTCGCTGCAGCCCTGCTTCCAGACCCAGAACGTGGAGCCCATCGTCGACGTGTCCTCGGCGTCGGCCGATCGCAGCATCAGCGGCGCGTCGAGCACCGGCGCCCGGAAGTAGCCCCATTCGCCGATCCAGAGCGGCGCGCCGAGCTGCGCCGCGGCGGCCTGGGCCAGCGCGACGCCGCGCTCCACCGACACCAGCGTCAGGCCGAGATCCTGGTCGGCGGTGATGGACTCGTTGTACAGGTGCGGCGAGAACACCAGCTGCGTGTCGCCGGTGAAGCCGCGCGGCGGCAGGTTGTCGATGCCGAAGCCGCTCCAGATGATGCTGGGCTCGATCAGCACCAGGTGGGCGAAGCCGCCGGGGCGCTGCGCCTCGCCCGCGCGGATCGCGGCGATGCTGCGCGCGTGGTAGTTGGCCAGCAGCAGGGTCGAGGCGAGCGGCGGCGATTCGCCGAAGTTGGGCTCGTTGAGCAGGTCGTAGCCGGCCACGGTGGCGTCGTCGCCGAACTCGGCGGCCAGCACCTGCCAGCAGTGCACCAGGTGCGACTGGATGCCGTCGCGGTCGACGTAGAACGACTGGAAGGCGCGCGAGACGTTGGGCGCGAGGTCGCGGCCCGTCACCATGCAGGGCGGCGTGGCGTCGGCGAGCGTGGCCCAGGCCGGCGCGCCGTCCCAGCCGGTCATGGGCTCGGTGCCCGCGCGGCAGCGCGTGCCGGGCGCGGCCGCCACGTGCGCGCCCCAGCCGTCCTGGTGCATGTCCAGCAGCACGCGGACGCGATGCGCCCTGGCCCACGCGAGCGCCTGGCGGATGCGCGCCAGGTAGGGCCGCGAGACCTGGCCGCGCTCGGGCTCCAGCAGCGACCACGACAGCGTCAGGCGCACCACGTTCATGCCCAGCGCGGCGATGTCCGTTAAGTCCTGCTCGGCGAGCGGCTGCACCGCGGGCAGCGCCGGGTCGCGCCGGAAGTACTCGCCCAGCTGGTTGATGTTGACGCCGCGCAGCGTGATGCGCGCGCCGCTCGCGTCGACGATCTGCGGGCCGGCGGGACCGGTGCGCACGGACAGGGGCGACGGCGCGCCGGCATCCGCGGACGAGGGTTGCGCGATGGCCGGAATCGGCGCGGACGCCGGCGGGGCGGGCGCGCCGTATTCGAGGCCCACCGCCGCCAGGAAGGCCACGACGCCGGCGATGCGGAGCGCACCCTCGGCGCGCCGCGGGCACGCGCGCTGCACAGCGCCCGCCGCCACGGCGCCGGCGCCCGCGACGAAGGCCACGACCAGCGCGAACGACGCGGCGTCCACGGCGCGGACGAACAGCGTGGGCATCCACCACGAGTCCGGATGCACGGCGTGGGCCCGCAGCGACGGGAGCAGCGCGAGCGCCTGGACGAGCCACAGCCCCGCGACGGCGCCGACGCCCGCGATCGCGCCGGCGGCGAAGGTCGCGCGCGCATCGTCCAGCGGCGCGTCGGCGAGGCGGCGCGCGAGGCCCCGGCGCAGCAGGGCGGCGAGCACCACGAGGGCGAGCGCCGCGAGGCCCGCGCCGCTCGCCGGCGTCGGTGCCAGCAGCGGGGCGCCCGCGTCGCGGGTGAAGCCCAGCGGCGCGCCTTGCCACCAATGCGCGGCGAGCCAGGGCGCGAGCAGCGCGATGGCCAGCGCCGCGAGGCCCGTGCCCAGGCGCTCGCGCGTCGCGCCGTCCGGCCGCGGGCGCGCGGAGACGACGCCCGCCGGCTCGCGCCGCCCCACGCTCGCCAGCAGCGCGGGAAGCCATCCCACCAGTGCCATCTTCAGCGCGGCGTACCCGCTGCTCCAGAGCACGAAGCCCCAGGTGGGGCCCCAGCCGATCACGTAGACGCCGTGCCAGGCCAGGGGCAGCAGCACGCACAGCGCGTGCAGCACCGCGCCGATGCCCGCGGCGAGCGTGGCCAGCGCCCAGCCACCGAAGAACGTGCGCGATCGGGAGAGCGCCGCGGACCCCGAGGCGCTCCAGAGCGCGCCCACGTGGACGATCGCCAGGATCGCCGGCACCTGCACGACGTAGGGCGCCCACCACCACGTGGCCGCGACCGGCGAGCCGGTCCATCCGACCCAGGCGAAGATGCCCGACGGGTCGGCGAGCGCGGCGACCAGCAGCATGGCCGCAACGCCCAGGCTGAGCCGGAGCGCCGCGGCGCGGGAGGGCGGGGAGGACGGTCGCACGGAAGGGAGGGTGATGCCCGGAGCTTGCTCGACAGTGGCGCGATCATGCCATCGCGCGGCACTCGGCCCGGCCCCGGTTTTCCCGCCCGCGGCGCGCCACCAGCGAGGATCAGGCGCGCCGTGCGCCGTTGTCCTCGACGATCTCGCCGTCCTCCTTCGTGAACGGCGGCAGCTTGCCGACCGGCAGCAGCTCGAGCACGGCCTCTGACGGCCGGCAGAGCCTGGTTCCGAGGCTCGTCTCGACGACCGGGCGATTCATGAGGAGGGGGTGCCGCACGATGAAGTCGAGAAGATCCTCGTCGCTCCATTTCGGGTTGCCGAGATCGAGCTCCGCGTAGGGCGTGCCCTTCTCGCGGAGCAGCTCGCGAACGCCGATGCCCATCGCCGCCACGAGCGCGCGGAGCCGTTCCCGGGTCGGCGGGGTCTTCAGGTACTCGATGACCAGCGGCTCGATGCCGGCATGGCGGATGAGGCCCAGCACGTTGCGCGAGGTGCCGCACGCCGGGTTGTGGAAGATCGTGACTTCAGGCATGGATCGTCTCCGTGAAATAGCCGTGCGCCGCCACGGCGAGCGCCGCGCCCGCCAGCTCCGCCGCGACGAAGCCGAGGGCGCTGGACGGCGCTATGCCCGCGAAGCTGTCGCTGAACATCCGGCCGAAGACCGCGGCCGGATTGGCGAAGGACGTCGACGCCGTGAACCAGTAGGCGGCGCCGATCCAGGCCGCGACCAGGGCGGAGACGCGCGTCGCGGGCGCGCGCAGGATGACCATCACGAGGCCGAAGCTGGCGACGCCTTCCGCGATCCATTGACCCGTGCCGCTGCGCAGCCTGGTCGACAACTGCACGATGGGCATGTCGAACATGGCGTGCGCCAGCCAGGCGCCCGATACCGCGCCCAGCAGTTGCACCGCGACGTAGGGCAGCAGCAGCGCCCACGCCAGCTGGCCGCGGCTGGCCATCACGAGCGACACCGCCGGATTGAAGTGCGCGCCGCTGACCGGGCCGAACACCTCGATGAGCACCAGCAGGCCGCCGACGGTGGCCAGCGTGTTGGCCAGCAGCGCGAGGGCGACGTTGCCGCCGGCCAGGCGCTGGGCCATGATGCCCGAGCCGATGACGATCGCGAGCAGCAGGGCCGTCCCCAGCCCTTCGGCGATCAGCCGGCGTGACGTCGGAAAGTCGGCGTCCATGCGGCTCAGCAGCACGAGGTGCCGGCCGCGCCCTTGACCGGGATGCCGATGGCCTTGCCGCGCGGCGTGCTGCCCGCGCAGCAGGCAGCCTCGGCCTCCTGGCCTGCAGGCGAGGCCTCGCTGAACACCGGAATGTTGCCCAGCGTGTGGAACTGCTCCCAGGCGATGCCTTGCGGGTCGGTGACCCAGTACTTGTCGCTGCGGGCATAGCAGCAGCTGGCCTCGCCCACGTCCGCCAGCGTCAGATCCGCGGCTTCGGCCTGCGCCTTCAAGGCGACCAGTTCCGCCTCGGTGTCCGTCTGGATGCCGAGATGGTCGACGCCGAGCTTGCTGCCGCGGGTGGAGATCGCGAAGTTGATGCGCGGGTCGTCGAGCATCCATTTCGCGTAGTCGACTTCGATGCGGGTCGGCTCGGTCGCGAACATCCTCGAGTAGAAGGCGATGCTTGCCTCGAGGTCGGCGACGTGGGCGTGGATGTGGAAGCGTTTCATGGCGATCTCCTTGGCGGTGGAAGAGTCAGCAGCAGGCGGCCGGCGACGAAGGCAGGGCGCAGGCCGTGCCGGCGCAACAGTTCTCGGTGAGGTAGCCGAGCAGGCCGTTCATCTGGTCGTAGGCGGCCCGGTAGAGCAGGTTGCGGCTGGCGCGCTCCTGGGTCACGAGCCCGGCCGACGCGAGCTCCTTCAGGTGGAAGGACAGCGTGGTGGCCGGGATGCCCAGGCCCTCCTGCATGACGCCGGGCGTCAGGCCTTGCGGCCCGGAGACAACGAGCGCGCGGAAGGCCTTGAGCCGCACCGGATGGGCCAGGGCCGCGAGCGCCCTGATGACCTGGTCTTCGTTCATCTATCCATAATACCAGAATAATGGAATTATTGAACGGCTGCCCTGCATGGAACTCCTGGACTCTGTGGAGACTTCCTGGAATCGACGCCATCGGACGCGAGCTTGCCGTTCCCGGTGAGCTTCGCGACCTCGACGTGGCCGCGATGCTCGATCAGCGAGATGGCGCCAGAAATGGAAAAAGCCTTGCAAGTCGGTGACTCGCAAGGCTTTCGGACGTTCTGGTGGCGCTTCAGGGATTCGAACCCCGGACCTGCGGATTATGATTCCGTCGCTCTAACCGGCTGAGCTAAAGCGCCAAGCCTGCCATTATATGCAACTTTTCGGCCGATAGGGAAGAGGTTGCCGGCACAATGTCGAAAAAGGCCTTTCGGGCTTGCAGTGCGCCCGTCTGCCCCGACCATAGAGCCTCGTGCGTCCCCCTGCGGGACGACCCGGCGGCCGCGGTCGCCGGCCCGCTTCGAGAGATCCATTCCCTCCATGTTCAGCTTCTTCCGCAAGAAAACCGATGCCGGCTCCCCGTGGGAGACGCAGCGCATGCCGGACGTCGTGCCGACGGTCGAGTCGTCGGCGCGCGCCGCCGCGGCCGCGCCTGTGAGCACGCCCGCCGCCGAGCCGCCGGCCGCGCCGCTCGACTTCCTCAAGCGAGTCTTCACCGGCACGCCCGCGACGCCCGAACCCGTGGCGCCGCCGCCCGCACCGGCCCCGGCGGCCGAGGCGCCGCGCGAGGCCTGGTTCCAGCGCCTGCGCAAGGGCCTGGCGCGCACCGGTTCCGGCATCGCGCAGGTGTTCACCGGCGCGCGCATCGACGACGAACTCTACGAGGAACTGGAGTCGGCGCTGCTGATGGCCGATGCGGGCGTGCGGGCCACCGAGCACCTGCTCAAGGACCTGAAGCAGCGCGTGAAGGGCGCGGGTGTCACCGAGCCGGCGCAGGTCAAGGGGCTGCTGGCCGACGCCATCGTCGACCTGCTCGCGCCGCTGGAGCGCGCGCTGATGGTGGGCGAGCACCAGCCCACGGTGATCATGGTGGCGGGCGTCAACGGTGCCGGCAAGACCACCAGCATCGGCAAGCTCACGCGCCACCTGGCCGAGGCCGACTGCAAGGTGCTGCTGGCCGCGGCCGACACGTTCCGCGCGGCCGCGCGCGAGCAGCTCGAGGTGTGGGCCGACCGCAACCAGGTGGAGATCGTCAGCCAGGAGGGCGGCGACCCGGCGTCGGTCACTTTCGACGCGGTCAAGGCCGGCAAGGCGCGCGGCTGCGACGTGGTGATCGCCGACACCGCGGGACGCCTGCCCACGCAGATGCACCTGATGGAGGAGCTGAGGAAGATCAAGCGCGTGATCACCAAGGCCGACGGCACGGCGCCGCACGAGGTGCTGCTGGTGATCGACGGCAACACCGGCCAGAACGCGCTGGAGCAGGTGAAGGCCTTCGACGCCGCGCTGGGCCTCACGGGCCTGGTCGTCACCAAGCTCGACGGCACGGCCAAGGGCGGCGTGCTGGCCGCGATCGCGCTGTGGTCGCGCGATCGCGCGGCGTCCGCGGGCGCGCAGCCCATCCCCGTCTACTTCATCGGCGTGGGCGAGAAGCTGGAAGACCTGCAGACCTTCAGCGCGCGCGAGTTCGCGAGCGCGCTGCTGAACTGAGCCGCGCCGCGCAATGAAGAACGGGGCCCGCGGCCCCGTTCTTCATTGCTTGTGCGTGGAGCGCCAGTCTTCCACGGCCTTCATCGTGTTCTTCACGTGATCGGCCGGATCCATGCTCGAGTACTCGTAGAGGATCCTGGCGTCCGGCGAGATCACGTAGGAGATGCGGCCCGACATCGGCAGCATCGCCATCTTCGCGTCGTACGACTTGATGATGGCCGACTCGGGGTCGGCGGCCACGGCGAACTTGTCGCGGCACTCCTCCTTGGAGAACTTGATCTGCGTGGCGATGTCGTCGTGCGAGACGCCCACGACGGTGGCGCCCAGCGCGGCGAACTTCCCGGTGGCGTCGGCGAACAGGTGTGCCTCCAGCGTGCAGCCGCTGGTGAACGACTTCGGGAAGAAGTACAGCACCACCGGCCCCTTCTTGAGCGCGTCCGCCAGCACCAGCGGCGACTGCTTGCCGCCGACCGCGGCCTCGGTGGTGAACAGCGGCGCGGCGTCGCCGGGCTTGAGCGCGGCGTGGGCGGTGGTGGCGAGCCCGAGCAGGGCGGTCGCGGCGAGCAGCGGGGTCAGGCGACGAAGCATGGCGGTCTCCAACGAGGATCGTTCGAACGAGGCCGCGATCCTATCCGCTGGAACTGAACCCTGCTGGCGACGCGAATTGAACCGACGGGCGCGCGGGAGGAATGCCCGCGCACGGCTCACATCTTGGGCATGCCGCCCATCATTCCCTTCATGCCGCCCATCTTCTTCATCATCTTCATGAGGCCGCCGCCCTTCATCTTCTTCATCATGTCGCGCATTTGCTCATATTGATTGAGCATTCGGTTGACGTCCTGCACCTGCACGCCGGCGCCCTTGGCCACGCGGAACTTGCGCTTGGCCTTGAGCAGCTCGGGCTTGCGGCGTTCCAGCGGGGTCATCGAGTTGATGATGCCCTCCATGCGGCGCATGTCGCGCTCGGCCTTGTCCATGTCGGGCTGGCCGGCCTTGGCGGTCATCTCGGTGGGCAGCTTGTCCATCAGGCCGGCGAGGCCGCCCATCTTCTTCATCTGGCTCAGCTGGGCCAGGAAGTCGTTCAGGTCGAAGTCGCTGCCCGAGCGCACCTTGTCGGCGAGCTTCTGCGCGGCCTCGATGTCGAGACCCTTGGTGACGCCCTCGACCAGCGCGACGATGTCGCCCATGCCCAGCACGCGGCCGGCGTGGCGGTCGGCGTCGAACACCTCGAGGCCGTCGATCTTCTCGGACGTGCCGGCGAACTTGATGGGCGCGCCGGTGATCTGCCGCACCGACAGTGCCGCGCCGCCGCGGGAATCGCCGTCGAGCTTGGTGAGCACGATGCCGGTGAGCGGCAGCGCCTCCTTGAAGGCCTTGGCGGTGTTGATGGCGTCCTGGCCCTGCATCGCGTCGACGACGAACAGCGTCTCGACGGGGTTCAGCAGCGCGTGCAGGTCCTTGATCTCGGCCATCAACAGCTCGTCGATGGCCAGGCGGCCGGCCGTGTCGACCAGCAGCACGTCGAAGTAGTGGCGCTTCGCGTAGTCGATGGCGGCTACTGCGATGTCGTGCGGCTTCTGGTCGGGTGTAGACGGGAACCACTCGGCGCCGGCCTGCTTCGTGACCGTCTTCAGCTGCTCGATGGCGGCCGGGCGGTAGACGTCGCCCGACACCGTGAGCACCTTCTTCTTGCGCTTCTCGATGAGGTGCTTGGCGAGCTTGGCGGTGGTGGTGGTCTTGCCGGCGCCCTGCAGGCCGGCCATCAGGATGACGGCGGGCGGCTGCACCGCGAGGTTGATGTCGGAGATGCCCTCGCCCATCGTGGCGGCGAGTTCCTTCTGCACGATGCTGACGAGCACCTGGCCCGGCGTGAGCGAGGCCACCACTTCCTGGCCCAGCGCCTTGTCCTTCACGCGGGCGATGAAGTCGCGCACGACGGGCAGCGCCACGTCGGCTTCCAGCAGGGCCATGCGCACTTCGCGCAGCATGTCCTGGACGTTGGATTCGGTGATGCGGGCCTGGCCGCGCATCGTCTTGACGAGGCGTGACAGGCGGTCGGTGAGGGTGGAGGCCATGTGATGAGCGCGTCGCGCCCCGGTAAACTGCAGGGATGATTCTATCGTCCGCCCCCGTCCATGCGCTCGCCTGGGCCGCCGTCTGCGCCTATGCGCTGTCGGCCGTCGGCCGCCCCGCGTGGGGAGCGCGGGCGCAGGTGCTCGCGCTGGTGCTGCACGGCCTGTGGGCGGTGGCCACCTTCGTGGGCGAGGCCGAGGCGGGCCAGGGCATCCGCTGGGGCTTCGCGCCCGTGCTGTCGCTCACCGCGTGGCTCGTGCTGGCCGTGCATTTCACCGAGACGCGGCTCGTGCCCATCTCCGGGCTGCGCCGCATCTTCGCGCTCATCGGCGCGGCCAGCGTGCTGCTGGCGCTCGCCTTCCCGGGCGACGTCGTGAGGATGGCCAACTCGGTCTACGCGCCGCTGCACTGGACTCTCGGCATCGCCGCCTACGCGCTGTTCGGCGTGGCCGTGGTGCACGCCGCGATGCTGGACGCGGCCGAACGCCAGATGCGCCAGAAGGACGGCGCCGGGCTGCTGGGCATGCCGCTGCTGTCGCTGGAGCGGCTCACCTTCCTGTTCGTCGAGGCCGGCTTCGTCGTGTTGACGCTGGCCATCCTCATCGGCCTGGCGACGGTGGTGCACTGGCACTGGGCCGACCACAAGACGGTGCTGTCGCTGGCCAGCTGGGCCACGTTCGCGGCGCTCATCGTGGGGCGCCGCACGCGCGGCTGGCGCGGCCGCCAGGCCACGCGCTGGGTCTACGCCGGCGCCGTGCTCGTGCTGCTGGCCTACGCGGGCTCGCGCTTCGTGTTCGAGGTGGTGCTGCAGCGTGCGCCCACCGGATTGGGAAGCTGATGATCTTTCGCCTGCTGCTGTGGGTGGCGCTGGGCGTCGTCGCCTGGCTGATGCTGCGGCCGAAGCAACGCGCGGCGCCGCCGCGCTCGCGGGCGCCGTACGGCGCGCCGCCCCCGGCGCCGGAGGCGATGGTCGATTGCGCCCGCTGCGGCCTGCACTTTCCCGCGTCGGAGGCTGTCCGCGATGGTGCGCGCCTGTACTGCTGCACCGCGCATCGCGACGCGGGGCCGCGTGAATAGACGCCGAGCCGTCCATGTGGGGTAGCCGCCAGCGCAAGGCGGCCCGCGCGGCCAAGTCGCGCGAGGGCGCGAACGCGGGGCTGCCCGAGGAGTCGTGGTTCAGCGCGCTGGAAGGCTCGCTCGACCAGGCGCCGGCGGCCGGGGCCGACGGCGGCCGCTGGAGCGTGCCCAACCCGGTGCTGCGGCCGCTGGCCGGCCATGCGCTGCGGCGCATCTTCGGCACCTACGTTGCGGCGCGCGCGGCGCTCGGCGTGGCGCTCGTGCTGGCCATCGCCTTGATGGGCGCGGCCACCAACCACTACTTCATCAGCGCGCCGCTGATCCTGTGCGGTGCCTACGTGGTGCAGGCCTCGATCTGGTGGCTCACCGACCAGCTGCGCGTGTTGCGGACACTGCAGTCCGCGCGCTGGCAGTGGTGGATGACGATCGGCGTCGACCTGCTGTGCTTCGGCGCCATCCACTGGATCGATCCCACCTCCAGCCTGAACTTCACCGCGCTGCTGGTGCTGCCGGTGCTGATGGCCGGCATCCTCACACCGCGGCTGCCCGCGCTGGCGACGGCCGCCGGCGTCGCGCTGATGCTGCTGGGCGCGGCCGCGCGCGTCGCCGGCTCCGTGCCCGACTCGGCGGCGCTGATGTCGCAGGCCGGCCTCAGCGGCATCGGCCTGTTCGTGGTGGCGCTGCTGGCGGGCGAGCTGTCGATGCGCCTCGCGCACGAGGAACGCACGGCGCGCGACAGCCGCGAGCGCGCGCGCCAGCAGGCCCAGCTGAGCCGGCTGGTCATCGAGGACATGGCCGACGGCGTGATCGTGATCGACCGCCAGCTGCGCGTGCGCGCCGCCAATCCGTCGGCGCGCCGGCTGCTGGTGGCGCAGGCCTCGCGCTGCCCGTCGCCGCCGTTCTCGCTGCGGCTGCATCCGGGCTGGCTGGTGCTGGCCGACGCGGTCGAGCACGCGTTCGGCGCCGGCAACTGGCCGCCCGCGCCGGTGGACCTCAACATCCAGCTGGAGGACGGCACGCGCCGCGCGCTGCACATCCGCGGGCGCTTCACGCGCAGCCGCTCCGACGGCAACGACACCGCCCCGGCCGACGAGCCGCTGTGCGTGCTGTTCATCGAGGAGCTGCGCGCGGTGCAGGCGCGCCTGCGCCAGGAACGGCTGGCCGCGATGGGCCGCATCTCGGCCGGCGTGGCGCACGAGATCCGCAATCCGCTGGCCGCGATCTCGCAGGCCAACGCGCTGCTGGAGGAAGACGAGTTGCGGCCCGACCAGCGCCGGCTGATCCGCATCATGACCGACAACATCGAGCGCCTGCGCCGCATCGTCGACGACGTGATGGAGGCGGCGCCAGGGTCGCTGTCGCCGTCGCGCACGCTGGACGTCACGGCCGAGATCGCCAGCATCTGCAGCGAATGGGCGCGCACCGTGGGCCTGACGCTGGGCAGCGCGAGCCGGCTGCAGGTGCTGCTGCCGCCCGCCCCGGTGGGCGTGGTCTTCGATTCCGACCACCTGCGCCGCGTGCTGGTGAACCTGCTGGACAACGCGATCCGCCACGCCAGCCCCGCGCCCGGCGGCGTGCGCATCGAGCTCGAGCCGGGCGAGGACGGCGCCTGGGCGCGCCTGTCGGTGGCCAGCGACGGCGAGCCGATCCCGCTCGACGTGGAGCCCTACCTGTTCGAGCCCTTCCATTCCACGCGCAGCCGCGGCACGGGCCTCGGGTTGTACATTTGCCGGGAACTCTGTGAACGCCACGGCGCCCGGATCGACTTCCGGCGCCACGACGATCGCCACTGCAATGTGTTCGAGGTGATGATGCCGCGTGAATCGCTGACCTCGGTCGAAGGCAGGCTGGTCCTATGACGACGACCGTCCATGCCGGATCCACGGGCTCGGCGGCCGTGCATGCCAGCAGCGTGCTCGTCGTCGACGACGAGCCGGACCTGCTCACGCTCTACGAGCTGACGCTGCTGCGCGAGGGCCTGGAGGTGGAGACCGCGTCCACCGTCGCCCAGGCCCGCGAGATGCTGCAGGCGCGGGTGTTCCGCGCCGTCATCAGCGACATGCGCCTGCCCGACGGCAGCGGCCTCGACCTGTTGCGCTGGCTGGAGGACAGCGGCCGCCCCGAGAAGGTGATCGTGGTCACGGCCTACGGCTCGCCCGAGAACGCGGTCACCGCCCTGAAGGCCGGCGCGTTCGACTACCTCACCAAGCCGGTGGACCTGCGCCAGTTTCGCGCCGTGGTGGCCTCGGCGATGGGGCGCACGCGCGCCACGCCGCCGCCGCCCGCCAATGCCGAGCCGGCCGACCTGCGCGGCGATCCGCTGCGCCGGCTGGTGGGCGCCTCCGATGCGATGACGCACGTGCGCGGCCTGGTCGAGAAGGTGGCGCGCAGCATGGCGCCCGTGCTGGTGCAGGGCGAGTCGGGCACCGGCAAGGAACTGGTGGCGCGCGCCATCCATGACGTCAGCGCGCGCGCCGGCCAGCCCTTCGTGGCGGTGAACTGCGGCGCGATCCCCGAGACGCTGCTCGAGTCGGAATTCTTCGGCGTGCGCAAGGGCGCGTTCACCGGCGCGAACGCCGACCGCGACGGCTTCTTCCAGGCGGCCAACGGCGGCACGCTGTTCCTCGACGAGATCGGCGACCTGCCGTTCGCGATGCAGTCCAAGCTGCTGCGCGCGATCCAGGAGCGCGCGGTGCGGGCGATCGGCGCCACCACCGAGCAGACGATGAACGTGCGCATCGTCAGCGCCACGCACAAGGACCTCGCCGCCGAGGTGCAGGCCGGGCGCTTCCGCCAGGACCTGTTCTACCGGCTCAACGTGATCGACATCAAGGTGCCGCCGCTGCGCGATCGCCTGGTCGACCTGCCGGCCATCGCCGACGCGCTGCTGGCGCGCCTCGCGCGCGAGGCCGGCGTGACGCCGTCGCCGCGGCTCGCGTCCGACGCGCGCGCGCTGCTCGCGCGCTACGCGTTCCCGGGCAACGTGCGCGAGCTCGAGAACCTGCTGCACCGCGCCGTGGCGCTCAGCGACGGCGAGATGATCCGTCCGCACGACCTGGCGCTGCCCGAGGCCCTGCTGGCCGACGCGCGGGTCGATCCCGAGGCGTCGAAGATCGCGGCCGTGGTCGTCGACCACGCCGGCGCGGGCCTGGCGGTGGCCGAGGCCCCGGACGCGTCCGCGCCGGCACGTGGCGAGGCGGCGCCGCCGGCCGCCCGGGAGCCGGTGCCCGACGACCTGGTGCGCTACCTCGACGAGGTGGAGCGCACGATCCTCGTGCGAGCGCTGGAACGCCAGAACTTCAACCGCACGGCCGCCGGCGCCAGCCTCGGGCTGTCGCTGCGCCAGATGCGCTACCGGATGGCGCGGCTCGGCATCACCGAGTCCGAGTCCTCGGAGCCCTGATGAGCGCCGCCCGGCCGCCCGAAGGCGTTCCCTCCGAAGTCGGTCACACCGCAGCCGATAGGCGGAGGGTAGCCTTGTGAGCGCCGAGTGGGACGACGGCTGGTGGCGCGACGCGGCGCGCGTGCCGTCGCCCAACTTCTCCGCGCGGCCCGCCGGCGCGCGCGTGGACACCGTGGTGCTGCACTCCATCAGCCTGCCGCCCGGCGAGTACGGCGGCGATGGCATCCGGCGGCTGTTCACCAACACGCTCGACTGGTCGGCCCATCCCTATTTCGAGACCATCCGCGGCCTCGAGGTTTCCGCGCACTTCGTGGTGCGGCGCGACGGGTCGGTGCTGCAGTTCGTGTCCATCGCCGACCGCGCCTGGCATGCCGGCCGTTCGTCGTGGGACGGCCGCGAGGCGGCCAACGACTGGTCGATCGGCATCGAGCTGGAGGGTCTCGAGGGCGACGCCTTCGAGCCCGCGCAGTACGCGGCGCTCGAGCGGCTGCTGCCGGCCATCGACCGCGTTCGTGCCGTTCGCCACGTCGTCGGGCACGAGCACGTGGCGCCCGGCCGCAAGATCGATCCGGGGCCCGGCTTCGACTGGCGCGAGCTCGCCGCCCGGCTGCACTGGGACGCGGACCGCATCCCGCCCGCGGGGCCGCACGGGGCCTGAACACGGCGCGCCGGAACACGGCGGCATGCGGCTTGTTCGCGGACGATGCGGCGTGGCGCGAGCAGCCATGCGGGTTCGACCAGGACGAGCGCGCAACGGCGCGGGTTGGCGGCGCGTCGCTTGCCCGAACGCGTCGAAGCCGGCCTTCGAAAGGCCTGTCATCAAGATTTCTTGAAGCCCTGTGTGGCACTACGGGTAGTGCCTAGGCTGTTTTTTTTCACTAGCTATAGCGTTGTCTTCCCCTTACCTGCTAAAGTAAAACATCGGTCAACCGAAGCAATTCGCTCAATGACTACCCCTCACGACGCACTCCGCGCGGTACCTGCCGGCACTGGCCGACCACCGCAGCAATCCGGAGTGATGTCCTCGGTCTCGCCGAGCGGGTAGTTCCTCCACACGTCGTCGCGCACGCCTCGTTTTCAAGCGAGGCCGGCCGCGGCTTTGTGTGTCGGTACTGAGAGTTCTGCACACGGTACGCACAAGTCATCCACAGGTTTTTCCGTTTTCAGATAAAGCAAGAAGGGGTCGCCATGCAGGGAATCGCATCCACCATCAACGAGACCGGAGTCGCGGCGCGCGTCGCGCCTGCCCAGACGGGCGCCGGCACGCACTCCGCCTACCAGGGCTACCAGATCCTGCGCCGCAACGGCGCCGTGGTCTCGTTCGAACCCAGCAAGATCGCCGTCGCGCTGATGAAGGCCTTCCTGGCCGTCCATGGCACGCAGGGCGCGGCCTCGGCCAGCGTGCGCGAGACCGTCGACGGCCTCACCGAGAGCGTGGTGCGCGCCCTGCTGCGCTCGCGCCCGGCCGGCGGCACCTTCCACATCGAGGACATCCAGGACCAGGTCGAACTGGGCCTGATGCGCGGCAGCCACCATGAGGTCGCCCGCGCCTACGTGCTGTACCGCGAGCGCCGTGCGCAGGATCGCCAGAAGTCCGGCCAGGTCGAGGCGAAGGTCGCCGAGCCCGAGCTGTTCGTCACCGACAAGGGCGAGCGCGTGCCGCTCGATGTCGCGCACCTGCATTCGCTGATCGTCGCCGCGTGCGCCGACCTCGGCCCGGACGTCACCGCCGAGCCGGTGTTCGCCGAGACCCGCCGCAACCTGTACGACGGCGTCCCGATGGACGAGGTCTACAAGGCCGCCATCCTGGCCTCGCGCACGCTGATCGAGAAGGAACCCGGCTACACGCGCGCCACCGCGCGCCTGCTGATGCACACGATCCGTCGCGAGATCCTGGGCGAGGAGGTGTCGCAGGAGCAGATGTCCGAGCGCTACGCCGAGTACTTCCCCAAGTTCATCAAGCGCGGCATCAAGGCCGAGCTGCTGGACGAGAAGCTGGCGCAGTACGACCTGGCCAAGCTGGGCGCCGCGCTCGACGCGTCGCGCGACATGCAGTTCGACTACCTCGGCCTGCAGACCCTCTACGACCGCTACTTCCTGCACGACAACGACGAGCGCATCGAGCTGCCGCAGGCGTTCTTCATGCGCGTGGCCATGGGCCTGTCGCTGGGCGAGATCGACCGCGAGGCGCGCGCCATCGAGTTCTACAACGTGCTGTCGACGTTCGACTTCATGTCCAGCACGCCCACGCTGTTCAACGCCGGCACGCGCCGTTCGCAGCTGTCCAGCTGCTACCTGACGACCGTGGCCGACGACCTCGACGGCATCTACGAGGCGCTGAAGGAGAACGCGCTGCTGTCGAAGTTCGCCGGCGGCCTGGGCAACGACTGGACCAACGTCCGCGCGCTCGGCTCCTATATCAAGGGCACCAACGGCAAGAGCCAGGGCGTCGTGCCCTTCCTCAAGGTCGTCAACGACACGGCCGTCGCCGTCAACCAGGGCGGCAAGCGCAAGGGCGCGGTCTGCGCGTACCTGGAGACGTGGCACCTGGACATCGAGGAGTTCCTGGAGCTGCGCAAGAACACCGGCGACGACCGCCGCCGCACCCACGACATGAACACGGCGAACTGGATTCCCGACCTGTTCATGCGCCGCGTGATGGAAGGCGGCGACTGGACGCTGTTCTCGCCGTCCACCTGCCCCGACCTGCACGACCTGATCGGCCTGAAGTTCGAGGAGGCCTACACGGCCTACGAGGCCAAGGCCGACCGCGGCGAGATCAAGCTGTTCAAGCGCCTCCCGGCCAAGGACCTGTGGCGCCGCATGCTGTCGATGCTGTTCGAGACCGGCCATCCCTGGATCACCTTCAAGGACGCCTGCAACGTGCGCTCGCCGCAGCAGCACGTGGGCGTGGTGCACTCGTCCAACCTGTGCACCGAGATCACGCTCAACACCAGCGACACCGAGATCGCGGTCTGCAACCTCGGCTCCGTCAACCTGGCCCAGCACCTGGTGGCCACGGCCGACGGCGCGATGACCATCGACCACTCGAAGCTGCAGAAGACCGTGCGCACCGCGATGCGCATGCTCGACAACGTCATCGACATCAATTACTACGCGGTCAAGAAGGCGCGCGACTCCAACCTGCGCCATCGCCCGGTGGGCCTGGGCATCATGGGCTTCCAGGATTGCCTGTACCAGCTGCGCACGCCGTACGCCAGCGAAGCTGCCGTCGAATTCGCCGATCGGTCGATGGAGGCGGTCTGCTACTACGCGTACTCGGCGTCCACCGAACTCGCCGCCGAACGCGGCCGCTACTCGTCGTTCAAGGGCTCGCTGTGGGACAAGGGCATCCTGCCGTTCGACTCCATCGACCTGCTCGCCAAGCACCGCGGCGGCTACGTGGAAGTGGATCGGTCGATGACGCTGGACTGGGACGCGCTGCGCGCCAGGATCGCCCAGCACGGCATGCGCAACTCCAACTGCGTGGCCATCGCCCCCACCGCGACCATCTCCAACATCATCGGCGTCGATGCGTCGATCGAGCCGGCGTTCGGCAACCTGTCGGTGAAGTCCAACCTGTCGGGCGAGTTCACGGTGGTCAACGAGTACCTGGTGCGCGACCTGAAGCGCCTGGGCCTGTGGGACTCCGTGATGCTGATGGACCTGAAGCACTACAACGGCTCGCTGCGCGCCGTCGATCGCGTGCCCGAGGAACTGAAGTCGCTGTACGCCACCGCGTTCGAGGTCGACGCCACGTGGCTGGTGGAAGCCGGCTCGCGCCGCCAGAAGTGGATCGACCAGGCGCAGTCGCTCAACATCTACCTGTCGGGCGCGTCGGGCAAGAAGCTCGACGAGACCTACAAGCTGGCGTGGCTGCGCGGCCTGAAGACCACGTACTACCTGCGCACGATGGGCGCGACGCACGCGGAGAAGAGCACGGTCGACCGCAAGCAGCTCAACTCGGTGCCGTCGTCGCAGTCGTCCGGCGGACTGTCCGCGATGGACGCCATCGCGGCGCAGGCACAAGCCATGCTCAGTGAATCTCCGGCCACCGACATCAAGTTCTGCGGTGTCGACGACCCGACCTGCGAGGCCTGTCAGTAAGACAGAAAGTCAGCTCGTTGCGTACGCACGTAATACCGATGTTATGTACGTATGTTTCGAGCTGAGCATCACGAAGCACCGACCTTCTCACGACGATGCCGACACGCTCACACGTATGCGCACGCACTCGAGTCTCGAGCGCGTGCCGCATGCATGACGAGCGCGATCACGATCAGTCGAAATGCTGCGAAGCACATGAGACGAATGACGCTGCTTCGATGCGAGGCAGCAACAACGAGAGTGCTTCGCTGTCAATAAGTGCTTGGTGTTTCAACACAACACTCCGATAATTCAGAGCCATAGGAAGCACACACATGCTGGTCTGGGAAGACGACCTCCGGTCTCCACAAAGTTCTCTGCCGACGACGTCCACCGCGTTCAACAACGACGGACGGACGGCCTCTCCGTCGCTCCGCGATGTGCAGTCCGCGCCGGTGCTGACGCAAGCCGTCGACTCGCGCGCCGTGCCGCACTCCGAGCCGCAGGTCTCGCCCGCGATCTCCATCGCCGCCACGCACGCCACGAAGTCCGCGCGCCGCGTCACGGCCGCCGAGAAGCGCATCATCAACGGCCAGACCGACGTCAACCAGCTGGTGCCGTTCAAGTACAAGTGGGCGTGGGAGAAGTACCTCGCCACGTGCGCGAACCACTGGATGCCGCAAGAGGTGAACATGTCGCGCGACATCGCGCTTTGGAAGGACCCGAACGGTCTGACCGAAGACGAGCGCCGCATCATCAAGCGCAACCTCGGCTTCTTCGTGACGGCCGATTCGCTGGCCGCCAACAACATCGTGCTGGGCACGTATCGCCACATCACCGCCCCCGAGTGCCGCCAGTTCCTGCTGCGCCAGGCGTTCGAGGAAGCGATCCACACGCACGCGTACCAGTACATCGTCGAGTCGCTCGGCCTCGACGAGAGCGAGATCTTCAACGCGTACAACGAAGTCGCCTCGATCCGTGACAAGGACCAGTTCCTGATCCCGTTCATCGAAGCGATCATGGATCCGCACTTCCACACCGGCACGCCGGAAAACGACCAGACGCTGCTGCGCAGCCTGATCGTGTTCGCCTGCCTGATGGAGGGCATGTTCTTCTACGTCGGCTTCACGCAGATCCTGTCGATGGGCCGCCAGAACAAGATGACCGGTGCCGCCGAGCAGTACCAGTACATCCTGCGCGACGAGTCCATGCACTGCAACTTCGGCATCGACCTGATCAACCAGGTCAAGCTGGAGAATCCGCACCTGTGGACGGCCGAGTTCAAGCAGGAGATCAAGGGCCTGTTCATGAAGGCGGTCGAGCTCGAGTACCGCTACGCCGAGGACACCATGCCGCGTGGCGTGCTGGGTCTGAACGCGTCGATGTTCAAGGGCTACCTGCGCTACATCGCCAACCGGCGTGCACAGCAGATCGGCCTGGAGGCGCTCTTCCCGAACGAGGAAAACCCGTTCCCCTGGATGAGCGAGATGATCGACCTGAAGAAGGAACGCAACTTTTTTGAAACCCGCGTCATCGAGTACCAATCCGGTGGCGCACTGTCCTGGGACTGATCGTTCCGAGGTCCGCACGAGGCGGACACGATCGGTCATCAGGGCGTTGTAGAGAGATCAAGATCCGCGGCGCCAGAAGAATCATCGTCAGATGTGATTCGCTGGCACTGCAACCCAGTTCATCGTCATGCAAACCACCCGCCACTTCGTGCGGTGGGCAAGGCAAGCAGGCGATGAATGCCGCACCGGTTTTTGGGGCGGCGTTTCATGCAACTTGATCAAGGAGATTGAAATGGCAACTGCGAAGAAACCGGTCGCGAAGAAGGCGGCTCCGGCAAAGAAGGCTCCGGCCAAGAAGGCAGCCCCGGCCAAGAAGGCGGCGGCGAAGAAGGCTCCGGCCAAGAAGGCGGCTCCGGCCAAGAAGGCTCCGGCCAAGAAGGCTCCGGCGAAGAAGGCCGTAGCGGCGAAGAAGCCGGCTGCGAAGAAGCCGGTCGCCAAGAAGGCTGCGGCGAAGAAGCCGGTCGCCAAGAAGGCTGCTGCCAAGAAGGCCCCGGCGAAGAAGGCCGCGCCTGCGAAGAAGGCGGCCGCCAAGGCGCCTGCGAAGAAGGCCGCTGCGAAGGCGCCTGCGAAGAAGGCGGCCGCCAAGGCGCCTGCGAAGAAGGCTGCCGCCAAGAAGCCCGCTGCAAAGAAGGCGGCGCCCGCGGCGCCCGCTGCGCCTGCAACGGCTCCTGCGCCTGCTGCGAAGACCGCTCTGAGCCCGGCAGCCGCCTGGCCGTTCCCCACGGGCAACAAGCCCTGAGGAAAGCGTTCTCGCTTGACTGGAAGCCCGGCCTCGGCCGGGCTTTTTCTTGGGGAAAGCTGGAGCTATGACCTCGCCACTCTCGCGCCGCGGCGACGGCGTGCTGCTGCAGTTGAGCGTGATGCCCAACGCGAAGCGCACCGAGGTCGATGGCCTGCACGATGGCGCGCTGCGCGTGCGGCTGGCGGCGCCGCCGATCGACGGGCGAGCGAACGAGGCGCTGGTGGCGTGGCTGGCGAAGTCGCTGGGCGTGCCGCGGCGCAATGTCGAGGTGCTGCGCGGCGAGTCGAGCCGGCGCAAGCAGGTGGCGATCGCCGTGGCGCACGATGTCGCCGCGCGCTGGCTGGCCGACGTGCTGTCGCCGCCGCCCTGAAGCGCGCTCAGGCGCCCAGCGCCGCCCTGTCCACCGGGTGGTTCTGCCCGCCGCGGTAGGCGATCTTCACGGCGCCGATCCGGTTGCCCAGCTTGACGCAATCGATCAGCGGCCAGCCCTTCTCGAGGCCGTACAGCAGCGCGCCGCGGAAGGCGTCGCCGCAGCCGGTCGGGTCGAGCACCTCGGCGGCGGCCACGCCCGGCACGTGCGTGCGCACGCCTTGCTCCCACACCTCGCAGCCCTGGTCGCCCAGCGTCACGATCACGCCCTTCAGGTGCGAGGTCGACAGTTCCGCCAGGCCGAGGCCGGTGCGCTCGCTGAGCATCTTCGCCTCGTAGTCGTTGACGGTGACCCAGGTGGCCTGGGCGATGAAGGCGCGCAGGTCGGCGCCGTCGAACATCGGCAGGCCCTGGCCCGGATCGAAGACGAACGGGATCTTCGCGGCGGCGAGGTCGGCGGCGCGGCGGATCATCGCGTCGCGCCCGTCCGGACCGATGATGGCCAGCTTGATGTCGCCGCGCGCCGGCAGCCCGGCCTCGTGCGCCTGCATCATCGCGCCCGGATGGAACGCGGTGATCTGGTTGTTGGCGGCGTCGGTGATGATGATCGCCTGCGCCGTGTAGTTGTCGGCGGCCACGTGCACGCTGTCGGTGGAGATGCCCAGCTTCTTCAGGTGCTCGAGGTAGCTCGCGCCGTCGTTGCCGAGCGCGGCCAGCACCACCGGCTCGCCGCCCAGCAGCTTGAGCGTGTAGGCGATGTTGCCGGCGCAGCCGCCGTACTCGCGGCGCAGCGTGGGCACCAGGAACGACACGTTCAGGATGTGCAGCTGCTCCGGCATGATCTGGTCGGCGAAGCGGCCCGGGAAGACGGTGATCGTGTCGAACGCGAGGGATCCGCAGACGAGGCTGGCCATGGGGGAGCTTTCAGGAGACGGGTGAACGAGGAAAGCCAGCGCGACAGGAGCGCGCGCGAGCTCAGGGATAGAACAGGTCGGCCTGGAAGCCGCTGGCCGCCAGCGTGCCCACCTGCAGCCGGGCGTGCACGTGCAGCTCGCCTTCGGCCGGCAGCGCGTCCTGGTGGATGCCCAGTTGTTCCGGCGTGAGCACCTTGCGCGAGACGATCTCGCCGTTCAGGTCCATGAACGTCACGTCGAAGGACGGCATGCGCACCGCGTGCTCGGCGCGGTTGTGCAGGTCGGCGGCGAACAGCAGCACGTGCTCGGTGTCGGTGCGGGTGAGCGAGCTGCCGTCCAGCGCGAGGCTGGCGATCGCGCGCGGTGCCTCGATCCTGCAGTCGGCCTGCTCGCAAAGCCATTGCCAGGCGGGCAGGGTGGCGGGCCAGCGCGCGGCGAGCGTGTCGCGCTGGGGCCAGGCCACCTGGCCCGCCGCGGCCACGACGAGCAGCAGCAGCGCGACGCTCAGCACGGCGCGCACCCACGGCTTGCGCCAGCGCGCGCCACTGCGGGCCTCGCGCAGGAAGCGTGGATCCTTGGTCTTGTCGACCAGCGCCACCTCGGTGCCGGGCGTGTCGGTGCCCTTGCCTGCCTTCTTCTTCCTGGGCGGCCAGTCGCCGGCGTCCTCGGGCAGCATCGACGCGAGCGTCGGCGGTCCGGCGCGTGCGTCGTCGGCATCGGCGTCGGCTGGCTGGCTGGGCGTGGTCGGGCCGCCGATGTCGGGCGCGGGCTTGGGCGCGACCGCGAAGGCCGGCACCGATTCGGGAGCCGGTGCGGCGAATTCGTCGGCGAGGTCGGCCGCGGTGCTCGTCGTCCGGGGTGTGGACGGCGTCTCCGCGGGCGCGGGCTCGGGCGGCGGCTCCACGACCGGGCGGCGCGCGAGCAGCGATGGCGGGATGTACATCGCCGGCGGCTCGGGTGCGGGCTCGGGCGGCGCGGCCGGCTCGGGCACGACCACCGCAGCGGGGGCCGCGGCCGGTTGCCAACCCGTTGCGCTCGGCAGGCCCAGCGCGCCGCCGAAGGGCGCGGGCGCCTGCGGTGCGGCCGGCGGCGGGAAGGCCGCGGGGATGGCCCCGGGCGTGAGGGATTGCGCGCGCGCCGCCTCCTCGGCCAGTCGCGCTGCGAAACGCGGCGCGATGGTGCCGCGTGTGGCGACGGGCGAGAAGGAGGTGGGCGCCGGGGCCGGCTGCGATGCCTGGGGGGCCGGTGCCTGCGGAGCCGGCGGCAAGGGCCGGGTGGCCGGCGTGAAGCCGGTGTAGCCGGGCCGCGTGGCGGGCGCCGCGGGCGGATGGTCCGGCGCGCCGAACGTGGAGAGGCCTTGCGCGCCCGCCGGCGGCGGCGAGACGGCCGGCCGGGCCGGGATCGCGATGGGCGATGGCGCGGGTGGCGGCGAGCTTGGCGTCGGGAAGGGAATCGGCGCGCTCGCGCGCTGCTCGGCGAACGCGCGCGTGGCCGGCGCCGTGGACGTGGACGTGGCACGCGCGGCGGCGCGACGGGCGGCGACGGCCGGGTCGCTGTCGAGGTCGAACAAGGCCTCGATGCCGTGGAAGACCTCGTGGCACTGGCCGCAGCGCACCCAGCCTTCGGACACCTTGAGCTGGTCCTGCACGACACGAAAGATCGTGCCGCAGGCGGGGCAGCGGGTGGCGAGGCTCATGCCCGAATCATACGACGCGGGCAGGGGGATTCCCCGCCGGGCGAACCAGGATCGGATACCCCACCTGGTATGTGATCGTCACGCGCCGTAACGGAGGCGGCGAGGCTCAGGCGGCCTTGCGTCCCGTCATGAGGATCCAGCCGTCCACCGTGTTGCTCACCTCCAGCGCGATCCAGGGCGCGTAGGCGGCCTTGAGCTCGTCGGCCTGGCGGTCGAGGATGCCGGCCAGCACCAGGTGGCCGCCGGCGGCGACGTGGCCGCACAGCAGCGGAGCGAGCATCTTCAGCGGCGTGGCGAGGATGTTGGCCAGCACCAGCGGGTACTGGCCCGAGGCCATGTCGGGCGCGCCGGAGCGCAGCGTCACGCCGTTGTCGGCGGCGTTCTGCGCGGCGGTGGTGATGGCCGCGGGGTCGATGTCGACGGCGTCGATCGGCGCGCCGCCGTGCAGCGCGGCGCCGATGGCCAGGATGCCCGAGCCGCAGCCGTAGTCCAGCACGCGCCGGCCGCGGATGTCGGCCTCGTGCGCCGCGATCCAGCCCAGGCACATGCGCGTGGTCGGGTGCGTGCCGGTGCCGAAGGCCATGCCCGGGTCGAGCCGGATCAGGCGCGTGGCGGCGGCCGGCGGCTCGTGCCACGTGGGCACGATCCAGAACGTGGGTGTGATCTCGACCGGATCGAACTGCGACTGTGTCAGGCGCACCCAGTCCTGCTCTTCCACCTTGTGCATCGCCGTCATGCTGACGCTCGCGCCCGGCTGCGTGGCCCAGTCCTGCGCCAGCAGCAGCGTGGCCGCCTCGCTGGCGGCCTGCTCCGTCTCGAACAGGGCCTTCAGCGTGGAGCGTTGCCAGCCCGCGCTCGGTGCCGGCATGCCGGGCTCGCCGAACAACGCCTTCTCGGCGTCGGTATCGGCGTCGGAATCCTCCACCGAGACCGACAGCGCGTCCAGTTCCTCCATCAACGCGTCGGACACCGATTCCACGAGGGATTCGGGGGCCTGCAGCACCAGCTCGAACATCAGCGGGTGTGCTGGGCCAGCCAGCCTTCCAGGTAGTGGATGCTTGTGCCGCCTTCGATGAACTTGGCGTCCACCATCAGCTCGCGGTGCAGCGGGATGTTGGTCTGGATGCCCTCGATCACCGTCTCCGACAGCGCCACGCGCATGCGCGCGAGCGCCTGGTCGCGCGTGTCGCCGTGCACGATGATCTTGCCGATCATCGAGTCGTAGTTCGGCGGCACGTAGTAGTTCGTGTAGACGTGCGAGTCGACGCGCACGCCCGGGCCGCCCGGCGGATGCCACATGGTGATGCGGCCCGGCGACGGCGTGAACTTGTACGGATCCTCGGCGTTGATGCGGCACTCGATGGAGTGGCCGCGCATCTGGATCTGGCGCTGCGTGAACGGCAGCGGCTCGTTGGCCGCCACCTTGATCTGCATCTGCACGATGTCCACGCCCGTCACCAGTTCGGTGACCGGGTGCTCCACCTGCACGCGCGTGTTCATCTCGATGAAGTAGAACTCGCCGTCTTCATACAGGAACTCGAACGTGCCGGCGCCGCGGTAGCCGATGCGCTTGCAGGCGGCGGCGCAGCGCTCGCCGATCTTCTCGATCACGCGGCGCGGGATGCCCGGCGCCGGCGCTTCCTCGATGATCTTCTGGTGGCGGCGCTGCATGGAGCAGTCGCGCTCGCCCAGCCACACCGCGTTCTTGTGCTGGTCGGCCAGGATCTGGATCTCGATGTGCCTCGGATGCTCGAGGAACTTCTCCATGTAGACGGCCGGATTGTTGAAGGCCGCGCCGGCCTCCGAACGGGTCATCTGCACGGCATTGACCAGCGCCGCCTCGGTGTGGACGACGCGCATGCCGCGCCCGCCGCCGCCGCCGGCCGCCTTGATGATGACCGGGTAGCCCACCGCGCGAGCGATGCGGATCAGCTCCTTCGGGTCGTCGGGCAGCACGCCCTCGGAGCCCGGCACGCAGGGCACGCCCGCCTTGATCATCGCCTGCTTGGCCGACACCTTGTCGCCCATGATGCGGATCGACTCGGGCGTGGGGCCGATGAACGTGAAGCCGCTCTTCTCGACGCGCTCGGCGAAGTCGGCGTTCTCGGACAGGAAGCCGTAGCCCGGGTGGATGGCCTCGGCGTCGGTCACCTCGGCCGTCGAGATGATGGCCGGCATGTTGAGGTAGCTCTGCAGCGACGACGCCGGGCCGATGCACACGGCCTCGTCGGCGAGCTTGACGTACTTGGCGTCGCGGTCGGCCTCGGAATAGACGACGACGGACTGGATGCCCATCTCGCGGCAGGCTCGCTGGATCCGAAGCGCAATCTCGCCGCGATTCGCGATCAATATCTTCTTGAACATGACAGCGGTCCGCTTATTCGACGATGAACAGCGGCTGACCGAATTCCACCGCCTGGCCGTTCTCGACCAGGATCTTGCTGATCGTGCCGGACATGTCGGCCTCGATCTCGTTCATGATCTTCATCGCCTCGATGATGCAGATCGGCTCGCCTTCCTTGATCGCGGCCCCCACCTCGGCGAATGGCTTGGAGCCCGGGCTGGCCGAGCGGTAGAAGGTGCCGACCATGGGCGACTTGACCACGTGGCCCGTCGGCGCGACGGCCTCGGCCACCGGGGCGGGCGCGGCGTCGGCGCCGGCCGGGGCGGCCTGCTGGGGCGCCGGCTGCATCATCATCTGCCCGGCGGGCTGCATCATCATCGTCGTCGGGACGCCGTAGCCGGCCTTGACGATGCGAACCTTGCCCTCGGCTTCGGTGATTTCGAGTTCCGAGATGTTGGACTCCGAAACGAGGTCGACCAAGGTCTTGAGCTTGCGCATGTCCATGATGGAACAGTCTCCTGGAAAAATTGGCTTGTGGACGGCGCTCGTGGCGCCGGGCCGCTGGGCGCGCTACTTGCGCACGGGGGCGCGAGAGAGGGCGAACCTCAGCGCCAGGGAGTAGCCCTGGGCGCCGAGGCCGACGATCACGCCTTCGGCCAGGTCTGAGAAATAGGAATGGTGCCGGAACGGCTCGCGGCGATGCACGTTCGACAGGTGCACCTCGACGAACGGGATGGCCACGCCCGCGATTGCATCGCGCAGCGCCACGCTGGTGTGCGTGAACGCGCCCGGATTGATCACGATGAAGTCGGTGCCGTCGGCACGGGCCGCGTGGACGCGGTCGATCAGCACGCCTTCATGGTTGCTCTGCAGGCTTTGCAGCGTGGAGCCGGCTTCTTGAGCCATCTGCAGCAAATCGCGGTCAATATTGGCCAACGTGGTACTTCCATACACTGCCGGCTCGCGAGTACCGAGCAGGTTCAGGTTGGGACCGTGAAGCACGAGGACGTTCATGCGATGCGCAAGCCGGCCGCGGAGGCCGATGGTTCAATTCGAAAGAAGCGGACTTTACGCCGGGTTGACTGCTGTTCGCGCCACTAAGCGAGAATTTACCCTAAAAAGAGTGCTTGACAACTCTTGTCGCGCTTGACCACGCAGATGCGGTCACAAGCCGCTCTTTCGCACCCGCCAGGAGCGACCGTCGCGCCGGATCTTGCAAGATCGATCAGGATCCGCGCACCCAACCCGTCAGTTCCGCCGCGTTGGTCGCGCCGAACTTGTGTTGCGCGAGTCGTTGGGAGCGGTCGAACACGGCCGTGAAGGGCAGGGCGACGTTCGGATCATTGCTGAGGCGGCGGGCCCAGGCAAGTCCGGCATACCCGAGGATGGAGATCGGGAATGAGACCGGATGAGCCGCGATGAACTTGTCCACGGCCGGCTGCTCGTCGATCGCCAGGCCGATCACCAGCGCGTCCTTGCCGGCCTCCGACCGGGCGAACCGGTCCAGTTCCGGCATCTCGCGCACGCAGGGCGGACACCAGGGTGCCCAGAAATTGAGCACCACGACGCGGCCGGCGATGTCGGCATTGCTCAGCGTGCGGCCGTCGGTGGTGACGATGGGCGACGGGAGCGGCGTCAGCGGCGGCAGCGCGATGCCGGCGGCCGAGGCCGCGGCGGCGGCGGTGTCGCCGACGATCACCGGGGGCTGATGGCGGTGGCGCAGCCAGGCGCCGGCGCCCAGGCCCACGGAACCGAGCGCCAGGCCGACCACGACCTCGCGGCGCGTCAATGGCGACGTCATGCGGTCTCCTCTTCCAGCAGCCGGCGCAGGCCGGCGGCGTCGCCGCGCCAGGTCTGCCCGCGCGAGTCGGGCTTGAGCGCGCCGCGCAGGTCGTCCAGGTCCAGGATGTTCAGGTGGATGGTGATCCAGTCGTCCAGCGACCGGTCGTGCTCGCCCACCACCAGCGTCAGCGCGTGCTCGCCCTTGCCCAGCGGCTCGCTGACTGTCTCGTAGGCGACGCCCTTGTTCAACAGCGCGATCTCGGGCGCCTTGATGTCGTCGCAGTAGAGATCGAGGCGCACGACCGACTGGCGCGTGGCCGTGCCGCGCCAGACGGCGCCGCCCACGTGCGGCCGGAACTCGGCCAGGCGCAGCATCCAGCGCAGCGCCGCCTCGCGCAGGGCGCGCAGCTCCACCGGCTGGGTGTCGGCGCAGAAGAGGGCGATGTGGGCGCGGACTTCGTCCTCGATCGCCTCGTTGCCGGGCGCCTCGCGCAGCCGCCGGCCACCGCCGTGCTCCTGCATCGCCTTGCGGCGCGCGCTGGCGTAGTCGAGGCCGTCCTCGACGATCAGGCGGGCCGCCGTCTGGGCGATCTCCTGTTGTTCTTGATTCAGTTCAGTCATGCCGTCAGTTTGGCAAATCCACGCCGCCCATGCGGGCAACGATGGTGGCCGAACGGCCCAGCACGTAGGGCGACGACGGCGACTTCTCGAAGCGCTTGGGCGCCGGCAGCATCACCGCCAGCCGCGCGGCCTGGGCCGGACCGAGCGTGGCGGCGCTGCTGCGGAAATAGTGCTCGGACGCGGCCTGCGCGCCGAACACGCCCTCGCCCCACTCGACGTTGTTCAGGTAGACGTCGAGGATGCGCTGCTTGCCCAGCACCACCTCCAGCATCATCGTGATCGCCAGCTCCTGGCCCTTGCGCAGGATGTTGCGCTCGCCGGACAGGAACAGGTTCTTGGCCAGTTGCTGCGTGATCGTGGAGCCGCCGACCACCTTGGCGACCACCTGGCGCGGCTTGCCGTCGGCGCCGCGGCGCGTGGTGGCGCGCACCTGTTGCGCGTCGGCGCGCGCCTGCGCCTTCTCGTTCCGGTTCCAGGCCTTCTCCACAGCGTCCCATTGCACGCCGTGGTGCTCGACGAAGCCCGCGTCCTCGCTGGCGATCACCGCCCGGCGAAGGTTGTCGGAGATGCGCGCGCCCGGCACCGATTCCTGCGACCACGGAAGCTGGTGCTTCTCGGCGACGATGCGCCAGATCTCGCTGCGCTGGAAGGTGGTGGACTGGGGCGCGGTCACCAGCATCAGCGCGATGCGCAGCAGGAAGAAGAGCTGCAGCGCGAGCAGGGCGACGGCCAGCATGCCCACCAGCCGCCCGACGCTGCGCAGGCCCGGGCTCACGACGTCGCCCGGGCCGCCTCGGCAACCTGCGCGCTCACTTGTGCATCCACCTCGCGGCGCATCTCGGTGAGCACCTGGAACGTGCCCGGGCGCACGCCCAGCCAGACGAAGTACGCCTCCGACGCCTGTTCCACCAGCATGCCCAGGCCGTCGCGAGCGACCGCGCCCTGCGCGCGCGCCCAGCGCAGGAAGGGCAGCGTCGCGGCGCCGTACATCATGTCGAGCGCCAGCGCGCCGGCCTTCAGCGTGCCGGCCGGCAGCGGCGGCACGGCGGCCTGCAGGCTGGCGGCGGTGGCGTTGATCAGCACGTCGAAGCCGGCTCCCGGCGTCTCCAGCGCCGTGGCCGACAGCGGCGCGTCCAGGCGCGCGGCGCCGGCGGCGAAGCGCTCGATCATCGCCTGCGCCCTGGCCGGCGTGCGGTTGGCCACCACCAGCGCGGCCGGCCGCGCGGCCAGCAGCGGGCCGAGGGCGCCGGCCGCGGCGCCGCCGGCGCCCAGCACCAGCACGCGCTTGCCCTGCAGCGGCACGCCGGCGTTGAGTTCGATGTCGCGCACCAGGCCGGCGCCGTCGGTGTTGTCGCCGAACCAGCCGTCGGCCTCGAAGGCGATGGTGTTGACGGCCTCCGCGCGGCGCGCGCGATCGGACAGCCGCGTGCACGCGGCGAAGGCCTCGCCCTTGAACGGCGTGGTGACGTTGCAGCCGCGCGCGCCGCCGTCGGCGAACGCGCGCACGGTGGCGACGAACTGGTCCAGCGGCGACTCGATGCGCGTGTAGTCGACCGCGTGGCCCGTGGCCGCGGCGAAGCGCGCGTGGATCTGCGGCGAGCGGCTGTGCTTGACGGGGTTGCCGACGACGGCGAGCCGGGTGATGGGGGCGGTGCTCAAGATCAGCCTCCGGAGTTGGTCATCGTGGCCTGCATGCCATCGGACTTGGTGAAACGGAAGCGCGAGGTGACCACGATCTGGTCGGCCTTGCGCTTCATGTCGTCGGAGAAGCTGCCGAAGGGCGCGGCGGCGTGCGCGATGGCCAGCGCGCGCTGGTCGAGGAAGCGCGAGTTCGAGCTGCGCACGATCTCGGACTCCACGATGTGGCCGCGCGCGTCGATCGTCAGGTTGACGGTGAGCTCGCCGTACAGCTTGCGGCCGTTGAGCGTCGGGAAGTTGGCCGTTCCCTTGTCCTCGATCCTGTGGCGCAGCTTGTCGTAGTAGACGGCGTAGACCTCCTCGCGCGTGGCCGGGCTGATGTAGCGCCGGCGCGGCCGCGAGTTCTCCTCGTTGATGCGCTTCTCGATCATCGCGAGCAACTGCAGCTTGTGCTGGCGCGACTCCTCGGTCGCGCGCTCGGCCTGCGTCATCGTGGGCTTGCGCGGATCGGGCACGGGCATCGCGGCGATGTCGCGGCGGATCTGCGCGAGCAGCAGCTGCTGCTCCTGCTGCTGCTCCTGGATCGCGCGGGTGGAGTCGGTCTGGTCGTCGCCGATGATCTGGCTGGGCGAGGGCGGCAGCGGCGACGTGGCGATGCCGGCCTCGGCCTCGCCGCCGCCGGCCAGGTTGGCCTGGGCGATGGCCTGGGCCTTGGTGGGCGCCTCGGTGGAGCGCGCGTTGACCAGCACCACCTCCAGCGGCGTGTCCTGGAACACGCGGTTGAAGTCTTCCGGATCCACGATGCGCACGCCCAGCACCGCGGCATGCAGCGAGATCGAGATGGCCAGCGCGAGCTGCATCACGCTCGGCCGCCAGGCGCGAATGCGCACCGACAGCGGCTCGGGGGCGAACATCTTGCGGGGCGGCGGAGGCGTGAAGGTCTTGTCCATGCGGGAGCGGGGGAGGTTCTCTCAGGCCGGCGTCGCGGCGCCCTCGGCGGGCGGGGTCTCTTCGTCGACGTCGATGGCCAGCGTCAGCGGGCCTCCGCCCAGGTCCTCGGCTTCCTCCGCGTCGTCGCCGCCTTCGGAGGCCGCGTCCGCGCCGGCCGGCTCGTCGTCGAGTCGCGCCACCAGGCGGGCGTGCAGGTCCAGCGTGAGCAGGTCGACGCCGTCCACCCGCACGCGCACGTGCGCGCCGCGCGCCAGGCCGTCGCAGCCGGCGGCCTTGAAGACCAGCGGCAGCGTGTCGGCGCGCACCAGGCCGTCCTTCAGCACCGCGGCGTCGAGCTCGGTGACGTCGTTCTGCTGCAGCCAGCGCAGCGTCCAGAAGCGCTCGATGCCGTTCTGGAAGCCGTTGTACGCGGCGTAGGCGGTGTCGAAGCCCGAGATGATGGAGAACAGCGTGGCGTCCTTGGGCTTGAACGGCGCCGACAGCGGCGCCATGCGGCCGTTGCGCACGCACGAGATGATCTGCCACTGGTTGACGAGGTCGACGTAGCGGCGCAGCGGCGACGTGGACCAGGTGTACTGCGCCACGCCCATGCCGGCGTGCGGCGCGGGCCTGATGCCCATGCGCACCTTGACGCCCGGCGCCATGCTGGCCTGGCTGCGGTAGATGCCGGGCACGCCCATCTCGGCGATCCAGCCGCCCCAGGTGCTGTTGGCCAGGATCATGGCCTCGGAGACGATGAGGTCCAGCGGCGCGCCGCGCCGGCGCTCGCTGATGATGACCTTCTCGTCGCCCTTGGGCTCGCTGGTGGGCGAGGTACCGTCGGCGGTCTCGAGGCGGAAGTTGTAGTCGGGCCGGTTGAAGTTCTCCGGCTTGCCGCGCGCCACCTCGCGCAGCGCCTTCAGGTGGCGCGCGAGGCGGAACGTGAACGCCAGCTCGGTGGCGAACGGGTAGTCGGCCGGGGCGGCGCCGGTGAGCGATTCCTCGGTGACGACCGCGTCGAGCTTGTCGTGGCGCAGGTTGGCCGCGATGGGCACGGCCTCCAGCTTCGTCTCGGTGCCCCTGATCTCGAGCGTGGCCTCGTCGAACGTGACGTACAGGCTCAGCGCGGGGCAATCGCGGCCCTCGGCCAGCGTGTACTTCTCGACGATGGCGTCGGGCAGCATCGTGACCTTCCAGCCCGGCATGTAGACGGTGGACAGGCGGTCGCGGGCGACCCTGTCGATCGGGCCGTCGGGCAGGATGGCCAGCCCCGGGGCGGCGATGTGCACGCCGAAGACGACGGTGCCGGTGCCCAGGCCGCGCACGGACAGCGCGTCGTCGATCTCGGTGGTCTGCGAGTCGTCGATGGAGAACGCGGCCACGTCGGCGCGCGGCAGTTCGTCCTTGATGGGCGGCGCCTCCAGCGGCGGGAAGCCGGTGCCCTTGGCGAGCTCCTCGAACAGGAAGCGGCGCCAGTGGAACTGGTACGGGCTGGAGATGGCGCCGGCGGCCTTGAGCAGGTCCAGCGGCGAGCGCTGCGCGCGCCGCGACGCCTCGACCACGGCCTTGTACTCGGCGGCGTTCTTGTCGGGGCGGAACAGGATCTTGTAGAGCTGGTCGCGGATCGGCTGCGGCGTCTGGCCGGCCACCAGCTCGGTGGCCCACTCCTGGATCTGCAGGGCCTGCAGGCGCTTGCGCTCGATGCCCAGCAGCGCGGCCTTGACCGTCTCCTCCGGCGCCTTGCGGAACACGCCCTTGGTCATGCGGCGGAAGTAGTGCGGCGCCTCGAACAGGCGGAACAGCGCGGCGGCCTGCTGCACCGGGCCGGCCGACTTGTCGAAGTAGTCGCGGGCCAGGTCGGCGAAGCCGAACTCGGCCTCGCCGGCGAACTCCCAGGCGAGGTCGAGGTCGATCTCGCGCGCCAGGGCCTGCCCCTGCGCGATGAGTTCGGCGGGCAGCGGCTTGTCGAAGCGCAGGAGCACGTGCGAGGACTTGACCTTCACACGCTTGCCGGAGTCGAGTTCCACCTGGATCGAGCTGTCCGCCTCGGACATCACCCGCCCGGCGAGGAACTTGCCGGCGTCATCAAAGAGGGCGTAATTCACCCGGCGATTGTCGCCGAGTTCGGATGCGCCCCCGGGACGGAACGGCCGGAATGCGACGGGGGTTGCGGCTGTTACGCGGAATGCGGCGCCGGGCGCATCGCGCGGGCGCGATCTGCAGCGGCTTGATCAAGCGCACGGCCAACGGGTGCACCGTGAGCTGAAACGAAAAACGGGAGCCGAGACTCCCGTTCGTTGCAAGGCCTGAAGGGCCGATCAGGCTTGCTTGTTGCGGCGTCGCGCGAGCGTGGCCACGAGGGCCAGTCCGGCCAGCAGCATGGCGGCGTTCTGGGCTTCCGGGACGGCGGGCAGGCCGTCGTTGGCGCCGAAGGACCTGAACGACTCGCCGCCGTTCACGCTGAACTGCACCTGCGAGTTGCCGGAGCAGCAGTTCTCGAAGCCGTAGAGGGTCAGCGTGTGGACGCCGACGCCCAGGTTCGCCGTGCCGGCCAGGAACTGCGACGCGTTGGTGTAGCTGCCGGCCCACCACATGTCGTTGCCCTTGAAGCTCAGCGCGGAGCCGTCCAGGAACAGCGCGCCGCCGCCGCCGAAGTCGACGCCCGCACGGAAGTCGTAGCTCGTGGGGGACGTCACGTCGAACGTGATCGTGGCCTCCAGGCCTTTGCCGTTCAGGTTCAGGGCGAGATTGTCGTAGCTGGAGAGAACGACCGGAGCGCCGACGATGGCGTCGACAGCCGTACGGTAGGCATCGGCGGAGGCCAGGTTGGACTCGTAGCCGTTGCCCGTCTGGATGGTGATGCCGCTGGCGCCGGCAACGCCCGCGACGATGGCCAGCGAAGCCGCTGCCGCAAACTTCTTCATGGAAACCCCTTGGATGGATCTGATAGTTGTGCGCCCGCCGCCCTTTGCGAGAGGCGAGGCGATCGCCCGTCATGCGCGACGATGCGTAACGTACGGTAACACCTCGGGCGGGAAATGACTCTCCCCAAAATGAGGGCAGTCTGGATGTGATCGATGTCACGAAAAGCGCGATGCGCCCCCGATTCGCCGCTGAGCGGGGCGGTTCGACGAATACGCCAGGTGGTATGGCGCGGTCTGGCTCAGAGCGACAGGTGGCGCAGCAGATCGGGCACGTGCGACTCGAAATCCGACAGGCCGTGGTCGCTGCCGGCGATCAGCTTGAGCGGACCGTTCGAGTAGCGCGCCGTCATCTCGCGCCAGTCCAGCACCTCGTCGCCCTTGGCGATGATGGCGAGGATGTCCCGCGGACGCGTCAGCGGCGTGGGCGGCGTCATCGCGCGCAACTCGTCCACGTACTCGGGCCTGAAGTCGAAGCTCTCGTCGGCCGCGTGGTACATCGTCTGGCGGCCGATGTGCGCGGCGAGGTCGCGTGCCGGGTCGACGGCGGGGTTCACCAGCACGGCGCGGCAGCCCCGCGTCTCGGCGACGATCGTCGCGTAGAAGCCGCCCAGCGAGCTGCCGATCACGCCCATGCCGGCGACGGGCCAGCCGGCGGTGAGGGCCCGGATGTCGGCGAGGGCCGCGGCGGGCGATGGCGGCAGCTGCGGGCACGCCCACACGAGATCGGGCCGGTGGCGCGCCACCCAGTCGGCCATCCAGCGGGCCTTGAACGACTGCGGCGACGAGCGGAAGCCGTGCAGGTAGAGCAGATGGGTGATCAAGTGTGGTGCGGCGTTTCCAGCGCGGCCAGCAGCTTGGCGTGTATGCCGCCGAAGCCGCCGTTGCTCATGCACAGGACGTGGTCGCCCGGCCTGGCGACGCGGGCGACCGCGGCGACGAGGCCGGCTATCGTGTCGCACACCTGCGCCTGCTCGCCCATGGGCGCGAGCGCCTCGGCCGCGTCCCACGACAGGCCGCCGGAGTGGCAGAACGACAGATCGGCCTCCTCGAGCGCCCACGGCAACTGGGCCTTCATCGCGCCCTGCTTCATCGTGTTGGAGCGCGGCTCGAACACGGCCAGGATGCGTTGCGCGCCCACCTTGCGGCGCAGGCCGTCGATGGTGGTGCGCATGGCGGTGGGATGGTGGGCGAAGTCGTCGTAGACGCGGATGCCGTTGGCCTCGCCCTTGAGCTCCAGCCGCCGCGCGACGTTCTCGAAGCTCGCCAGCGATGCGGCGGCGGCGGCCGGGGCCACGCCGAGGTGCTCGGCCGCGGCGATGGCCGCCAGCGCGTTCATCTGGTTGTGCTCGCCCAGCAGGGGCCATTCGACGCGCGCGATCTTCATCGAGCCGCGCAGCACGTCGAACGCATGCGGTTCGCCGCGGGCCCGCAGCGCGCCGGGCTCTTCCTTGCGCGCGCCGAAGCGCTGCACCTCGCTCCAGCAGCCGCGTTCGAGCACGCGCTGCAGCGACTCCTCGCGCGCGTTGACCACGAGGCGGCCCTTGGACGGCATCGTGCGCACGAGATGGTGGAACTGGGTCTCGATGGCGGCCAGGTCGGGGAAGATGTCCGCGTGGTCGAACTCGAGGTTGTTCAGCACCGCCGTGCGCGGGCGGTAGTGGACGAACTTGCTGCGCTTGTCGAAGAACGCCGTGTCGTACTCGTCGGCCTCGATGACGAAGGGCGTGCGCGCGCCGCCGGCGCCCGTGGCGCGGCCCAGGCGCGCGGACACGCCGAAGTTGCGCGGCACGCCGCCCACGAGGAAGCCCGGCTCGAGGCCGGCCTGGTCGAGGATCCACGCGAGCATCGCCGTGGTGGTGGTCTTGCCGTGGGTGCCGGCCACCGCCAGCACGTGGCGGCCCTCCAGCACGTGCTCGGCCAGCCACTGCGGGCCGCTCACGTAGGGCCGGCCGTCGTCGAGGATGGCCTCCATCAGTTGGTTGCCGCGCGAGACGGCGTTGCCGATGACGAAGAGGTCGGGCGCCAGCGCCACCTGGTCGGTGCCGTAGCCGTCGATCAGCTCGATGCCGAGCGCGCGCAGCTGGTCGCTCATCGGCGGGTAGACGTTGGCGTCGCAGCCGGTCACCTTGTGGCCGGCCTCGCGCGCCAGGGCGGCGAGACCTCCCATGAAGGTGCCGCAGATGCCGAGGATGTGGATGTGCATGGCGAAATCGTTCTTGTTCGGTCCAGCGTAAGCCATGCACGTTTCGCGCCCGGCTTCCTGGGCCTCGGCCGGCGGCGGTTGCGCCGCCCCGGCCTGGGAAATTGGGTCAGCCGGCGATGAGCGTCTGCATGCCGGCCCATTCCTCGCCGGGCGGCAGCGTGACCGGGTCGATCACGCGGGCCGCCTCGACGCACAGCATTTTCTGCCAGTCGCCCTCGGGCAGGTCGTCCAGCTGGGCCGCCTTCTGCGGGCCGGGGTTCCAGACGACGACGTCGGTGAAGGCCGCGTGCCTGATGGCGAGCTTGCGGCCCAGCTCGCGCAGCGTCAGCGTGGACGGGGCGTCGTGGTACAGGCGGTCGACCTCGCCCACCACCTGGGTGACGTCGCCCCATTGCTGCTGCCACTGGCCGGTGTTGTTGTCCTCGTACTTGACGCCCTGAAGGCCCTCCAGCTGGGCCTTGAGCACATCATTGGTGCGCAGGTAGGTGTGCAGGGCGACGCTGAACTCGAGCGAGGCCTCGCCGGTGTTGGTGACCGCGAACTCGATGTCCAGCTGCTGGCCGATGATGCTGACGGTGATCTCGGCCTCGAACTCGTGCGGCCAGAGCGCGCGCGTGGCGTCGTTGGCCACGAAGCGCAGCACCGCCTGGGCGTGCTGGCCGTGGGTGGGCATCTCCACGTGCCGCCAGCCGCGGTTGCGCAGGAGGCCGTGCCGGGGCAGCGTGCCGCGGCTGGAGAACTGCGGGAAGATCACCGGCACGCCGCCGCGCACCGCCTGGCCCTCGCCGAACCGGCTGGTGGGCGAGACGTAGAGCTGCTCCTGGCCGCCGGCCGGGATCCAGCTCACCAGGTGGCCGCCGTGCAGCAGGATGGTGGCGCGGGCGCCGTCGGACGATTGCAGCGCGATCGCCGGGTGGCCGGCGTATTCGGTCGGTTTTGCGGAGGCCAAGGTCTTATGCGGATGCGGCGAAGGCGGCGCGCGCGGCCTTCAAGGTGTGTTCGATCTCGGCGGGGCTGTGCGCGGAACTCACGAAGCCGGCCTCGTACAGCGCGGGCGCGAAGTACACGCCGCCGTCCAGCATCGCGTGGAAGAAGCGGTTGAAGCGCTCCTTGTCGACGGCGACGGCGCTGGTGTAGTCGTGCGGCAGCCTGTCGGTGAAGAAGAAGCCGAACAGGCCGCCCTCCGAGTCGACCGCCATCGGCACGTGGGCCGCGTCGGCCTCGCGCTTGAGGCCGTCGACCAGCTCGCGCGTGCGGGCGTGGAGCGCCGCGTGGAAGCCGGGCCTGGCGATCTCGTGCAGCGTGGCCAGGCCGCACGCGGTGGCCACCGGGTTGCCCGACAGCGTGCCCGCCTGGTAGGCCGGGCCCAGCGGGGCGAGCTGCGCCATCACCTTGCGCGAGGCGCCGAAGGCCGCCAGCGGCATGCCGCCGCCGATGACCTTGCCGAACACGCTGATGTCGGGCGCGAAGCCGGGGATCTGCCGCGCATAGAGGCTTTGCGCGCCGCCGAGCGCCACGCGGAAGCCCGTCATCACCTCGTCCATGATCAGGAGGGCGCCGTGCTTCGTGCACAGCTCGCGCAGCCGCGTCATGAACGGCACGCTGGTGCGCACGAAGTTCATGTTGCCGGCGATGGGCTCGATGATCACGCAGGCCAGCTCGTCGCCGTGGGCCGCGAAGGCCCGCTCGAGCTGCTCGACGTCGTTGAAGGCCAGCACGGTGGTGTGCTGCACCACCTCGGGCGGCACGCCGGCCGAGGTGGGATGGCCGAAGGTGGCCAGGCCCGAGCCGGCCTTCACCAGCAGCGCGTCGGCATGGCCGTGGTAGCAGCCCTCGAACTTGATCAGGCGCGAGCGGCCCGTGGCCGCGCGGGCCAGGCGGATCGCGCTCATGCAGGCCTCGGTGCCCGAGCTGACCAGGCGCACCTGCTCGACGCTGGGCACGTGGCGGATGATCTCCTCGGCCAGCTCCACCTCGCGCTCGGTGGGCGCGCCGAAGCTGAAGCCGTCGCGCGCCGCCTTGAGCACCGCGTCGAGCACGGCCGGATGGCCATGGCCCAGGATCATCGGGCCCCAGGAGCCGATGTAGTCGACATAGCGCTTGCCTTCGGCGTCCTCGATGTACGCGCCCTCGGCCCGCGCGATGAAGCGCGGCGTGCCGCCGACGGCCCGGAACGCCCGGACCGGCGAATTCACGCCGCCGGGGATGACCTTCTGCGCCCGCGCGAACAGCGCTTCATTAGTGGACACTGCGCGAGCCTCCGACTTCGGTCGCGTCGTCCGACAGCGCCTCTTCGATCGTCTCGTTGCCTTCCTCGTCCTCGCCGGGCGGCAGCGCCCAGAAGAAGCGATCGGGCACGACGCCGCCCATGCCGGGCCGGAAACCGGCGTCCAGGCTCTGGTCGAGGAACTGCAGCGCCTCGCCGACGGCGGCCTGCAGCTCGGAGGCGGCGCCCAGCAGCGCGGCCATCGCGGCCGACAGGGTGTCGCCGGCGCCCACGAAGGTGGCCTCGAACATCTCGAACTTCTCGCCGGTGAGCGCGCCCTGGGGCGAGGCCAGCACGTTGTCGATGAACTGGCCGGCGCCCTTGGCGGGCAGCATGACGCCGGTGACCAGCACGAAGCGCGTGCCGTGCTCGGCCGCGGCCACCGCCAGCTCGCGCGGAGAGGCCGGGCGGTCGGAATCCCATTCGGGCAGCAGGAAGTCGGTGAGCGTCTTGTGGTTGCCCACCAGCACCTCGGTGGCGGGCAGGATCAGCTCGCGGAAGGCGTCCAGGTAGGTGTTCTGGTCGTCGTCCTCCATGAACGACAGCGCCGGCAGGTACGACACCAGCGGCACCTCCGGGTAGTCGGACAGCACCTCGGCCACCGCGCTGACGTTGTCCACGCTGCCGAGGAAGCCCACCTTGAAGCCGGCGACGGTGATGTCCTCCAGGATGCAGCGGGCCTGCTCGACCACGGCGTCGGAGTCGATCACGTGTTGATCGAAGATCTCGGCGGTGTCGCGCATGAGCAGCGAAGTGACCACGGGCAGGGCGTGCGCGCCCATCGCGGCGATGGTGGCCACGTCGCCCGCGACCCCTCCGGCACCGCTGGCATCGCTCGCGTTGAAGCTCAGGATGCAGGCGGGTGCGCTGGCTTCTTCAGCGTTTTCGTCGGGCGTTTCCGCGCCGGATTGGGGGTCCATTGAGATGTCCGGTGCCGGCCAAGTTGTGAAGCTTGCCCGGAAAATGTGATTAGTTTGGCCCTTAGCGCGTCGTTAACCGCTCGGGGCCGTGGCTACAATCCAGACGATTGTAGTGACCCTGAACGCGAAACGACCGTGAACGAACCTCAAACCTGGATGTGCCTGATCTGCGGCTGGATCTACGACGAAGCTGCGGGAGACGCTGAAACTGGTTTGCTGCCCGGAACCCGCTGGGCCGACGTTCCGATGAACTGGACGTGTCCGGAATGCGGTGCGCGCAAGGAAGATTTCGAGATGGTCCGCATCTGATGGAAGAACCCACGATGGCGAATGTTCTGAACGAGAGCTTCAATGGCTGATGCCACGCCGGCCCCCGCCGCGGCACCGGCATTGCCCGCCGTGCGCGTGCTCGTGATCGACGACAGCAACACGATCCGGCGCAGCGCGGAGATCTTCCTGCGCCAGGGCGGGCACGAGGTCATCCTGGCCGAGGACGGCTTCGATGCGCTGGCCAAGGTCAACGACCACACGCCCGACCTGATCTTCTGCGACATCCTGATGCCGCGGCTCGACGGCTACCAGACCTGCGCCATCATCAAGCGCAACCCGCGCTTCGTCGCGGTGCCGGTCATCATGCTGTCGTCCAAGGACGGTGTGTTCGACAAGGCCCGCGGCCGGATGGTCGGCTCCGAGGACTACCTGACCAAGCCTTTCACGAAGGAACAGCTCCTGCGCGCGGTGGCCCAATACCACCCGGCTCGACTTTCCGCCGAACAGTAAGAGCTTCCCCCTCCCGGGTATTTCCGGTCGTGCCGAACGACCTGCGGTTCCGGGCCAAAAAGCGCAACCCAGGCGCGTTTCCAAGGACACACCATGCCGATCCAGCATATTCTCCTGGTCGATGATTCGAAGACCGAGTTGGCTTATCTCTCCGACTTGCTCGCCAAGCGGGGTTTCACCGTCCGCACCGCCGAGAATGGCGAAGATGCGATGAAGCGCCTGGCGGAAGGAAAGCCCGACCTGATCCTGATGGACGTCGTGATGCCTGGAACGAATGGTTACCAGCTGACCCGCTCGATCACGCGCGATCCCCGATATTCCGACGTGCCGGTGATCATGTGCACCAGCAAGGGCCAGGAAACCGACCGCGTCTGGGGCATGCGCCAGGGCGCCCGCGACTACGTGGTCAAGCCCGTCGACACCGACGACCTGATGGCCAAGATCAAATCCCTCGGGTAGATCCCGGCGATATTGACCCGACCACCACGCACGGACACCCATGGCCAACAAAGATGCCCTGCGCGAACTGCAAACCCGGCTGGCGAGCCGCCTGCAGGCCGCCAAGACGCAGCCGCGCGCTCGCGGCTGGCTCGCCGTCGAGTGCGCCGGCGTCGGCCTGCTGCTGCCGCTGGCCCAGGCCGGCGAGATCTTCCCGCTGCGCGCGCTGCTGAAGCTGCCGCACGCCAAGCCCTGGATGACCGGCGTGGCGCAGCTGCGCGGCGACCTGTACACCGTGATCGACCTCGCGGCCTTCCTGGGCCTGCGTGCCCCGAAGACCGGCGAAGCCGCGGCGCTCGATGGCCAGTTGGTGATGCTGGCCCCGTCGCTGCAGGTCAACGCCGCGTTGCGCGTCGACCGCCTGGCCGGCCTGCGAGGCGAAGAACAACTGACGCGCGAGGCCGAGTCGGCCGAGAGCGTCGGCGCCCGGCCCGCGTTCGCGGCCGGCCGCTGGAAGGATGCGCAGGGCGCGTCCTGGCAGGAAATCGATCTGGGAGCGCTGGCCGTGGACGGCGCGTTCCTCGATGTGATGAGCTGAAGAGAGGGTTCGGTCTCGACGACGCGCCGTGCAAGCGGCGCCAAGGCATGCAGTGCGTCGAGTGACCGTCCGGGATTAGTTGGGATTCGAAATCTAGCGTGAAGAGGGCGAGATGAACTTGTCAGACCAGAACAACGGCAACGTGCACAAGCAGCATGGCGCCCACACCGAGGGTGGCCTCGAGAACGTCTATCCTCCCGTCGCTTCGGAGTCCGGCGCTCGCGCCCGTGACGTGGCACTGGCGGATGTCGACCTCGGCGACGCCGTCGATTCGCATCGTCAATCGCTGCACGATTCGCACGACGGCCCGGGACTCGGGCACGCCGAGCACCCCACCCACACGATCTCCTCGGGCGGCGCGGTGCCCACGCTCGACCTCGACGTCCACGCGATGGGCCACTCGGCCTTCCCGCTCGACGGCGCGGGGCCGGGCCACGACGACGACCACATCGTGCACTCCGAGAACAACCTGTCCATCGACCTGCCGCTGGAAGGCGTCGACTCGACGCTGACCGCCGCGTCGACGCTGGTGCCCGACCACCACGAGGCCGCCCCCACGCGCCTGCTCGAGGGAGAGGCCGCGCCGGAGCAGGTCGCCGAGGTCGACGCCGACAACACCGGCCTGCCGCTGATCGGCCGCCGCTCGCTCGACTACCAGCGCCGCTTCGTGGTGACGCTGGCGGCCCTCGGCTTCATCGGCCTGCTCGGCGGCGGCTACGCTGCCATCTCCGCTGCTACTGCGCACGCGAAGCAGGTGGAGGCCACCGGTGCGGCGCTGATGCAGTCGCAACGCCTGGCCAAGTCGGTCTCGCAGGCCATGATCGGTAGCCCCGCGGCCTTCCCTGAAGTGAAGGAATCCGGCTCGGTGCTGGCCACCAACGTGCGCGGCCTGAGCGCCGGCAACGACATCGTGAGCGCGGTGCCCTCGGGCGCCCAGGACACGGTCCAGTCGCTGCTGCCGCTGGTCGATCGCGCCGAGAAGAACGCGGGCATCGTGCTGGCGCAGCAGAAGACGCTGACCCAGGTGGGGCAGGCGCTGCGCACCATCAATCGCCAGTCGTCCGACCTGCTCGAGACCGCTGAGACCGTGTCGTCCCTGAAGCTGCAGGGCGGCGCCTCGGCGGCCGAGATCTCCGCCGTCGGCCAGCTCGTGATGTTGACGCAGCGTATCGGCAAGAGCGCGAACGAGTTCCTGACCTACGAAGGCGTGAGCCCCGAGGCCGTGTTCCTGCTCGGCAAGGACTTGAACACCTTCCGCGAGATCGCCGACGGCCTGCTGCAAGGCAACGCCGACCTGCGGCTGCCCGGCACGAAGGAGCCCGCCACGCGCGAGCGCCTCGAGCAGCTGATCGCCCAGTACGAACAGACCCGCAGCCAGTCCAGTGCCATCCTGGCCAACCTGCAGGGCCTGGTGGCCGCGCGTGAAGCGCAGGCCCAGATCGTGGGCGACAGCGAGCCGCTGCGCAAGGGCCTTGAAGGCGTGCAGGGCCGGCTCGACCAGATCGGCGCGGTGTCCGTGGGCTCCTACATCGTGATCGGCGCGGCGCTGGCGCTGCTGGTGCTCGGCGCCCTCGGCATCCTGCGCCTGTACGTGGTCGCCCAGCAGCAGCAAGCCAAGGACGCCGACGACAAGCGCCTCGAGGCCGACTCCCGCCAGCGCGAGGCCCAGCGCGTCAACGACGCCAACCAGGCCGCCATTCTCCGGCTGATGAACGAACTGCAGTCGGTCGCCGAGGGTGACTTGACGCAGCAGGCCACCGTGACCGAGGACATCACGGGCGCCATCGCCGACTCGGTGAACTACACCGTGGAAGAGCTGCGAACCCTGGTGGCGCAGGTGCAGGGCACCGCCAACCGGGTGACGGACACCACCGGCCAGGTGGAGCAGACGTCCACCGAGCTGCTGGCGGCCTCCACCGAACAGCTGCACGAGATCCGCGAGACCGGCGAGTCGGTGCTCCAGATGGCCGGCCGAATCAACGACGTGTCGCAACGCGCCCAGGAAACGGTGCACGCCGCCCAGCAATCGCTGACGGTGACGCAGGCCGGCCGCCGCGCGGTGCAGGACGCCATCGAGGGCATGAACTCGATCCGCGACCAGATCCAGGAAACCTCCAAGCGGATCAAGCGCCTGGGCGAATCGTCGCAGGAGATCGGCGAAATCACCGAGCTGATTTCCGACATTACCGAGCAGACGAACGTGCTGGCCCTGAACGCCGCCATCCAGGCGGCCTCCGCCGGCGACGCGGGTCGCGGCTTCTCGGTGGTCGCGGAAGAAGTGCAGCGACTGGCCGAACGCTCCGGCGACGCCACGCGACAGATCGCGGCCCTGGTGAAGGCCATTCAGACCGACACCGGCGACGCCGTGGCCGCCATGGAACGTTCCACGCAGGGCGTGGTGCAGGGCGCGCAACTGTCCGACGCGGCCGGTGCGGCGCTGGTCGACATCGACCGTGTGACGCGCGAACTGTCGGCGCTGGTGGAAAGCATCTCGACGCAGGCGCAGAGCGAAGCGCAGTCCGCGAACGTCGTGGCCTCCAACATCCAGCACATCTTCGCCGTGACGGAACAGACCGGCGACGGCACGCGTTCGACGGCTCAGATCGTTCGCGAGCTGTCGCGGACCGCTGAAGAATTGCGCCAATCGGTGTCCCGGTTCAAGATCGCCTAGATGTTGGCCCCCCTCGCTCCTCCCGTCGCTGCCCCCGTTGGGGGAGCACGGATTGGCTCGGATGCGATCCTCGCTTCCCGTGTCTCTCTTGCGTTGAAGACTTGAGACCCCCCTTGCCCGCATACCCCTAGGGGTTGCGCGCTGGAGATGACGTTGAGTGAACAAACAGTGCACGCAGTGCCTGCAGACCTGAGCACGTTGGCCTGGGTGGCCGACGAGCTTCGCCGTACCCTGGACAACGCCCACAAGGCGCTGCGGCGCCAGGTGCGCGAGACCGAGGCTGCGCCGCAAGGCACCGAGATCGACGGCACCGCGTCCGCGGCGCTGCAACAGGCCCGCGCGCTGTTCCACCAGGGCGCCGGCGCGCTCGACATGGTCGGCCAGGCCGAGGGCGCGCGCATGTTGCGCGCCAGCGAGCAGGCCGTGCTGCGGCTGATGCAGAAGGTGCGCCAGCTCGACGGCGACGCCGCCACCGCCATCGAACGCTCGTCGTTCGCGCTGCTCGATTTCCTGCGCCGCCGCCTGGCCGGCAAGGACATGTCGCCGCTGGCGCTGTTCCCGCAATACCGCGAGGTGCAGACGCTCGCGGGCGCCGACCGCATCCACCCGGCCGACCTGTGGACGGCCGAAGCGTCGTCGCAGGCCTCGCAACTGGCCGACGCCGCGCCGGCGCTGGCCAAGGCCTCGGCCGGCTCGCACGTGATGGCGCTGCAGCCCGACGCCGATACCCGTGGCCGCATGGAGCAGTGCATGCTCGCGCTGCTGCGCGGCCCGGTGGGCCCGGCCGCCACGCAGATGAGCCAGCTGTTCGCCGGCCTCGCCGCGGGCACCTCCGGCAAGCTCTCGGGCCTGTGGTCCGTGGCCGCCGCCTTCTTCGAGGCGCAGGCCCAGGGCCGCCTGTCGGCCGACGTCTACAGCAAGCGCCTCACGTCGCGCCTGCTGGCCCAGGTGCGCCTGGCCGAACGCGGCCAGGCCGAGGTCTCCGACCGCCTCACGCAGGACCTGCTCTTCTTCTGCAGCCGCGCGCTGCCGGGCGACGACGCCAAGGCGCCGCGCCTGGTGGCCGTGCGCAAGGCCTTCGCGCTGTCCGCGCAGGAGCCGGTCGACTACGAGCAGGAGGCGCTGGGCCGCTACGATCCGGCGCTGATCCCGCTGGCGCGCCGCCGCGTGGAGGCGCTGAAGGAATCGTGGTCGTCCGTCACCGCCGGCCAGTCGGGCCTCGCGACCAGCCTGCGCGAGCAGGCCACGCTGGTGGCCGATTCGGTGCGCAAGCTCCATCCCGAGGGCGAGCACATGGCGCGCGCGCTCGACGCCGCCGTCACCCAGGTGGCCGAGGGCAGCAGCGTGCCGTCGCCCAACCTGGCGATGGAAGTGGCCACCAGCCTGCTGTGCCTGGACGCCGCGCTCGACGACGCCGACATCGCCGACGCCTCGTTCGGCACCCGCATCCACCAGCTCGCCGAGCGCATCGACCTGGCGCGCCAGGGCCGCACGCCCGGCCCGATCGAGCCGTGGATGGAAGACCTCTACCGCCGCGCCTCCGACCGCCAGACGATGGGCAGCGTGGTGCAGGAACTGCGCTCCTCGCTGGCCGACGTGGAAGGCCAGCTCGACAAGTTCAACCGCAATCCGGCCGAGCACGAGCTGCTGGTTCCGGTGCCGGCCAAGCTGTCGGCCATGCGCGGCGTGTTGTCCGTGCTGGGGCTGGACCAGGCAGGCCACGCCGTCGTGCGCATGCGCGACGAGGTCGACAGCGTGCTGGCGCAATCGCGCGAGGGCGTCGAGGTCGATGCCACGTCGCGCGCGCTGTCCGACCAGGCCGTGGGCCGCCTGGCCGCCAACGTCGGCGCGCTGGGCTTCCTGATCGACCTGCTGGGCGTGCAGCCGCAGCTGGCCAAGTCGCTGTTCAAGTTCAACGCCGATTCCGGCCGTCTCGAGACGGTGATGGGCCGCACGGATGAGGTCGTCCCGACCGAGGTCGACGCCCCCGCCGCCCACGAGAGCGAACTGCTGGTGCAGGTGCAGTCGCTGGCGGCTGCCGCCGGCGACGGCGGCGCCTCCAGGGCCGAGATCATCCACAAGCTCGACGAGCTGGCCCAGCAGGCGGTCGCCTCCGACGAGAAGAGCATCGCCGACGCCGCCAAGGCCGCCAGCAAGGCGCTGGCGCGCAGCGACGAGAGCGGCGCCGGCGAGGTGCGCCAGGAGATCGCACAGGCGATGTCCGACTTCGCCGCGCCGCCCGCGCCGGCCCCGATCGCGCCCGCGCCGGCCGTGTCGGCCACGGCCACGGCCGAGGACGACGAGATGCTCGACGTCTTCTTCGAGGAGGCCGAGGAAGTCATCGTCGGCGCTCGCGAGAGCCTCGAGAAGCTTGCCGAGGATCCGCAGCACTTCGAATCCATTTCCACCGTCCGCCGCGCGTTCCACACCCTCAAGGGCAGTTCGCGCATGGTCGGCCTGAAGGACTTCGGCGAGGCCGCCTGGGCCTGCGAGCAGTTGTACAACGCGCGCCTGGCCGATCACGTGATCGAGGCCGATCCCGAGCTGCGCACGTTCTCGATGAACGTGCTCGACGAGCTGGAGGGCTGGGTCAAGGCGCTGGTCGCCAGGAACGCCACCGGCTTCACGAGCACGCCCATCGTGGCCGCTGCCAACGCGTTGCGCGACGGCGTCGACCCGGATGCCGAGCCCGTCAAGCCCAGGACGCCGGCGTCGACCTCGGTGGAATCCACCGCGGTGCTGCCGCCGTCCGGCGCGCACATGCCCGGCCCGCAGGACGATTTCGAGCCGGCGCCCGAGGAAGCGGGCGACACGGAAATCCTCGACGACTTCGCGTCGACCGCCTCCGGCGACCTCGACGAGTCCGCCGAGAAGCCCGCCGACCATGCCGCCGACCACGGGTTCACGCTGAACCTGCCAGGCGACTCCGACACGCCGGATCTTCGTGTCCACGCGCCGACCGAATTCGTCCACGCGACCTCGGAGCTCATGGAGGAGGCCACGGTCGTCCAGCCGCTGGAGCGCTTGCCCCGCGCCGCCGCGCCCGATTTCGAATTCGACCTGGGCGACCTCGACAAGAGCAAGCCAGCCGCCGACGATGCCGAGCGCACGCACGTCACCTCGCGCACCGAAGACCACGGCCCCGACACCGTGCCGGCCATGTTCGGCGACGAAGCCGCGTTCGACCTGCTGTCTTCGGAACGTACCGCCGAGCCGGCCGCCAATGACGCCGCCGTCGCCGGCACGCACGCGTTCGACCTCGGCGGCCAGCCGGCCGACGACGCCGAGAACTACAAGGTCATCGGCCCGCTGCGCATCGGCCTGGGCCTGTTCAACATCTTCCTGAACGAGGCCGACGAGCAGTCGCGCCGCCTGTGCACCTCGCTCGCCGAGTGGGTGCTGGAGCTGCCGCGCCCGGTGGGCGAGGAGGCCGTGGCGCTCGCGCATTCGCTGGCCGGCAATTCGGCCACGGTGGGCCATGCCGACCTGTCGTCGCTGGCGCGCCGCCTGGAGCATGCGCTCGAGGTGTCGCAGTCGCGCTTGGTGACGCCGGACGAGGCTCGCCTCTACAACGACGTCGCCGAAGAGATCCGCCGCCTGCTGCATCAGTTCGCCGCCGGCTTCCTGCAGTCGCCCGCCGCGCCGCTGCTGGCCCGATTCGATGCGTTCCAGGCCTCCGTGCAGGCCCAGGCCGCGCAGACCGCGCACGACGAGAGCGTGCAGCGGGCCCGCGACGCCGAGGCCGCGGCGCAAGCCGAGGCCCAGGCCAAGGCCGCAGCCGAAGCCAAGGCCGCTGCCGAAGCACACGCCGCCGCGCAAGCCAAGGCCGCGGCCGAAGCGCAAGCGGCTGCCGAAGCGCAAGCGGCTGCCGAAGCGCAAGCCGCCGCCGAAGCCGAGGCGCGGGCCGCGGCGGAAGTTGCCGCCGCCGCCGCTGCGCAAGCCGCCGCCTCGGTCGACGAACACCATTTCGCCGAGCCGCCGATCGCCGCGGCGGAAATCATCGATTCGCCCGACACCGAGATCGGCGCCGACGAATTCGAGGCCCTCAACGCCGCCGCCGATGCGGCCGCGGCGCCCGTCGACAAGCACGCGCAGCCCACCGCCGCCGTGCCGGAATCCGGCCTGGGCGCGGTCAAGTTCAGCGTGCTGGACGACGCCGTCCGCACCGAGACTGGCGAGCGCCACGAGGTGGCCGCGCCGCAGGGCGAAGGCACCGGCTTCGCGCAGGACCTGGACGCCCAGGACGCGATCGATCCCGAGCTGTTCGAGATCTTCGCCGAAGAGGCGCAGGAACTGCTGCCGTCGGTCGCCTCGCACCTGCGCGCGTGGGAGGTGTCGCCGGAGATGCAGTCCGAGGCGTTCGGCGCGCTGCGCGCGCTGCACACGCTCAAGGGCAGCGCCCGCCTGGCCGGCGCGATGCGCCTGGGCGAGCTGGCGCACCGCCTGGAATCGGCATTCGAGGAACGCGTGGGCGGCCGTTCGGCCAACCCGCCGACGATGGCGGTGCTGCACACCGGCGTCGACGCGCTCGACGAGGAATTCCAGCGCCTGCAACGCGCACCGCGCGCGCCCGAACCGGTGGCTGCGCCGGCCCCGGCGGCCGCGCCGGTGGTCGCCGGGCCCGAACCCGTGGTGGCCGCGAGCCCGGTCGAGGAAAAGACCGCGCCGGTCGCCGCGCCCGTGGCCGAGGTGCCGGCGCCCGTCGCGCCCGAGTCGGCGATTCGCCAGGTCGTGCCCAAGGCCCAGTCCGACGCGGCCCCGGCCACGATCGACTGGGCCCGCTTCAGCGCCACCAACCCGTCGCGCGTGCAACGCGTCGTCGAGACGGCCACCGGCAACCCGGCCACGGCCACGGTGCGCGTCAAGGCCCCGCTGCTCGACCGCCTGGTGAACCAGGCCGGCGAAGTCTCGATCACGCGCTCGCGCCTCGAGAGCGACGTCACGCAGATGCGCGTGTCGCTGCGCGAACTGACGGAAAACCTGGATCGCCTGCGGCGCCAGCTGCGCGACATCGAGCTGCAGGCCGACACGCAGATCGCGTCGCGCCTGGAGGCCAGCAAGAGCTCGTCCGTCGAGTTCGACCCGCTGGAAATGGACCGCTTCACGCGCTTCCAGGAACTCACGCGCATGATGGCCGAGTCGGTGAACGACGTGGCCACCGTCCAGCGCAGCATCACGCAGACGGTGCAATCGGCCGAAGACGAGATGGCCGCCCAGGCCCGTCTCACGCGCGCGCTGTCCGAAGACCTGCTGCGCGCCCGCATGGTGCCGTTCGACGCCCTGTCCGAGCGCCTGTACCGCGTGGTGCGCCAGGCGGCCAAGGAAACGTCCGTCCAGGTGCGACTGAACGTCGAGGGCTCGTCCATCGAGCTGGATCGAAGCGTCCTCGACCGCATGGCAGGCGCCTTCGAGCACTTGCTGCGCAACGCCGTCGTGCACGGCATCGAGGCCCCGGACATCCGCCGCGCCCAGGACAAGGATCCGGTGGGCACGATCGACGTCACGCTGGCCCAGCAAGGCAACGAAGTGCGGATCCAGATCCGTGACGACGGCAACGGCCTCGACCTGCAACGCATCGAGGCGCGCGGCCGCCGCAACGGGCTCATCGCGCCCGACGCCCGGCCTTCCGACGCCGAACTGGCCAACCTGATCTTCACGCCGGGCTTCACCACCACGGACGAGGTCACCGAACTGGCCGGCCGCGGCGTGGGCATGGATGCGGTGCGCACCGACGTCACCGCGCTCGGCGGCCGCATCGAGACCGCCTCGGCCCCGGGCCGCGGCACGGCCTTCACGCTGCTGCTGCCGCTGACCACCGCCGTCACGCGCGTCGTCCAGCTGCGCTGCGGCGACCTCACCGTCGCCATGCCGGCCTCGCTGGTGGAGGTGGTTCGCCGCGCCAACAACACCGACGTGGAGCAGGCCTACCTCAGCGGCAACTACCGCGACGGCGCCCACGACGTGCCGTTCTTCTGGCTCGGCGCGCTGCTGCAATCGAGCACGCACGGCACGCTGGCCGGCAAGACCACCTCGGTCGTGCTGGTGCGAAGCGCGGAACAGCGCGTCGCGCTGCACGTCGACCAGGTCGTCGGCAACCAGGAAGTGGTCGTCAAGAACCTGGGGCCGCAGCTGGCGCGCCTGCCGGGCCTGGCGGGCATGTCCCTGCTGGCCACCGGCGAGGTGGTGCCCATCTACAACCCGGTGGCGCTGGCGGCCGTGTACGGCCAGCGCGTGGCCGCCGAGGCGGGCGCTCCGCAGGTGCCGGTGGTGGTGGAGGAGGTTCAGGAAGTCAAGGCGCCGCTGATCCTGGTGGTGGACGATTCGCTGACCGTGCGCCGCGTCACGCAGCGCCTGCTCACCCGCGAAGGCTTCCGCGTCACCGTGGCCAAGGACGGCCTGGATGCGCTGGAGCAGCTCGAGGTCGAGCGTCCGGCCGTGATGCTCACCGACATCGAGATGCCGCGCATGGACGGCTTCGACCTGTTGCGCAACGTGCGTCACGATCCGCGCTGGCAGGGTCTGCCGGTGATCATGATCACGTCGCGCATCGCCCAGAAGCATCGCGACCTGGCCGAACAGCTGGGTGCCGACCACTATCTCGGCAAGCCCTATGACGAAGAACAGCTCATCGGCCTGATCCAGGAGAACGTTGCGAAGAAGATGCCAGCCTGAGCAATCGTGAAGATTTCCGGCCCCGGGCCGGGCGCCTCGCTTTGCGAGGATTTCCGGCCTCCGGCCGGATCCTCTTGAGAAACGGGATTTCAGTCGGGAGATACTCGACCGATAACAGGGATCACCGCTTCAATATTCCATGCCGGAAATCATCGATCACCTTGCCTCGCTGACCGGGTTGCGCGACCGCGACACCCTCGACGTCAGCCTGGCACATGCCATGCGCGACTTCCTCGCGCCAGGGCGTGTGGCCGTCTATCGGCTGGTGGGTGACCAGGGCGAGGAGCGCTGGCTGACCCGGGCGGCCCTGCTGGCCAACTCGCCGGCGGCCACCGCCGACCCGGCCTGGGTGGACCTGGGCTCGCTGCCGCGCGCCGCCGAGCGCCCGACCTGGCTCGAGTGCCTGACCACGGCCAAGATCATCGAGACGCGCGAGGACGAGATCGTCACCACGCTGTTCCCGGTGATGTCCGACACCGGCGCCGTGGGCGTCATCGAGATCCAGAACACCCGCGGAATCGGCAGCAAGTCGCGCCGCCTCGTGTTCGGCGTGCTGCGCATCTACCGCAACGTGCAGACGCTGCTCGACTACAGCGAACGCGACAGCCTCACGGGGCTGCTCAACCGCAAGATCTTCGACGACAGCTTCTACAAGGTGTCCTCGCTGCCGCTGCTCGACGCCAAGCTCGACGCGGGCGAACGCCGCCACGCGTCGGGCTCGCGCTACTGGCTGGGCGTGGTGGACATCGACCACTTCAAGAGCGTCAACGACCGCTTCGGCCACCTGATCGGCGACGAGGTGCTGCTGCTGCTGTCGCGCATCATGCGCGGCGCGTTCCGCTTCTCGGACCAGCTCTACCGCTTCGGCGGCGAGGAGTTCGTCGTGCTGCTGCTGTGCAACGACGAGGCCGACGCCGTCGTCGCCTTCGAGCGCTTCCGACGCGTGGTGGGCGAGTACCCGTTCCCGCAGGCCGGCAAGATCACGGTCAGCGTCGGCTTCACCGCCATCGAGGTCGGCGACACCCCCGCCGCCGCATTCGAGCGCGCCGACCGCGCCGTGTACCACGCCAAGAACCACGGCCGCGACCAGGTCAGCAATCACGCCGAGCTGATGCGCCGAGGCATCATCGAGGACGACAAGCGGGTCAGCGACGTCGAGTTGTTCTAGCGACTTCGGCGGGGTTTCGCGACGTTTTCGACCGCGCGCAGGTCGCGGCGGAACCAGACCAGCGCGCGGGGCACGGATTCGCGGAGAGAGATCTCCATGGCGGCCGGTCGTGGGCCCGGCGCTGTCCTAAAATCGCGGCAATGGCTTCCGAACCGATCAACCTGACCAACCAGTTCCTCATCGCGATGCCCGGGATGGTGGACGAGGCGTTCGCGGGCGCCGTCGTCTACCTGTGCGAGCACAGCGAGAAGGGCGCGCTGGGCCTGATGATCAACAAGCCGGTGGACATCCGCCTGCGCAACCTGTTCGAGAAGGTCGATCTCACGCTCAGCAGCGACGACCTGGCCGAGCAGCCGGTGTTCTACGGCGGCCCGGTGCAGACCGAGCGCGGCTTCGTGCTGCACGAGCGCGTGGACGGCGCGGTGCCGTACAGCTCCACGCTGTCGGTGCCCGGCGGCCTCGAGATGACCACCAGCAAGGACGTGCTCGAGGCCATGGCGGTGGGCAACGGCCCGCGCCGCGTGCTGGTCACGCTCGGCTACAGCGGCTGGGCCACCGGCCAGCTGGAAGACGAGATGGGCCGCAACGGCTGGCTCAACGTCGACGCCGCACCCGAGATCATCTTCGACACCCCGATCGAGAAGCGCTACGAACGCGCGCTGGGCCTGCTGGGCATCGATCCGCGCATGCTCAGCCAGGAGGCGGGGCACGCATGACCTCGCCGGAGACCGCGCCCAGCGGAAACCGCGCCGTCCGCTCGTTCCTTGCCTTCGACTACGGTACCAAGCGCGTTGGCGTGGCCACCGGCAACACGCTGATGAAGCTCACGCAGCCGCTGCGCACGCTCGCGCTGGAGGGCGACGCGCGCTTCAAGGCCATCGAGGCCCTCATCCGGGAATGGACGCCCGACGCGCTGGTGATCGGCGTCCCCTTCCACCCGGACGGCGCCGAGCACGACAATACGGCGCGCGCCCGCAAGTTCGGCCGCCAGCTGCATGGCCGCTTCCGGCTGCCGGTGCACGAGGTCGACGAGCGCTACACCACCGTCGACGTGGAGTCCGCGGGCGCCCGCGATGCCGATTCGGCCGCGGCGGCGCTGATCCTCGAACAGTTTTTCCGGGAACACGAATGACAAACCTGCTTCTGGATGCGGAGGCGCTGTACGGCGAGCTCAAGCTCGGCGTCGCGCGCCTGATGACGCCCGACACCGTGCTCGTGGGCATCTGGTCGGGCGGCGCCTGGCTGGCGCAGCGCCTGAACGCCGACCTGTCCACCGGCCGGCCCGTGGGCACCATCTCCAGCACGCTGCACCGCGACGACTTCGGCGAGCGCGGCCTGGGCGCCGTCGAGGCCGCCACCAGCCTGCCGTTCGAGATCGACGGCGCGCGCATCCTGCTGATCGACGACGTCATCGCCAGCGGCCGCACCATCCGCGCCGTCGTCAACGAGCTGTTCGACTACGGCCGCCCGGCCTCGGTCGAGCTGGCGGTGATGGTGGACCGCGGCGGCCGCGAGCTGCCCGTGGCCGCCGCGTTCGCCGCCGCCAAGCTCACGCTACCCGCCACCCAGCGGCTGTCGCTCGCGCGCGAGCCCGACGGCCGCTTCACCTTCGCCGTCAAGGAGACCACCTGATGCTCGCGCGACGAAATCCGCAGCTCAACGCCCATGGCGAGCTGATCCACCTGTTGTCCATCGAGGGCCTGCCGCGCGCGATCCTCACTCAGATCCTCGACACCGCCGGCACCTTCCTGTCGGTCAACGACCGCGACGTGAAGAAGGTGCCCCTGCTGCGCGGCAAGAGCGTGTTCAACCTGTTCTTCGAGAACTCCACGCGCACGCGCACCACGTTCGAGATCGCGGCCAAGCGCCTGTCGGCCGACGTGATCAACCTGGACATCGCCAAGTCGTCCGCGTCCAAGGGCGAGAGCCTGCTCGACACCATCGCCAACCTGTCGGCCATGCACGCCGACATGTTCGTGGTGCGCCACAGCGAATCGGGCGCGCCCTACCTGATCGCGAAGCACTGCGCCCCGCACGTGCACGTGGTCAACGCGGGCGACGGCCGCCACGCGCACCCCACGCAGGGCCTGCTGGACATGTACACGATCCGGCACTACAAGAAGTCGTTCAACGAGCTCACCGTGGCCATCGTCGGCGACATCGTGCACTCGCGCGTGGCCCGTTCCGACATCCACGCGCTCACCACGCTGGGCGTGCCCGAGATCCGCGCCGTCGGCCCCAAGACGCTGGTGCCGGGCGACCTGCGCGACATGGACGTGCGCGTGTGCCACGACATGAAGGAAGGCGTGAAGGGCGCCGACGTCGTCATCATGCTTCGCCTGCAGAACGAGCGCATGAGCGGCGCGATGCTGCCGAGCGCCGGCGAGTACTTCAAGAGCTACGGCCTCACCGAGGAGGTGCTGGCGCGCGCGAAGCCCGACGCCATCGTGATGCACCCGGGCCCGATCAACCGCGGCGTGGAGATCGACTCGCGCGTGGCCGATGGCGCGCACAGCGTCATCCTGCCGCAGGTCACGTTCGGCATCGCCGTGCGCATGGCGGTGATGTCCATTCTTGCCGGGAACGACGCATGAAGATACTGATCCGCAACGGTCGCGTGGTCGACCCCGCGAGCGGCCGCGACGAGGCCGCCGACGTCGCCATCGCCGCCGGCCGCATCGTGGCCATCGGCCAGGTGCCCGCCGACTTCACGCCGGAGCGCACGATCGCGGCCGACGGCTGCGTCGTCGCGCCGGGCCTGGTGGATCTCGCGGCGCGCCTGAAGGAAGCCGGCCCCGGCGCGCTGGAAAGCGAGCTCGCCGCCGCGGCCGCGGGCGGCGTCACCAGCCTCGTGTGCCCGCCCGACACCGATCCGCCGCTCGACGAGCCCGGCCTGGTCGACATGCTCAAGTTCCGCGCCCGCAAGCTGAGCCGCTGCCGCCTGTTCCCGCTGGGGGCGCTCACGCGCCACCTCGACGGCGAGGAGCTCACGGAGATGATCGACCTCACCGAGGCCGGCTGCGTGGGCTTCTCGCAGGCCGAGCGCCCGATCAAGGACAACCTCACGCTGATGCGCGCGATGCAGTACGCCAGCACGCACGGCTACGCGGTGTGGCTGCGGCCGCAGGATCGCTCGCTGGGCGGCGGCGTGGCCGCGAGCGGCGCGGTCGCGACGCGCCTGGGCCTGTCGGGCGTGCCGGTGGCCGCCGAGACCATCGCGCTGCACACCATCATCGAACTGGTGCGCCAGACCGGCACCCGCGTGCACCTGTGCCGGCTGTCCAGCGCCGCCGGCGTGGAACTGGTGCGCCGCGCCAAGGCCGAGGGCCTGCCCGTCACCGCCGACGTCAGCATCAACTCGCTGCACCTGACCGACGTGGACATCGGCTACTTCAACGCCGACATGCGCCTGACGCCGCCGCTGCGCCAGGGCAAGGATCGCGACGCGCTGCGCGCCGGCCTGGCCGACGGCACCATCGACGCGCTGGTGTCCGACCACACGCCCATCGGCGACGACGACAAGATGCTGCCGTTCGGCGAGGCCGTGCCCGGCGCCACCGGCCTGGAGCTGCTGCTGAGCCTCGCGCTGAAGTGGGGCGCGGAGACGAAGCTGCCGCTCGCGCAGGCGCTCGCGCGCGTCACGAGCGAGCCCGTGCGCGTGCTGGGCGAGTCGCTCGGCTCGCTGGGCCAGAGCGCGGGCCGGCTCGTCGAAGGCGGCGTGGCCGACATCTGCGTGTTCGACCTGGAGGCCGAGTGGCAGGTGACCGCCGGGATGCTGCGCAGCCGTGGCAAGCACACGCCGTTCGACGCCGCCAGCAGCGGCACCCGCATGCCCGGCCGCGTGCGCCACACCCTCGTCGCCGGCACCCTGGCCTATAGCGCGGCGGACGCGACCACCGCTTGAGAACGCTCGTCGCACTCTGGCGCATCCTGCGCGTCATCGGCATGGTGGCGCGGGGCTTGTGGCTCGCCGGCCTCGTGATGCCGCGCCTGGCCGCGGCCGGCCGCCACGCCATCGTGCAGCGCTGGAGCGTGAAGATGCTGCGCTGCCTCGGCGTGGAGCTGCGCGTGGCGGGCGCGGCCCATCCGGGCGCGGTGCTGATGGTGGCCAACCACGTGTCGTGGCTCGACATCCCCGCGCTGCATGCGAGCGCGCCGCAGGTGCGTTTCGTCTCCAAGTCGGACATCGCGCACTGGCCGCTGCTCGGCACGCTGGCACGCGCCGGGGGCACGCTGTTCATCGAGCGCGAACGCAAGCGCGACGCGCTGCGCGTGGTGCACGAGGTGGCCGACGCGCTGCGTGCGGCCGACGCCGTGGCGGTGTTTCCCGAGGGCACCACGGGGGCCGGCTACGGCGTGTTGCCGTTCCACGCCAACCTGTTGCAGGCCGCCATCAGCACGTCCACCATCGTGCAGCCGGTCGTCCTGCGCTACAGCGAGCCGGGCCTTCCCGTCAGCGTCGCGGCGCAATACATCGCCGACACGACGCTGGTGGAGAGCCTCATGAAGGTCTGCCGGGCGCGCGGCCTCGTCGTCGATGTGCGCTTCCTGGCGCCCGAGCCGGTCGGTGAACACGACCGGCGGGCGCTGGCCGAGCGGCTGCGAGAGCGCGTCGCGGCCGAGCTGGCGGCGCTGGACCAGGCCGCCTGACGCTAGAACCGGCTGGGGGCATCGATCTCGCGCGCGGGCGTGCGGGGCGGCGCCGGCAGACGCGCCATGCGCGCGGCGATGGCCACGGCGCCCAGCCACAGCAGCCCGAGGAACGCGAGCACGCCCACCCACGCGCCGGCCTGCCAGGCGTGGCCTCCCAACCAGCCCATCGAGCTCGCGCCCAGGTAGTAGGCGGTGAGGTAGGCGGCCGAGGCCAGCGCCTTGGAGCGCTGCGCCAGCCGGCCCACCCAGCTGCTGGCCACCGAGTGCGCGGCGAAGAAGCCGAAGGTGAACAGCGCGACGCCGACGATGATCATCGTCAGCGCGTTGGACAGCGTCAGCGCGAGGCCGACGGCGCACAGGGCCAGCATGGCAGCCAGCACGCGCGACGAGCCCTGGCGATCGGCCTGCCGGCCGGCCCACGGCGACGAGAACATGCCCACCACGTACAGCAGGAACACCGCGCCGATGGTGGCGTGCGACAGGGCGAACGGCGCCTGCACCAGGCGGAAGCCGAGGTAGTTGTAGAAGCTCACGAAGCTGCCCATCAGCAGCAGCGCCAGCGCGAACAGCGGCTTGAGACCGCGCTCGCTCGCCACGGCGCGCAGGTCGGCCAGCGCGTGGCGCGGATGCAGCGGGCGCGGGCGATGCCGGCGCGACGGCGGCAGGCTGCGCCAGAACTCGAACGCGGCGACCGCGCCCAGCACGCCCAGCCCCGCGAATGCGCCGCGCCAGCCGGCGTGGTCGGCCAGCAGGCCGCAGACGAGCCGGCTGGACATGCCGCCCGCCGCGTTGCCCGCGATGATCAGGCCCACCGACTGGCCCAACGCGCGCGGATCCACCTCCTCGGCGAGCCACGCGGACGACACCGCCGGCAGCCCGGCCAGGCTCAGTCCCAGCAACGCGCGAAGAGCGATCAACGCGCCGTAGCTCGGCGCGACCGCGCACAGCAGGCTGAACAGCGCGCCCAGCACGATGGCGGCGAGCATCACCGGCTTGGGGCCGTAGCGCTGCGCCAGGAAGCCGGCCGGGATCAGGCCCAGCGCCATCGCGCCGGCCGTGGCCGACAGCACGCCGCTCGCCTGCGCGGCGTCGAGCGCGAACGCGCTGCCGAACAGCGGTAGCAGCGGCTGCGGCCCGTAGAACATGCCGAAGGTGGCGAAGCCGCCCACGAACAGCGCCCAGCGCGCCGCGCGGTGGGCGGCGCTGCCGGGGGCGATGGGCGGCGGCAGCGGCTCGGCATCCGCCCGCGGCGCGATGGCGGCGGGCAAACCCAGGCTGGCAGGCGTAGCGGACATGGCGCCATCGTAGGCAGCCACGCTTAGTCAGTCCAATATATGATTGTCCAGGTATTGAGACGTTGAAAGACTCAATGGAGCTGCGCCACCTGCGCTATTTCGTCGCCGTCGCCGAGGAGCTGCACTTCACGCGCGCGGCCGAGCGACTGCACATCGCGCAGCCGCCGCTGAGCCAGCAGATCCGCGCGCTGGAGGGCGAGCTGGGCGTGCGGCTGTTCGAGCGCACGCGGCGCTCCGTGGCGCTGACCGACGCCGGCCACGCGCTGCTGGTGCGCGCTCGCGAGCTGCTCGCGGCCGCGCAGGCGTTGCCGCAGGAGCTGCAGCGCGTCGCGCGCGGCGAGGTGGGGCAGCTGCGCATCGGCTTCTCGTCCACGCTGCCGCTCACCAAGGTGCTGCGCGACGTCGTGGCCGACTGGCGCCGCACCCATGCCGACGTGGCGCTGCACCTGCGCGAGATGCACTCGGCGCTGCAGTTCGAGGCCTTGCGCGCGGGCGAGCTGGACGTCGGCCTGGTGCGCTACAACGAGCGCGCGCCCGAGGGCATCCGCCTGCAGCTGCTGCGCCGCGATCCGCTGCGCCTGGTGGTGCCGGCCGGTCACCGCTTCGCGCGCCGCCGCTCGGTGCCCATCGCCGACTGCCGCGACGAGGCCTTCATCGGCTTTCCCGGCGACGCGGGCACCGGCACCGGCCCGCTGCTCAAGCGCCTGTGCGCGCAGGCCGGCTTCGAGCCGCGCATCGCGCAGGAGGCCCGCGAGGCCACCACGCAGATCGGCCTCGTGGCGGCCGGGCTGGGCATCGCGGTGCTGCCCGCGCCGCTGGAGGCCGTGCGCATCGAAGGCGTGCACTACGTGCCGCTGGAGGGCGAGGGCGCGGTGTTGGTGATGTCGGCGGCCACGCGCGCGGACGAGGCGTCGGAGCGGGTGCTGGCGTTCGTCAGGCGGGTGAGCGCGATGGCGGGCGCGGATTGACCGCCGCGCTTCAGGCCTTCTTGCCCTGCGCCGCCACTGCGGCAGCGGCCTTGGCGGCGGCTTCGGCGTCGCCCAGGTAGTAGCTCTTGATCGGCTTCAGGTCGGCGTCGAGTTCATACACGAGCGGGATGCCGTTGGGGATGTTGACGCCCACGATGTCGGCGTCGCCGATGTTGTCGAGGTACTTCACCAGCGCGCGGATCGAGTTGCCGTGGGCGGCCACGACGATGCGCTGGCCCGACCTGATCGCCGGCGCCAGCACCTCGTTCCAGCACGGCAGCACGCGCGCCACGGTGTCCTTCAGGCACTCTGTGAGCGGGATCTGGTCGGGGTCCAGCCTGGCATAGCGCGGGTCGTGGCGCTGGCCGCGCGGGTCGTCGGCCTCGAGGGCCGGCGGCGGCGTGTCGTAGCTGCGGCGCCAGATCAGCACCTGCTCGTCGCCGTACTGCCTGGCCATGTCGGCCTTGTTCAGCCCCTGCAGGCCGCCGTAGTGGCGCTCGTTCAGGCGCCAGTCCAGCTTGACCGGCAGCCAGGTGCGCTCCATCGTGTCCAGGCAGTGCCACAGCGTCCAGATGGCGCGCTTGAGCACCGAGGTGTAGGCCACGTCGAACTCGTAGCCGGCTTCCTTCAGCAGCTCGCCCGCGGTGCGCGCCTGCGCGACGCCGGTGGCGGTGAGCTCGACGTCGGTCCAGCCGGTGAAGCGGTTCTCGAGGTTCCAGGTGGATTCGCCGTGGCGGATCAGGACGAGCTTGTACATGGTCGGGGGCCTCGCGCCGTGCGGCGCCTTCGGGAGGATCGGAGGGAGCGCAAATTCTATGCGGCCGGGCCGGCGCGAGGCCACGCGACGCGGCAAGCCGGGGTTGCCGCCCGCGGTGTCCGGCCACGCCGCGCAAGGGGTGCTGGGCCGCGGGCGGCGAGCTTCCTATAATCAATGTCTCCATCCGTCTCGAAACGCCCGCCTTGTCCTTCTTCACCGACCCCATCGTCTGGATCCTCGTCCTGGCCGCCCTCGTCGCCGGCGGCCTGCTGCTGTGGCCGACGCTCACCGGCGCGCGCAGCGGCGGCGTCGTGCCGGCCGAGGTGGTACGCCTGATGAACCGCGAGAAGGCCAGCGTGATCGACGTGAGCGAGCCGGGCGAGTACGCGGCGGGCCACATCGTGGGCTCGCGCAACATCCCCATCGGCCGCCTCGAGGTGGCGCCGGAACTGCCCAAGAACAAGTCGCTGCCGGTCGTGCTGGTGTGCGCCACCGGCAAGCGCGCCGCCAAGGCGGCCAAGGCGCTGGAGGCCAAGGGCTATGCCAAGGCCGTGGTGCTGGCCGGCGGCCTGGCGGCCTGGAAGACGGCGAACCTGCCGGTCGAGACCGCCGCGGCGCCGACCTGAGGCATCCGTCACGCTGCCCGGCATGGCGGGGTCACCCTGGCCAGGCAAGGTTGAACGGGCTGCACGAAAATCGGGCATGTCCCAGCTCGACGCCGCGCCACGCGGCGCTTCCCGCATGAATCCGGTTCGCATGTTCACCACGCAGGTCTGCCCGTACTGCATCCGCGCCAAGCAGCTGCTCAAGCAGCGCGGCGTCGATGCCATCGAGGAGATCCGAGTCGACCTGAATCCGTCGCAGCGCGACGCGATGATCGCCCGGACGGGCCGGCGCACGGTGCCGCAGATCTTCATCGGCGAGACCTGGGTGGGCGGCTGCGACGACCTGATCGCGCTCGACCAGAAGGGCGGGCTCGTTCCCCTGCTCAACGGCTGAGGAATAACCCGTCACGGCGGGCGCATCGCCTGCGACATAATGCTGGATGCAGCCCGCACCGTCCCGGTTTGCGGGCTTCGTTTTATTCGAGACACCCCATGGCTGAACAAGACCAATCCCCCGTTTTCCAGATCCAGCGCATCTACCTGAAGGATCTGTCGCTCGAGCAACCGAACTCGCCGCAGGCGCTGCTGGAGCAGACGCAGCCGCAGGTCGACATCCAGCTGGGCATGGCCGGCGAGGCGATCGGTCCGGGCCTGTTCGAGGTCACGGTCACCGGCACGGTCACCACCAAGGTGGGCGACAAGGTGCTGTTCCTGGTGGAAGCCAAGCAGGCCGGCATCTTCGAGATCCGCAACGTGCCCGCCGACCAGCAGCAGGGCATCCTGGGCGTCGTCTGCCCGCAGATGCTCTACCCGTACCTGCGCGCGATCGTCTCCGACGTGTGCACGCGCGCCGGCTTCCCGCCGATCCTGCTGGCCGAGGTCAACTTCCAGGCCATGTTCGAGGCGCAGCAGCAGGCGCAGCTGGCGCAGACCGCCTCGGCCAACGGCGCGCCCAACTAAGGCCGGCCCGCACCTGAGGTCCGCCTGATGCGCATCTCGGTCATCGGCGCCGGCGCCTGGGGCACCGCGATCGCGATCGCCGCGGCGCGGCGCCATCGCGTGCTGCTGTGGGCGCGCGATGCCGCGCAAGCCCGGCAGATGGCGGTGGACCGGCGCAACGAGCGCTACCTGCCGCACGCCGCGTGGCCCGACCAGCTCGCGGTCACGTCCGACCACGCGGCCGCGCTCGCGCACGCCGAACGCGGACTCATCATCGTGGCCACGCCCATGGCCTCGCTGCGCGAGCGCCTGGCGGCCCTGCCGGACGACGCCTGCGTGTTCTGGCTGTGCAAGGGCTTCGAGTCGGCCACGGGCGCGCTGGGCCACCAGATCGCGGCCAGCGTGCTGCCGCACGCCTCGGTGGGCGTGCTGTCGGGCCCCAGCTTCGCGCAGGAAGTGGCCGGCGGCAGCCCGACGGCGCTGGTCGCGGCCAGCGCCGACGCCGCGCTGTGCGACCTGGCGGTCGACGCGCTGCACGGCGAATCGATCCGCATCTACCGTTCCGCCGACGTGGTGGGCGTGGAGGTGGGCGGCGCCGTCAAGAACGTGCTCGCGATCGCCACCGGCATCGCCGACGGGCTCAACCTGGGCCTGAACGCGCGCGCCGCGCTGATCACGCGCGGCCTGGCCGAGATGACGCGCCTGGGCGTGGCGCTCGGCGCGCAGCCCGACACGTTCATGGGCCTGTCCGGCCTGGGCGACCTGGTGCTCACCGCCACCGGCGACCTGTCGCGCAACCGCAAGGTGGGCCTGCTGCTGGCGCAGGGGCTGTCGCTCGGCGGCATCCTCGAGCGCCTGGGGCACGTGGCCGAGGGCGTCTACTGCGCCGAGACGGTCACGCGCATCGCGCACGACCACGGCGTGGCGACGCCCATCGCGGACATGGTCTCCGCCGTGATCCACCGCCGCATCGCCGCGCGCGACGCGGTGGCGTCGCTGATGCGGCGCGATTCGCGCGGCGAGGGAATCTAGGCCCCGCCGGCGTAGCCATTCACGCGCCACGCCTCGAACACCGCCACCGCCACGGCATTGCTGAGGTTCAGGCTGCGCTGCCTCGGCAGCAGCGGAAGGCGAACCAGGCGTTCAGGCGGAAACGACGCGCGCAGCGCCGACGGCAGGCCGGCCGACTCGCTGCCGAAGACCAGGCTGTCGCCCGGGCGCCAGTCCACGCTGGCCAGCGTGCCGGTGCCGCGCGTGGAGAACGCGAAGCAGCGCGAGGCGTCGACCGTGGCCGCGTAGTCCTCCCAGCGCGCATGGCGGCGCACGTCGGCGAACTCGTGGTAATCGAGGCCGGCGCGGCGCAGCAGCTTGTCCTCCATCGAGAAGCCGAGCGGCTCGATCAGGTGCAGCTCGCAGCCGGTGTTGGCCGCGAGGCGGATCACGTTGCCGGTGTTGGGCGGGATCTCCGGGTGGACGAGGACGATTCGAAACATTCGCGAATTGTCACGTATCGGGCGTGCGCGCCACCACCCACACCTGCACGTCGCGCGCCCCCGCGGCGCGCAGCGTGCGCGTGGCCGCGTGCGCGGTGGCGCCCGTGGTGAGCACGTCGTCCACCAGCGCGATGCGCGCGCCGCGCACCCAGGCCGCGTGGCGCGGCGAGACGACGAACGCGCCCTGCAGGTTGCGCGCGCGCTCGGTGCGGTGCAGGGCCAGCTGGTGGCCTGTGTCGCGCACGCGGAACAGCGCGTCGGCGCGCGCGGGCAGCGCGAGGGCGCGCGCGAGCCGGCGCGCCAGTTCCCACGACTGGTTGTAGCCTCGCTCGCGCAGCCGTTCGCGCGACACCGGTACGGCCACCAGGCGCAGGCCGCTGCCCCGCGCGTCGTCCAGCTGCGCCAGCAGCGGCCGCAGCAGCACCGCGACCCGGTCGAGGCGCTGGTGGAATTTCAGGTCGGCGATGGGCCGATCCCACGGGTAGCCGTAGTCGAGGCCGGTGACGACGCGCGACCACACCGGCGGCGCGAGGCGGCAGCGCAGGCAGCGCGGCTCGCCGGCCAGGCCCGGCGCGTGCGCCAGGGGCAGGGCGCAGCCGTCGCAGCGGTCGCGCGCAGGGATGAAGCGCGCCGCGCAGAACGCGCACAGGCCATCGACGCACCAGCCGCGGCACACCAGGCAGCGCCCGCCGGCCTGGCGCCGCCAGCGCGCGAGCAGGGCACGGGTGCCGATCGCGGCCCGCGTCAAGCGCGTCTCGCTTGGCCCGGCATCGCCTGCGGCCATCGGGCAGGCGTCGGGCCGCGAAGTCATCGGCTCAATATACTGCCGCATGCCCGCCGCCGCCCCGACCGAATCCCGCCCGGAACGCCTCGATCCGCGCGCGCTGGATCGTGCCTGGGCCCGCCTCGCGGCCCGGCCGGCGCCGCCGTGGCTGCACGGCGAGGTGGCGCGGCGCCTGGGCGAGCGGCTGTCCATCGTCAAGCTGGTGCCGCAGCACGTGTTCGACTGGTGGAGCGAGCTCGGCGGTGGTGCCGCGCTGCTGGCGCAGGCCTATCCCAAGGCCACGGTCACCGGCGTCCTGCGGCCCGAGTCCGCGCCGGGCCTCGGGTCGGTCGCGCTCGAGCCCGCGGCCGTCGCCACGCCCGCCTGGCGCCGCTGGCTGGGCCTGGGCGCCGGCGGGCCGCGCGCGATCGCGCAATCGGCGGTGCCGCCGGGGCAGGCGCAGCTCGTGTGGTCCAGCATGGGCCTGCACTGGGCGCCCGACGCGCCCGCGCTGATGCGCGAGTGGCAACGCGCCCTGGTGGTCGACGGCTTCCTGATGTTCACGACGCTGGGCCCCGGCACGCTGGTGACGCTGCGCGACCTGTACCGCGCCCAGGGATGGGGCACGCCGTATGCGCCCTGGACCGACATGCACGACCTGGGCGACATGCTGGTGGAGGCCGGCTTCGCCGATCCGGTGATGGACCAGGAGACGCTGCGCCTGACCTGGAGCAGCCCGCAGGCGGCGCTCGACGAGTTGCGCACGCTGGGCATGAACACCGATGCCGCCCGCTTCGCCGGCCTGCGCACCCCGCGCTGGCGCGATCGGCTGCTGGCGGCGCTCGGCGCGAAGACCGATGCGCAAGGGCGCGTGGTGCTCGAGTTCGAGATCGTCTACGGCCACGCGTTCAAGCCGGTGCCGCGCGCGAAGGTCGCCGAACAGACCCAGGTGGGCCTGGACGACATGAAGGCGATGCTGAGCCGAGGCCGTCAGCCCCGATAGAAACACGTCGTGGGGCAGGGCTTACGCTGAGTCCAGGGGGCGCTTTTTTGGCATGAACAGGCCCTAGAATCGATTGGGTCTTGTGTCTGAAGTGCACCTCTCCTGTGCAGACCTCCACAAAAAGGGCTGCACGCGACCTCTGATCAAGCCGATCCGGACCGCGCTGGCGGTCCTGGCCCGACAAGAAGGATCGAACTACGTGACGACAATGATGACGATTCGCAAGCTGGGGACGAACGCGACGCGCGCCGCCCTGGCGATTTCCGCAATGATCGGCACCGGCGCGGCGCTGGCCTTCGGTGACAAGTCCGTGACGGACATTCCGGGCGGCCCCCGCGTCAACGGGCTCGACTTCCAGCCGGCGGTCACCGAGGTCGCCGACCAGATCAAGACGCTGCACTACGGCATGCTGATCGTCTGCACGCTGATCTTCGTCATCGTGTTCGGCTTCATGTTCTATTCGATCTTCACGCATCGCAAGAGCGTGG
>JABCYW010000011.1 GCA_013289985.1 Betaproteobacteria bacterium | reverse complement strand
ATGCGCAGCTTGACCACGCGTCCGGCCACGCGCACTTCGTCGCCGAAGGAGATGCGCTGGCCGGTGTGGGCCACTTCGCCGTTGACCGTGACCTTGCCGTCGGTGATCAGCTGCTCCATGTCGCGGCGCGAGCCGATGCCCGACTGCGCGAGCACCTTGTGCAGCTTGGGCGCGTCGGGCTCGGCGGCCAGCACGCGCTTGGCGGGGATGGCGCTCTCGCCTTCGCCCAGCTCGGGTTCGTTGTCGTAGTCGCCGGACAGCACGCCGGCGAAGGTGTCGGACACGTCGGCGCTGGCGAACTCGACCACGGGGCGGTTGCCGCGCTCCGGACGCGGGGGACGCTCGCCGCGCGGCGGACGCTCGGCGCCCTCCTCGCCCGGCTCGCCGTCGTCCTCGGCTCCCTCGGCGCCTTCGGCGTTCTGGCCGGCCTCGCCCGCGGGCGCATCGTCGGCGCCGCCACGGCGGCCACGGCGACGGCGGCGGCTGCGCGAACGGCGGCCTTCGCCCTGTCCGTCGGCGCCCTCGCCCTGCGGACCGGCGCCATCGCCGTCGTCACCCCCCTCGTCGCCGTCGCTCGAGGCGGCGGCGACCGGAGCGGCCACCGGCTCGGCGGACTGCGGGGCGGCGTCCTCTGCCGCCACGGGGGCGCGTTCCGCGCGCACGCGCGGGGCGCGCGGCTTGCGCGGCTCGGCGGATCCGGCGGGCTCGATGGCCGGCGCGGCGGCCTCGACGACCGGAGCCGCCTCGGGCACGGCCTCGACCGGCTCGGCGGCCTTGCGGGTGCGCTTGCGCGGGGCGGCCGGGGCCGCGGCCTCGACGGCGTCCGCCGGGGCGGCCTCGGGGGCGGCGTCGGCCTTGGGTGCGGTCTTGCGCGGCGCGCGCGGCTTCTTGACGGCGGGCGTCGTGCCTTCGGGCGCGTTCTCGGGCGTCATATCCGGGGTATCGGAACTCATTGCAGCGGACCTTGTTTCAGGTGATCTTCAGGGGACTCGGGCGAACCGGAAGATGCGGGCGCATGTTCATCGGTCGTCGGCGTGGACGCCGATGACGGCGCGGAATGGGGGGTGGATTGAAGGCTTGCCAGCTGGGCGGCATGGGCCTGGTCGGCGGCGATGGCCGCCGCGATGGCATCGGCGTGGCGAGCCGCCTGGGCAGCCTCGGCGTGGGCCAGCGTGGGTTCGGCCGGATGCGCGGGCGTTCCGGCCTGCGCTTCGGTGGCGACGGCCTCGTCGGCGCGATCGGGCGCGTCGGCGACAAGCGGCGTCTCGACCATCCCGGCGGCCGGGCCTTCGGGCACCGCCACGTCGCCATCGCCGGCCGGCTCGTGCGCGCCGCCGCCGTCGTCCAGCGTGGGCGCCAGCTCCAGCGAGCCCTGCACCTCGCCCAGCAGGCTGGGCTGCAGGTCGGCCAGCGCATCGCTGGGCGGCAGGCCGCCTTCGAGCGTGGGCAGTTGGTCGAGGCTGGCCAGGCCCAGGTCGTCCAGGAACTGGCGCGTGGTGGCGAACAGCGAGGGACGGCCCGGGGCGTCGCGGTGGCCGATGGCCTCGATCCAGCCGCGATCCTCGAGCTGCTTGATGATCTGGCTGCCCACCATCACGCCGCGGATGTCCTCGATGTCACCGCGCGTGACCGGCTGGCGGTACGCGATGATGGCCAGCGTCTCGAGCACCGCGCGCGAGTACTTCGGCGGCTTCTCGGGGTGCAGGCGATCCAGGAACTCGCGCAGTTCGGGGCGGCTCTGGAAGCGCCAGCCCGAGGCGATGGAAACCAGCTCGACGCCGCGGCCGCTCCACTCGCGCACCAGCTCGTCGAGCATGGCGCGCAAGGTGTCCGATCCGATCTGGTCATCGAACAGGTTGCGCATGGCGCGCAGCGGCAGCGGCTGATTGGCACAGATCAGCGCGGTTTCAAGAACGCGCTTGGCATCCTGAGTATTCATCGACGAATTAGCGGGTGTCCGCCTGCATCTGCAGGCCAATGGAGGGCCGGTGTCAGCGGCGGCACGGCGGCGCCATCATTTCGAGGCGGAAACCACCAGGCACGGCCGCGTTGTCAGGGACGGCTTCCGCACACATGGGGCCGGCGGGCTTCGTGCAGCACTGCGCGCGGTCGGAAGCGTCCCATTCCCTGCTCCGGGCTACGCGTCACCAGGCGCCTTCACGGCGGGTCACGAAATCACGGACTGGAGGAGGAATGGCGCATTGTAACCGCTTTGGTGCGACACGCCTCGCAATATCGCTCCCCCGACATTTCCGGGCCTTATTCGGCCAGGTCGTCCGAGAAATCCTCCAGCAGGTCGTCGCCGACGATCGTGGCCCAGGCCTGGCGGAAATCGTCGGGCGGCGCCGAGTCGAAGCGCAGGGGCTCGCCGGTGACCGGATGCTTGAACGCCAGATGGGCCGCGTGCAGCGCCTGGCGCGTCATGCCCAGCGCCGGCCGGCCGCCGTAGAGCTCGTCGGACACCAGCGGATGGCCGCGGAACATCAGGTGCACGCGGATCTGGTGGGTGCGCCCGGTGTGCAGCGTGCAGCGCACCGCGGCGATGCCCTGGTCGTAGGCCACCAGGGAGATCTCGGTCTTCGCCCACTTGCCGCTGTTGACCACCGCCATGCGCACGCGCACCTTGGGATCGCGGCCGATGGGGGCCTCGATCGAGTCCTCGTCGAACTTGAGCCGGCCATGCACCAGCGCCAGGTACTTGCGGCTGACCACGCGCGACGCGATGTCGCGCATCAGGCCGGTGACGCCCTCCAGCGTGCGGCCCACCACCATCAGGCCCGACGTGTCCTTGTCGAGGCGGTGCACGATGCCCGCGCGCGGCAGCGCGGCCGCCTTCGGATCGCGGTGCAGGATGCCGTTGAGCAGCGTACCCGACCAGTTGCCGGCGGCCGGGTGCACGACCAGGCCGGCCGGCTTGTCGACCACCATCACGTGCTCGTCCTCGTAGACCACGCTCAGCGGGATGTCCTCCGGCTTGAACGCCTGGTCCTGCGCCGGCCGCACCAGCTCCACCTGCACGCGCCAGCCGGCCTTCACCTTCGTGGAGGCGCTTGAAGAAACTTTACCTTCCAGCAGGACGCGCCCGTCGGCGATCAGGCCCTGCAGGTGGGCCCGGGAGAACTCCGGCGCGAGGGTGGTCAGCAGCTTGTCCAGCCGCTCGCCATGCTGGTCCAGCGTGACGGCATGGGTCCGGATCTCGGAGGCATCGTCCCCCGGCTCCACTTCGTCGGGGCGCGGATCGGCGTCCGCGTCTGTCAAGGCACTGCTCATATAATTCCAGGGATTCTTTCAATTTGCACTGCGACCCTGCGCTGCACACAGCGCCCAGCCAATGACCTTCTCGATCGCACCTCGCCGCCTCGTCACGCTCCTCGCGCCCCTTGCTCTGGCAGCCATCCTGGCAGCCTGCGGCGCCACCCAGGCCGAGAAGGACGCCGCCACGCCGGTCGAGAAGCTCTATGCCGACGCGATGGACGACGTGGCGTCGGCCAACTACGACCGCGCGATCAAGTCGCTCGACCGCATCGAAGGCAAGGCGGCGGGCTCCATTCTCGCCCAGCAGGCGCAGCTCGAGCTCGGCTACCTTTACTGGAAGACGGCCGACAAGGTCAATGCGCTGGCCACCATCGACCGCTTCATCAAGCTGCACCCGTCCAGCCCCGCGCTCGACTACGCGCTGTACCTGCGCGGCGTCGTCAATTTCAACGACGACCTCGGCTGGCTGGGCAGCTTCACGGGCCAGAAGCTGTCCGAACGCGACCAGGCCGCCGCGCGCGAGTCGTACCAGTCGTTCAAGCAGCTGTCCGAGCAGTTCCCCGACTCCAAGTACACGGCCGACGCGCGCCTGCGCATGGACTTCACCGTCAACATGCTCGCCGAGTACGAGGTGCACGTCGCCAACTACTACATGCGCCACCAGGCCTACGTGGCCGCGGCCAACCGTGCCAAGGAATCGGTGCTCGAGTTCCCGCAGACCGCGTCGACGCCCGAAGCCCTGGCCATCATGGTCACGGCCTACGACAAGCTGGGCCTCACGTTGCTGCGCGACGATGCCCAGCGCGTGCTGGACAAGAACTTCCCCACATCCGCGTACGCCGAATCGAACAAGAACAAGGCCTGGTGGAAATTCTGGTGATGACATAGGGCCCCACGGTCGCTGGCGCTCCCTGCCCCCAAGGGGCTGGCCGCGAGCGGCCCGGCGGAGCCGGATCCGCCGCTCCCTTGAACTTCGCTTGAAACGGGCCAGCGGCAGCGCCGGCGAGATGGGCGGCCCTGGCTACGACGTCGCGGCCAGTTTCGCCTTGAGATGGTCCGCGAGGCGAAGCGCCAGGGCGACGATCGTGAAGGTGGGATTCACGGCCGAGCCGGTCGGGAAGACCGAGGAGCCGGCGACGAAGAGGTTCTGGATGCCGTGGACCTGGCAGTTCGCGTCGACCACGCCGGTCTTCGGGTCGTCGCTCATGCGGGTGGTGCCCATGTGGTGCCAGCCGGCACTGGTGGATGCGGGCAGGCCTTCGACGCCGTCCTCGGCGAGGTCGTCCTTCAACTTGACGCGCCCAAGGCCCGCCGCCCCCGCCTGCTGGCCGACGATCTCGTAGATCTTGCGGATGCTCTGCCGCTCGAGCTTCGTGAACGTCCAGTTCAACTCGGCGCGAGGCACCCCGAGTTCGTCCTTCTCCTGCGCGAGCGTGACGCGGGAGTCCGGGTTCGGGGCCTGCTCCAGGCGCAGGATCATCTGGAACGCGCGATGGGCACCATGGATCTCGCCCGTGCGCAGCACATCGAAGAAGTGGCCCACCCGGGTGCCGCGAGCCTTGCTCTGGGCCTGGCGCACCTGTTCCTCGTTGACTCGGGGATCGGTGTCGGACCAGACTTCGATGAAGGGCGGCATCCGCTCGGCGACCTGCAGGGGCGTGAAGGACACGATCCCGTTCAGCACCCCGTGTCGCGCCTGCTGCCCGGGCCGGAGGGCCAATTCCCCTTGGACCCGGGGCGCGGCGGCCATGTACAGCTTGAGGTCGGTCTTCTGCTCGAGCCACAACTCGGCCGACTTGATCTCGAGGTGCTCCATGAAGAACCGCCCGACGAGATCGTGGTCGTTGCCCAGCCCCGCGGACGCCTGCTTGTTGGCCGCCAGCAGGACGCGGGCGTTCTGGATGCCGGCACAGGCCAGGACGAAATGCCGGGCCCGCACCTTGTGGGTCTTGCCGGCGTAGTTCTTGACGGTGACCTCCCGGATCGCGCTGAGGCCTTCGTTGCCGGCGAGGTCCACCACGTTGGCGTACGTGTACAGATGGATGTCCGGCGCCGTCACCACGGCCTCCTTGTATTTCTGGCCAAAGCGCGTGGGCGCGCTGAATTGCCAGACCTTCGTCCAGAAGACATCGTCGTCGAAGGGCAGCGGCACCAGCGAGGGATCCCGCTTCTGCCAATATCCCAGGTCGAATTCCCTGCTCTGCAGATCCAGGATCGGCCATGCCCTGTCGTAGTAGGGCAGCACGGTGGCCTGCGTGATGGGCCAACCGCTGTGCTCCACCCAGGGTCGGTTCTGGAAGACGATCGGATCGAAGATCGAGCACATGCCGGCCCAGTGTCCGGTGGTGCCGCCGAAGTAGTGCAGCTCCGAGGACTTGAGCGGGTAGTAGGGCTGGCCGGTCGTCTTGCCGTCGTAGAGTTGCTGGACGCGGTCGTCGTATTCGAAGCCCCCGCCCTCGAGCAGCAGTACCTTGTACCCGGAGTTGCGGAACTCCAGTGCCAGGCTGATGCCAGCGGCGCCGGCGCCCACGATGCAGAGGTCGCCCTCGATCAGGGAGTCGTCGGGCAGGGTTCTCGCGTCGACGTGCATTCGTGGGCCGTCAGGACAACGCGAGCAAAGCGCATTGCCGCGCTTCCGTCCGCGAGATGATCCAGCCGCCGACGACCAGGATCTTCTGCGTGAGAAAGTCCTGTTCGGCCTGGCTCGCCGCGGCGCCGGCACCCACGATCACATCGGGGCCGTCGGCCGCGAGGCGGGAAAGCAGGATCCTGGCCGAGCCCTCGCCGGGTACCTGGGCCAGGTACTGGCGGCCGACCTCGCGCAGGGTGGCCTCGTCGCAAAAGCCGGACAGCATCAGCGGGAAGGCCAGCGCCAGCTTCCTGGGCGGAAAGAAGCGCCACTTGACGATTCCACCGGCGACCACGACCGCGGTGGCGATCGCCGCCTTGTTGAGGAAGGATCTGCGAATCATTGACAACGGCACCGCAATCGCATCGTGGGATAGTTGCTTCCATGCCGACGCAAATGCCAGATGGTGCGCAGGCCGGTCACGCGAAGAATAGCGCCTTCAGTGTCCACGAAATTGTGATCGAGCTGAAGGCGGTTCCCAAGAACGTGGTCGATCGGCCGCCGCGCCGCGCGCGCGATTCGCCTCGGAAGGCCCGCAGCGGGCACCGCTCGACAAGCGATCAGGAGTCGTGGCTCAGCGCCAGCTCGCGCAGGAAGTCGAGCGCCTGCCCCCCATCGGAAAGCTGCCGCATCGGCGGCAACGCCGCGAGCAGGCGACCGCCATACCGCGCGGTGCGCAGGCGCGAATCGCAGATCACCAGCAGCCCGCGGTCGGAGACGGTGCGGATCAGCCGCCCCGCGCCCTGCTTCAGCGACACCGCCGCCTCGGCCACGAAGCAGTCGTTGAACGCGTCGCGGCCCTGCGACTGCAGGCGCTTGACGCGCGCCTCGATCAGCGGGTCGTTGGGCGGCGGGAAGGGCAGCTTGTCGATGAGCACGCATTGCAACGCATCGCCCGGCACGTCGATGCCTTCCCAGAAGCTCTGCGAGCCCACCAGCACGCAGCCGCCGCGCGCGAAGCGCTCCAGCATCGCGCGCTTGGGCAGGCTGCCCTGCAGCAGGATCTCCAGCGTCACGCCCAGCTTGGCGAGCTCGGCCTGCAGCGCCTCGGCGGCCGAGCGCATCGCGCGCAGCGTGGTGGTGAGCACGAAGGTGCGGCCGCGCAGGGCGGCGGCGCAGTGCGCGGCGGCGCGGCCGACGCTCTCGGCGTGGTGCGCGTCGGCCGGCGCGGCGAAGCGCGGCGGCACGTAGACGCAGGAGTTGGCCTCGTAGTCGAACGGGCTGTCCACGCGCAGCTTGCGCGCGTCCTCCAGCCCGGCCGGTTCGGAGAACCACGTGAGGCCGTCGTCGTCGCCCAGCGTGGCCGAGGTGAAGATCCAGGCGCGCGGCGAGGCCTCGCGTTGCAGGCTCAGCGGACCGCCGATGTCCAGCGGCGACTCCACCAGCCGCGCCTGGTGCGTGGTGAGATCGACCCAGCGCACCTGGCCCTCGGGCGCGCTCCCCTGGAAGCGCGCGCACAGGCTGCGCAGGTTGTCGGCGCGGCCGCGGAGCTTGGTGAAGTCGGGCCCGATCTCCTGCAGCGGCTCCAGCGTCTCCACCAGTTGCGCGCAGTGCGAGGCCAGCGCCGCGAGCGCGTCCGGCAGCAGGCCCTCGGCCTCGACCTGGTCCCACGGGCGCCGGGTGCTGCCGGTGCCGCCACCGCTCGCGTGCGCGCGCGGGCCGCCCGCGGCCAGGCGCACCTCGCGCGCGAGCAGCTCCAGTCGCGCCGCGAGCTCCGTCCAGGGCGCCAGGCCGCGCGCCTGCTGCAGGCCGGCGCCCACCAGGTCGCGCGACAGGTCGATGGCCTGGCCGGTGGCCAGCGTCTGGCCCAGGAACTGCACGCCGATGTCCACCATCTGGTGGGCCTCGTCGAACACGGCCACGTCCACCGACGGCAGCAGCTCGGCCACGCCGCCTTCGCGCAGCGCCATGTCGGCGAAGAACAGGTGGTGGTTGACGACCACGACATCGGCCGCCATCGCCTCGCGCCGGGCCTTCATCACCGGACAGACGGCGAACTTGGGGCATTCGCTGCCGAGGCAGTTCTCGCGCGTGGAGGTGACCAGCGGGATCACCTCGGAACGCTCGTCGAGGCCCTCCAGCTCGCTGAGGTCCCCCGACACGGTGGACTGCGCCCAGGTCTCGATGCGCGACAGGGCGCGGATGGCCGTCCGGTCGGCGAAGGTGGCCTCGCTGCGGGCGCGCTCCATCCGATACGGGCACAGGTAGCTCGCCCGGCCCTTGAGCAGCGCGGTGGTGAGCGGGATGGCGAGCGCCTCGGTCAGGCGCGGGAGGTCGCGGTAGAAGAGCTGGTCCTGCAGGTTCTTGGTGGCCGTGCTGACCAGCGTGCGCCGCCCCGCCAGCAGCACCGGCACGAGGTAGGCGAAGGTCTTGCCGACGCCGGTGCCGGCCTCCACCACCAGCGTGGCGCGATCCTCGATGGCCTGCGCCACGGCGCCCGCCATCGCGAGCTGGCCGCCGCGCTCCAGGTAGGCGTCGTCCTCGCGCGCCAGCGGGCCTTCGGCCGACAACGCGCGCAGCACCGCCTGCACCAGTGCAGGTGCCGCTTCGGGTTCTTGGCTCACGCTTTTTCGGGGGGGGACAGTTCGGCTTCGAGCTGCGAGATCTGGTCGCGCAGGAGGAGACGACGCTTCTTCAGGCGCTTGAGCGCCAGTTCGTCGAGGGTCGCCTGCGCGCCCGCCGCGTCGATCAGTTGATCAAGGTCGGCGTGAGCCATTCGGAGCTCGATCAGGTGACGTTGTGGGGAATGCAGGGATTCATTCATGGCCGGAGCCGGTGGCAGGCGCAATCACAGTTTATATTGGCGGACATGAACACGACCACGCAAGGATTCCGCATTTCGGCCTCCACGGGCCTGCACAAGGGGGATCGTGCCTACCAGCAGGACCAGATCGAGCTGCTGGTGCACCCGCGTATACCCGGGTGTGCGCTGGGCCTGGTGGCGGACGGCATGGGCGGCAAGAGCGGCGGTCGCACGGCGGCCGACCAGGTGGTGATGACCGCGCGCCAGGTGTTCGAGCGCTTCTCGCCCGCGCGCGACGATCCCACCAAGATGCTCACCGACCTCGTGGTCGAGTCGCACCTGATGATCAAGCTCACGGCCATCACGGCCGAGGAAGAGCCGCACAGCACGCTGGCCGCGTTCCTGGTGATGCCCAGCCGCCAGGCCTACACGGTGCACGCCGGCGACTCCCGCATCTACCACTTCCGCGGCGCGGAACTGGTGCGCCGCACCAAGGACCACTCCTACGTGCAGCGCCTGATCGACGAGGGCCGCCTCACCGAAGAGAAGGCCAATACCCACCCGCAGTCCAACCTGCTCACCGGCTGCCTGGGCACGCAGCAGGACCCGCCGGTGGAACTCAACGCCATCGACTATCTCGAGGTGGGCGACTCGCTGATGGCCTGCAGCGACGGCCTCTGGCACTACCTCACCGCGCGCGAGATCGGCGCCATCATCAACGCGCTGTCGCCGCGCGAGGCCACCGAGATGCTGATCAGCAAGGCCCGCCAGCGCGCGCGTGGATCCGGCGACAACCTGTCGCTGGTGCTCGTTCGAGTGGAAGCGATCACCTGAACATGAAAAGCGGCGCCGAGTGCGCCGTTTTTCATGGCGGCCCCGCGGTCACCAACTGACTTCGCGCTCCGGCGTCGCCCCGATGCGGTGGATCGACAGGTCGGCGCCCTCGAACTCCTCTTCCTGCGACAGGCGCAGGCCCACGAAGCGCTTGAGCAGGCCGTAGACGACGAAGCCGCTCGCCAGGCCCCAGGCGATCGCGCCCAGCGTGCCGACGGCCTGCGACGCCAGCGACACGCCGCCCAGGCCGCCGAGCGCGCGCTGCCCGAAGATGCCCGCGGCGACGCCACCCCACGCGCCGCACAGGCCGTGCAGCGGCCACGCGCCGAGCACGTCATCGATCTTCCAGCGGTTCTGCGTGAGCGTGAACAGGCGCACGAAGATCGCGCCCGCGGTGACGCCGGTCACCAGCGCGCCGACCGGGTGCATCAGGTCGGAGCCGGCGCATACCGCCACCAGGCCGGCCAGCGGGCCGTTGTAGGCGAAGCCGGGGTCGTTGCGGCCCATCAGCACGGCCGCCAGCGTGCCGCCCACCATGGCCATCAGCGAGTTGACGGCCACGAGGCCCGAGATCCTGTCCAGCACCTGCGCGCTCATCACGTTGAAGCCGAACCAGCCCACCGCCAGCACCCAGGCGCCCAGCGCCAGGAACGGGATGTTGGACGGCGGATGCGCGCTGATCGCACCGTCCTTGCGATAGCGATTGGCACGCGGCCCCAGCAGCAGCACCGCGGCGAGCGCCACCCAGCCGCCCATCGCGTGCACGACGACGCTGCCGGCGAAGTCGTGGAACGGCGCGCCGAACCATCCCTTCAACGCCGCCTGGACGCCGAAGCGATCGTTCCAGGCCACGCCTTCGAGCAACGGATAGGCGATGCCCACGATGATGGCCGTGGCGGCCAGCTGCGGCTCGAAGCGCGCGCGTTCGGCGATGCCGCCCGAGACGATGGCGGGCACCGCGGCGGCGAAGGTCATCAGGAAGAAGAAGCGCACGAGCTCGTAGCCGTTGCGCAGCGCCAGGTGCTGGGCGTCGACGAAGAAGCTGGTGCCGTAGGCCACCAGGTAGCCGATGAAGAAGTAGGCCACGGTGGACACCGCGAAATCGACCAGGATCTTCACCAGCGCGTTGACCTGGTTCTTCTTGCGTACCGTCCCCAGTTCCAGGAACGCGAACCCGGCGTGCATCGCCAGCACCATCACGGCGCCGAGCAGCAGGAACAGCACGTCGGCGCCTTGTCTCGAAGTCTCCATCATTCTTCTTTCGCGAAGTCGGCCTACCGATTTCCACAATGGTGCGGTTTCCGGGCCGACGCACCAGAAAGCAATATGCGTGCTCGCAAATGAAGCATCGCCCTGCCCGGCCGTGCGTGGCGTGACGCGGCGCAGCAACATCGTTTTGGTGCGTGACGCCCCATTTCGACGCGTTGCACCCCAATCGCGGTCGGCCAGAGCCTGAACTTCAGGCCGGCCCAGAACGCCCACGGCGCGCCCGGATGCACGGTCTCGCCGCCGGGATTCACCGGGACCCCGGGGCGCTCTATAGTCCGTTCGACATGAGCCCCGCCGCCTCGATTTCCGAACTCCTCGGCCTCGCCGTCGTCGCCGGCGTGCTGGGCATGCGCCACGGCGTCGACGCCGATCACCTCGCGGCCATCGACGCGATGACGCGCTGCAACGCCGAGGCGCGCCCGGCGCTTGCGCGGCGCACCGGCCTGTGGTTCTCGGCCGGCCACGGCGTGGTCGTGCTGGCGGTCGCGTTCGCGGTGGCGCTGACCGCCCATGCGTGGGCCGCGCCCGAATGGCTGGAGCCCTTCGGCGCCTGGGCCTCCATCGCGATGCTGGCGCTGCTGGGCGCGTTGAACCTCGTCGCCTGGCGTCGCGCCGCGCCCGACGCCGCGGTGGCGTTGGCCGGATGGCGCAGCCGGTTGTTCAACGGCGCGCTCAAGGCCTGCAGCCGGCGCGCGGTGATGGGCGTGGGCGTGTTGTTCGCCGTGTCGTTCGACACCGTGAGCCAGGCCGCGCTGATGGCGGCCACCGGCACCGCCAGCCAGGGGCTCGCGGCGGTGGCGCTGCTGGCCGGCGCGTTCGTGCTGGGCATGATCGTCGTGGACGGCCTCAACGGCTGGTGGGTGGCGCGCCTGATCCAGCGTCCGGGTGCGGGTTCCGCGCGCGCCTCGCGCGTGATGTGCGTCTCGATCAGCGGCATCAGCCTGGGCACGGCGGCCCTCGGCGCGGCGGTGCAGTTGTCGGCGGGCGTGGCGGGGTGGGCGGAGGCGCATTCGGAGCTGGTCGCGCTGGCCATCGTGGCCGTCGTCGGCGCGAGCTTCGTGGCCGGCCTCGCGCTGGCACGGCGTGACGCGCCGCTGACGCCGGCCTAAGTCAGGCCCGTGTCCACGTCGCGCTTGGCGATCGCCAGGTACTCCTGCGACTGCATCTCCTGAAGGCGCGAGATCGTGCGCGGGAACTCGTGCACCAGCGGGCCTTCCAGGTACAACTGCTCGGGCGGCACCGCGGCCGAGATCACCAGCTTGACGCGGCGGTCGTAGAGCACGTCCACCAGCCACGTGAAGCGGCGCGCCTCGGCCGAGAGGCGCGGCGGCATCTGCGGCACGTCCGACAGCATCACCGTGTGGAACTGGGTGGCCAGCTCGAGGTAGTCGTTCATCGAGCGCGGGCCGCCGCACAGCTCGCGGAAGTCGAACCACACCACGCCGCCGGCGCGCCGGCGGGCGCGGATCTCGCGGTGCTCGATGTGGAGGATCGGGCTCTCGTCGCGCGCCTCGGCCAGGTGGTCGAAGGTGGCGGCCATGTCGGCGTCGGCCTCGGGGCCCAGCGGCGTGTGGTACAGCTTGGCGTCGGTGAGCGTGCGGCGCCGGTAGTCGGTGCCGGCGTCCACGTTGATCACCTCCAGCTTCGCGTTGAGCAGCTCGATGGCGGGCAGGATCCGCTCGCGGTTGAGGCCGTTCGGATACAGGTCGTCGGGCTTGAAGTTCGACGTGGTGACGAACGAGACGCGGTTCTCGAACAGCGACAGCAGCAGCCGGTGCAGGATCATCGCGTCGGTGACGTCGGCGATGTGGAACTCGTCGAAGCAGATGAGCCGGTAGCGCAGCGAGATGCGGCGGCCGAGCTCCTGCAGCGGATCGGCCATGCCCTTCAGGTCCTGCAGCTCGCGGTGCACCTCGCGCATGAACTCGTGGAAGTGCAGGCGCACCTTGCGCTTCAGGGGCACGGCCTGGAAGAAGCAGTCCATCAGGAAGCTCTTGCCGCGGCCCACGCCGCCGTACATGTAGACGCCACGCGGGATGGGCGGGCGCACCAGTATCTTGGTGATGGCGTTGGAGCGGCGCGACTTGTAGGCGTCCCACTCGTCCTCGCAGCGCTGCAACGCGGCGACGGCGTTCAGCTGCGCGGCGTCGGCGGTGAAGCCGCGCTCGGCGAGGGTCTGCTGGTAAAGCTCGGTGACGGTGGGCATGGATTCGGAGGGGTCTGGCATCTCCTCGGATCGCGCCAGCGATTCGAGGCAATGCCTGACCACTATCCCCTGGGAGAGGCTTCAGCGCGGACGGGTTCAGGCATTGCCTCGATCCGCCTGCGGCGGTTCGAGGAGATGCCAGCCCCCTGCGGACTCAGAAGTTCAGCGTGCGCTTGTCGATGGCCAGCGCGGCTTCCTTGGTCGCTTCCGACAGCGACGGGTGCGCATGGCAGATGCGCGCGATGTCCTCGGCCGAGGCCTTGAACTCCATCGCCACGCAGGCTTCCGAGATCAGCTCCGAGACCATCGGGCCGATCATGTGCACGCCCAGGATCTCGTCGGTCTTCGCATCGGCGATGAACTTGACGAAGCCCGTGGTGTCGCCCAGCGCGCGCGCACGGCCGTTCGCGAGGAACGGGAACTGGCCCGTCTTGTAGGCGCGGCCCTCGGCCTTGAGCGCCTGCTCGGTCTGGCCCACCCACGCGATCTCGGGGCTGGTGTAGATGACCCAGGGCACGGTGTTGAAGTTGACATGGCCGTGCTGGCCGGCGATGCGCTCGGCCACGGCGACGCCCTCTTCCTCGGCCTTGTGCGCCAGCATCGGGCCGCGCACCACGTCGCCGATGGCCCAGACTCCGGCCAGGTTCGTCCTGCACTCGCCGTCGACCACCACCATGCCGCGCTCGTCCAGCTTCAGGCCCACGGCCTCGGGATTCAGGCCGATGGTGTTGGCCGTGCGGCCGATCGAGACGATCAGCCTGTCGACCGCCAGCACCTGCTCGGCGCCCTTCGCGTCGGTGTACGTCACGGCCACGCCCTTGCCGGAGGAATCGACCTTGGTGACCTTCACGCCCAGCTCGATCTTCAGGTTCTGCTTGGCGAAGACCTTGGCCGCTTCCTTGGCGATGGACTCGTCGGCCGCGCCCAGGAACGCCGGAAGCGCTTCCAGGATCGTGACCTGCGCGCCGAGTCGGCGCCACACCGAGCCCATCTCCAGGCCGACGACACCCGAGCCGATGACGCCCAGCGTCTTCGGAACGCCGCCGATGCGCAGCGCGCCGTCGTTGGACAGGATCTTGTCCTCGTCGAACGGCGCACCCGGCAGCGCGCGGGCGTTGGAGCCCGTGGCCACGATCACCTGCTTGCCCACCAGCGTCTCTTCGGCCGCGCCGGCCACCTTCAGCTCGTAGCCGCCGTCCACCGCCTTCACGAAGCTCGCGCGGCCGTGGAAGAAGCTGACCTTGTTCTTCTTGAACAGGTACAGGATGCCGTCATTGTTCTGCTTCACGACGGTGTTCTTGCGCGCCAGCATCTTGGTCACGTCGATGGCCAGCTTCTCCAGCGTGATGCCGTGGTCGGCGAACGCGTGGCCGGCGTGCTCGAAGTGCTCCGACGACTGCAGCAGCGCCTTGGACGGGATGCAGCCGACGTTGGTACAGGTGCCGCCCGGGGCCGGGCCGCCCTTGTCGTTCTTCCACTCGTCCACGCAGGCCACGTTGAAGCCCAGCTGGGCCGCGCGGATCGCTGCGATGTAGCCGCCGGGCCCCCCGCCGATGACGACGACGTCAAAATTCTTGCTCATGGTCGTCGTCCTCAGATGTCGAACAGCAGGCGCGACGGATCTTCCAGCGCGTCCTTCATGGCGACCAGGCCCAGCACGGCTTCGCGGCCGTCGATGATGCGGTGGTCGTACGACATCGCGAGGTAGTTCATCGGACGCACCACGATCTGGCCGTCGACCACCACGGCGCGATCCTTGGTGGCGTGAACGCCCAGGATGGCCGATTGCGGCGGGTTGATGATGGGCGTGGACAGCATCGAGCCGAACGTGCCGCCGTTGGAGATGGAAAACGTGCCGCCGGTCATCTCTTCCAGCGACAGCTTGCCGTCCTTGGCCTTCTGGCCGAACTCGGCGATCTTCTTCTCGATCTCGGCGAACGTCATCTGATCGGCGTTGCGCAGGATGGGCACGACCAGGCCGCGCGGCGAGCCGACGGCGATGCCGATGTCGAAGTAGCCGTGGTAGACGATGTCGTTGCCGTCGATCGAGGCGTTGATCACCGGGTAGCGCTTGAGCGCGGCCACGGCGGCCTTGACGAAGAAGCTCATGAAGCCCAGCTTGACGCCGTGTTCCTTCTCGAACTTCTCCTGGTACTTCTTGCGCAGCGCCATGACCGGGGCCATGTCGACTTCGTTGAAGGTGGTGAGGATGGCGTTCTGCGACTGCGACTGCAGCAGGCGCTCGGCGATGCGCGCGCGCAGGCGCGACATCGGCACGCGCTGCTCGGGGCGATCGCCGATGGACACGGCCGGCCCGGCCACGACGGGCAGCGCGGCCTTGGGCGCCGGGGCGGCCAGCGGCGCGGGCGCCGCGGGCTTGGTGCCGCCGGCGACGGCGCCGAGCACGTCGCCCTTGGTCACGCGGCCGTCCTTGCCGGTGCCGGCGACGTCGGTGACCTTCAGGTTGTTGTCGGCCAGCAGCTTGGCGGCGGCGGGCATCGCCACGTCGCCCTTGGAGCCGCCGGCGGCGGCCGCCGGAGCAGGTGCGGGTGCGGCGGCCTGGGCCGGCGCGGCAGCCGGGGCGGCGGCCGCGGGCGCGGTGGCGCCGGCCGTGGCCGTGGTGTCGATCTTCGCGATCAGCTGCTCGGCGGCGACGGTGGCGCCATCGGCCTGCACGATCTCGGTGATGACGCCGGCGGACGGCGCGGGCACCTCCAGCACGACCTTGTCGGTCTCGACCTCGATCAGGATCTCGTCGACGGCGACGGCGTCGCCGACCTTCTTCTTCCACTGGAGCAGGGTGGCTTCAGACACCGATTCCGACAGTTGCGGAACCTTCACTTCTACGATGGCCATGAAATTTCTCTTCTTCTGAATGTTGACGCGAAGCCGGTCCGCGGCGGGCCTTCCCGTTCCCCGGGAAAAGCGCCGCGGCCGGCGAGCAATGTCTTATTTGGTGAGGATGAAACCCTTGAGCTTCGTGAAGGCCTGTTCCAGCAGCGCGATCTGTTGCTCCTGGTGCAGGTGGGCGTAGCCGACGGCCGGCGATGCCGAGGCCGGGCGACCGGCATAGCCGAGCTTCTGGCCTTCGAGCATGTTCTCGTGGATGTAGTGCTGCACGAAGAACCAGGCGCCCTGGTTCTGCGGCTCGTCCTGGCACCACACGATGTCGGTGAGGTGCGGGTACTTCTTCACCTCGGCCTGGAAGGCCTTGTGCGGGAACGGATACAGCTGTTCCACGCGGATGATGGCGACGTCGGTGGCCTTGCGCTCGGCGCGCTTCTTGACCAGGTCGTAGTACACCTTGCCGGAGCAGGCGATCACGCGCTTGACCTTGGCGGCATCGATGGTGGCGTCGAGCTCGGGGATCACCGTGCGGAACTCGCCCTTGGTGAACTCCGACATCGGCGACGTGGCGTCCTTGTTCCGCAGCAGCGACTTCGGCGTCATGATGACCAGCGGCTTGCGGAAGGCGCGCACCATCTGGCGCCGCAGCAGGTGGAAGATCTGGGCGGCCGTGGTGGGCTGCACGATCTGCATGTTGGTGTCGGCGGCCAGCTGCATGAAGCGCTCGAGGCGCGCCGAGCTGTGCTCCGGGCCCTGGCCTTCGTAGCCGTGCGGCAGCATCAGCGTGAGGCCGTTGGCACGGCCCCACTTCACCTCGCCGGAGGCGATGAACTGGTCGATCACCACCTGGGCGCCGTTGACGAAGTCGCCGAACTGGGCTTCCCAGATGACGAGCGTGTTCGGATCGGACGACGCGTAGCCGAATTCGAAGGCCAGCACGGCCTCCTCGGACAGCAGCGAGTCGATGACGACGAACGGCGCCTGCTTGTCGGTGACGTTCTGCAGCGGCGTGTAGGTGCCGGTGTCGAACTTCTCGCGGTTCTGGTCGTGCAGCACGGCATGGCGGTGCGTGAACGTGCCGCGGCCGGAGTCTTCGCCGGACAGGCGGATCGGGTAGCCGCTGGCCACCAGCGACGCGAAGGCCATGTGCTCGCCCATGCCCCAGTCGACGTTGATCTCGCCGCGGCCCATCGCGGCGCGGTCAGCGATGACCTTCTCCACCAGAGGGTGCAGCTTGAACGTGCCCGGGATCGTGGTGATGCGTTCGGCCAGGCGCTTGAACTCGGCCACCGGCAGCGCGGTGTCGGCGGCGTCGGTCCACTTCTTGTTCAGGAACGGCGACCAGTCGACCGCGTACTTGCCCTTGAAGTTGGTGAGGACGGGGTCGCGGGTGTGGCGGCCGGCGTCCATCGCGGCGCGGAACTCCTTGACCATGTCGTCGGGGCCCGTCTCGCCCAGCACGCCCTGCGCGACGAGCTTCTCGCCGTACAGCTTGCGGGTGCCCGGGTGCACGGCGATCTTCTTGTACATCAGCGGCTGGGTGAGGCTGGGCGTGTCCTGCTCGTTGTGGCCCAGCTTGCGGAAGCAGACGATGTCGACGACCACGTCCTTGTTGAACTGCTGGCGGTAGTCGAGCGCGAGCTGCGTGCACAGCACGACCGCTTCCGGATCGTCGCCGTTGACGTGCAGCACCGGCGCCTCGATCATCTTGACGACGTCGGTGCAGTACAGCGTGGAGCGCGTGTCGCGCGGGTCGGAGGTGGTGAAGCCGATCTGGTTGTTGATGACCAGGTGCACCGTGCCGCCGGTGTAGTAGCCGCGCGTCTGCGCCAGCGCCAGCGTCTCCATGACCACGCCCTGGCCCGCGAAGGCCGCGTCGCCGTGGACGATGACCGGCAGCACCTGCAGGCCCTTGTGATCGCCGCGGCGATCCATGCGCGCCTTGACCGAGCCTTCGGCCACGGGGTTGACGATCTCCAGGTGCGACGGGTTGAACGCGAGCGACAGGTGGACCGGGCCGCCCGACGTGGTGATGTCGCTGGAGAAGCCCTGGTGGTACTTCACGTCGCCCGAGGGCAGGTCTTCTGGCGCGGTGTGGTCGAACTCGGCGAACAGGTCCTTGGGCATCTTGCCCAGCGTGTTCACCAGCACGTTCAGGCGGCCGCGGTGGGCCATGCCGATGACCACTTCCTGCACGCCCTTGACGCCGGCGCGCTGCACCAGTTCGTCCATGGACACGATGAAGCTCTCGCCGCCTTCCAGCGAGAAGCGCTTCTGGCCGACGAACTTGGTGTGCAGGTAGCGCTCGAGGCCTTCGGCCGCGGTCAGGCGGTCGAGGATGTGCTTCTTTTCCTCGGCGTTGTAGGTGGGCTTGCTGCGGATCGCCTCGACGCGTTCCTGCCACCAGCGCTTCTCACCGGGGTCGGTGATGTGCATGAACTCGCAGCCGATGGTGCCGCAATAGGTTTCGCGCAGCGCCTGCAGGATCTGGCGCAGCGTCATGTTCTCGTTGGTCGAGAAATACGTGTTCGTCGCCGAGAACGTGATGTCCATGTCGGCTTCGGTCAGGTCGTAGAACGCCGGATCGAGCTCGGGGATGCGCGGACGCTCGGTGCGCTTGAGCGGATCGAGGTCGGCCCAGCGCGAGCCCAGGAAGCGGTAGGCGGCGATCAGCGACTGGACATGGACCTGCTTGCGCGCGATGGCGAGGTCGGTGGAGCTGGCCTTGACGGCGAACGCATTGGCCTTGGCGCGTTGCGCGAAGGACTCGATGACCGGCGCGTGCGGGACGTCGCGGGAGTCGGAGCCGTCGGCGGCCGGTACATGCTGGAGCGCGTCGAAATAGGCGCGCCACGTATCCGGCACCGAGCCGGGGTTCTCGAGATAGGCCTCGTACATCTCTTCCACGTAGGGCGCGTTACCGCCGAACAGGTAGGAGTTGGACCTGTTTTGCTCCATCATCTTTCGCTCACCTTTTGCCCCGGTTTCCAGGACTACGATGGGTTGATCAACCTTCCGCGGCCCGGCTCAGCCGGTTGGCGGATTGCAAACACCTTGCTGGTGGTTTGGAGGCCAGCAAGTGGACACAGAAGGACTATTGGGACTCTGCAGACCACGAATGTAGCACTTACCCTGAGTCGCTGCCTTTGCGCTTCTGCCACGAAATCATGGACTTTCTCCACGGACTCACGCTTGCCTCACCCTGGCACAGTCGCGTGAACCATGTCCCGACAGGTCATCCGCCTCCACCCCGCCGCCCCGGCGAAGCCGCCCGAAGCCGCGCCGTGCAACGGCTGTGGCGTCTGCTGCGCGGCCGAGCCCTGCCCGATCGGCGTGCTCGTCAGCGGCCGCCGCACCGGGGCCTGCGCGGCCTTGTTGTGGAAATCAGACGCCGGGCTGTACCGCTGCGGCCTGGTGAGCGCGCCACGGGAGGTGTTGCGCGGGCTCCCCGGATTCGCCGCACCGCTGCTGAGCCGCCTCGCCCGCCGCTGGATCTCGGCGGCCAGCGGATGCGACAGCAGCCTGCAGGTCGAGGCGGCGACCTGAGAACAGCGGTCCGTGACGACTTTCGCGCGTGACAGCCCCGGGAGGCTCAACGCAGCGCGAGGCGCTCGCGAGCAGCCGCGTACTCGCGTCCCAGTTGCGCGACGAACTGCGCCGTCGGCACCACGGACTTGACCGCGCCCACGCCCTGCCCCGCGCCCCAGATGTCCTTCCAGGCCTTGGCGGCGCCCGCGCCGGCGAAGTTCATCTTGCTCGCGTCGCTGGTGGGCAGGTTGTCGGGATCGAGCCCGGAGGCCGTGATCGAGCCGCGCAGGTAGTTGCCCAGCACGCCGGTGAACAGGTTGGAGTAGACGATGTCGTCGCTGGTGGAGGCGACGATCATCTTCTTGTAGTCCTCGGAGGCGCGCGCCTCGTCGGTGGCGATGAAGGCCGAACCGATGTAGCCGAAGTCGGCGCCCATCGCCTGCGCGGCCAGCACGCCGTCGCCCGTGGCGATGGCGCCCGAGAGCGCGAGCGGGCCGTCGAACCACTCGCGGATCTCCTGGATCAGCGCGATCGGGTTCTTGACGCCCGCGTGGCCGCCGGCGCCGGTGGCCACGGCGATCAGGCCGTCGGCGCCCTTCTCGATGGCCTTGTGCGCGAACGTGTTGTTGATGATGTCGTGCAGCACGATGCCGCCCCACGAGTGCACGGCGTCGTTGACGTCGGTGCGCGCGCCCAGCGAGGTGATGATGATGGGCACCTTGTACTTGGCGCACACCTGCATGTCGTGCTCGAGGCGGTCGTTGCTCTTGTGCACGATCTGGTTGATGGCGAACGGCGCCGACGGCGCGTCGGGATGCGCCCTGTCGTACGCGGCCAGCGTCTCGGTGATCTCGGCGAGCCACTCGTCCAGCAGTTCGGCCGGGCGGGCGTTCAGCGACGGCATGGCGCCGACGATGCCGGCCTGGCACTGCGCGATCACCAGCTTGGGGTTGCTGATGATGAACAGCGGCGAGCCGATGACGGGCAGGCGCAGCTTGCTGAGTGCGGCGGGAAGGGGGCGACGGCTCATTTAGAAGGCCTCCAGGGGCATGGCGAGGGTGCCTTCGGCGCCGTCGACGATCGAGTCGCGGATGCCTGGGGCCTTGCTGAGGATGTGGTCGCCGTAGAAGCGCGCGGTGGCGATCTTGGCGGCCATGAAGGACGCGTCGTCGCCGGCCGCGAGCTTGTCGACGGCCACCAGCAGCGCGCGCCCGAGCTGCCAGCCGCCCACGAGGTTGCCCGCCAGCATCAGGTACGGCACGGAGCCGGCGAAGGCCGCGTTGGGGCTGGCCTTGGTGTTGCCGGCGATGAAGCCGACGGCGTCGAGGAAGGCCAGGCGCGCGGCCGTCAGGCGCTTCGCGAAGGCCAGCGCGTCCTTGTCGGTCGAGGCGGCCAGCGCCTGCTCCGTGGCCTCGATGCGCGCGACGATCGCCCGCGCCGCGGTGCCGCCGTCGCGCGCCGTCTTGCGGCCGACGAAGTCGTTGGCCTGGATCGCGGTGGTGCCCTCGTAGATCGTGAGGATCTTGGAGTCGCGCATGTACTGGGCCGCGCCGGTCTCCTCGATGAAGCCCATGCCGCCGTGCACCTGCACGCCCAGGCTGGCCACCTCGATGCTCATCTCGGTGGAGTAGCCCTTGACCAGCGGCACCATGAATTCGTAGAACGCCTGGTTCTCGGCGCGCACCGCGGCATCCGGGTGCCCGTGCGCCGCGTCGAACGCGCTCGCGGCCACCAGCGCCATCGCGCGGCAGGCCTCGGTGTAGGCGCGCATCGTCATCAGCATGCGGCGCACGTCGGGGTGGTGGATGATGGGCGCGGCGACATTCATCGAGCCGTCCACCGGGCGCGACTGCACGCGGTCGCGCGCGTAGGCCACCGCGTGCTGGTACGCGCGCTCGGCCACCGCGATGCCCTGCACGCCCACGCCGAAGCGGGCGGCGTTCATCATGATGAACATGTACTCGAGGCCGCGGTTCTCCTGGCCCACCAGGGTGCCGATCGCGCCGCCGTGGTCGCCGAATTGAAGGACGCAGGTCGGGCTCGCCTTGATGCCCATCTTGTGCTCGATGCTCACGCAATGCGCGTCGTTGCGCGCGCCGAGCGAGCCATCGGCGTTGACCAGGAACTTCGGCACGATGAACAGGGAAATCCCCTTGACGCCTTCGGGCGCGCCCGAGACGCGTGCGAGCACGAGATGCACGATGTTCTCGGCCATGTCGTGCTCGCCCCAGGTGATGAAGATCTTGGTGCCGAAGATCCTGTACGTGCCGTCGGGCTGCGGCTCGGCACGCGTGCGCACCAGCGACAGGTCGGAGCCGGCCTGCGGCTCGGTGAGGTTCATCGAGCCCGTCCACTTGCCCGAGAGCATGTTGGGCAGGAACGTGGCCTTCTGCTCGTCGGAGCCGGCCGTCAGCAGCGCCTCGATGGCGCCGTCGGTGAGCAGCGGGCACAGCGCGAAGCTGACGTTGGCCGAGTTGATCATCTCGCCGCACGCGGCGCCGATCAGCTTGGGCAGGCCCTGGCCGCCAAAGTCGGCGGGATGCTGCAGGCCCTGCCAGCCGCCCTCGCCGAACTGCTTGAACGCCGCCTTGCAGCCGTGCGTGGCGATGACCTTGCCGTCCTTGAAATACGAGGGATTGCGGTCGCCCTCGACGTTGAGCGGCGCCACAACGTCCTCGTTGAACTTGGCGCACTCCTCGAGCACCGCCTGCGCGGTGTCGTAGCCGGCGTCCTCGAACGCGGGAAGCTTCGTCAGCTCATCGATGCCGGCCAGCTCCTTCATCACGAAGAGCATGTCCTTGACGGGGGCGCGATAGGTCATTTCTGTCTCCAACTGGCAAAAAAAGGGGCGCCTCGGCGAGCGCCCCGGGGTCCTGACTGTCCTGGGACGTTCAGAGCGCCTTGATCAGTTCCGGCACGGCGACGAACAGGTCGGCCACGAGGCCGAAGTCGGCCACCGAGAAGATCGGCGCCTCCTCGTCCTTGTTGATCGCGACGATGACCTTCGAGTCCTTCATGCCTGCCAGGTGCTGGATGGCGCCGGAGATCCCGACCGCGACGTACAACTGCGGGGCGACGATCTTGCCCGTCTGGCCCACCTGCCAGTCGTTGGGGGCGTAGCCCGCATCGACGGCGGCGCGCGAGGCGCCCAGTGCGGCGCCCAGCCTGTCGGCCAGCGGCGTCAGCACTTCGTTGAACTTCTCGCTGGAGCCCATCGCGCGGCCGCCCGAGACGATGATCTTGGCGGCGGTCAGCTCGGGGCGATCGAGCTTGGCGATCTCCTTGCCGACGAACGTGCTCTTGCCGGAATCAGCGACGGCGGCGATGGTCTCGACGGCGGCCGAACCACCCGTTGCGGCGGCGGGATCGAAGCCCGTGGTGCGCACCGTGGCGACCTTGACGGCCTGCGAGCACTGCACCGTGGCGATGGCGTTGCCGGCGTAGATCGGGCGCTCGAAGGTGTCGGCGCTGATGACCTTGCTGATGTCGCTCAGCTGGCCCACGTCCAGCTTGGCGGCCACGCGCGGGGCCACGTTCTTGCCGGCCGCGGTGGCCGGGAAGAAGATGTGGCTGTAGGCCGAGGCGACGGCCAGCACCTGCGCGGCGACGTTCTCGGCCAGGCCTTCGGCCAGCGCCGGCGAGTCGGCGTGCAGCACCTTGGAAACGCCGGCGACGGCGGCCGCGGCGGCCGCCACGGCGGCGGCGTTCGAGCCGGCCACGAGCACGTGGACGTCGCCGCCCACCTGAGCAGCGGCGGTGATGGTGTTGAGCGTCGCGCCCTTGAGGGTCGCGTTGTCGTGTTCGGCAATGACGAGAGTGGTCATGTCGTTGTCTCTTTAGATGACTTTGGCTTCGTTCTTGAGCTTCGCGACGAGGGTGGCCACATCGGGCACCTTCACGCCGGCACCGCGCTTGGGCGGCTCGCTGACCTTCAACGTCTTGATGCGCGGGGCGACATCAACGCCGAGCGCGTCGGGCTTGATCACTTCCAGCGGCTTCTTCTTCGCCTTCATGATGTTGGGCAGCGTCACGTAGCGCGGCTCGTTCAGGCGCAGGTCGGTGGTGACGATGGCCGGCAGCGACAGCTTCAGCGTCTCCGAGCCGCCGTCCACTTCGCGCGACACGGTGACCGCGTCGGCGGTGAGTTCGACCTTCGAGGCGAACGTGGCCTGCGGCAGGTCGGCCAGCGCGGCCAGCATCTGGCCCGTCTGGTTGCAGTCGTCATCGATCGCCTGCTTGCCCAGGATCACCAGGCCCGGCTGTTCCTTGTCGACCAGCGCCTTCAGCAGCTTGGCCACGGCCAGCGGCTGCAGCTCGACGTCGGTCTCGACCAGGATCGCGCGGTCGGCGCCGATCGCCATCGCGGTGCGCAGCGTTTCCTGGCATTGCGTCACGCCGCAGGACACGGCGATGATCTCGGTGACCACGCCCTTTTCCTTCAGGCGAACGGCCTCTTCGACGGCGATCTCGTCGAACGGGTTCATGCTCATCTTGACGTTGGCGATGTCGACGCCGGTGCCGTCCGACTTCACGCGAACCTTCACGTTGTAGTCGACGACGCGTTTCACGGGCACCAGAACCTTCATGACGCAGAACTCCTCAGGCAATTGACGTTAACGTAAACGGAATACGGGTTCATTCTAGGTCTGGCGGCCGCGGATTCCAAAAACCGAAGAATAAAACGAACGATCGTGCTATTTTAGATCAAAGACTCCAGGATTCCAATAGACTTCGAGGCCATGTCGCGCCAAGCCCACCCCGTTCCCGTGTCCCCGTCCATGCTGCAACGGCCAGTGCGCATCGGCATCTTCGACTCCGGCGTGGGCGGCCTGTCGGTGACGCAGGCGATCCGTGCCCGGCTGCCGCACGCCGAGCTCCTCTATGCGGCGGACACGGCGCACGCCCCTTACGGCGATCGCAGCGAGGAATTCCTGTGCGATCGCTCCGAGCGCATCGCCCGCTTCCTGTGCGACCAGGGCGCGCAGATGATAGTCGTTGCCTGCAACACCGCCACCGCGGCGGCCGTGGCCCGGTTGCGCGCGGGCTCGCCCGCCCTGCCGCTGGTGGGCGTCGAGCCGGGCGTGAAGCCGGCGGTGGCCCTCAGCGCGGCGCGCCGCGTGGGCGTGCTGGCCACCACGCGCACCCTGGCCAGCGAGAAGTTCCGCAAGCTGGCCGAGGCCCACGCCGACGGGGCCACGCTGGTACTGCAGCCCTGCCCCGGCCTGGCCGACGCCATCGAGGCGGCCGACGCGCAAGGCAATGGCCTGGACGTGCTGGTGGAGCGCTACTGCGCGCCCCTGCGCGACGCCGGCGTCGACGTTGCCGTGCTCGGCTGCACCCACTACGTGTTCGCCCGCGCGCTGTTCGAACGCGCGCTGCCCGGCGTGCGGCTGGTGGACACCGCCGAGGCCATCGCGCGCCAGACCGCGCGCTTCGCCGCCGACCTCGTCGAGCGCGGCGAGGCCGACGCCGACTCCGCGGCCGGACCCGCGCTGCGCGCCTGGAGCAGCGGCTCGCCCCAGGTGCTGGCCGACTTCGCCCACCGCTGGCTGGACCTGCGCCTCGTCGTGCAGGACATACACTGCTAAACGCCGCGCCCGCGTCACGCGTGCGCCCGTCGACCGCCATGCGCCTCGTGCGCCACGCCCCGCTGGCGCGCTGCATGTACTGCCTGGCCGAAGGCGTGCCCCGCACCGAGGAGCACCTGATCCCGCACGCCCTCGGCGGCCGCCTCACGCTGCGCGACGCGGTGTGCGAGCCGTGCCGGCGCATCACCGGCCGGCGGGAGCAGGCCACGCTGGATGGCGAGTTCGTCGTGCCCAGGACCTTGCTCGCGCTGAAGCGGCGACGTGCGCGCGCCCAGGGTCCGAGCCGCCTGCCGCTCGTCACGATCGAAGGCGAGCACACGCCGTCGGCGCCGACGCCGGCCATGTTCCCGCGCGGCTTCTCGCTGCCCACCTTCGAGCCGGCCGCGCTCCTGACGAACGCCGGGCGGAGGACGCCGCCACGCATCGAGTTCGTCGATTGCCACCTGAACCTCGGCACGCCGGCCCGCCAGGCGCGCGCGATCGCCCCGCCGCTGGCCGACCCGCACGCCTACGCCCACTCGATCGCCAAGTGGGCCTACGCGCTCGCCGTCGCCGAGCGCGGCCTCGCGTGCTGCGACACGCAGGCGATGCGTGACCTGATGCTGGGCCGCCGCGACGACCCGTTCGCCTTCGTCGGCACGCCCTCCCCGCGCGCGGGCGCGTCACGCGAATGGCTGCATCACCACAGCGTGCACGAACGCGGACCCTGGCTCGCCGTGACGCTGGCCCTGTTCGCCTCGGCCGGCATGACGCCCTACGAGGTCGTCATCGGCGGGCTGGGTTAGCTGTCGCCGTCGCGGACCGCGCGGTCAGGCCGCTCCGTCGGCGATCCGGCTCGTCGCCCGTGCCAGCGCGCTGCCCGTGTCGGGCAGGCGCGCCAGCCCTTCGTCCAGCAGCCGCTGCAGCGAGCGCCGGGTGACGCTGAGCGGGCCGCCGGCCGCGCGCGCGAGCAGCAGGAAATGCCCGTTGTCGCTGCGCCAGACCAGGGCCATGTCCACCCACTCGCCCTGCATCTGTACCGCCAGGCTGTCTCCGATGGCCAATGCGGCCAGAGGATCGGAGGGCGACGACAGTCCGGGCAGCACGAAAGGCTCGACCGACGGCACGTCGGTGGACGGGATCTCGTCCTCGAGCGCGAGATCGATCGTGAGCGGCATGTCGGTCTGGGCATCCTCGGCCGAACGCTGCATCGAGCGAACGTGCAGCGCCGCGAGCCGCGCGAGCCAGGCCTGCTGCACCTCCTGCTCGAGGCCGAGCCGCCCCATGCCGTCCTTGAGGCGCTCGACGAGGCCTGGAATCATGGACACCAGCGTCGGCGCGTCGAGGCGGCTGCGCGCCGGCGAGGCGGACCAGATGAGATCGGTGGCCGTGTCCCAGGCGTTGGGCTGGCCGAGGTCGCCGGGGGCATCGCCCGCGGCTTCCTGCGCGCACACGAGCGCCCAGATCGACGAGACGAAGCGCCGCACCGCTTCGTCCGCGCGCGACGCATCGAGGCGCCGCTCGAGACGCCGGCGCGCGGATTCCACGCCGTCTTCCAGCAGCGCATGCCGCCGCAGCAACTCGACGCTGGGCTCCATCTCGGTGAGCCGGTGACGCGCCCGCTCGGCCCGCCAGGACTGAAGCTTGCGGTCCACCGCCTCGAAGCGCTCGCGCCGCGGATCGGCACGCAGCATGGCCATCACCCGCTCCAGCCACGCGCCGAGGTTGGGCGGGCGCTGCGACGCGTCGTCGTCGAACAGCGTCGCGAGCTGGTTGACCAGCGACCAGGCCGGATGGCGATGGCTTTGTAGCAGCTCCGGGTCGTCGGTAGCCAGGCGCAGGACGGCCCCCTGCAGGCGGCCGATCCAATCAGCGCCCTCGGGGTCGAGGGTCGGGTCGGCGATGATCTCGTCGAAGATGCTGCCGATGAACAGGTGCACCGCGGCCGACGGGCCGTCGGCCGCGAGCGCGCCGTGATGGCGACGGATCAGGCGCGGGATCTTCTCGCCGGCGCCTTCCGGCGGCAAGGGCCGCGTCGATGCGACGCCCGCCGCGGCCAGGGCCATCGCCCTCGAGTCCATCAACTGCATCAGCGCGCCGGGCCGGGTCACGTCAAAATCGTCCGGCTGGGGCGCGCGGGGCCAGCGCTCCGCGGCGATCGCCTCGCGCCTGGCCGCGACGACCTCCGGGGAACGAGGACGCAAGCCCCGTACCGTCGCGGCCGACGAGGGTCGCGGCGCGGACGGCTCAGCCGATATCGTGATGCGTTCGTCGCGTTCAGCAGCCTCGACCAGCGACGCATAGAGCGGCCCCAGGCGCGGGCCGAGCAGCCGCACGGCACAACGCACGGCCTGGCTGCGCGACGTGGCCGAAAGCGGCACGTGCTCGGTGGCGCGCCACAGCGCCCGGCCGATCGCCGCCGGGCCGACCGGCGACAGGCTGCGCAGGTCGAGCTGCGCCCGCAAGGCCGCCTCGAGGCGCTGCATGCGGTGCAACGAGCCGCCCGCCTCGTCGGCGAGCACGCGTCCTGCCTGGACCACCTCGATTTCCTCTTGAGCGCGCAGGTCGTCCATGATGCTCAGCGAATCAAGGTCGAGCTTGACCGGCCGCGGCCCGGCCAGCGCCTCCTCGACGAGCGCCTCGAGCGCCTCGCCGAAGCCACTCACGCACGGCCCGGGATAGCGCCCGAGCGCCTCGACCACCTCCGATCGCGCCAGCCGCTGAATCGGATCGAGCGCCGAGCCGCGCGTCATCTCGCCCGGCACCTGGACGATGATCTCGCCCACGATCGCGCGCAACTCGGTGCAGGCGCGTGCCAGGTGTTTGCGATAGGCCTCGGTCGACATCCGGATATCGTAACGTCAAGCCGACGACGCGTCGGATCGCGGGGCGCGCGTTCCAGCCTCTCCCCCGGCAGAACCTGACTTTCGTGGCCCGATTCGGGCTCAGGTGGCGCCAAGGATGGTACCCCGGGGCGGACTCGAACCGCCATGCCCGTGAAGGCGCGGGATTTTAAGTCCCGAGTGTCTGACCAATTTCACCACCGGGGCGCGCGCCCATTGTGGCAGCAGCGCCGCGGCGCCCAAGGTCCGCCGATTGCTCCAGCGCCCCCGGATCGACGGCCCGAGGAGCGCTCCATGGATTGGCATTGCATCAACTTCAAGCGAGGCGGCGCCCATGAAGCCGAGGCCGCCGATCTGGTGCTCGCCCTCGAGGACGCCTATGGCAGCGCGGGCGAACCGCCCGCCGCCGAGGTGTTCCTGGCGCACGGCCGGGTCGGCGACTACGCGTTCTACCTGTCGCCCGAGGCCGCCAGCATGGCGCCGAGCGTGCTGCAACGTTTCCATGCCGTGACGTGCGACCCGCCGGAGGACCTGCACCGCTGCACGCCCATGATCCTGTGAGGCCCCGTGGCAGGCGCTGGCCAGAAGTGCGGGCGCCCGACGGCAGCGCTCAGTCGCCCTTGGGGCGGCCGGTCTTGAGCGTGGGGACGGCGGCGATCGCCTTCAGGAGCGCGCGGTCGTTCAGCGCGGCCAGCGCCCGGATGCCGGCGCGCAGCAGCTCGCTCTTGCGCACGTGCTTCTCGAGCCCCAGCGCGCGCGCCTTGAGGGCGTCGATGACCTGGTATTCGTCCTTGGGCATCGTGAAGCTGTCGCGCACGAGCTTGGGCTTGTGGGCCTTGGCCGGCGCGGCCTCGACCGGCTTGGCGACCTTGGCGGACGCCGCCGGCTTCGCCTTCTTCGCGGCGGGCGGCGCCACGGCGGCCTCGGCCGGCTCGACGGGCTTGCTCGCGCGCTTGGGGATGCGCTTGGTCTGCAGGGGGCTGGGCGTCCTGGCCATGGGTGATCCTGTTCGGGTTAATGATTTATACAGTTTATACCTTTTACGTGGATGGGCTGGTCCGGACCAGATACGTTTGGCGACTACCTGTCGTCGATCGGTCACCGTACGGTCATGGGTATCCGGGAAAGTCGCCGGATCCCGCGCCCGTCCACGAGGCGGGCGTGGTCACACGACAACCCGGAGAGAGAACCGATGAACAAGCAGATGATCGCGGCCGCCCTGGCCGCCGCGGCCGTGATCGCGGCGCCCGCCCACGCCACCACCGCCGCGCTGCCGGCCGACGGCAACTGGAACGAGTTCACCGTCGACAACAGCGTCGCGCCGGCCTACGGCAACGGCTGGATCGACTACACGGACGGCTCGCCGCTGAGCTTCAGCTTCACGATCGCGGCCGGCAGCATCGGCACCCTCACCGTGGTGGACGCCGGGTACGCCGGCGACACGTTTGCCATCACCAACTTCGGCACCGTCATCGGCAACACCTCCGGAGTGCCCACCGGCACCATCGAAGGCCCGCGGGAGCACGACTTCGATGCCGCGCTCGCCAACCCGGCCTACAGCCACGGCGTGTTCACGCTGGGCGCCGGCACGTACAGCATCAGCGGCTGGCTGCTGCAGTCCGTGCTCGACGACAGCGGCGCCGCGCTGGACGCCACCGACGGCGCCCTGCGCCTGAGCGTCTCGCTCGTGCCCGAGCCCACCGGCGCCGCGCTGCTGCTGGGCGGCCTCGCGGCCCTCGCGCTGCTGGCCCGCCGCCGCCAGTCCAACCCGTCGATCTGAGGAAGCCCGCCATGAAGACCTCCCTCCTCGCGCTCGGCCGCACGCTGCTCGCCGCCACGATCGCCTCGGCCTTCGCCGGCGCCGCACTGGCGCAGTCGTCCACCGCCCCGATCACCATCAAGATCATCGGCTTCAACGATTTCCACGGCAACCTGCAGTCGCCGGGAACCTTCGGCCAGAACACCATCGTGCCGGCGGCGCAACGCCCGGCCGTGGGCGGCGCCGAATACATCGCGGCCTATGTCGCCCGCCTGAAGGCGCAGAACCCGCTCAACGTCGTCGTCGGCGGCGGCGACTTCATCGGCGCCTCGCCGCTGATCTCGGCCTTGTTCTTCGACGAGCCGACGGTGGAGGTGATGAACCACGTGGGCGTCGATTTCACGTCGGTGGGCAACCACGAGTTCGACAAGGGCTCGGCCGAGCTGAAGCGCCTGCAGAACGGCGGCTGCAAGCTGACCAACGGCCAGCCCGACCCGAACAGCTGCCGCGGCATCGGCTCGCGCGCGCCCGGCACCTTCGACGGCGCGCAGTTCAAGTGGCTGTCGGCCAACGTGATCGAGACGGCCACCGGCCACACGCTGCTGCCCGCCTACGGCATCAAGTCGTTCAACGGCGTCAAGGTGGCCTTCATCGGCATGACGCTCAAGGGCACGCCCGGCATCGTCACGCCCACCGGCGTGGCCGGCCTGCAGTTCCAGGACGAGGCCGACACGGTCAACGCGCTGGTGCCGCGCCTGCGGGCGCAAGGCATCGAGGCCATCGTCGTGCTGGTGCACCAGGGCGGCTTCCAGTCCAGCCCCAACGTGGGCGACATCAACGGCTGCGACGGCAACCTGCTGAACTCGGACGGCAGCAAGTCCGACATCGAGAACATCGTCAACCGCCTCGACGACGCCGTCGACCTGGTGGTCAGCGCGCACACGCACGCGGCCTACAACTGCTCGGCCAACACCGTCGACGTGAAGAACGTGGGCGGCAAGGCCCAGTCCACGCCGCGGCCCACCGGCATCGCCAACAAGGTCGGCCGCCTGATCCCGGTGACCAGCGCCAGCGCGTTCGGCCGCATCGTCACCGACATCGACGTGACGCTCGATCCGAAGACGCGCAACGTGATCGCCGTCTCGCCCACCAACCGCCTCGTCGACCGCACCGACCCGGCCATCAACCAGGCGATCGCCACCGACCCGACGGTGCGCAACATCGTGCAGGGCTACAACGCGCTGGTGTCGCCGCTAGCGAACGCCGTGGTCGGCACGATCGCGCGGGCGCTGCCGTCCACGGCCGGCGCGGCCGGCGAGGAGCCCGCGGGCAGCCTGATCGCGGACGCGCAACTGGCGGCCACGCAGCCGGCCTCGCTCGGCGGCGCGCAGATCGCGTTCATGAACGCCGGCGGCGTGCGTTCCCCGGGCTTCGTCTCGGCGGCGTCCACCTATCCGTACGCGCTCACCTACGGCAACGCGTTCACGGTGCAGCCGTTCGGCAACAGCCTGGTCACGATGACGCTCACGGCCACGCAGCTGAAGGCGCTGCTGGAGCAGCAGTTCAGCGGCTGCGCGGGCCAGACCGCCAACCGCGTGATGCAGGCGTCCAACGGCCTGAAGTACTCGTGGAGCGCGGCCGCGCCGGCCTGCTCGAAGATCGTCGACGTCACGTTCACGCCCACCGACGTCACCGTGGCGCCGCCGGTGGTCACGGGCGCGCCGGAGATCGTCGTGTCCAACGGCGTGGTGCAGAACCCGGGCCACACCTTCCGCGTGACCGTCAACAACTTCATGGCCACCGGCGGCGACGGCTTCACCACGCTGATCGGCGGCGTGAACTCGCTGGGCGGCGCGCAGGACATCGACGCCCTGGTGGCCTACCTGGCCAACTACAAGGCGCCGGCCGCGGCCTACGACCCGACGCTGCCGGCGATGGGCATCCCGCGCGTGACGCTGCTGCCTTGACGCGGCGACGCTCCGGGGTGGCGGCCGCGCTCGTCGGGGCGTGCATCGCGGTGCACGCCCACGACGACGACGCGGCGGCCGCCGCGCGCATCCCGCAGCGCGCGGCCTTGCTGGCCCGCGCGCAGGCCGAGCTGGAACGCGGCGACGCGACCCAGGCGCTCGACGACTTCGAGCGCGCGGCCATGATGCTGCACGCCGCCGACGCGGAGCTGGGCCTGATCCGCGCCGCGATGCAGGACGGACAGTACCGCCGCGCGCTCGCGTTCTGCGCGCACACGGCGGGCGAGCACACCGACGACGCCGACGGCGGCGCGCTGTACGCATGGCTGCTGCGCGTCGGCGGCCAGGCCTCGCAGTCGGATCGCGTGCTCGCGGACGCCCGCGCGCACACGCCGGATGCGCCCGTGACGCGCGCCGCCGGGGCCGCGCTCGCCCTCGACCCGCCCGTCGCCACCGGGTTGTTGCTGACCTCGCCGCACCGGATGGCGCCCTGGCCATCCGCGACCGGGGGACCGGTGCCACCGGCCGCGCGCTTCGCATCGAACGCGGTGCTGGTGGACGACGGACGTGCCGCGCTGGTGCCGCTGGCGGCGCTCGCACCGGAGAGCCCCGCGCGCCTGTGGGTGCGCAACGGGCTGGGCCAGGCCGTCGAGGCGAGCCGCGCCGACGACGCCGCGCTGGCGGCGCGCGGCCTGGCGCGGCTGCGCCTTCACGCGGCGTTGCCGGTGGGCGCCTCGCGCGAGTCCGCCGGCCGCGCGCCGTTCGCCGGCAGCCCGGGCTATTCCCTGCGCTTCGGTGACACCCGCGAGCCCGCGTGGCCGATGCTCACCCAGGGCTTTCTCGGCGGCCTCGCCGGCGCCGGCGCCGCCCGCCGGGTGGGCTTCGATTCGGCGCCCGGCGCGCCGGTGCTCGACGCCGGCGGCGCGCTGGTGGGCATCACGCTGGGCACGACCAGGCCGCAGGCCGCCTGGCTGCCGTTGTCGGACGCCACGTCCGCGCCGGCCGCCCCGGCGAGCACGGCCGCCCGAGCCGGCCTCGCGCTGGTCGCGCCGGACGAGATCTACGAAGCCGGGCTGCGGCGCGCGCTGCAGGTGCTCGTCGAGCCGCGCCGAGCCTCGCGGCAGTAAGCTGTACGGATGGCGCGCCGGCCGTGACGACGTGCCCGCGGCGTAAGGCAGGCTCGGACTCAACCCTGTCCGCCGCCAGCCGCAGACTGTGACTTCCTGCGCGGTTTGAAGTTGGAGTTGCGGTTTCCCGGCAGCATTGCATGCCGAAATACAGACTTGGAGTGCCCCAGAGCTCTTGCATGCGCTCGCACATGTCCTTACCGGATCGCAGTCCCATGCTCATCGATGCACCGAAGCGCGACCCGTCGCCGGATTCCGACGTGCGCCGTCCGCCGCGGCTGACGCGCGCCGTGCGGGGAGCGTTGGCCAACGCGCTCGGCAGGCGTGTCATCGCGTGGATCTTGCTGTCGAGTTGCATCATTGCACTGGTATCGGCCGTAGCCCAGCTCTACGCTCTTTACCACCGTGAAGTCGCGCAGATCGAAAGCAGCCTGGACGCCCTGGAGCACTCGTCGCTGGCGGGCCTGGAGTTCGCGGTCTGGAATTTCGACCAACCGCAAATCGAAGCCCAACTCGCGGGCTTGCGAGCGCTCCCCGACGTGAGCTACGTCGCGGTGCGCGACAGCCGCGGTCGAACTTTGGCCGAATCGGGCCAGCGCCCGAAAGACGCGGTGGTTCGCCGGTTCCCGATCATCATCGAGCGCACGAGCGGCGCCGGCGCCGTGGTTGACCGAACGCCGATAGGCGAGCTGACGGTACAAGCCACACTCGATGGCGTCTACGGTCGGTTGGGCAACGAGGCGCTTACCGTTCTCGCCAGCGAGTCGACAAAGACGTTTGTTGGCGCCCTTGTCATGCTGCTGATATTCCGGCACCTGGTCAGCCGTCCACTGTCGGAGCTGGCAAAGGCAGCAGGCGATGCCGACGTGGCTCGACTCGGGCACCCGATTGCCGTGCACCGCGTCGCTCGTGCGCCGGACGACTTCGATACTCTGGTGTCGGCGATGAACCGGATGCGTGCCTCGTTGAAGCACGAAGTAGACGAATTGCAATCCGCCCGCGATGCATTGGCGGCAAGTGAGTACCGATACCGAAGCTTGATCGAGTCGACCAACGTGGTCGCATGGGAGATGCACGCGACCTCAGGTCGCATGACGTTCGTCGGCCCGCAGGTATCGCGCGTGCTTGGGTACGCGAGCGACGACTGGCGTGAGAAAGGGTTCAGCGCAGCCACGGTCGACGATCTCGACTTGCCGTCGCTGCAAGCGGCCCTGACGGGTCCGAGTGATCGATTGGACGTCGAATGCCGCCTGGTGACCGTCGACAACGAACGGCGCTGGGCCTCGATCTTCGCAGAGCGCCGGACTGCGCGATCCGGCGAGGCTTTCTGGCACGGGCACATGGTCGATATCGATGCGCGCAAGCGCAGCGAGATCGACCTGGCTCGACATCGCGCAGAGCTTGAGATCCACGTTGCGGAGCGAACCGCCGAGCTACGCGAGAAGGTAGCGGAGCTCGAGCAGCGTCGTGAAGAGCAGGCCCGGCTTTTCCGAGATCTGGAGACCGCCCGCAACCAGGCGATCCAGTCCGAAAAGCTTGCTTCCATCGGGCAACTTGCGGCCGGCGTCGCACACGAGATCAACAACCCCGTTGGTTTCGTGCTGTCAAACTTCGGCTCGCTCGAGCGCTATGTCGACGACATTGTCCGCGTCCTGGCCGCCTATGAAGCCATCGAACCCTTCGTACCTGCCGGAACGACCGAGCTTTCGACGCTGGCTGACGTCCGCACCGCAGCCGACATCGAATACGTCAAGGACGACGTGCGTCATTTGCTGGTGGAGTCGCGCGATGGCCTGGACCGCGTGCGACGGATCGTGCAGGATTTGAAGGACTTCGCCCACGCAGGGGAGGCCCACTGGCAGCGGGCAGATCTTGTGCGGGGCTTGGAAAGTACGCTGAACGTCGTGCGCAACGAGATCAAGTACAAGGCCGAGGTCGTCAAGCGCTATCAGTCCCTGCCGGACGTCGACTGCATGCCCTCGCAGTTGAATCAGGTGTTCATGAACCTGCTGGTCAACGCGGCACATGCGATCGCAGATCACGGGACCATCACTGTCGCCTGCGGCACGCAAGATGACGAGGTCTGGGTCGAGATCACCGACACCGGCTGCGGAATGACCCCCGAGGTCGCGGAACGAGTCTTCGATCCGTTCTTCACGACGAAGCCGGTCGGACAAGGCACCGGGCTCGGTTTGTCCGTGTCGTACAGCATTGTCAAGCGGCACGGTGGCCGCATCGAGGTCGCCAGCGCGCCGGGGTACGGCACGACGTTCCGGATCTGGCTGCCGATTCACAGGTTGGAACCGGAAACGGCGCAAGCGAGTTGAGCCCGGTCGCTCACTCGAACGTGATGGCGTTGTTGAGTCGGCCGATGATGTCGTCCGAAACGTTTCGCGAGCACATCAGGTAGCGCTTTTCTCCCGGCGGCACGTCGTCGAACTGCAAGATCTTCACTGCCGACGGACCGACCGCGGACTGCGCGACCAGGTACTGCGCCTCTTCCTGCGACGTGAACATGATGTCGGCGCGCTGCCCGGCGATCATGCGAACCATCTGCACATTCTCCTCCGTGGTGACGACGGTTTGAGGCCGCGCGCGGGCCATCAGCGCATCGATCCAAGGGCCGTAGGAGTATTTGTCCTTGACGAGGACGCGCAGCCCGGCTTGATGCACAACCTCTGCCAGCTTCTTCGAGGCCGGGGCGAAATTGCCGCGGGCCAGGGCCACGGTTGGCTTGTCTCGGTAGATCGCCTTGGTGAACTTGAATGCCACCTCCCGATCAGGATTCTTGAACCACCCGACCGCGCAAGCGGGCTCGGTGCTCTCTCGAAGAGTCACGAGCTGGCGTGTGGAGGGCATGGCCGTCCACCGAGGTGCGAGTCCCGCGCCGACGAACGCCTGCACCGCCGGGTCCGCGGTGAGCCCGACAACCTTGTCCGGCGTCGATCTCGTGACGAGGTAGGGGGGACGCTCGTTGTAGTACAGGGTCAAGGCCTCGCCCGCCTGTGCGACCGGCGTCGCGATGAAGTGCGCCGCCGCGGCCACAAGGCAAAAGCGTGGGATGTCCTCGAGTATCTTGATCATGCGGGACTCGTTGCTCAGGGGAAGATCACGTTGGTCGCCAAACAGTTGTGCATTCGGAACGGATGTCAGGAGGCGTCTAGACGGTCAGTGCCTCGCACAGTCCGTCGAGTTCAGTTTCGGTGCTCTCGAATACGGTGAAGCATTGACCTGGTGTAAGGCCAACCCGGTTCCAGGCCGCGGAGTCCAGTGGGGGAACGATCTCGGCCGGGTCGTGTGCCAGGTCCAGCGCGTGAGCGATGTTGTCAGCGACATGCACGACGTCGATGAGGGTCACCGCTGGCGAGGCTGGAGGTTCATGGTGCAGTCGCATGGCGTCGACGACCTCGGTGCCGAAATGCCAGCGCGACCCGACCTCGTTGCCGATATCGGCATGGTCCGTCCCGAGTTCGGCACGCTCTGCGTCCAGCATCTGGCAGTCTCGCGCGCCGCGGTGCGCGTAGACCCGCTCGAGCGACTTCGACAACTGACTGGCCAGCGCCAGACGCCCGAGATCATGCAGGAGCCCGGCAGTGAACGCGGCATCGGCGTCGATCCGGACAAGCTTGGCGATCTCCCGGGCGCACAGCGCCACGGCGACCGAGTGGCGCCAATAGCGCCCCAGATCGAATCCTGCGCACGCAATCCCGGAAAAGCGATCACTGACGGCCGCCGCGACCAGCAGTGTCGAGACGCTGCGAAGGCCGAGGATTCCGATGGCTTGGCGAATCGATACTACTCGGGTGGGCACGCCATAGAACGAACAGTTCGCGATGCGCAAGGCCTTGGCCGCAAGAGCCTGGTCATGCGATACGGCATCCGCAACGGCGTCCAACGAGACGTCCTCGCGCGCCAACGCAGCTTGCAGATCCAGTATGACCTGCGGCAGCGACGGCAACTCGCGCAATCGCTCAAGGCGGGATGTCCCGCCAACCGCGCTCATGGCGCATCCTTTTCGCGATAGCGGCGCACCAGATCCATCAGGGGGTGAACCTGCTGACTACGCAGCGCATCGCGAAAGAGCCAGTCGATCCGCTCTGGGCTTCCGGGCGGTCTCAAGGCCCTCGGCTTCGGCGGCGAATTGTCGACCGCCGCGCGCGTGTCGGCTGCGGATGTATTGGTGATCATCATCTTTTCCTTCCCTGGATCTTTTACATTCGAAAAGCAGAAATGCTACGGCGCCATGGGTATCTCCCGCGGGATGATGGCGACCAGCGTGCCGCGCTGCCCTCCAGGATCGTCGATTGCGCGGCAGCTGCAGCGATACGAAATGCCTTCAAGGTCGATGTCGAGCGACTGCCCATCCACCAGAGAAAACACGTCGCGGAAGCTCGCTGGCAACGAATCGTCCGCGTAGGTACCGATCCATTCGCGGATACCGGGCAAGATCCGCTCCGCATCGTGGTTCGCGAAAGCGATCAATCCTTCCGTATCGAAACCGACGAGCGGTGTCGGAACGTTGTAGAGCACTTCGAGTGCGTTGCGCCCGCGATCCTCCACGACGCTGAGTCTTTCGTTCTGCTGCGCCAGCGCAGCCTGCAGTCGTTGGTTGAGCTCGGCCAGCTCGGCATTTGCTGTCCGCACTTCCCGATCGAGCCGGCGATTCTCGTCGGCCATTCCCTTCTGGCGGAAGGCTTCTTCGATGTTGGCCCGCAGCAGGTCATCCTCCCAAGGCTTGGTGAGGAATTTGTAGATCGCGCCTTCGTTGATGGCGTCGGTGATCGACTGCAACTCGGTGTAGCCGGACAGCACGATTCGCACCGTGTCCGGGTACAGCACCTTCGCTCGACGCAGGAATTCGACGCCAGTCATTCCAGGCATTCGCTGGTCGGACACGATGACATCGACCTCGGTTTCCGCGAGTCGCTGCAAGCCCTCGGCGGCGCTGTTGGCCGTGACGATGCGGTAGCCGCTGCGCCGCAGCAGTCGCTTGAGCGAAGCGAGAATGTTCTCCTCGTCGTCTACGAGCAGCAAGGTGCGCTGCCTCGGCGATCGATCGAACAGGTGTTCCGGCAACCGCCGGCCTTCGCGCATGAGCGCCGAGATCGCCTCTGCGTCCACGGGTTGGCTGAAGTAGAACCCTTGTATCGCATCGCAGCGATGCGCCAGCAGCAGCGCGAGCTGACTTTCGGATTCCACGCCCTCGGCCAGCACACGCATTTGCAGGCTATGGGCCATGGTGATGACTGCGCGCGTCATCGAAACCTCCGCCGGCGCCGCCAATACGTCGTGGACGTAGGAACGATCGATCTTGATCACATCGATGGGCAGAGCGCGCAAAGTGCTCAGGTTCGAGTAGCCCGTCCCGAAGTCGTCGAGCGAGATCTCCATGCCGATCGCTCGCAAGGCGCCGAGGGCGCGCGCGGCCTTCTCAGTGTCGTCCGCAAGCATGCTCTCGGTCACCTCCACCCCAAGCAGAGCGGGATCAGCACCCGATTCCAGCAGGATGGCCTGGACACGATCGGCCAGATCGTTGCGTGCCAGTTGCGCGGCCGAGATGTTCACGTGCACCCGGAAGTTGAGGAATCCCTCCCGCTTCCAGGCTGCGGCCTGCATGCAGGCGGCACGCAACACCCACTCGCCAATCGCCACGATCAGACCGCTCTGTTCGGCGATTGGAATGAATTCGGTCGGGGATACATCACCCAACGAGGACGATCGCCAGCGCAGAAGCGCTTCCACACCCTGGACGTTCCCGTAGCGCAGCTCGACCTGGGGCTGGTACTTCAGGCTGAATTCACCGCGCGCGAGTGCCTGGCGCAATGCCCATTCCAGGGCTATCCGGCGCATCGCATGCTCGTTCCCGCGCGACGATGCAAACCGAATTTGTCCGGCACCCGCCTCGGCGGCCGACTTCAGCGCGATCAGCGCCGACGACAACAGCGATCGGGACCGGTTGCCGTCGTGGGGCGCGCGCGCAGCGCCGAGCGCGTAGGTCGCGAACATGCTGTTTGACCGGAACGTCAGTGGCTCGCTCAGGGCCGATTCGATCAAGCGCGCACGCAGCGACACCACGGTGCCGAGATCGCCGTTCTGTTCGTCGCGAACGAGGATGGCGAACTCAGCGCCCGCCAGCCGCGCCAGGACATCGCCCTCGGAAATCACCGCCGTCAGGCGTGCGGCGAGCGCCATGGTCAGTTCATCGGCAGCCTCGAACCCCATCCCTTGCTTGACCTGCAGAATCTGCGGGATCTCGATCGCAATCAGAATCACTTGCTCCCCGGTACCGGTGGCCGCCGTGAGGCGTGCTTCGGTGCGCTCGATCAACTCGGCGCGGTTGGGCAATCCGGTCAGTGGATCGAGGCTCGACAGCTCCTGCAGCCGCCGCTCGGTGTCGCGCTGCGCCGTCACGTCCTGAAGGATTGCGATGCCCCGGGGTGTGAATCCGGAGGGATCCGGCTCGATCAGGCCGCGATGATGGACGATGCAAAACCCGCCGTCGAGCCGGCGAATGCGATGCTGGAGTTCAAAGGGACGCCCTGGCACCGCCCGGCGCCAGGCGTTCACCACGGCGGAGCGGTCGCTTCGGGCAACACGCGACAGCAGCGCTCGCCGGTTCATGGTCGAAGACTGGGGGGCGCAGCTGAGCAATGCCCAAAGGCCTGCAGAGACGACCACTCGATCCTGGCGAAGATCAATCTCCAGCGAGGCGCCGCGGCAGAGATCCTCGGTAAGTGCCAGCATTTGCGCGCGCTGTCCGGCGGCGTCCAGCGCCTGCTTGACCTCGCTGATGTCGGTCAGCGTGACGAGGTTGGCGAGTTGTCCTGCGAATCGAATGTATCTGCCGCAAACTCGCGCGTCCAGGGTGCGGCCTGCATGCCCGACGATGCGGATGTCGTAGGGAGCGGTGACCTCGCCGGCATCACGACGTCGTATCTTTTCGAGGACGATGGGGCGATCGTCGGGATGAACAATGTCGAGTGCATCCATATCGCCGAACATGTCGGACAGCTCGAACTCCAGCATGTCCGCGAGACACTGGTTCACGTAGACGAAGCGCCCGTCGCGGATCACGCAGACGCCGGCGTGAACGTGGTCGAGCAGGACATCGTCCAGCTCCGGCGAGTCGGCAAGTCGAGGGCGCAGGGAGATGTCCACCCGTTGCCTCCTTCAATCCGCCTGCGCTTCCGGAGGCAGGACTGGCGCTTCGCCTGATCCCTCCGGGTCCACGGGAATCCAGACCCTGAACGCACTGCCTTTGCCGGGCTCGGACTTGACCTTGATCATGCCCTTGTGCTTCTGCACGATCGAGAACGACAGCGACAGGCCGAGTCCGGTGCCCTTGCCGACGGGCTTGGTCGTATAGAAGGGCTCGAAGATCCGCCGCTGGATTTCCTCGGACATGCCGCTGCCGGTATCGGCGACCTCGATCCAGACCCATGCGCCGCAATGGCCGCTCGACAACGTGATCACGCCGCGAGACTCGATCGCATGCGCCGCGTTGACGATGAAATTCATGAACACCTGGTTCAACTGCGCGGCGAGACAGCGTACCGGCGGCAGCACGCCGTAGTTCTTCACGACGTCTGCCTTGTACTTCACTTCATTGAGCACGACATTCAAGGTCGAGTCCAACCCGGCGTTCAAGTCGGCCTCCGCCCAGTCGGAGTTGTCGACCCGAGAGAAATCCTTCAGATCCTGGACAATCCGCTTGACGCGGCCGAGGCCATCAGCGCTCTCGCGCAGAAGCACCGGCAAGTCCTCCAGCATGTATGCCAGGTCCACGTCCTGTTTTGCGGCCTGCAGGCGCTGGCGCAGCTCCGGTCCAAGCTCCGCCTCTGTCGACTCGTACTCGGCAATGAGGCCGAGGAGGTCGTCGATGTAGTGCTTCAGGGAGTTCAGGTTCGAATTGACGAATCCGATCGGATTGTTGATCTCATGCGCGACTCCAGCGGCCAACTGGCCGATCGACGCCATCTTCTCGGATTGCAGCAATTGGTTCTGCGCTTCCTCGAGTCGATTGTTGGTCTCCTTCAGGCGCGCGTAGTTCGTTTCCAGCGCCTCCTGCGCCCGCCGGACCTCGCTGCGATCCTGGAGCAGCCACCAGGCGCCTGCTGCGGGATCGTCCGCGTTCGAGACGTAGCCGATCATCTGGACCCACAGCCGCTTGCCATCGAGTCGAGACAGCATCATCTCGTGCTGGAACGGGCGTCCCTCAGCCAGCTTCGGAAAGGCAATGCTGGCAAAGTCTTCGTAATCAGTCGGCGAGCAGAAGAAGTCGGCCGTCGCTCGACCCGCCGCACCTTGACCTTCGGCGAGGAACATCTCCGCGAACTTCTTGTTGTGGCGCACGATGCGGCGGTCGGCGACGGCCAGGATGCCCACGCTCGCGTTCTCCATGAACGCGGACAGCTCCCGGTTCGTGCTGTCGAGTTCCGCCGTTCGCTCCCCGACCAGCAGCTCAAGCTGGTTGCGGTGCCGCATCAGCTCTTCCTCGGCATTGCGCCGCTGGGTGACGTCCTGGAGCGTCTCGATCGCACCGACGACCTTGCCATCCGAGTTTCTCAGGGGCGCCGCCGTGAAGAAGAGCCAGAGCCCGGACTCTCCAAAATTCGGAAAGAAAGACTCTGCCTCGTAGGCACCCTGGCTGATTTTCGAGGCGCGTATCTTCCCTTGATACAGCGCCTCCAGCGTCGCGACGCTCGCGCCGTCGACGATCAGGTCGCACAGCAACGGCCTCTCGGCGCCGTAGAAGACTTGCCCCTTCTCGGTCAACCCTTGCATGTCCCACCAATCCCGGCCGGTCAGCTGCTCGCAGGCCCGGTTCCAGTGCGTCACTCGATGCTCCGAATCGACGACGAAAGTGGCGACCGGATCGCTGTCGAGGATCTGGTTCAGTACCTGGCTCATATTGAGCAGGCTGGTCTGAACGTGCCGGATATCGCTCAGGTCCTGGCACGTCGAAAGCACCATCGCCTGCCCCGCGATTTCGATCCGGCGTGCCGTCAGTTCAACGAAACGGTCGTCTCCGCCTGCGGTGCGCAAGGTCATCTCCGTCGCGGCTGGCTCGGGGTCCGTCGCGAGGCAGTTCCCGCCGTACAGGGCCATCTTCTCGCGCATCTCGGGGTCGGCCAACTGGTCGTGCGTCATCGCCAGCAACTGGTCTTCCGAGTAGCCGAGCAGGCGCGCAAGCGCCGCGTTGCCACAGAGCAGACTTCCGCCGCGATGCAGGAAGGCCGGCAGGCTCAGTGCGTGCAAGACGGCGCGGCACACCGCCTCCGCCTCGCTCCGACTCTCGCCCACGGGGTGATGTCGCCGGAGTTCAGTTTCCATGGTCGCGCAGCGCCTCCGCGATCTCGTCCATGTCGATGACGACGGAACCATCCGGACCCCACTGCACCTGCGTGATACCGGGCTCCTGTTGCTCAAGCCGTTTCATTTCCAGTTCGACCGGGGTAACCTCGCCGCGCTCGCACCGTACCTGGTCCGCGAGCGACTCGTTTTCCATCCGGAGCGCCCGGATCTCGAGCACCTGTGCCAGCGTGCTGACGAACTCGAAATCGTTCCAGGGCTTGGCGATGAAGCGGTCGATGCGTGCCTCGTTGATGGCGCCGATCAATCCGTTGAGATCGGTATAGCCGGACAGGATCACGCGGGCGCAATCGGGCTGCAGCTCTCGCATATGCCGCAACACTGCGACACCGTCCATTTCCGGCATTCGGAAGTCGGACACCACGAGATCGTAGGCACGCTCAGCGGCGGACTTCAGGGCCTCAACCGGTGATGTGAAGACATCGACGCGAGGATGCCACTCCACGCCTCGCACCACAATGGGCGTCAGCCGCAACAGTCGCAGAAGCGCGTTGAGGACGCCAATTTCGTCATCGACGAGGAGGATTCGATGCATTTGTACTCCCTGGAGTGTCATGACTGCGGCACTGCGGCCGCTTCTCGGAGGACGTAGAGCGTCAGCTTCGCGCCCTCTCGCTGCGCGTACTCGCGCACTTGGCGCACGACGCGCGCGTCGAACGCATAGCCCGCAGCGAGCAGCAGCGTCCCTTGAGGGCTTACAAGATCGCGCGACAGGACCATGCCGGCGGCAAGCTCCGTCGCCGATATGCAGCGATCGTCGCGCAACTCGTCGAGGGGCTGCTTGAGCGCTTCAAGAAATGCGTCCACGACTTTCCCGTCATAGCGGCTTCCTTCGCCGCGCCGGATGCTCGCGGCGGCGTCATCGGGCGAAAAGCGGCGCTCCGCCAGCGTTCCCGTGACCAGGTTCTCGTAGTCGATGATGGGCGCCAGGACGCGGGCGCCAAACGGAATCTCGCCGGCCTCGAGGCCGTCCGGAAAGCCGTTTCCGTCATAGCGTTCGTGCTGCGATCGGATGATCTTGGCGACGGGCTGCAGCTGCACCAGGGGCATCAACGCGGTCTCTGCATTGAGCGGGTGCTTGCGATAGCGCGCGGTTTCCTCGGCGGACATGAGCGACACCGGCTTGCCGAGCAGGCTGTCCGGGAAGCCGATCTTGCCGATGTCGTGAAGCAGCCCGGCGACGTAGATGTCCTGGCTCGTCCGCTCGTCGAGCTTCAGGATGACGCACACCCGCCGTGCCCATTCGGACACGCGCCGCGAATGGCCGGACATGCCGTTGTGCCGCAATTCCATCAGACCGGCAAAGATCTGCATCGACAGCGTGAAATTCGACTTGAGTTCCGCGTAGGCCACGTTGAGCATGTCGTTGATCTGCTCGATTTCCGCGGTACGGTGACGCACGCGCTCCTCGAGGTTCGCGTTCAGGTTGCGCAGTTCCTCGTTCTGTCGGCCTGTAAGTTCCGTCAGTTCGTGATTGCGGACCTCGAGATCGCGCCGCGCCAAGGCCTCGCGAACTACGAGCAGGATGTCGTTGTCGTCCCAGGGCTTGGCGATGTAGCGATGGATTTCTCCACCGTTGATCGCGGCAATGGTCGAGTTGATGTCGGCGTAGCCGGTCAGCAGGATGCGTACCGCGCGTGGATGAACGTGCCGGATCTTTTCCAGGAATTGGGCGCCGTCCATGCCTGGCATGCGCATGTCCGAGATCACCAGGTCGACCGAGTCGTTCGCGACGAGCTCCAGGGCCGCCGTGCCGCCGTCGGCCATGAGAATCCGGTATCCCTGCGGACGGAACAAGCGCCTCAGCGCGCTGAGGATCGACGGTTCGTCGTCCACCAACAACAGCGTTGGGGGCGTGGCTGAAGTCGACGCGTTCGTGTCATCCAACGTCATCGGCAGGGTTGCCATGGATCGCTCCTGGGGCCGATTCATCGCTGGTTGCTCGCCACACACTGTCGAGCCAGTACGTGGCGATTGCTCATTCCCTGCAAACGGGAGCGCGATCGGCCAAATCATCTTAGGACGAATCCCGGGGGCGCGAATCGGAAAAAGCGCTGTAGAAGGCCAGCAAACTTGCTAACTGCGGTTCGAGTCGCGGGTAGCCCGCGGCATCGGCTCGACCATGACCATGACCTTGAGCCGCGAGGATGAGGAATATGTCCTGCAGGAGGCTCCAATGCCGACGCCTGCCATTGCGCTACCTGGCGATGCGAGTCAGCATGAGCGTGTCAAGCAGCAGATGAGTGGGAGCTGGGAACGATGATGCCGTCGATTTCGCATGGTGTTGCCAACTGGGATGCGCGCCGGGAAGATCCTGCTGCGCCAACGTCGAGCGCGAAGCGGACCGTGCTTTGCGTTGACGACGAGCCCGGAATTCTTTCGGCACTCAAGCGCGCCTTGCGTTTGTCGGACATCTCCGTCATCACGGCAACGAGCGGCGAACAGGCGCTGGAGTTCATGGAAGAGCTGCCGATCGACCTCGTGATCTCGGACATGCGCATGCCGGGCATGGATGGCGCGCAACTGCTCGAGCGGATCTGCCGCGACTGGCCGGACACCGTGCGAATACTGCTGACGGGGTACTCCGACACGGCGGCCACGATCCTGGCGGTGAACCGCGGCCGGATCTTTCGGTACCTGCAGAAGCCCTGGGACGAGCGAGAACTCGTCCAATCCGTGCGGGAAGGCCTGGAATTGCGCCTGCGCCTGAAAGACGAGGCACGTCTGGTCAGCATGAGCGCGACCCAGGGCGAACAGCTGCGTCTGCTCAACGACGAACTGCAGCAGTTGCAGGAACGGCATGCCGCCGATCGGCGCAATCTGGATCGCGCGCGACAGCGCCATTACCTCCAGTCAGTCAAGGTATTGACGAACCTCCTGGAAGTCCGCTGCACTGATTTGTTCACGCACGGCCTGCGAGTTGCAACCCTTGCGCGAGACCTTGCCCGATGCATGGAATTGCCTTCGGAGGCCGTTCTCGACGTCTTTGTCGCGGGGCTGCTGCATGACGTAGGCCTCATCGGGCTCTCCGACGAGCTGTTGTCGCGACTCGACGGCACGGGGATCTCCGAGGACGACGCCATCTACCGAGATCATCCTTCGCTCTCCGCGCGGGCGCTCGCGGCGATGGAAGACATGTCGCCGGTCACCAGGTTGATTGAAGCCCATCACGAACGATTCGACGGAAAGGGATACCCAATCGGGAGTGCGGGGAGCGCGATACCGATCGGCGCGCGCATCCTCGCCGTTGCAGATGCCATCGACGATCTCGGGCACGGGAGATCCGGCTTCGCGCGCTGCGACGACGAGGCGCTGGCTGAGCGCATGCTTGCAAAAAGCGGAACGTGCTTCGATCCGGCAGTCGTCGAGACCTGGATTCGTTTGTCGCGATCGACGGGTAGCTGAAAGTCGCCGGGTAGCGTCGCAGCGTCCGGTTTGTCCTTCGTCATGACGCGCATTGTTTGTATCGCGTGTCAGGTATCCGCGACTGCCCGTCCGCCAACGACCACTCGAAGCAACGTCGGTGTGGCTGCCCGCACGGCTCCGCGGCCGTCCGCCTTGACCCGGTAGCAAGCCGCATCGGCCTCGGCCACCCACTCAGCCATGTCCGGGGTATGTTCGTTCAGCGATGCCACCCCCACGCTTGCTCCCACACGCAGTGTTCGTCCCTGCCAGGGCACTGCAACGGCTGAAATCGCCGAATGCACGTTCTCGGCGACACGCATGGCGACGTCGTGCGCGCAGCGCTCCAACAACAACGCGAATTCATCACCGCCCAGGCGCACGACCAGGTCACTGGCGCGTACGTGCGACAGTATTGCCGCGGCCACCGCCTTCAACATCGCGTCGCCCGCGGCGTGCCCGAACGTGTCGTTGATGGGTTTGAAGTGATCGAGGTCGATCACGACCACCGCGGCGGGTATGGAGCGCGGCAACGCGTCGAAGACATGCTCCAGGCGTTGCTCGAAGCTCTTGCGATTGGCCAACCCGGTCAGGACGTCATGCGTCGCCGACCATTCCAGTCGTGATCGTTCAGCGATCTGTTGATCGATGTCGTTCAGGGTCCAGATGACCCCTGCCTCCGAGTCGGCTACTTCCACGGGCCGTCCGCGCAACCGGGCCCAGAAGGGCGTGCCATCATCGCGCAGCATCTGCCACTCGCCGACGTAGGCCTCGCCCGCTCGGAATGCGAGCTGAACTTGGGGCTCAAATGCCTGGTAGTCGGCGTTGGCGCCGAAAATCATATGCATGGGCTGACCCAGCAGTGCCTGTTCGTCGCACCCGAACAGGCGGCAAAATTCCGCGCTCACCAGGTCGAAGCGTGCCGAGCGCACGAACGCGATGCCAACCGGCGCAGCTGCCATGACCGAGTTCAGCTTTCCGAGCACCACCGCATTGAACCCCTCCAGCTGCGTCCGCTCGGCGCCTACGTGCCGCAGGACGCGCGCCAAGCGGCCGATCTCCCCGAATCCTGCCGGCCAGCCGGCGTGCGGGTCGTTATCGCCGTTGAACAAGGTTTGCGCACGATGCTCGAGCTGGCTCAATGGACGCAGCAGCCACCACACGAGCGTCAGTATGAGCAGCGACATGAGCCCGATCAGTCCAGCGGCCCATTCCAGCGCCTGCTTGCGCGCCGACCGCAAGGGGGCCAACAATTCGGCCTCCGGAATAGCCCGCCAGATCATCCAATCGGGCCCCGCGACGCCGGCGGCGCTGACCACCTCTGCCGGTTGAGCGAGCCGCAGTCCCGCCGGCTCGACCGCACGCCCATCGTCCAGCCAACGGCGAAACGCTGCGGCCAATCGCGGTTCGCTGGCCAAGCTTTGCAGAAGCCGTTCGCGGTTGGGATGAGCGAGGATGCGGCCCTGCGCGTCGGTCACGACGAGAAGCACATCGGAGTCGCCTGCTTGCGTATCGACAAGGTCGCTCAACAGGTCGCGGCTGCTCAGGCGCAGCGAGCCACCCAGAATGCCATAGACGCCCTTTGCATTCTTGAGCGGGTAGGTGAAGAGGATCGCCGTTTGCCCCGAGATGCGGCTTTGAAACGGATCGGACACGATGGGACGTTGCTCCGCGACCGTACGCCGAAAGTAGTCGCGATCTGACACATTCAGCTGGGGGTGGCGCGTGCCGGCCTCGTCGACGAATACCCGCACCTGCCCGTCGAGCGACGCAACGGACAGCGTGGAGAAAAGCTCGCGCAGGACGGGCTGGGCATGCATGAACGCATCGAGCTTGGTATCGTCGGCCAAGGTCGTCTGGTCGAGTTGGGCTGCGACCACCTGCAACGCTCTTTGCAGTTCGACGACCCGACGCGACAGGACGCCGGCGGCCCGTACCGCTTCGTTGAGTTCGCGCTCGTTTTGAGCGGACAAGGTGTCTCGCTCGGCGCGCTGGAGCAAGACCGCAGTCGTCAGCCCGATGCCGAGCACCAGCGCGGCGATGGTGCCCAGCGTGATTCTCACTTTGAGCGACCAGAAGGCCATGCCCAGTTGGACGCTCCAACGGGCTCCGGCGGTCTGACGGTATGAATTCACTCGTGGCCTGTTCTTGACGGTGTGGCCTCAGGCGCTGTGCGGCAGGGCGCCGCCGAGCACGAGGCTGCAATGCTTTGGCGCGCACAGTGATTCGCCAAAGACGGAAGCCGCGAACTCCGGGCGGTCGGGCGGCTGCCGCTGTCCCTGGACCCACGGCAGCAGATCGAGTGCAGGCATCGGGCGGGCGAACAAGAAGCCCTGCAATTCGTCGCAGCCCAGACGCACGAGGATATCGCGCTGACCCTCGGTCTCGACGCCTTCGGCCACGACGCTCAGCTCCAAGGCGTGGGCCAGACGCACGACCGCCTCGACAACGGCGCGAGCATCCCTGCTTTCCTCGAGATCCATCACGAAGCTGCGATCGATCTTCAACTGCCGAGCCGGCAGTTGGCGCAGGTAGCTCAGGCTCGAGTAGCCGGTTCCGAAGTCGTCGATTGACAGAAAGACCCCGATCTTTGCGAGACCCTCGAACGCGCGCTGCGTGACTTCGATGTCCTCCATCGCCACCGACTCGGTGATCTCGCACAAGAGGTACGCTGGATCCACTTGGTGGCGGTCCAGCGCCTGGCAGATGCGCTCGACCAGGGCCCCGTCCCTCAATTGGTAGGCCGAAAGATTGATGGCCACCTGCATCCGCATCCCCTGCGTGCCCCACTCGTGCATTTGCCGGCAGGCCTCCTCAATGACCCAGGAGCCGATCTGGCAGATCAACCCGAAGCGTTCGGCCAAGGGGATGAATACGTTGGGGCCCACCATGCCGCGCTGCGGGTGCTTCCAGCGCAGCAACGCCTCGACACCATGGATCCGTCCCCCCACGCTGTCGACCTTCGGCTGGTAGTACAACATCAACTCGCCGCGCTGCGAGGCGTGACGCAGATCGCTCTGCAGGCCCAGTTCGGCCTGAGGGTCGGTCTCCATGTGTGACTCGAACAACGCAAAGGTGTTGCCTCCGGCGCGCTTGGCGGCGTACATGGCCGCATCCGCGTGGGCGATCAGCTTGCCGCGCTCACCATGCTCCGGATAGATCGCCACGCCGATCGAGGCAGTGACCTCGATCCTTTGTCCGGCGGCCTCGAACGGCTGCTGCAGCGCTTCGGTCAGTCGCCTGGCGAGTGTCGCGACATCGGCCGCGCTCACGGCGTCTTCCATCAGCACCAGGAATTCGTCGCCACCGACACGCGCCACCGTGTCACTGTTTCGCGCGATGGTGCGCATGCGCTGCGCCACTTCCTTCAGCACGATGTCCCCGACGCCATGGCCAAAGCAGTCGTTGACCGGTTTGAATCCGTCGAGATCGACGAACATCACCGCCAGTTTCTCATGATGCCGCTCGGCCACGCGATCGTCGGACCGCGCGTTGCGCGCCACCGCATGCGCGAGGCGGTCTTCGAACAACGTGCGGTTGGGCAGGTCCGTGAGCGGGTCCAGGAAGGCGCGGCGGCGCAACTCGTCGTTGGCACTGCTCAACTGGCTGTTCGTCTCGTGCAGGGATCCGAGCATGGTCCGGATGGTATTGACCATGGAGCCGAGCGCGACCAGCAATCGGGTGGTCTCGTCGTCGGCACTGCCGCACGCCACGGGGTCGAGGTGGCCTTGCGAGACCGCTTCGGCCACACCCACCGCCTCATTCAGGCCGCGCGTAACGCCGCGCACGGTGCGCACACTGACGACTGCCGACAGGATGATTATGACGCTCGACATCCCCAGAATCACGAGCAGCGTATGGTCTACGCGCCTGTCGACGGCCGCGGTGACTTCGGCCTGCCGTTCGTTGATGTCCTTCACCTCGCGCTCACCTGCGCTGGCTTGTTGTGCGGCGACAGTCTTCAGGCGCGCCAGCGACGCGTTGGTGAGCGCCTCGCTGTCGAGCAGCCTGCGCTTGGCTGCAGCGACGTTCTCGATAGACACGGCCACCGAGGCCATCGCGGCAAGTGCATGGTCCACGTTGGCGGCCAGTTGGGGCCGCCCCATCTTGTCCAGCGCCGAGCGCATCGTGCGCATGTTCGCGACCAATTCGTTTCCCAGGATCTTGAGCCGGGATTCCGAAGCCGCACACTCCGCCGGTGCAGTGGCCAGCATCAGTTCGCGCAATGCGGCGACCATCTCGCGCATGTCCAGCGACACTTCTTCGCTGACGGCGATGACACCGCCCGGCTCGCCGCGCAGGCGCAGCGCAGCCTCGAGCGCGTGCCGCTGCTCGTAGTCCTGCACCTCCGTGCCGTCGATCAGCAGCCCGAGCCTGGTTGATTGCTCGTCCAGCCGCGCCAGCAGCGCCTTGCGCTGCCGCTGGTAGACGGCCTCGGCACCGTCCTTCTTCGCCAGCATGGCCGCCCGCGCGGCCAACAGGCCCTGACTGTCGTCGGTGAACGCCTCGTAGGCGTCAGCGGCCGCCGCCTTGAGCTCCTTGAGCGGATCGTCAGTGCCCGCCTCGACCTCCAGACGCTGAATGCTGTCGGTCGCGGCGCGAATCTTGTCGCGCAGAGGCGTCAGCCGAAACCGGTTGGTCGCGAGGTCTGTCTCGGCCACCACCATCGCGATGTCCTTCAGCCGGGCTTGCGCCGACAATGCGACCTTGGTCACGCTGGCCAGCCGCCGGCTGGCGTCCTGCGCCTTGTCGGCGGCCTTGCTCGCTTCTGTGGCAATCCCGGCAACGTTGCTGCGCGTCAGCGCGATGGTCGCCTCGGCCAGTTGCAATGCAACTCGGGCACGCTCGGTCTCCTGGCGATAGGCCATCTCGTCGTCCAGGCGCCTTTGGACGGCCTGCACGATTTCGCCCTGCGCTGCCCGGAACTCGCTGGCGTTGACATGGGCCGAGGGATCCAAGCCGTGGATCTCCTCGCCGAGTTGGTCAATTTCTGCGCTGTCCGCGCGGATGCCCCCCAACGCCTTGTCGACCTCTTCGCGCTCGTGCGCCAACGACAGCTTCAGCAGGCCACCCAGCCACCGCTCGGTGCGCTCCTGCATCTCATAGGTCTTGTTCTGCAGCGGTGTGGCATGCAAGGTCAATGTGCGCAGGTCCGACTGGATCGACGTGACCGCGAAGTAGCTGACCGCGGACACGCACAGCAGGCCCGCAGCCGAGAAAGTGCACAGCGCCGCCAAGCGTTGCGAGATTTTCATTGATGCTCCCTGAAGTGCGGCGGGCTTGTCGAAGATAGCTTGTCGATCTTGCCGTCACGAATCTGGGTCATGAACACCTTGTCGAAGGCCTGGTGCCTTTCGGTGGAGAACGAGGCGTTCAGGCCGCCGATGTCCACCAGGTGCATCGCATCGAGCGTACCCACCAAGGACTTGCGGTCCACGGCCTTGCCGGCGCGCTCCAGCGCGGTGGCCAGCACGCGCGCGGTCAGGCAGCCCTCGAAGTTGACGAATCCCAGCGGCTCGTGTCCGTACCTGGCCAACGCTTCGCGGCACTCGCGCGTGACCGCCAGATCGTCGTCGTACGGAAATGGCACCACTTGCGAGATCACGACCCCGTCACCATCCTTGCCGAGTTCGGCGACCAGGTTGTCGGTTCCGACGAACGAGACAGTCGCCAACTGCGACTTCAGGCCGGTGGCTCGCGCCTCCTTGATGAATGCCGCCAGCGGCCCGTAGGGGCCGACCATCACGATGGCGTCGGGCTTGGCGTCGAGCATCGCCGCCAGACCCGCCTTGACAGCCAGCGTGTTTCTCTGGAAGGTGCTCTTGGCAGCGACCTTCAGTCCGCGCTTGCCAAGAGCCTTCTCCGTGCCGGAGAGGACTGCCATGCCGAAGCCGTCATCCTGGTAGAAGACGGCCACGCTCTTGGCACCCTTGGCCACGAAGTGCGCCACCAGCGCCTCGGCCTCGTCGTCGTAGCTGGCGCGCACGTTGAACACCTGCGGCGTGACCGGCTGGCGCAGGGTCATCGCGCCGGTGAACAGCCCCACCAGCGGGATATCCATCTCCTTGACGATCGGCAGCACCGCGTTGGCCGTGGGTGTGCCGACGTAGCCGAAAAGCGCGAAGATCTTCTGCTGCTCGATCATCTTCAACGTCTCGTCCACCGCCCGATCGGGCTCGTAGCCGTCGTCGGCGATGACCAGCGAAATCTGACGGCCGTGCACCCCGCCGCGCGCGTTCAAGTCCTGGAAGTAGGCTTGTGCGCCGGCACGCAGACCGCGGCCCAGGCCAGAGGCGGGGCCGGATTGCGCGTTCACCATGCCGAGCTTGATCTCGGTGTCGGTAATGCCGTCGTCGGCGCGTGTGGGGAGAACGACGAGCGAGGCCGTCACGGCTGCGATGGCGCGAAGCATGGTCAAGCTCATTGAGGGCGCTCGAAGTGATCGGGATTCAGCTGGCTCACGGCGATCCATGATTGCCGTCGGCGGGCGCCCGCGAGGGCTCCCCCGAGCCGGTCGTTGCGCTTGAGGCGGCATGCGGCCGCGCCGCCTCCGCGGCTGCGGTCAAATGGAACTGCTGCGGCAAGTGCCGCGAGCATGGCAATACGGCAGTTTTTCACGACCAACTCCTTGACCGGAGCATCACAAGCCGGTCTGACGTGATGGTTTTCGGCCGAACTGCAAAGCGGCTGGAGTCGGCAATTTGCCTACATGGCAATTGGAGCGTGCGCTCCGCGGCCTGCGGGCCGGGAGCAAGGCATCCTGCGGGCAATCCGCCTCGTCATCCTGTGCGTAGTCGCAGGATCACGGCGCAGCGTAGCGTTGCGCAACGTCAAGCCTCGCGGGCCGGTTCCGTTCGAAGATGGCTCGTCACCCAAAGCGATACCAGGGCAAGGCCGGCGACGCCACCGGCGGCTTTGCCATCTTCGCGGGCAAGCAGGTCTCGTCCAAGGGCTGGTGCAGCGCGTACACCAAGAAGGCCTGACGGCAGGGCAATGCAGCGAGGACGGCGCCAGCAAGCGCTTCTGAGCAACCAGGTTCGCCATGCCCTCGAGCCTCGACATCCTTCTGGCCGAGCACATCGCGTTGCGCAAGGTGCTGCTGTTCCCGCGGCTGCGCGCCCGCACGCCGCTGGCGCGCCACGTGCTGGACCACCTCGAAGAGGATCACCGGCGCGGCGAGGCCCGCATCCGCGAGCTGGCACACGCGTTGACGGCCTTCGAGATCCTCGGCGACTCGCGCCGCGCCGGGTTCGAGATGGCGCTCGCGCACTACGTCGAGTTCTACCGGTCGCATGTGGCACTGGAAGAGAGCGAGATCTTCCCGCTCGCCGAGCGCGCGCTGTTGGCGACCGACTGGGACGAGCTCGACGCCGAGTTCAAGCCCGACGGCGACCCGCTGACGGGCGCCGCCTCGCAGGCACCCTACGCGCGACTGTTCGCGCGATTGCGGGCCCACCTCGATGGCCTGTATCCCGCCTGATTCGCGGCGGTGGCTTCGGAGCGACGGCTTGCGCACCGCGGCCCGCGCCTTGATCTGGCGCAAGCGCGCACTGCAGGCGGGGCCGAAGAATCAGGCCTCATGACCACCGTCAATTATCCGCATGCCGGAGTCCAGCCGGCGCGACATGCGCCGCGCGATGACGGTGCGGCGCTGACGCCGCCGCGCGCGCGGCAACCCCGCATGCGCCGGCTCGCGGGCTGCTCAGTCGCGCGAGATCGCGCGCTGCGTCGACATGTGCGTGGGCATCATGTTCGCGTTCGCGTTGTGGGTGACCCACAGCGAGCCGGCCACGATGATCGCGATCAGCAACGCGGTGCATACGAAGATGCCCGTGTTGTCGCGCTGGTCGCGCGCGGAGCCCAGGTGCAGGAAGAACACGAGCTGCACCAGCAGCTGGGCCACGCACAGCAGCACCAGGACGCCCATGACGGCGCCGCGCGGCAGCAGGCCTGTCATGACCGCGCCGAACGACGCCAGCGTGAGGACGACGCACGCGCCGAACCCGATCACGTAGCCGCCCAGGTTGGCGTGGTGGAAGGTGCGCGACGGCGCGCTGAGCTGGATCGGTTTCATTGGAATACCTCCGTCCTGCGGACTCCGGTGCGATCGCCTTCGGGCGGCCGGGCGGCGATCATGCGAACTCCCGCAGGTAGACGAACGTGAACACGCAGATCCACACCAGGTCGAGGAAGTGCCAGAACAGGCTCAGGCAGGCCAGCCGCCGCCGCGTGATGCCGTCGAGGCCGAAGCGCGTGACCTGGTGGATCATCAGCGCGATCCACAGCAGCCCGCAGGTGACGTGCAGGCCGTGCGTGCCGACGAGGACGAAGTAGGCGGACAGGAACGCGCTGGTGCCCGGCCCGGCGCGGTCGTGCACCAGCGCCGCGAACTCGTGGATCTCCATGCCGACGAACGCGGCGCCCAGCAGCAGCGTCACGGCCAGCCACGGCAGCAGCCGGTCCTGGCGGCCGGCCTGCATGGCCAGCATCCCCAGGCCGAAGGTGAAGCTGCTCACCAGCAGCAGCCCGGTCTCGCCCAGCACGAACGGCAGCTCGAACAGCTGGCGCCCCGACGGGCCGCCCGCGGTGTTGTCCATCAGCACCCCGAAGGTGGCGAACAGCACGCAGAAGATGAGGCAGTCGCTCATCAGGTAGATCCAGAAGCCCAGCGTCGTGCGCGGACCGCTGTCGTCATGGTGGCCGCCGTGGGCGACGACCGCAAGCGTAGCCTGGCTCATAGGGAAACCTCCGTCCTGCGAACTGCGGCGCGAGCACCTTCGGGCGGCCGGGCGGTGCTCATCACGCCACCTCCGCCAGCGCGGCATGGCACGCGTTCTCGATGCGTTCGACCTCGGCGGCGGGCACCCACCAGTCGACGTCGCGGTCATAGGTGCGCGCGATGAACGTGGCGAGCACGCCGGCCAGCGACGCGACGGCCAGCCACCAGATGTGCCACACGAGCGCGAAGCACAGCACGGTGCCGAAGGCGGCGATCACGACGCCGGCGGCGGTGTTGCGGGGCATGTGGATGTCCTCGTACTTGCGCGGTCGCACGCCGTCGCGGCCGCGCTTCTTGTCATCCCAGTGCTGCTCCAGCGACGTGATGTGCGGCACGTGCGCGAAGTTGTAGAACGGCGCCGGCGACGCCGTCGACCACTCGAGGCTGCGCGCGTCCCACGGGTCGCCCGTGATGTCGCGGTTCCCGGCGCGGTCGCGCACGCTCACGTAGAGCTGCACGAACAGCGCGACGATGCCGCAGGCGATGACCAGCGCGCCGGCCAGCGCCACGACCAGCCACGGCTGCCACGCCGGCTCAGCGTAGTGGTTCATGCGCCGCGTCATGCCCATGAACCCCAGCACGTACAGCGGGATGAAGGCCAGGTTGAAGCCGACGATCCAGCACCAGAACGAGACCTTGCCCCAGAACTCGTTCAGCGTGAAGCCGAACACCTTGGGAAACCAGAAGCTCATGCCCGCGAGGCAGCCGAACAGCACGCCGCCGATGATCACGTTGTGGAAGTGGGCCACCAGGAACAGGCTGTTGTGCAGCACGAAGTCTGCGCCCGGCACGGCCAGCAGCACGCCGGTCATGCCGCCGATGGCGAAGGTCACCATGAAGCCGATCGTCCACAGCGTGGCCGAGTGGTAGCGGATGCGGCCGCGGAACATCGTGAACAGCCAGTTGAACAGCTTCACGCCGGTGGGGATCGAGATGATGGTGGTCATGATCCCGAAGAACGCGTTCACGTTCGCGCCCGAGCCCATCGTGAAGAAGTGGTGCAGCCAGACGAAGAACGACAGCACGCCGATGGACGACGTCGCCCACACCATCGACTTGTAGCCGAACAGCGGCTTGCCGGAGAACGTGGCGATGATCTCGGAGAACGCGCCGAAGCACGGCAGGATCAGGATGTAGACCTCCGGATGGCCCCAGATCCAGATGAGGTTGACGTACATCATCGCGTTGCCGCCCAGCTCGTTGGTGAAGAAGTGCATGCCCAGATAGCGGTCGGCGGCGAGCAGGGCGAGCGTGGCCGTGAGGACGGGGAACACGGCGACGATCAGGATGTTGGTGATCAGCGCCGTCCAGGTGAAGACCGGCATCTTCATCAGGTCCATGCCGGGCGCCCGCATGCGCAGGATGGTCACGATGAAGTTGATGCCGGTGAGCGTGGTGCCCAGCCCCGAGATCTGCAGCGACCAGATGTAGTAGTCGACGCCGGTCGTCGGGCTGTATCCGAGCTCGGACAGCGGCGGATAGGCCACCCAGCCGGTGGCCGCGAAGTCGCCGCAGAACATCGACAGCATCACCAGCACCGCGCCGGCCGCCGCGAGCCAGAAGCTGAGCGAGTTCACGAACGGGAACGCGACGTCGCGCGCGCCGATCTGCAGCGGCACGACCACGTTCATCAGGCCCAGGATGAACGGCGTGGCCACGAAGAAGATCATGATCACGCCGTGCGCGGTGAAGATCTGGTCGTAGTGGTGCGGCGGCAGGTAGCCCGCCTCGCCGCCGGCGGCGACCGCCTGCTGCGCGCGCATCATCAGCGCGTCGATGAAGCCGCGCAGCAACATCACCAGCGCCATCACGATGTACATCACGCCGATGCGCTTGTGGTCGACGGAGGTGAACCACTCCTTCCAGAGGTACGTCCACTTGCCCGCGCGCGTGACCGCCGCGAGCAGGGCGGCGCCGCCCAGCATCACGACCAGCAGCGTGCCCATGATGATGGGCTCGTGCCAGGGGACGGCGTCGATGTCGAGCTTTCCGAACATGGCGGCTACTCCTTGCGCGCCGCGGTGGCGGCCTGCGCGATGACCGGCGGCGTGCAGACGTCGGCGGCGCCGGGCCGGCGCGTAAACCGGTCGACGATGCCGTCGAACAGGTCGGGCTCGACGCCCGCGTAGACGGCAGGCTCGCCGCGCGTCGAGGGCAGGCTCACCACGCGGTACCGCGACGCGTCCATCGCGCGCGGCGCGCGCCGCGCATCGCGCAGCCAGGCCTCGAAGTCGGCGGGCGAGACGGCGACCGTGTCGAAATGCATGTCCGAGAAGCCCTCGCCGCTGAAGGCCGCCGACATGCCGCGGTAGGTGCCGGGCGCCTCCGCCACGAGGTGCAGCTGCGTGCGCATGCCGGCCATCGCGTAGACCTGGCTGCCCAGGCGCGGGATGAAGAACGAGTTCATCAGCGAGTCGGCCGTGAGCTCGAAATCGATCGGCGTGCCCGCGGGAATCTCGAGCCGGTTGACCGTCGCCACGCCGTAGTCCGGATAGATGAACAGCCACTTCCAGTTCAGCGCGACCACCTGCACGCGCACCGGCCTCACGCTCGCCTCGAGCGGCCGCCAGGGATCGAGCGTGCGCGTCGTGCGCCAGATCAGCACGCCCAGGATCGCGACGATCACGCACGGCACCGCCCACACCACCGCCTCGATGCGGGTGGAGTGCGCCCACGTCGGCGCGTAGGTGGCGCGGGCGTTGGACGCGCGGTAGCGCCAGCCGAACCACAGCGTCAGCGCGATCACCGGCACCACCACCAGCAGCATCAGGCCCAGCGCCACGAGGATCAGCGTGCGCTCCTGGCGCGCGATCTCGCCCGCGGGCTCCAGCAGGTCGATGGTGCAGCCGCCCAGGAGCACGGCGGCCAGCGCCGGCACGAGCCCGGCGCGCAGGACGCGCAGCCCCTTTCGGAGGGAAGTGCCGGACGGCCCCGGCGACAGGTGGATGGGCGTGGAAATCATTGGGGAGCGTGCGGTGCCGCGGGTTTGCATGTATGGTTCGTATGGGTTTTGGCAGATGCTAGAGCCATACATTCCCCATACATGAAGGCCGTGCTGCCATGCAATCGGACATCCCGGCGGAACGCTGGCTGGCGCCGCTAGAGCCCCGCGGCGGCCCGCGCTACCTGCAGATCGTGGAGCGCCTCGAGGACGCGATCGCCGCCGGCCGGCTGCGCGCGGGCGATCGCCTGACGCCGCAGCGCGCGGTCGCCACGCACCTGGGCGTCGACCTGACGACCGTCACGCGGGCCTACGCGCAGGCGCGCACGCGGGGCCTGCTCGTGGCCGACGGGCCGCGCGGCACCTTCGTCGCGGCGCGCAAGGTGGAACTCGGCGCGCTGGTCGACCTGAGCCTGAACATCCCGCCGCAGCCCGCGGATCCCGACCTCCAGGAACTGTTGAAGCACGGGCTCGCCCAGGTGCTGCTGCGCGCCGACATCGACCTGCTGATGACCTACCACCTGGTCGGCGGCAGCGCGGCCGACCGCCTCGCCGGCGCGCGCTGGCTGGCGCCCGTGCTCGGCGACGCGCCGCCCGAGCGCGTGGTGGCGTCGCCGGGCTCGCAGGCGGCGCTGTGCGCGCTGATCCTCGCGTGCACCCAGGCGGGCGAGACCCTGCTGTGCGAGCCGCTCGTCTATCCCGGATTTCGCGCGGCCGCGGCACAGCTGGGCCGCCACGTGCGGGACGTCGAGATCGACGACGAAGGCATGCTGCCCGCCGCGCTCGAACGGACCGTGAAGCAGTCGGGCGCGCGCGTCGTGTACCTGAACCCGACGATCCAGAACCCGACCACCGTGACGATGCCGGAGCGCCGCCGCCGCGCGATCGCGAAGATGGCAGCGCGGCTGGACCTGCAGGTCATCGAGGACGACCCGTACTGGCTGCTGGCAGACGCCGCGCCGCCGCCGCTGGCGCGGCTCGCGCCGGAACGGGTGCACTACGTCTCGACGCTGTCCAAGTGCCTGTCGCCGGGCCTGCGCACGGCGTTCGTCGTCTCGCCGGACGCGCGCCGCCAAGCCGCCTTCCTCGCGGCGCTGCGCGCGTTCTCGCTGATGCGCGCGCCGCTCACCGCGGTGCTCGCGACGCAGTGGCTGCAGGACGGCACCGCGCAGCGCGTCCTCGCGGGCGTGCGCGCCGAGGCGCGCGCGCGCCAGGACGTCGCCGCGCAGGCCCTGGCGGGCAACCTGACGGGGCCGCACGCGTCACGCGAGGGCATCCACGTGTGGCTGCCGCTTCCGAGCTACTGGACGGCCCCGGCGTTCGCCCAGGCTGCGCGCGCGCAGGGCCTGGCCATCACGCCCTCGGACGCCTTCGCGTCGGGCCGCGCGACGACCAACGCGATCCGCATCTCCCTCGGCGCGGGGCGCGACCGCAAGAGGCTGTCGCACGCGCTGGCGCGGTTGTCGGACCTGCTCGCGCGGCGACCTTCGGCGGAGGAGGCGGTGGTGCTGATCTGACCTTGATCGCCCTAACCTTCGGATGCAGCGGACAGGGGCGCGAAGGGCCCACCCGGAAACGACGACGCCCCGGAGACCGAGGCGTCGTGTGTTGCTTGGCAGCAGTGTTCTGGAGGCGCGACCCAGAGTCGAACTGGGCTAGACGGATTTGCAATCCGTTGCATAACCGATTTGCTATCGCGCCGCTGGCGGCTGGCCGACCGGAGAGGCCTGCCAGAACCGCCGATTCTGACAAAAAAGGGAAGCCGGAGCTTCCCTTTTTCAAATGACCTGGAGCGGGAAACGAGACTCGAACTCGCGACCTCAACCTTGGCAAGGTTGCGCTCTACCAACTGAGCTATTCCCGCAGGGGTTCAACCTGTCGACTCGTCTTCGATAACGTTTTGCGTTAGAAGTTTTCGTCGTCTTGCTGAAGCTAGCAGTTTATACCGATTCGTTCACTCCTTGCAAGCCCAACTGATTCAGTCAGATTTGCGCGGCGCTGATTCGAAGGCCGGAAAAACTGCGCCCGGGCCTCTTGCGAAGCCCGGGCGCGCATTCTAACCCGAGATCAGTGCTTGATCGACTCGGTGACGTCGGATTTCGCCACCGGCGCGTCGACCACCGGCGCCGCGACGCCGTCCTTCGGCGCCTCGTCGTCCGGCAGCGGCACGGGCATCGATTCCAGCGCCACTTCCAGCACCTTGTCCACCCAGCGCACCGGGATGATCTCGATCTGGCCCTTCACGTTCTCGGGGATGTCCTGCAGGTCCTTGACGTTGTCCTCGGGGATCATCACCGTGGTGATGCCGCCGCGATGCGCCGCCAGGAGCTTTTCCTTCAGGCCGCCGATGGCCGTGACCTCGCCGCGCAGCGTGATCTCGCCGGTCATCGCCACGTTGGCGCGCACCGGGATGCCCGTGAGGGCCGAGACGAAGGCCGTGGCCATCGCCGCACCCGCGCTGGGGCCGTCCTTGGGCGTCGCGCCGTCGGGCACGTGGATGTGGATGTCGCGCTTCTCGAACAGCTCGTCCTTGATGCCCAGGCGCGCGGCGCGGCTGCGGATCACGGTGCGGGCGGCTTCCACCGACTCCTTCATCACGTCGCCCAGCGAGCCGGTGCGGATGATGTTGCCCTTGCCGGGCATCACGGCGGACTCGATGGTGAGCAGGTCGCCGCCGACTTCCGTCCACGCGAGACCGACCACCTGGCCGACCTGGTTCTTCTTCTCGGCACGGCCGAAGTCGTACTTGCGCACGCCGAGATAGTCGTTGAGGTTGTCCTCGGTGATGACGGCCTGGCCGGTGAGTGTCTTCAGCTGCACGCCCTTGACCACCTTGCGGCAGATCTTGGAGATCTCGCGCTCGAGCGACCGCACGCCGGCTTCCCGGGTGTAGTAGCGGATGATGCCGCGGATGGCGCCTTCGGTCAGCTCCAGCTCGTCGGCCTTCACGCCGTTGTTGGTCTGCTGCTTGGGCAACAGGTAGCGCTGGGCGATGTTGAGCTTCTCGTCCTCGGTGTAGCCCGCCAGGCGGATCACTTCCATCCGGTCCAGCAGCGCCGGCGGGATGTTCATCGAGTTCGAGGTGGCCACGAACATCACGTCCGACAGGTCGAAGTCGAGCTCGATGTAGTGGTCGCCGAAGGTGTGGTTCTGCTCCGGATCAAGCACCTCGAGCAGCGCCGACGACGGGTCGCCGCGGAAGTCCATGCCCAGCTTGTCGATCTCGTCGAGCAGGAACAGCGGATTGCGCGTGCCCACCTTGGTGAGGTTCTGCAGCACCTTGCCCGGCATCGAGCCGATGTAGGTGCGGCGATGGCCGCGGATCTCGGCTTCGTCGCGCACGCCGCCGAGCGCCATGCGCACGAACTTGCGGCCGGTGGCGCGCGCCACCGACTGGCCCAGCGAGGTCTTGCCGACGCCCGGGGGGCCGACGAGGCACAGGATGGGCGCCTTCACCTTGTCCACGCGCTGCTGCACGGCAAGATACTCGAGGATGCGGTCCTTGACCTTCTCGAGGCCGTAGTGATCCTCGTTGAGCACGTCGGACGCGTGCCCGAGGTCGTGCTTGATCTTGGTCTTCTTGGCCCACGGCAGGCCGATCAGCGTGTCGAGGTAGTTGCGCACCACCGTCGCCTCGGCCGACATCGGTGACATCAGCTTGAGCTTCTTCAGCTCGTTGTCGGCCTTCTTGCGCGCTTCCTTGGGCATGCGCGCGGCCTTGATCTTCTTTTCCAGTTCCTCGAGGTCGGCACCCTCCTCGCCGTCGCCCAGTTCCTTCTGGATGGCCTTGACCTGCTCGTTGAGGTAGTACTCGCGCTGGCTCTTCTCCATCTGGCGCTTGACGCGGCCGCGGATGCGCTTTTCCACCTGCAGGATGTCGACCTCGTGCTCGAGCAGCTCCAGCAGCTTTTCCAGGCGCTGGGCGATGTCGAACAGGTCCAGCACGGACTGCTTGGCCTCGAGCTTCAGCGGCAGGTGCGCGGCGATCGTGTCGGCCAGGCGACCCGGATCGTCGATGCCGGCGATGGACGTGAGGATCTCCGGCGGGATCTTCTTGTTGAGCTTGACGTACTGGTCGAACTGCTGGGTGACGGCGCGGCGCAGGGCCTCGACTTCAGGCGAGGTCTCGGCCTGGGGCGCGACGGGAACGGACTCGGCGACGAAGTGCTCGCCGTTGTCGCTGATCTCGCGCGTGGACGCGCGCTGGATGCCTTCGACCAGCACCTTCACGGTGCCGTCGGGCAGCTTCAGCATCTGCAGGATGCTCGAGACGCAACCGATCTCGAACATGTCGTCGGCGCGTGGCTCGTCCTTGCCGGCGGCTTTCTGGGCCACGAGCATGATCTGGCGACCCGCCTCCATCGCCGCTTCCAAGGCCTTGATGGACTTGGGACGGCCGACGAACAGCGGAATCACCATGTGCGGGAACACGACGACGTCGCGCAGCGGGAGCAGCGGCAGCGTGATCGGTTCGGAAGGCAGGATGGGATGTCCGGACATGGGGGGAAACCTCTCTTTCTCGGGCCCAGATGCGGCCCGAGCATTCATTTACAAGATGCCAACCCGATGCTGCGTGATTGCCGCAGGACTTTCAGCGAGATCAAGCGCTGGCTTTGGCCTGTTCTCGATAGACCAGCAGCGGTTTCGCGTTTTCTTCGATGATGTGCTCGTCGATCACCACCTGGGCGACGCCGTCGAGCAGCGGGAGGTCGAACATCGTGTCGATGAGGGCCTGCTCCATGATGGAGCGCAGGCCGCGCGCGCCGGTCTTGCGCTTGAGCGCCTTGCGCGCGATGGCCGCGAGCGCCGTGGGGCGGATGTCCAGCTCGACGCCGTCCATCATGAACAGCTTCTGGTACTGCTTGACCAGCGCGTTCTTGGGCTCGGTGAGGATCTGCACCAGCGCGTCCTCGGTGAGCTCGCCCAGCGTGGCGACCACCGGCAACCGGCCCACCAGCTCAGGGATCAGGCCGAACTTGATGATGTCTTCCGGCTCGACCTCGCGGAACAGGTCGGTGACGCGGCGCTCGTCCTTGCTGTGCACGGTGGCGCCGAAGCCGATGCCCGAACGTTCGGTGCGGCCACGGATGACCTTCTCCAGGCCGTCGAACGCGCCGCCGCAGATGAACAGGATGTTGGTGGTGTCGATCTGCAGGAAGTCCTGGTTCGGGTGCTTGCGCCCGCCCTGCGGCGGCACCGAGGCCATCGTGCCTTCCACCAGCTTCAGCAGCGCCTGCTGGACGCCCTCGCCCGACACGTCGCGCGTGATCGACGGGTTGTCGGCCTTGCGCGAGATCTTGTCGATCTCGTCGATGTAGACGATGCCGCGCTGCGCGCGCTCGACGTCGTAGTTGCAGTTCTGCAGCAGCTTCTGGATGATGTTCTCGACGTCCTCGCCCACGTAACCGGCCTCGGTCAGCGTGGTGGCGTCGGCGATCACGAACGGCACGTTGAGCAGGCGCGCGAGCGTCTGCGCGAGCAGCGTCTTGCCGGAGCCCGTGGGGCCGATCAGCAGGATGTTGCTCTTGGACAGCTCCACCTCGTCCTTGGAGGCGGACATGTGCTTCAGGCGCTTGTAGTGGTTGTACACCGCCACCGCCAGGATGCGCTTGGCCGGATCCTGGCCGATCACGTAGTTGTCGAGGCTCGCCTTGATCTCCGACGGCATCGGCAGGTCGGACTTGGACGTCTTGGCGGCGGAACCCTCGGCCGGCACTTCATCGCGGATGATGTCGTTGCACAGCTCGATGCATTCGTCGCAGATGAACACCGACGGGCCGGCGATGAGCTTCTTGACCTCGTGCTGGCTCTTGCCACAGAACGAGCAGTACAAGACCTTCTCGGCGGAGGTGCCCTTCTTATCTGCCATGGACGTGCTTCAAACTCGCTGAAATGTGAAAAATGTCGATCAATGATAGACCAAGCCGGCCTCGGCCTGGCCGGGGCCGTCAGCCGCGGTTGGCGACCACCTGGTCCACCAGCCCATAGGTCTTGGCTTCCTCGGCGGACATGAAATAGTCGCGCTCGGTGTCCTTCTCCACCTTTTCGAGCGGCTGGCCCGTGCGCTCGGCCGTGATACGGTTCATCTGCTCGCGGGTCTTGAGGATCTCGCGGGCGTGGATCTCGATGTCGGTGGCCTGGCCCTGCATGCCGCCCAGCGGCTGGTGGATCATGATCTTCGAATTGGGCAGCGAAAGGCGCTTGCCCTTCTCGCCGGCGGCCAGCAGGAACGCGCCCATGCTGGCGGCCAGGCCGATGCACAGCGTGGAGACGTTGGGCTTGATGAAGTTCATCGTGTCGAAGATCGACATGCCCGCGCTGACGCTGCCGCCCGGCGAATTGATGTACAGCGAGATGTCCTTGTCCGGGTTCTCGCTCTCCAGGAACAGCAGCTGGGCCACGACCAGGTTGGCCGAGTGGTCGTTGACCGGGCCCACCAGGAAGATGATGCGCTCGCGCAGCAGGCGCGAATAGATGTCGTAGGCGCGTTCGCCGCGGCCGGAGGTCTCGATGACCATGGGCACCATGCCCAGGGCCTGCGTTTCAAGTGCGCTCATGGAGGATGTATATCCCGTGTCTCGTTGCTGGATGGGTCTGTGGAGACCATTATGTCGCTTCGCGCGCGACCCCACCGTCGGGAGATGGCGCCTGTTCCCGGCATTGCAAGCGGGGCCATGAAGCGGCAACGCCCGGCGGAGCCGGGCGTTCGAGGCGGAGCCGTGGACGGATCAGGCCGTCATCAGCGAGTCGAACGGCAGTTCCTTGTCCGTGACCTTGGCCCTGGACAGCACGAACTCGGTGACGTTGTTCTCGACCACGATGGCCTCGACCTCGGCCATGCGCGACCGGTCGGACAGGTACCAGCGCTGCACTTCCACCGGCTTCTCGTAGCTCTGCGACATCTCCTCGATGTGCGCCTGGAGCTGCTCGGGCTTGGCCTGCAGGTTGTTGGCGCGCACCAGCTCGGCCACGACCAGGCCCAGGCGCACGCGGCGCTCGGCCTGCGGCACGAAGATCTCGGCCGGGATCGGCGCCTTGTCGGCATCCTTGACGCCGCGCTGCTTCAGGTCCTCGCGGGCGCCGTTGACCAGGCGCTCGGTCTCGCCCTGCACCAGGGCCTTGGGCAGGTCCAGCGTGGCGGTGGCGGCCAGGGCTTCCATGGCGGCGGCCTTGTTCTTGGCCAGCACGCGGAACTTCACCTCGCGCTCGAGGTTCTTGCGCACGTCGGCGCGCAGGCCCTCGACCGTGCCTTCGGCGATGCCCAGCGACTTCGCGAAGCCGTCGTCGACTTCCGGGAGGTGCTGCGCCTCGATCTTCTTCATGGTGACGAGGAAGTCGGCCTCGCGGCCGGCCACGTCGGCGCCGTGGTAGTCGGCGGGGAACTGCAGCGGGAAGGTCTTGGACTCGCCCACCTTCATGCTGCGCACGGCCTGGTCGAACTGCTCCAGCATCTGGCCTTCGCCGACCAGGAACTGGAAGGCCTCGGCCTTGCCGCCGTCGAACGGCTCGCCGTCGATCTTGCCTTCGAAGTCGATCGTGACGCGGTCGCCGGCGGCGGCGCCTTCGGCGGCCGGGCGCTGGGCGAACGTGCGGCGCTGCTTGCGCAGGATGTCAACGGTCTTGTCGATGGCGGCGTCGTCGACGCTGGTGGTGACGCGTTCCACTTCGGCGGCCGCGAGGTCGCCGATGACCACTTCGGGATAGACCTCGAAGGTGGCGTCGAATTCCATCGCGCCCTCGGCCGACTGTTCCTTCTCGGCGATGCGCGGCGTGCCGGCGACGCGGAGCTTGGCCTCGTTGGCGGCGGCGTTGAACGCGTTGCCCAGCTTGTCGTTCATCACCTCGTACTGCACCTGGTAGCCATAGCGCTGCGCCACGACAGACATCGGCACCTTGCCCGGGCGGAACCCGTCGGCCTTGACAGTGCGGGACAGCTTCTTGAGGCGGGTCTCGACTTCCTTGTTGATCTCGTCGGCCGGGAGGCTCAGCGAGATGCGGCGTTCGAGCTTGTCGAGGGTTTCTACGTTAACTGCCATGATGGGACTCTTGGTTCGCAAATTCTGGTGCGCGGGGCGGGACTCGAACCCGCACGCCGGTGAAGGCGTCAGGACCTAAACCTGGTGCGTCTACCAATTTCGCCACCCGCGCTTCGTGATCCAGAGCTGGGGACAGGATTGAAACGCAACCCCCCGCTTTCCGGTGAACCCGGGATTGTAGCCGCAGGAAAGGCCCTCGCCCTTACTTCGGCTCCGGGTGAACCCTGAACCACGCCGCGTACATGGCGGGCAGCGCGAGCAGGGTCAGCGCGGTGGCGATCACCAGCCCGCCCATGATGGCCACCGCCATCGGGCCCCAGAACTCGCTCTCGGACAGCGGGATCATGGCCAGCACGGCCGCCGCGGCGGTCAGCACGATGGGCCGGAACCGGCGCACCACCGACTCGATGATGGCGTTCCAGGCCGGCACGCCGTGGCTGCGATCCTGCTCGATCTGGTCGATCAGGATCACCGAGTTGCGCATGATCATGCCCATCAGCGCGATCACGCCCAGCAGCGCCACGAAGCCGAACGGCCGGTTGAGCGCCAGCAGCGCCGCGGCGGCGCCGGCCACGCCCAGCGGGCCGGTGAGGAACACCAGCACCGCGCGCGAGAAGCTGTGCAGCTGCAGCATCAGCAGCGTGAAGATGATGAACAGCATCACCGGCACGCCGGCCGCGATCGCGCCCTGCCCCTTCGACGCCTCCTCCACCGCGCCGGCCACCTGGATCTGGTAGCCCGGCGGCATCTTCTTCATCAGCGCCCGCAGCGGCCCGACCGTGTCGCCCTTGCCCCACAGCTCGTCGGTGACCGTCGGGCCCTGCATGCCCTCGACGACGTCGCCCTGCACCGTGACCGCGTAGCTGCGGCCCTCGCGCCACAGCACGCCCGGCTCCCAGCCGAGCGACAGCTTCGCCACCTGGGCGAGCGGCACCACCGTGCCGTTGCTGGTGGCCACGTAGGCGCTGGCGAGGTCGGTGACGGCGTCGCGCTCGGCCAGCGGCTGGCGCAGCACGATGTCGATCAGCTGGTCGCCCTCGCGGTACTGGCCGATGGTGGAGCCCGAGAACTGGGTCTGCGTCGCCTGCGCGATCGCCTGCGTGCTCACGCCCAGCGCGCGCGCCTTGTCCTGGTCGACGGCCAGGCGCATCGCCAGCACGTTCTCGTTCCAGTTGTCGTTGACGCCGCGCATGTGCGCGTTGGCGCGCAGCACCGCCTTGGCCTCGTCGCCCCACTTGCGCACCTGGTCGGAGTCGGGCCCCATCACGCGGAACTGCACCGGGTACGGCACCGGCGGCCCGTTGGGCAGCAGCTTCACGCGCGTGCGCAGCTCGGGAAACTCGGCGGCCATCATGGCCGGCAGCTTCTTGCGCAGGCTCTCGCGCACCTTCAGGTCGACGGGCTCGACGATGGCCTCGCTCACGTTGCTCTGCGGGAAAACCTGGTCCATCGGCAGGTAGAACCGCGGCGTGCCGCTGCCCACCCACGTGGTGACCGCCTTCACGCCCGGTTCCTTGAGCAGGCGCGCCTCGAAGCGCTTGGCCGCCTCCTCGCTCTGCTTGATCGTGGCGCCCTCGGGCAGCCAGAGGTCGACCAGGATCTCGGGCCGGCTCGAGTCGGGGAAGAACTGCTGCTGCACGAGGCCCATGCCCACCAGGCCCAGCACGAAGGTGGCGATCGTGGCCCCGATGGTGATCCAGCGGTGCGACAGGCACCACGCGATCACGCGGCGGAAGCGCGCGTAGAACGGCGAGTCGAAGGTCTCGTGCGGCTGGGTGGAGATGCTGCCGTCCGGCTCGTGCGCCTTCACCCGCGTGTGCAGCAGGCGCGCGCCCAGGTAGGGCACGAAGTACACCGACACGCCCCACGAGATCAGCAGCGCCGCCGAGGTCACCGCGAAGATGGCGAAGGTGTACTCGCCGGTCATCGACTTGGCCAGGCCGATGGGCAGGAAGCCCGCGGCCGTGATCAGCGTGCCCGTGAGCATGGGCATGGACGTCACCTCGTAGGCGAACGTGGCGGCGCGCTCCTTCGAGTAGCCCTCCTCCAGCTTTCGCACCATCATCTCCACCGCGATGATGGCGTCGTCCACCAGCAGCCCCAGCGCGATGATCAGCGAGCCCAGCGATATCTTGTGCAGCCCGACGCCCCAGTAGTACATGGTGACGAAGGTGATCGCCAGCACCAGCGGGATCGTGATGGCCACGACCAGGCCCGGCCAGATGTCGATGCGGATCGGGTTGAAGTGCAGGCCCAGGCTCACGAAGCTGACCAGCAGCACGATCACGATGGCCTCGATCAGCACGCGCACGAACTCGCCCACCGAGCGGCTCACGGCCTGCGGCTGGTCCTGCACCTGCGTGAGCTCCATGCCCACCGGCAGCTGCCTGCGCACCTCGGCCACCTGCGCCTGCAGGCCCTTGCCCAGCGCGATGATGTCGCCGCCCTTGGCCATGGAGATCCCGATGGCCACCACCTGCTTGCCGTTGGCGCGCACCTTCACGTCCGGCGGGTCGGAGTAGCCGCGCTTGACGTCGGCGATGTCGCCCAGCTTGATGCTCGTCGCCTGGCCCGAGGCCGGGTTGACCACGCGGATCGGCAGCGCGCGGATCGCGTCCACCGACTGGAACGCGCCGGCCACGCGCACCTGCACGTTCTGCGTGCCGGCGTCCACCACGCCCGAGCCCTGCACCGCGTTCTGCGCGTTGAGCTGGGTGATGACGGCGTTGACGTCGACGCCCATCTCGGCGGCGCGCTTCTGCGACAGCTCCACCCAGATCTTCTGCGACTGCACGCCGAACAGCTCCACCTTGGCCACGTCGTGCACGCGCAGCAGCTGCGAGCGGATGTCCTCGGCGCGCACGCGCAGTTCCTCGTCGGAGAAGCCGTCGGCCGACAGCGCGTAGATGGAGCCGTAGACGTCGCCGAACTCGTCGTTGAAGAACGGGCCGATCACGCCCTGCGGCAACGTGGAACGCATGTCGCCGATCTTCTTGCGCGCCTGGTACCAGGTGTTGGGCACCTCGTGGCCCGGCGACCAGTCGGCCAGCTGCAGGATCGTGAGCGACTCGCCCGGCTTCGTGTAGCTGCGGATCTTGTCGGAGTACGGCACCTCCTGCAGCGTGCGCTCGATCTTGTCGGTGACCTGTTCGGCCATGTCGTGCGCGCTGGCGCCCGGCCAGTAGGCCTGCACCACCATCGCGCGGAAGGTGAACGGCGGATCCTCGTCCTGGCCCAGCTGGAAGTACGCGGCCAGGCCCAGGATCATCAGCACGATCATCAGGTAGCGCGTCAGCGCGGGATGCTGGAGGGCCCAGCGCGAGATGTTGAAGCGGCCGCCCTCGACCTCGGCGGTCGTCGTTTGTTCGATGCTCACGGCGGGCCTTCAGCGCTTCGAGGGTTCGACGTACAGGGTCACCTGCTGGTCGGGCGACAGCGCGTGCGCGCCGGCGGTCACCACCGTGTCGCCCGCCTTCAGCCCGCCATCCAGCACCAGGCTGTCGCCTTCGGGGCGCAGCACCACCACCGGCTGCTCGCGCACCTTCATCGTGGCCTTGTCGAGGATCCACACGTGGCTCTGGTTGCCGTTGCCGGTCACCGCCTGCAGCGGCAGGCGCAGCTTGCCGTCGGCCGGCGCGAGCTCGACGTGCACGGTGGCCGTCTGGCCCAGCTCGGCGGCGCCGGCCGGCACGTCGGCCTTGACCTGGAACGTGCGCGACGCCGGGTCGGCGGCCGCGGCCACCTCGCGGATGGTCGCCGGGATCGCCGCATCGCCGCCCCACAGGGTCACGCTGACGCCGCCGGCCTTGCCCTGCAGCCTGCGGAAGATGGGCAACTGGTCTTCCGGCACCGCGAAGACCACGTCGCGCGGGCCGTCGTGTGCCAGGCTGACCACCGGGGTGCCCGCGGCCACCACGGCGCCAGCGTCGGCGTAGACCGCGGTGATGACGCCCGGGGCATCGGCCGTGAGCGCCGCGTAGGCGGCCTGGTTGGTCTGCATGCCGGCCTGTGCGCGGGCCTGGTCGAACTGTGCCTTGGCGGCCTGCAGCCCGCTGTTGCGGCGCTCGAGGTCGGCGGCGCTGATGAAGCCCTGCGCGCGCAGGTCCTCGTAGCGCTTGAAGTCGATGGCGGTCTGCTCGTAGTTGACCTGGGCCGCGGCGAGGCCGGCGCGCGCCGCGTCCTGGCCGAAGCGCAGGTCGGCCGGATCGACCTGGGCCAGCGCCTGGCCGGCCTTGACGCGGTCGCCCAGGTTCACCGGACGCTGCGTGACCTTGCCGCCGACGCGGAACGCCAGCTTGGACTCGACTCGGGCGTGCACCTCGGCCGCATAGTCGCGGGTAGTGGCGCCCGACAGCTGGCCGACCGTCAGCGTGCGCACCGCGCGCACCGGCTCGGCCGTGGCGGGCTCCTTGCCGCAGGCGACCAGGGCCAGGGTCGCGACGAGCGACAGGCCCAGGGGCAACGCCGTCAGGGCACGCGATCGGGTCGGAAGGAAGTGGGGCGAACGGGAATGGCGCATGGGTGGAGCTCGTAGTTACTGACCGGTCAGTCAGTAATATACGAACAGTCGGCCAACTCGTCAATCCACCACCGGCACCAACCGTCGCGAAACCTGCAGGACGCCGTCATTGCGCACGGGCACAATTCGCCGCCTGTGAGCGTCGAACACTACGAAAACTTCCCCGTCGCCTCGTGGCTGTGCCCGCCCGGGCTGCGTCCGGCCGTGCGCGCCATCTACTGGTTCGCCCGCACGGCCGACGACATCGCCGACGAGGGCGACGCGCCTGCCGCCGAGCGCCAGGCGCTGCTGGCGCACTACCGCGCCGACCTGCTGCACGCCGCCACCGGCCGTGCCGGCTCCGGTCGCTGGGCCGGCGTGTTCGGTCCGCTCGCCGCGATGATCGCGCGCCACCGCCTGCCCGTGCCCCTGCTGGCCGCGCTGCTGGACGCCTTCGAGGAGGACACCCGCCACGCCGGCTACGTCGACCGCGCCGCGCTGCTGCACTACTGCAGTCGCTCGGCCAACCCGATCGGCCGGCTGCTGCTGCACCTGCACGGCCTCGACGATCCCGTGCTCCTGCGGCGCAGCGACGCCGTGTGCTCGGCGCTGCAGCTGATCAACTTCTGGCAGGACCTGAGCGTCGACGTCCCCCGCGGACGCCGCTACGTGCCACTGGCCGACGCGCAGGCGCACGGCACCACCGTGGAGGACTGCCTGCGGTCCCCGCACGCGGACGCGTCGCGCGCGCTGGTGCGCGACTTGTGCGCGTGGGCCGAAGGCCTGATGCGCGAGGGTGCGCCGATCGCGCTCGACGTCCCGGGGCGCGTCGGCTGGGAACTTCGCGTGGTCGTCCAGGGCGGTCTCCGAATTCTTGCGAAAATCGACGGCATGAACTTTGCGAGCTTTGCCCGCCGGCCACGACTGAATGGCATCGACCATCTGGTCGTAGGCGCCCGCGCCCTGACGATGCGCCCTTCCCTTCCCGACTCCAAGCGCCCCGCATGACGCCCGAACAATACGTCCAGGACAAGGCGCAGAAGAGCGGCTCGTCGTTCTACTACGCCTTCATGTTCCTGCCGCCCGCGCGCCGCGCGGCCATGACCGCGTTCTATGCGTTCTGCCGCGAGGTGGACGACGTGGCCGACGACGTGCAGGATCCGGGCGTGGCCGCGACCAAGCTCGACTGGTGGCGGCGCGAGGTGGACGCCGCCTTCGCGGGCCGGCCCACGCACCCGGTGATGAAGGCCTTGATGCCGCATGCGGGCAACTACGGCGTGCGCGCCGACCACCTGCACGCGGTCATCGCGGGCTGCCAGACGGACTTGGAGCAGTCGCGCTTCCTCGACTATCCCGGCCTGCAGAAGTACTGCCACCTGGTGGCGGGCATCGTGGGCGAGGTGGCCAGCAACATCATGGGCCGCAGCCAGGCGCAGACGGTCACGTTCGCGCACCGCCTGGGGCTCGCCATGCAGCTCACCAACATCATCCGCGACGTCGGCGACGACGCGCGCCGCGGCCGCATCTACATCCCGATCTCCGAACTGCAGCAGTTCGACGTGAAGGCCGCCGAGATCCTCAAGCGCGACGCGCCCTGGGGCTACAGCGAGCGCTTCACCGCGTTGATGCGGTTCCAGGCCGAGCGCGCGCACCGCCTCTACGACGAGGCCCTGGCGCTGCTCCCGCCCGAGGATCGCAAGACCCAGGTGCCGGCGCTCATGGTGGGCAACATCTACCGCCGCCTGCTGCGCGAGGTGGAGGCCGGCGGCTTCCAGGTGCTGCACCAGCGCATCTCGCTGACGCCGATCCGCAAGCTGTGGATCGCCTGCCAGACGCAGTGGCGCGGGCGCTGAGATGAGACTCGCCGTCGTCGGCGCCGGCTGGGCCGGTCTCGCCGCGGCGGTGCGCGCCACCCAGGCCGGCCACGACGTCACCGTGTTCGAGACCGCCGGCATGCCCGGCGGGCGTGCCCGCTCCGATCATGACGACGGCGCCGGCGACGGCGCCACCGACAACGGCCAGCACATCCTGCTGGGCGGCTACGCGCGCACGCTGGCGCTGATGCGCGACGTGGGCGTCGACGTGGAGCGCGCGCTGCTGCGCCTGCCGCTGTCGATGACGTATCCCGACGGCAGCGGCTTCGCGCTGTCGCCCGACGGCCCTCGCCTGCTCGCCGCCGCGAGCGCGCTGTGGTCCGCGCGCGGCTTCGGCTGGATCGACAAGGCCTCGACGCTCGTCATGACGGCCTGCTGGCAGTGGCGCCGGTTCCGGTGCCCGCCGGCATGGACGGTCGACGCGATGCTGAGGCTGGCGCCCACGCCGCGCGTGCGGCGCATGCTCATCGAGCCCCTCTGCGTGGCGGCGCTGAACATGCCGTCCGCCGAGGCCAGCGCCGAGGTCTTCCTGGCGGTGATGCGCGACAGCCTGTTCGGCGCGCGCGACGCCTCCGACCTGCTGCTGCCGCAACTTCCGCTGGCGCAACTGCTGCCGCTGCCCGCGCTGGAGTGGCTGCGGGCGCATGGCGCCACGGTGCACTTTCGCAGCCGGGTCACGGCATTGGCGCGCGACGGCGTCCGGTGGCAGGTCGTCGCGGGCGCCGACGCCGCCGATTTGCGCAAACCGGAGCCCGCATTCGATCAAGTGATCCTCGCGACGCCGGCGCCGGAGGCCGCTCGCCTGACGCAGGCGCTGGCCCCCGCGTGGTCGGCGGCGGCCGCCGCGCTGGCCCACGAGCCCATCGTGACGGTGGTCCTGACCGCGCCGCCGCGCGCCTGGGCCGCGCCGATGCTCGCGCTGCGCGGCGACGACACGCAGGCGCCCGCGCAGTTCGCGTTCAAGCTCGGCGACCAGGTCGACGGCGTGGATCGCGTGACGCTGGTGGTCAGCGCCGCGGGCCGCTGGCTGGAGCGCGGCAGCGACGCCGTCGCGGCGGCCTGCGCCGCGCAATACCGCGAGGTGTTCGGGATCGCCGATGGCGTGGCCGTCGCCAGCGTGCGCACCGACAAGCGGGCCACCTTCCGCTGCACGGCCGGTGTCGTGCGGCCACCCATGGACATCCTGCCGGGCCTGCGCGCCGCCGCCGACTACGTGGCCGGCCCCTACCCGGCCACGCTGGAAGCCGCCGTCCGCGCCGGCGAGGCCGCGGTCGTACCGGGTTAGGCGCGCTCGTCGGCAAATCGCAACGTGGTTATTGTTTTCACCATGCGAGAATGAAGACCCCACAGCCCCAGGCCGACCCCATGTCCAAGTCAGACGGCTCCGGACCCACCATCCAGGTACTCGCACGCGCCTACGCGCTGCTCGACGTGCTGGCCGCCCATACCGACCCCGTGCCGCTGAAGGAGCTCAGCGCCCGCACGGGGCTGCACCCGTCCACCGCGCACCGCATCCTCAACGACCTGGCAGAGGGCCGCTTCGTCGAGCGCCCCGAGGCCGGCAGCTACCGGCTGGGCATGCGCCTGCTGGAGCTCGGCAACCTGGTCAAGGCGCGCCTGGACGTGCGCGAGGCCGCCATCGGCCCGATGCGCGAACTCCACAAGCTCACCCACCAGCCGGTGAACCTGTCGGTGCGCCAGGGCGACGAGATCGTCTACATCGAGCGCACCTACAGCGAACGCTCGGGCATGCAGGTCGTGCGCGCCGTCGGCGGCCGCGCACCGTTGCACCTCACGTCCGTGGGCAAGCTGTTCCTGGCCAACGACGAGGCCCAGCGCGTGCGCGCATACGCCACGCGCACGGGCCTGACCGGCCACACGCGCAACAGCCTCACCGACCTGGCGCAGCTCGAACGCGAGCTGGACAAGATCCGCAAGACGTCGATCTCGCGCGACGACGAGGAGCTGGAGCTGGGCGTGCGCTGCATGGCGGCCGGCATCTACGACGACCAGGGCCGCCTGGTGGCCGGCCTGTCCGTCTCGGCCCCGGCCGACCGGCTGGAGGAGTCGTGGCTGGAACGCGTCAAGGAGACCGCGGCGCGGATCTCGTCGGCGCTGGGGCACAGCGGCGCGGCTTGATCAACGGTGTCATCCTGCGCGCAGCCGCAGGACGACAAGGCAAATTGAAAGGGCCGGGAGCTTGCGCCACCGGCCCTTTTCCCATCGCTTTGTTGTTTCTGCGGTTCGGGGTGATCAGCTCGCGGCGACGGCGGCGCGGGCGGTGGGGGCCGGGGCCGTGTGGTTGGCCGTGACCCACTTGCGGATGCGTTCGGCGTCGGCGATGCGCGAGTACTTGCCGGCGGAATCGAGCAGCACCATGATCAGCTTGCGGCCGGCCATCTGCGCCTGCATCACCAGGCACTGGCCGGCTTCGTTGATGAAGCCGGTCTTCTGCAGGCCGATGTCCCAGGTGGGATTGGCCACCAGGCGGTCGGTGGTGTGGAACTGCACGTTGCGGCGGCCGAGCTCCACGTCCAGCGACGGCGTGGTGGAGTATTCGCGCAGCAGCGGCACCTGGTGGGCCGCGTTCACCAGCACCGCGAGGTCGCGCGCGCTGGACTTGTTCTGGCTCGACAGGCCCGTGGGCTCCACGTAGTGCGTGTCCATCATGCCCAGTTCCTTGGCCTTCGCGTTCATCGCCGGGATGAAGGCGGCCAGGCCACCGGGATAGTTGCGGCCCAGCGCGTTGGCGGCGCGGTTCTCGGACGACATCAGCGCGAGGTGCAGCATCACGCCGCGCGTCAGCTGGGTGCCGGGCGTCAGGCGCGAGCGGGTGTTCTTCTCGGTGTCGATGTCGTCGCTCGTGATCGTGAGCGGCTCGTCGAGCGACTGGTTGGCTTCGCTGATCACCAGCGCGGTCATCAGCTTGCTGAGCGAGGCGATCGGCAGCACGGCCTCCGAGTTCTTGCTGTACAGGACTTCATGCGTGTCCTGGTCGAGCACGAGCGCGGCGCCGGAGCGCAGCAGCAGCGGATCTTCCGTGGAGTGCAGGCCCGCGGCATAGCCCGCGGACTGCGAGGGGATGTCGGCGACACGCACGGTCGTGCGCGTGACGGTGGTCGTGTGGCGAACCATGGCCACGCGCCTGGCACGCGGCGCCGCATGGGCCGAGGGGGCCGTCTTGCGGTGGTGCTTGGCCGTGGTCGTGTCGGAGGCCGCGGTGGTGACGGCCGAGCTGGCGAAAGACGCGCAAACGAGGGTGCCGCCAACCGCGCAGGCCAGCGCCCAACGCGACAGTTGCTTGAATTTCCGCGATACGGAAGAGCAGGAAGCCAGTTGCATCACCATTTGTTTCAGTCTAAGGCAAAGGAAAAATCCACGCAAGATCAAAAACTTGCGTGGACTTCCTCAACCGGACGTCGAACCAGCGGTACGGCTTGTGACCGATTGGCGACAGCGTTCGACGGTGCTTGAACTGTCTAACGCAAGCGCGACGGTTTCGGCTGACGCCACCAACGAAAATCGGGGTCGGGAATCCACGCCTGGACCAATACGCCCGTCGTGGAGGGGCGCACCTTCAGATCCACAGCCTGGATTTTGCGCATTTCGCGCGCGGGCCAATGCGGGAAAAGCGGGCATTTGCCACGCTATTCCGCTCCGCCAAGTAACTTAAGGTAGCTGGTGCCCGTCGGCGTTTCCCAACGCGACGGGCGCCTTCCGGCCAAAACCGGCTCAGGCGGCCTGGGCGGCGGCCGCGTCCACGGACACCGGGCTGGTGCCGCGCGAGGACGCCGACAGCACGGCCAGCAACGTGGCGCGCACGATGTTGGCGTCGATGCCCACGCCGAACACCGGCGCGGCGTCGCCGACGCGCACCTCGACGTAGGCCGCCGCGCGCGCCTGCGCGCCGCCGCCCATCGAGTGCTCGTGGTAGTTGAGCACCTTCACCGGCACGCCCGCCGCGCGCGACAGGCCGTCGACGAACGCGTCCACCGGGCCGTTGCCCTCGCCTTCGAACGCCATGTGGCGGCCCGCCACCGTGGCATCGGCCGCGACGCGGACGCGGCCGGCGCCGATGTCGGCCTGGGTGAGATCGGACAAGGTGACGCTGCCTTCGGCCAGGCGGTATTCGGATTCGAAGATCTTCCAAATATCGGAGGCCGTCACTTCGCGGCCTTGCGCGTCCATCACGGCCTGCACGACCTGGCTGAACTCGATCTGCAGGCGACGCGGCAGCTCGAGCCCGTACTCCGACTCGAGCAGGTAGGCGATGCCGCCCTTGCCCGACTGGCTGTTGACGCGAATGATCGCCTCGTAGCTGCGGCCGAGATCCTTCGGGTCGATCGGCAGGTAGGGCATCTCCCAGACGTCGCTCTCGCGGCGCGCGGCGAATGCCTTCTTGATGGCGTCCTGGTGCGAGCCCGAGAACGACGTGAAGACGAGGTCGCCCACGTACGGGTGGCGCGGGTGCACCGGCAGCTGGTTGCAGTACTCCACGACGCGGCGGATCTCGTCGATGTCGGAGAAGTCGAGCTGCGGGTCGACGCCCTGCGTGTAGAGGTTCAGCGCGATGTTGACGATGTCGACGTTGCCGGTGCGCTCGCCGTTGCCGAACAGGCAGCCTTCGACGCGATCGGCGCCGGCCATCATCGCCAGCTCGGCGGTGGCCGTGCCCGTGCCGCGGTCGTTGTGCGGGTGCGCGGAGATCACGACGCTCTCGCGGCGCGCGATGTGGCGGCACGTCCACTCGATCATGTCGGCGTAGACGTTGGGCGTGGAATGCTCCACGGTCGTGGGCAGGTTGATGATGCAGGTGCGCTCGGGCGTGGGCTGCCACACCTCGGTGACGGCGTCGATCACGCGGCGCGAGACCTCGAGCTCGGTGTCGGAGAACATCTCCGGCGAGTACTCGAAGCGCCAGTCGGTGCCGGGCTGCTTCGCGGCCAGGTCCTTGATGATGCGGGCGTGGCTGCTGGCCAGCTCGACGATGCCGTCCACGTCGAGGCCCAGCACGACCTTGCGCATCATCGGCGCGGTGGCGTTGTAGAGGTGCATGATCACGCGCTTCGCGCCGCGCACCGCCTCGAAGCTGCGCTCGATCAGCGGCTGGCGCGCCGGCGTGAGCACCTGGATGGTGACGTCGTCGGGAACCAGGTTGTCCTCGATGAGCTTGCGCACGAAGTCGAACTCGGTCTGCGAGGCCGACGGGAAGCCGATCTCGATCTCCTTGAAGCCGACGCGCACCAGCGTCTCGAACATGCGCAGCTTGCGTTCCGCGTCCATGGGTTCGATCAGCGCCTGGTTGCCGTCGCGCAGGTCGGAGCTGCACCACACGGGCGGCTTCGTCAGCACGGCGTCGGGCCAGGTGCGGTCGGCCAGGCGCACCGGCGCGACAGGACGGTACTTGGTGGCGGGGTTCTTGAGCATGGACATCGCGTTCTCCGAGGAATTTTTAAGATGGCAACGCCGCAAAAGGAAACGGCCCGCTGCGTTGCGCAGAGCGGGCCGTTGATCCGGGAAATATGTTCAGACGTGAACGATCAAAGCACCCGCGGTTCTCCGATTAGGGATAGCGTAATGGGCGCGATGCGGGACGTCATGAAAATGAATATAGCACGCTGAAACGGGCTTGTGGCAAGGAATTCTTCGCGTTCGGCGAAGGCTCTGTTCGTCGCGACTCAGCGGTGGAGCCCCACCTCGTCGGGCTCGTCGGTGGACAGCGCGATCGCGCTCACCGGCCGGCCCTTCGCGCGCTTGTACGCGTAGACGAAGTAGCCGGAGAAGCCGTACAGGCAGAAGATCGCGAAGATGATGCGCGCCGGGTACAGGTTGATGATGCCGATGGCCAGCGCGATCAGCACGATGACGATGAAGGGCACCGAGCGCTTCAGGCTGAGGTCCTTGAAGCTGTAGAACGGCACGTTGACCACCATCGTGACGCCGGCATAGAACGTGGCCACGGCGGCGGCCCAGGAGAGCACGTTGGCGCCGTTGGCGTCGGCGTAGCCACCGGTGTCCACCGCCACCCAAATGAAGCCGATCACCAGCGCGGCCGCGGCGGGGCTGGGCAGGCCCTGGAAGTAGCGCTTGTCCACCACGGCCAGGTTGGTGTTGAAGCGCGCCAGGCGCAGCGCGGCGCAGGCGCAATAGAAGAAGGCGATGCCCCAGCCGGCCTTGCCCAGGCCCTTGAGCGCCCACTCGTAGACGATCAGCGCCGGCGCGGCGCCGAAGCTGACCATGTCGGACAGGCTGTCCATCTCGGCGCCGAACGCGCTCTGGGTGTTGGTCATGCGCGCCACGCGGCCGTCGAGGCTGTCGAGCACCATCGCGCAGAACACGCCGTAGCACGACAGCTCGTACTTGCCGTTCATCGCCATCACGATGGCGTAGAAGCCGCCGAACAGCGCCGCCAGCGTGAACAGGTTGGGCAGGATGTAGACGCCCTTGCGGCGCGGGCGCGGCGCCGCGTGGGCGTCGTCGCCGTCGTCGTCTTCGTGGACCGGAATCAGGTCGTTCATCGCGGAAGGCCCTCGAGGGCGCGGGGCGCTGCAGTCATCGGAAATGGCAGGATCATGCGGCGAGGATACCGCAGCGCTCGTGACGCCTCGGAGCGCCTCAATCCTCCAGCAGCGTCAGGTCGCGCACGGCGCCGGTGTCGGCCGAGGTCACGAACCTGGCGTAGGCCTTCAGCGCGGCCGACACCTTGCGCGGGCGCGCCTTGGCCGGCTTCCAGCCCTTGGCGTCCTGCTCCACGCGGCGGCGCGCCAGTTCCTCGTCGGACACCAGCACGGCGATCGTGCGGTTGGGGATGTCGATGCGGATGCGGTCGCCGTCGCGCACCAGGCCGATGGCGCCGCCCGCGGCGGCCTCCGGCGAGCAGTGGCCGATCGACAGGCCCGAGGTGCCACCCGAGAAGCGGCCGTCGGTCAGCAGCGCGCAGGCCTTGCCCAGGCCCTTGGACTTGATGTAGCTGGTCGGGTACAGCATCTCCTGCATGCCGGGGCCGCCCTTGGGGCCCTCGTAGCGCACGATCACGATGTCGCCGGCCTTGACCCTGTCGGCCAGGATGTTCTCCACCGCCTCGTCCTGCGACTCGGTGACGTGGGCCGAGCCCTCGAACACGTGGATGCTCTCGTCGACGCCCGCGGTCTTCACCACGCAGCCGTCGAGCGCGATGTTGCCGCGAAGCACGGCCAGGCCGCCCTCCTGGGAGAACGCATGCTGGGCCGAGCGGATGCAGCCCTCGGCGCGATCCAGGTCGAGGCTGGGCCAGCGCGTCTCCTGGCTGAACGCCACCTGCGTCGGGATGCCGGCCGGGCCGGCCTTGTAGAAGCGCCTGACGTCGTCGTCCTTCGTCAACGTGACGTCCCACTGCGCCAGCGCGTCCTTCATCGTGGGCGCGTGCACGGTGGGCACGTCGGTGTGCAGCTTGCCGGCGCGATCGAGCTCGCCGAGGATGGCCATGATGCCGCCCGCGCGGTGCACGTCCTCGATGTGGTACTTGTTGGTGTTGGGCGCCACCTTGCACAGCTGCGGCACGCTGCGCGACAGGCGGTCGATGTCGCCCATGCCGAACGCGATCTCGGCCTCGCGCGCGATGGCCAGCAGGTGCAGGATGGTGTTGGTGGAGCCGCCCATGGCGATGTCCAGCGTCATCGCGTTCTCGAACGCCTTGAAGCCCATCGAGCGCGGCAGCACGCGCTCGTCGTCCTTCTCGTAGTACTGCTTCGTGATCTCGACGATGCGCGAGCCGGCGCGCCTGAACAGCATCTCGCGGTCGGCGTGCGTGGCCACCACCGTGCCGTTGCCGGGCAGCGACAGGCCCAGCGCCTCGGTGAGGCAGTTCATCGAGTTGGCCGTGAACATGCCCGAGCACGAGCCGCACGTGGGACAGGCCGAACGCTCGACCTCGGCCACCTCGGCGTCGGTGTACTTCGGGTCGGCCGCGATCACCATCGCGTCGATCAGGTCCAGCTTCTTGAACTCCATCGCCTTGGTGACGGGGTTCGCGAGGCGCGTCTTGCCGGCCTCCATCGGGCCGCCCGAGACGAACACCACGGGGATGTTCAGGCGCATCGCGGCCATCAGCATCCCGGGCGTGATCTTGTCGCAGTTGGAGATGCACACCATGGCGTCGGCGCAGTGCGCGTTGACCATGTACTCCACCGAGTCCGCGATGATGTCGCGGCTGGGCAGCGAGTACAGCATGCCGTCGTGGCCCATCGCGATGCCGTCGTCCACGGCGATGGTGTTGAACTCCTTGGCCACGCCGCCCGCCGCCTCGATCTCGCGCGCCACGAGCTGGCCGAGATCCTTCAGGTGGACGTGCCCGGGCACGAACTGGGTGAACGAGTTCACCACCGCGATGATGGGCTTGGAGAAGTCCTCGTCCTTCATGCCGGTGGCGCGCCACAGGGATCGGGCGCCCGCCATGTTGCGGCCGGCGGTGGTGGTTCTGGAGCGGTAGGCGGGCATCGTCGGCTCGGCGTGGTGGTTCAGAAAAGGGTCGGGCCAAGGGCTGCTGCGTCCTTGGCCCGGGGGGATTCGAACGGGCCCGGCGCGGTGCCGGGCCCCTCTCGCAACGGCTTAGTTGCGGCTCTTGTCGACCAGCTTGTTGGCCTTGATCCACGGCATCATCGCGCGCAGCTTCTCGCCGACGACCTCGATCGGATGCTCGGCATTCAGGCGGCGGCGCGACAGCAGCGTCGGGGCGCCGGCGCGGTTCTCCAGGATGAAGCTCTTGGCGTATTCGCCCGTCTGGATGTCCTTGAGCGCCTGCTTCATGGCCTTCTTGGTCTCGTCGGTGACGATCTTCGGGCCCGTCACGTACTCGCCGTACTCGGCGTTGTTGGAGATCGAGTAATTCATGTTGGCGATGCCGCCTTCATAGATCAGGTCGACGATCAGCTTGAGCTCGTGCAGGCACTCGAAGTAGGCCATCTCGGGCGCGTAGCCTGCTTCGGTCAGCGTCTCGAAGCCCGCCTTGATCAGCTCGACGGCGCCGCCGCACAGCACGGCCTGCTCGCCGAACAGGTCGGTCTCGGTCTCCTCGCGGAAGTTGGTCTCGATGATGCCGGCCTTGCCGCCGCCGTTGGCCGCGGCGTAGCTCAGCGCCAGGTCGCGCGCCTTGCCGGTCTTGTCGGCGTAGACGGCCACCAGGTGCGGCACGCCGCCGCCTTGCGTGTACGTGTTGCGCACGGTGTGGCCCGGGGCCTTCGGGGCGACCATCCACACGTCGAGGTCGGCGCGCGGCGTGACCTGGCCGTAGTGCACGTTGAAGCCGTGGGCGAACGCGAGCGAGGCGCCTTCGCGGATGTTGGGCTCCACGTCGTTCTTGTAGACCTCGGCGATGTTCTCGTCGGGCAGCAGGATCATGACGACGTCGGCGGCCTTCACGGCCTCGGCCACTTCGGCCACCTTCAGGCCGGCCTTGGCGACCTTGTCCCAGGACGCGCCGCCCTTGCGCAGGCCGACGGTGACCTTCACGCCGCTGTCGTTCAGGTTCTGCGCATGGGCATGGCCTTGCGAGCCGTAGCCGATGATCGCGACGTTCTTGCCCTTGATGAGGGAAAGATCGGTGTCCTTGTCGTAGTAGACCTTCATGATGTGCTCTCTTCTTTCGTCTGGAAAA
>JABCYW010000010.1 GCA_013289985.1 Betaproteobacteria bacterium | reverse complement strand
CCTGGGACGTGAGGTTACCGGCCATGAAGTTCACCGACTCGGTGAGATCCTTCCACGTGCCGGCCACGCCCTGCACGTCGGCCTGTCCGCCCAGCTTGCCCTCGGTGCCCACCTCGCGCGCCACCCGCGTCACTTCCGCGGCGAACGACCGGAGCTGGTCGACCATCGTGTTGACGGTGTTCTTCAGCTCCAGGATCTCGCCCTTCACATCCACGGTGATCTTCTTCGAGAGGTCGCCCTGCGCCACCGCCTTGGTCACCTCGGCGATGTTGCGCACCTGGCTGGTCAGGTTGCCGGCCATGGAGTTCACGGAGTCGGTGAGATCCTTCCACGTGCCCGACACGCCCTCCACCCGCGCCTGGCCGCCGAGCGAGCCCTCGGTGCCCACCTCGCGCGCCACACGCGTCACCTCGGAGGCGAACGAGCGCAGCTGGTCGACCATGGTGTTGATCGTGTTCTTCACCGTCAGGAACTCGCCCTTGACGTCCACGTCGATCTTCTTGGACAGGTCCCCCTTGGCCACGGCCGTCGTCACGTCGGCGATGTTGCGAACCTGGTCGGTGAGGTTGCCGGCCATGGAGTTCACGGAGTCGGTCAGGTCCTTCCAGGTGCCCGCGACGCCCTTGACCTTGGCCTGGCCGCCGAGCTTGCCCTCGGTGCCCACCTCGCGCGCGACGCGCGTGACTTCCGCGGAGAAGTTGCCGAGCTGGTCCACCATCTTGTTGATGGTCTTGGCGGTGCGCAGGAATTCGCCTTCCAGCGGCCGGCCTTCCACCTCCAGCGCCATGCTCTTGCTGAGATCGCCTTGCGCGACGGCGCCGATCACGCGCGCCACCTCGCTGGTCGGGTGGACGAGGTCGTCGATCAGCGCGTTGATGCAGTCGATCGACTCGCCCCAGAACCCGCGTGCGTCGCGCAGCGAGGCGCGCTGCTTGATCTTGCCCTCCTTGCCCACCACCTGCCGCAGCCGGGAGAGTTCCTCGGCCATGCTGGCGTTCTGCTCCACCACGTCGTTGAACGCATCGGCCACCCGGCCCGCCAGGCCCGACCAATGCTGCGGCAGGCGCACGTTCGGATCGCCCTTGCGAAGCTGGACGAGCGCGCCCAGCAGTTGCTGCATCTCGGCGGCGGCATCCGCCACGGGGCGGCCTTCCATGATCGTCATGAGCGTCGGTCTCCAGCGTCGCTGCCGCCCGGCGGGCCCGGCCAGACCCGCCTCTCGGCATGACTGCTCTGCAGTTTCCATGCCAGACAAGTCCTACACCGGAGCAGCGCCTTCTCCGTGACATTTACCGGGCGTCGTCCCACAGGGGCCGGGTTTTCACCATGCGCCGCAGGACACGCCAAGCTGCATGTGTCGGTAGCTTTTTCCGCATGGACTGCCGCGCAGGACGGGGTGGGTCAGGCCGGGTGGATCACCAGGTCCGCCGACGGCGGCTTCGACGCGTGGGCCACGACGCGCTCGTATTCCGCGATGACCTGCGCGCCCAGCAGCACCAGCGTCGCGCCGAGCTCCAGGCTCAGCAGCACGACGATGGTGGCGGTCATCGAGCCGTAGACCACGCCCACCTGCGACAGCGTCGCGAAGTACCACACGAGCACGTGGCGCGTGAGCTCCCACAGGAAGACCGCGGAGGCGGCGCCCAGCAGCGCGTGACGCAGGTCCAGCCGGCCGGCCGGCATCACCACGTAGACGGACGTGAGCAGCACGATCTCGCCGCCCAGGCCCAGCAGGTACAGCAGCAGGCGCGAGAACCGGCCCAGCGGGAACTCGCGGCCGAACAGCTCCACCGAATACTCCCCCAGGTTCTCCAGCCCGCCTGCCACCACCGTCACCAGCAGCAGCCCCACGGCCAGGCAGGCCACGTAGATGTAGGGCAGCAGCAGCTTCATCACCAGCGAGCGCTTGCGGTCCACGATGCGGTGCACGAAGATCACCGACAGCGCGTTCTCCAGCACCGCGAACGCCAGCGAGCTGAAGAACAGCATCGTCAGCAGCAGCACCCAGCCGACGACGTCGCGATGGTCGAGGAAGCCGCGCAGCTCGGCGACCACGGCGTTCGACTGACCGGGCACCAGCCAGGCCAGGTAGCGCCCGATGGTGTCCAGCAGTTCGTGTTCGGGGATCAGGTGCGACAGCGCAATCACGCTGAGGATCAGCAGCGGCACGGTGGACAGCAGCGCGTAGTACGCGATGGCGCCGGCCAGCAGCAGGCCCTGGTTGGCCCGGAAGCCGCACAGCACCCGCCAGGCGAACGCGCGGGGATGCGCCAGGCATTGCTGTGCCGGCGTCATGCCGTGACGCGGCGCGAAGACGGATGAGGACGGTTCGGCGCGGGCCACGGCGGCCTCACCGTTGGGCGACATCCTTGGGCGCCAGGGTCTCGGCCGAGGCGGTCGTGAGCGTCGGCGCGTCGGCGCTCCCGCCCTGCTCGAACACCGCGGCGAAGGTCTTGCGCTCGGGGATCACGTAGGTCACGCCGGAGCGCTTGCCGAACACCGGCGAGATGTAGCTGTCGAAGAATTCGATCGGGATGTTGATGCAGCCCCACGAGATGCGGCGCACCTTCGGGTTGGCCGAGGCGAGGCGCTGCAGCCGGCGCTCGGACTTCACCTTGTTGATGACGCGGTGCATCGCCAGCGCCGCGTCGTAGTCCAGCCAGACGACGTCGGTGTGGTCGGCGTCCAGGCCCGGCCGGGTGACGAAGCGGCCGGCGGCGGTCGTTCGCTGCCAGGGCTTGACGTCGGCGATGGGCACGTCGCCGATACCCGGATAGGTTTCGTCGCCGTGGGCGGAGCCCAGCAGCACCGGGGTCGGGGCGATCAGGCGGCCGCTGGGCTCGAAGACGTAGAGGCGCGCGTCGCGCTTGTCCAGCACCATGAAGGGCATGCGGCCGTTGTCGCGTCGCTGCACCACCCAGTCGGCCATGTGGCGCGCGGCCGGGGTGGGCTCGACCACGCCGAAGTCGGCGGCGGCCAGGGGCGGCTCCTCGGGCGGCGCGACCTGCGCCTGGGGCAGCGCCGTGCGCGGGATCGATGCGGTGAGGGCCTGCACGCGGTCCTCGAGGATGGCCAGCACGCGCTCCGCCTCGCGCTGCCTGGCGGACTCGATGTCCAGCTGCGGGTTGACCGGATGCAGGTTGGTGGCGAAATGGATCGCGACGATCGCGAGCACGCCCGTCACGGGCCCGACCACGCCCATGATCAGCAGGTCGCGCAGGCGCCGGACGAGGCGCTGCACGAAGCCGCCGTCGTCGTGCTCGCGCGACGCGGCGGGATGGCCTGATGCCATGAAGTCGGAGGTCTTTTCGCGCATGGTGCGCCCTGTTCGGCAAGCCGCGCGCCCGCGCCGGCGGCACGCGGCCTGCCAGCGCAGACGTCATGACCCGAACGCCCTCCGCCCGCCCTGCCCGCGCGCCCGCCTCGACCACCGCGCCCACCCGGCACCCCTGGCGCCGCGCCGGCTACGTCGCGCCGGGCGTGCTCGTCGCGCTGGGGGTGGCCTTCGCGGCGTGCGAGTTCGTCGAATGGCCGTTCCTGCGCCATCCGCTGGAGACGAAGCTGGCGCAGATCCTCGGTCGCCCCGTCGTCTTCGGCGACAGCTTCGGCGTGCGGCTGCTCGGCTCGATCCGCGCGCACACCGATTCGATGAGCATCGGCCCGGCGCCGGCCAACGGCCCCACGCTGGTGGACGACGCCGGCAAGCCGCGCGACTTCATGCATGCGAGCAGCGTGAAGCTCGCGCTGGGCTATCGCACGCTCTATGCGCAGTGGAAAGGCGCGGGCAAGCCGATCGCCTTCAAGCTGCTCGACGTCGATGGCCTGGAGCTCAACCTCAAGCGCAACGCCGACGGCCATGCCAACTGGCAGTTCGGGACGGCCTCGCCCGCCACGTCGGCGAGCTCGCCGCAACTGCCCACTTTCGAGCGCCTGAACCTGCGCAACGGCGTGGTGCGCCTCGTGGACGAGCCGCTGCAGATCGCCGCCGATGCCCGCGTGACCACGCGCGAGGGCAGCGCCGAAGCCGCGACCGCCGCCATCGCCGATTCAACGCCGGGCCTGCAGGTGGACGGCAAGGGAACGTACCGCAACGCGCCGCTGGTGATCCGGCTGCGCTCCAGCGGGCTGCTGCCGCTGGCCGCGTCCGATGCCGATACGGTCGCCGTGCCGATGTGGCTGGACGTGCACGCCGGCAAGACGAGCATCCGCGTCGACGGCACCGCCACCGACCTGCTGCACTTCGGCGGCATGGACGCCAGCTTCGTCGCCTCGGGCCCGTCGCTGGCCGCCGTCGGCGACGCGCTGGGCGTGACGCTGCCCACCACCGCGCGCTTCGCCACCCATGGCCGGCTGAAGAAGCACGGCGACGTATGGGACGCCAGCGTGGCCGCGATGGACATCGGCTCGAGCCGCCTCGACGGCGACTTCCGCTTCGACACGGGCCCCGCCGTTCCCGTGCTCACCGGCAGGCTGGGCGGCGCGCGGCTCGCGCTGGCCGACCTCGGCCCGGCGTTCGGCGCGGCCCCGCCCGACGCCCCGGCGTCGGCGTCCAACGCCAAGCCCGGCAAGGTGATCCCAGACCGCACGTTCGACATCCCCTCGCTGAAGGCGATGAACGCCGACGTGGGCGTGCGGCTGGCGGTGCTGGATCTCGGCACCACGATGCTGGAGCCGCTCCAGCCGCTGGAGGGAAACATCACGTTGCAGGACGGCATGCTGAACCTGAAGCAGCTGCTCGCGCGCACCTCGGCCGGGGAGGTGCGGGGCGACATCGGCCTGGACAGCCGCCCGGCCACGCCGAAGTGGACCGCCGACCTGCGCTGGAGCGGCATCCAGCTCGATCGCTTCATCAAGACCCGCGACGCGGCGGTGCGCAAGGACGCCAGCGGCAGCAAGCCCGACGTGGGCTACATCAGCGGCGCGCTCGGCGGCAACGCGCAGTTGAAGGGCGAGGGCAACTCGTCGGCGAAGCTGCTCGCCTCCCTCGACGGCACCGCACGCCTGTGGGTGCGCGACGGCACCGTGTCGCACATCCTGGTGGAGGCGGCCGGGATCGACGTGGCGCAGGCGCTGGGCGTGTTCATCAAGGGCGACGACAAGTTGCCCATGCAGTGCGCGCTGGCGCAGTTCGATCTCGTCAACGGCAAGGTGATGCCCGAGGTCTTCGTGATCGACACCAGGGACACGACGATGCTGATCGACGGCGACCTGTCGTTGGCCACCGAATCGCTGGACCTGCGCATGACCGCGCATCCGCACGATTTCAGCCCGCTGGCGCTGCGCACGCCGGTGAAGGTGGTGGGCCCCTTCGACGACCCGCACATCCGGCCCGAGGCCAGGCCGCTGGTCAAGCGCGCCGGCGCGGCCGTGGCGCTGTCGCTGCTCAACCCGCTGGCGGCGCTGCTCGCGCTGGTCGACTTCAAGGAGGAGGAACGCGACGTATGCACCGCGGCGGTCGCGCGCGTCGACGGCGCGGCCAAGGCGGGGGCGAAGACGGGCCAGGCGGAGTCGCCACCGCTGCCGGCCTCGTCGCCCAAGGCGAAGTTCGCGCCGCCGCGCAGGGGCGCCTGACGCCCGCGCAGGCGCCGCCGCGATGCTGACCGCCACCCTGCTCCTGCTGGGCACCGTCCTGCTGGCGATGTGCCTGCTGGAGCTGCATGTCACCCGGCTGCCGATGTCGCCGGCCATCGTCTACCTGGCCGTCGGCTGGGTCGCGGGCTGGATGGTGCAGGGCCGCGTGCAGATGCCGCCGACGGCGCCGGAACGGGCCGACATGCTGGTGATCGTCACCGAGATCGCGGTGCTGATCTCGCTGTTCGCGGTAGGCCTGCAGCTGCGCATGCCGTCGACGATCAAGGGCTGGCGCGTCGCCTTCATCCTCGCGAGCGGGACCATGCTGGCCACCATCGCGTTGGCCACGCTGGCCGGCTGGTGGCTGATGCCCGGCCTGGGCCTGTCGGGCGCGCTGCTGCTGGCGGGCATCCTCGCGCCCACAGACCCGGTGCTGGCGTCCGAGGTGCAGATCCGCTCGCAGAACGACCGCGACGCGGTGCGCGTGTCGCTCACCGCCGAGGGCGGCCTCAACGACGGCACCGCGCTGCCGGTCGTCATGCTGGCGCTGGGGCTGCTGGGCATCGGCGACCTCGGGCCGGCCGGCATGCACTGGCTGTGGCACGACCTGGCATGGCCCATCGCCGGCGGCGCCCTGCTGGGCTGGGCGTTCGGCCGCGTTCTGGGCAAGGCCGTCCATGCGCTGCTTCGCCACGGCCATGGCCTGTGCTGGGACGAGCTGCTGTACCTGGGCATCATCACCGTGGCCTACGGGCTCTCGCGCCTCACCGAGACCTCGGCGTTCCTGTTCGTGTTCGCCGCGGCGCTGGGCCTGTTCCGCCATTCGCCGCGGGCCACCGACGCGTTGCACCGCGCCGGCGTCGAGCCCGACGAGTTGGCCGACCGCCTGCTCGCCTTCGGCCACCGCTGCGGCCGTCTGGTGGAGGTGGTGATGGTGCTGCTGCTGGGCTTCGCGATGCCCTGGGTTCACTGGCGCGGCGAGCCGCTGGTCTACGCGGCCCTGCTGCTGGTGGTGATCCGGCCGCTGAGCGTGCTCCTCACGGTCTCCGGGCGCGAGATGCCCAAGGCGCAACGCCGCATGGTGGCCTGGTTCGGCATCCGCGGCGTCGGCTCGCTGTTCTACCTGGCGCTGGTGATCGACTCGGGCCTGGCGCCCGCGCTGTCCGCCGACCTGGTCAACGCCACGCTGCCGGCGATCTCGTTGTCGGTGCTGCTGCACGGCGTGTCGGCGACGCCGCTGATGGCGCTCTACCGGCGCCGCCGGGTGCTCCAGAAGCGCGACAAGCGCCGGCGCGCGCGCCTGCCGGCCTGAGCAAGCTCCGAGGCGTCAGGCGCCGCCGTGCGCCAGGTCTGGATCGGGCACGGCGGCCGGCGCCACCTTGACGCCGGGGCCCGGGCCGCCGCCGGGCAGGCCGCCGCCTTCGCCTTCCCAGGTCTGCACTTCCTCGGGCTTGGCCGAAGGCCTGGCGGCGAAGCGCGCGGCGTGCACCTTGTTGACCCGGGTGAGGGCCAGGTAGCCGATGGTGAGCAGGGCCAGGCTGTTGATCAATCTCATGGTCGGTCTCCCGCGCCGGAGGGCAGCGCTCGTTCAGTGGATGTAGTGGCGTCGGTTGTCGGCCAGCCAGCGGTCGTCGCCGAGGTTGGGCCAGGTCTTCGAGGTGAAGCCGGGGGTGGCCTGCAGGCGGGCCTTGTCGATGTCGAGGACGAGGTCGTCCTTGGGGCCCAGCGCCAGTGCGTCCCAGGGCACCGCGTGCAGCCGGTCGCCGACGCCCAGGAAGCCGCCGGTGGACACGATGGCGAGCCGGATTGTGCCGCTGCCGTCGACCACCAGGTCGCGCACGTCGCCGATCTTGTCGCCGGTCCTGTTGCGCACGTCCGCGCCGAGGATCTTGCTGATGCGGTGCGCGCGTTCCCAGTCGTGGCGCTCGGCGGGCGTCATCGCCGGTGCGTTGGCCTGGGCGACTGCCAGGACCGGGGTCGCGAGCAAGACAGTGGCGAGCGTGGCGGCCGTCAGGACGCGGGCGTGGTTCATGGTTACTCTCGGGTATCGCGGAGGAGCCTGGATCCCTGGCCCTGCGGGTTGGTGGCAAGCGCCATGCCCGACAGTGGACCAGGTCGGCGACGCGTGGTTCAGGACGACTGCGACTCGCGCGGCTTGCGCTGGAACAGGCGCCCCAGGATCGGCACGATGAAGGTCAGCAGCGTGCTGGCGGTGCCGGGTGTCAGGCTGCGCCGCCACGAGCGCGGCAGCATCGGCCACAGCACGGGCAGCAGGCCGGCCAGCGTGATGCCGGTGTCGCGCAGCAGGTGCTCGAAGCCGGACGGCGGCTCCGGCGTCGGCGCCGCGGCCGGCTCCGGCACGGGCGCATTCCTGCGCACCAGCCGGCTGAGCCACCAGGTGAGCGCGACGGTGCCGAGGCCCAGCAGCAGGCCGCCACCGGCCTGCCGGATGGCGTCGCGCTTCACGCGGGCGACGAGCGCATCGGTGCGCCGCCGGATGCGCGCGTCGCGCGCGATGACGGCCTGTTCGGCCAACGCGATCTGCTCGTCGAGGCTCAACTCGGGCACGGGCGGCACCGGGCGCGGCGGACTAGCCATGGTCGCGGTCTCCTTCGGGCTCGCGTTCGAGGGCGTCGGAATCGGTGAGGCGGCGCAGCGTGGCCGGCAGCGCCAGCAGCGGCGCCAGCGCCTTCACGCGCATCAGCGCCCAGATGCCCGCGGCCAGGTTGATGAACAGCACCAGCAGCACGATCCAGGGCCAGGCCAGGCCCACGGCGAGGAACGCCGCCGCCAGGCCCACCCACAGCGTGATCCAGGCGGTGGCGAACAGGATCGCTGCCAGCAGCCCCAGCGCGACCATCTGCCCCAACGCATTGGACGCGCGGCGAAGTTCCAGCGACAGCAGGCGGACGCGGTCGCTCAGCAACCCGGGCAGGTCGGCGAACAACGCACCGGCCGCCTTGGGCAGCGACACGACCTCGTCGGGCGGCGCCTCGTGCGGCGGCGGTACGTCATCGACCATGGGCGAAGGTTTCAGCGATCGTCGTTGGAGGTGAGTCTGGCGAGCAGGACGCCGAGCGCCAGCGCGGCGCCGATCGCGGTCAGCGGATGCTCGCGCACCGCGGTGCGCAGGCTCTCCGTCCACTCGTCCTTCAGGTCGGCGGCCTGGTCGGCCTTCTGCTTGAGGGATTCGGCCGCGTCGTTGTACGAACCGCGCAGGCGTTCGACCGCGGGGATCGCCTTGTCGGCGATGCGGTCGACGGCCTCGTGGGCGCCCTGCACCACCCGGCGCATGACGTCACGCTCGGCGGCGGCGGCCTGGTCGATGGCCGCGTCGGCCGCGTCGACCGCCGTCGGGCGCGAGCCGGAGCCGCCGACCGACGGCGTGGCCGGCGAGGCCGAACTGGGGGTCGTGGCGCCGCTCTTGGGAAATGTGGCGTCGGGGGTGGTGCTGGGCGGGTTGGCCATGGAAGTCTCCAGGAGTTGGCGTCGAACGGGCGCTCGGCCCGATTGAGGGCCTTCACGGCAACCGGTGTGCCGGCGCGACCGTGATCCGACGCGCGCTCAGGTTAGCCGATTCCGTGCTGTGCATCGCCTCGAAGCGGCCACGGGGGCGAAAAAAAACGGGCCCCGCGGAGCCCGTTCCTGAGGCGCCGCGGCGCGATCAGTTGCGATCGGCCCTGGGCGCCGGCATCGGCTCCGCGACCGGAGCGGGCATCGGCTCGGCGGCCGGGGCCGCGGCGGGTTCCGGCGCCGGCGGCGTCACCGTGGTGGTGGTCGTCGTTTCCCTGGTCACGGAGACGATCTGGTCGTCGGGCTGGATCGGCGGCGTCGCGTGGTCGCCGACGCTCGGACGGACGATGCCGCCGATGACGCCCGTGGTCATCAGGTTGTTCTCCATGCCCATGGGGCCGTCGGCCTGCTTGGTGGTGGGCGTGACGGTGCCGCGCGGCTTGGCCAGTTCGACCACGCCGGTGGGTTGCGCCGGGATCACTTGGGTGGCCGTGTCCACCGTGGTGGTCGTGGTGGTGGTGCTGCCGTCCGGGCTGGTCGTCGTGTCGGTGGATTGGGCCGTGGCGAAGCCGACGGTCGCCAGAAGCGCTGAAGCGGCCAGGGCGGTGATGGACTTTTGCATCGGGGACATGGTGTGGACTCCTGATTTCGTTGGGACGCGAAAGGCGTCGGACTCGAATGCCGCGGGGTGCTTGCGCAGCTCGCGGCTGGTGGGTTGGATGAGGCAACGGCTGTGCCCAAGCCGCGTAGGACGACGCGCCGTCAATGCGCCGCGGCCCGCTCGCGGCCGCCGCGTTCCTCCGTCTGCGAGACCTCGTCGTCGTGCAGCGCGAGGCGCTCGTCGAGCTGCCGGTCCAGCGCCTCCATGTCCAGGCCCGACTCGCGCAGCCGCGGGAACAGCAGCGCCTGCTCGTGGCGCGCATGGCGTTCCACGCACTCGGTCAGCGCCAGCACCAGGGCCTCGTAGCGCGGCTCGCGCGGGTCGGTGCGCCGGAGCTGGCGAATGATCTGGCGCGCGGTGGCATGTTCCAGTTCCGCCAGGTCCACCAGCGCGGAAGCCTCCAGCGCGGCCCGGGCCGCCGGGAAGAACAGTTCCTCCTCCAGCGCCGCCATCCGGTGGATCGCGCGGCAAAGAGCCTCGGCGACGTCCTGCATCGCCGGATCGCACGCCACGTGGTGCGCGAAGCGGCGGCATTCGTCGGCGAGCGCGCGGGTCTGTTCATGGCCCAGCGACAAGCGGTCCAGCGCATCGGCGCAGGGGCTGTCGCAGGGCGAGGCAGTGGCGGCAGGGGTGGCGGCGGTGGTCATGGCGGCTGCCCGGTCGGAGGGTGGGATCCGGGCGCGAGCCCGGCGGATGGACTCCCGCGGCAATGGACGTGCCGGCGGCCTTGCCGCAACGTTTACCCCCGTCCGGTCGAGCGGCGAAGGGGCATTCAGGCGGCCCCCGCGACCGCCTCGCCACGGCCGGGCTCGCCATTTGCCCCAGGCGCCCCTGTCGGTCCGCCCCGGGCCCAGAGGACAACCACCGATGACGGGATCCGATCGCTCTTTCCGCACCCTGTTCACGCAGGTCGCCGATTGGGCCCAAGAACACGCCTGGGACCAGCGGGCGGGCAACGAGCACGAGGAGGAAGAGCCGCTGCGCGCGGCGCTGTTCAGCAGCGACCAGATGGTGGCCCACGGCAAGCTGCTGGCGAGCCGCCACCGCCTCGCGCAGAGCCACAAGCCCGACCGGCTGCTGGCGCGCCTCGCGTCCAACCAGCGAGTACTGGAGAGCGTCGCGCGCGGCCTGCGCCAGGCCGTGGCCAGGGATCGCCCGGTGACGCCGGCCTCCGAGTGGTTGCTGGACAACATGTACCTCATCGATGAGGAGATCCGCACCGCGAGGCGCCACCTGCCGCCCGGCTACAGCAAGGAGCTGCCGCGGCTGGCCGAGGCCTCCGAGACTCGCGACGGCACGCTGCCCCGCGTCTACGACCTCGCGCTGGAGGCGATCGCCCACGCGGACGGACGCCTGGGCCGCGGCACGCTGAGCCGCTTCGTGGCGGCCTACCAGTTCGGCCAGTCGCTCAAGCTGGGCGAGCTGTGGGCGTTCCCCATCATGCTGCGGCTGGCGCTGATCGAGAACCTGCGCCGCGTGGCGGTGCGCGTGGCCGCGGCGCTGGACGAGCGCGACCTGGCCGAGACCTGGGCGTCGCGCATGCTGCAGGCCGCCGAGGAACGCCCCAGCGACCTGATCCTGGTGATCGCCGACATGGCGCGTTCCAACCCCGTGCTCAGCAGCGCCTTCGTCGCCGAGTTCGCGCGCCGCCTGCAGGGCCAGGGCGCCTCGCTGGCCCTGCCGCTCACGTGGATGGAGCAGCGCCTGTCCGACGCCGGCGAGACCATCGAGCACCTGGTGCACGTCGAGGGCCAGAAGCAGGCGGCCAGCCAGGTCTCGGTGTCCAACAGCATCGGCAGCCTGCGCCTGCTGGGCGCCACGCACTGGCCCGAGTTCGTGGAGACGCTCAGCAGCGTCGAGCAGATCCTGCGCGAGGATCCCATCGGCGTCTACGGCCGCATGGATTTCGGCACGCGCGACACCTACCGCCACGCGGTGGAGAGCGTGGCCCGCGCCAGCGGAGGCGACGAGCCGGCGGTGGCGCACAAGGCCATCGCCCTGGCCGTGGACGCGGCCGCGCGCCTGGGCACGGCGACCGCCGGCGGCGAGCGCGACGAGCGCGAGGCCCACGTGGGCTACTACCTCGTCGGCAACGGCCGGCCCGCCCTCGAGACCGCGATGAACGCGCGCCGCACCGGGCTCCTGCACCGCGCAGGCCACTCGCCGCTGCCCGCCTACATCGGCGGCATCGTCGCCTTCGCGATGCTGATGTCGCTGGGCCCGATCCAGCAGGCCGCGCAGGAGCTGGACCTGCACCTGTGGACGCCCAAGGGCCTCGTGCTGGTGCTGCTGCTGATGCTGGCCACCAGCCAGCTGGCGCTGTCGCTGGTCAACTGGATCGTGACGCTCAGCGCGACGCCCGTGGCGTTGCCGCGCATGGACTACGCGATGGGCATCGCGCCGCGCGCGCGAACGCTGGTGGCCGTGCCCACGCTGCTGGGCCGGCACGCCGACGTCGACACGCTGGTCGACGCCCTCGAGGTGCGCTTCCTGGCCAACCGCGACCCGCACCTGCAGTTCGCGCTGCTGACCGACCTGCGCGACGCGAAGCAGGAGACGCTGCCGGAAGACGGCGACCTGGTCGACTACGCGGAGACGCGCATTGCCGCGCTCAACCGCCGCTACGCCGAGCCGCCCGACCACCACCAGCGCCCCGCCCCGTTCCTGCTGCTGCACCGCCCGCGCCGCTGGAACGCCGCCGAGAACGCCTGGATGGGCCGCGAGCGCAAGCGCGGCAAGCTGGCCGACCTGAACGCGCTGCTGCGCGGCCGGCCCGACGCCGAGAAGGCGTTCGCGCGCATCGTCGGCGACACGCTGTCGCTGCAGGACGTGCGCTACGTGATCACGCTGGACTCCGACACGCAGCTGCCGCGCGAATCGGCCAGCGAGATGGTGTCGGCGATGGCCCACCCGCTCAACCGACCGCGCTTCGGCACCGGCACGCGCAAGGACGTCGTGGTGGAGGGCTACGGCATCCTGCAGCCGCGCGTGGGCCTGAACCTGCCCAGCGTCGGCCGCTCCGGCTACGCGCGCATGTTCGGCGGCGAGCCGGGGATCGACCCGTACACGCGCGCGGTCTCGGACGTGTACCAGGACCTGTTCGGCGAAGGCTCGTTCGTGGGCAAGGGCATCTACGACGTCGACGCGTTCGAGCGCGCGACGCACGACAGCATGCCCGACAACCGCATCCTCAGCCACGACCTGATCGAGGGCTGCTATGCCCGCTCGGGCCTGCTGTCCGACGTGCAGTTGCTGGAAGACACGCCGTCGCGCTACAGCGCCGACATGGCGCGCCGCCGGCGCTGGGTGCGCGGCGACTGGCAGCTGATCGGCTGGCTGCGCCGGCGCCTGCACGCCCTGCCGGGCGCGCCGCGCAACCCGCTGCCGGCCCTGTCGCGCTGGAAGCTGTTCGACAACCTGCGCCGCAGCCTCGTGCCCGCGGCGCTGATCGTGCTGGCGGTGCTGGGCTGGGCCCGCCTGCCCAAGCCCTTCATGTGGACGCTGCGGATCGTCGTGATCGTGGGCATCGTGCCCTTTGCGGCGCACGTGGTGGGACTGGCGCGCGCGCCTGTCAACTGGCTCACCGCCCTGCCGTCGCCCCGCCGCCTGCTGCCGCTGGGGCTGCAGATGCTGCAGCTGGTGCATACCCTCGCCTGCCTGCCCACCGAGGCCGTGGCGACGCTGGACGCGATCGCGCGCACGATCTGGCGCATGGTGCGCGGGCGCCGGCTGCTCGAATGGACGGCCTCGGCCGACATCCGCCAGGGCCACGAGGCCGGCTCGCTGGCTGCGTTGCGCGACAGCGTCCGTGCGATGTGGGCCGGGCCGACGGCGGCCGTGCTGATCGCCGCCCTGCTCGTGCACGTGCGGCCCTGGGCGCTGCCGGCCGCCGCGCCGCTGCTGCTGCTGTGGTTCTTCTCGCCGCTGGTCGTCTGGTGGGCCGACCGCCCGCTGTCGCAGCCGCGCAGCGAGCTGAACGCGACGCAGCGCCGCTTCCTGCGCCGGGTCGCCCGCCGCACCTGGGCGTTCTTCGAGACCTTCGTGGGCTCCGAGGACAACCACCTGCCGCCCGACAACGTGCAGCTGCATCCGGTGGCCCGCGTGGCGCATCGCACCTCGCCCACCAACATCGGCTTCTCGCTGCTGGCCAACCTCACGGCGCGTGACTCCGGCTTCATCACGCTGGACCAGATGCTCACGCGCATCGCCGCCACCGTCACGACGATGGAGCTGCTGGAACGCCATCGCGGCCATTTCTACAACTGGTACGACACGCAGTCGCTGCTGCCGCTGGCGCCGCGCTACATCTCCACCGTGGACTCGGGCAACCTGGTCGCGCAGCTGATGACGCTGCGCATGGCGCTGCTCGCGCTGCCTTCGGAGGCGCCGTTCTCGCCGCTGTGGTGCCAGGGCATCGCCGACCTGCTGGGCCTCGTGCGCGAGAGCCTGCCCGCGGGCACGCACCTGCCGGCGCTCGAGCGCGCCGACAAGCTCGTCGGCGCCGCCGGTCCCGACCTGCCCACGTCCGCGGCGGCGCTGCAGGCGCTGCTGGCATCGTTCGAGACCGTCGCGCGCGAAGTGCTCGTCGCCGTCGAGGCCGCGCTGTCGGGCGACGCCGCGCGCAAGGACACCAACCTCGAAGAGGACACCGGCGAGGCCCTGCGCTGGGCACGCCAGTTGGTGGCGCAATGCGAGGCCGGGCTCGACGAGCTCTCGGCCTTCGGCGGACTGGCCGTGCCGCTGGCCCCCGACGCGTCGCCGGCGGCGCGCGACGCCGCCGCGCAGGCGCCGCTGCCGACGCTGGCCGTGCTCGCCGCGCTGGACATCGGCCGCGCCCGCATCTTCGTCGACCGCATCGAGGAGCTCGCGCGCCGCGTGGACGCCCTGAGCGACCAGGAACAGCAGTTCATGTACGACGACCGGCGCCACCTGATGGCCATCGGCTTCAACGTCGACGAGCGGGTGCTCGACCCGGGCCACTACGACCTGCTGGCCTCCGAGGCGCGCCTGGGTCTCTTCGCGGCCATCGCGCGCGGCCAGCTGCCCCAGGAGAGCTGGTTCGCGCTCGGCCGGCTGCTGACGGCGCACGACGGCAACCCGGTGCTGATGTCGTGGAGCGGTTCGATGTTCGAGTACCTGATGCCGCCGCTGATCATGCCCAACTTCGAGCAGACGCTGCTGGACCAGACCTGCCGCGCCGCGGTGCGGCGCCAGATCGACTACGGCCGCGAGCGCGGCGTGCCCTGGGGCATCTCGGAGTCGGGCTACAACGCCACCGACACCGCGCTGAACTACCAGTACCGCGCGTTCGGCGTGCCGGGCCTGGGCCTGAAGCGCGGCCTGGGCGACGAGCTGGTGATCGCGCCCTATGCCACGGCGATGGCCACCATCGTCGAGCCCGTGGCCGCCTGCGCCAACCTGCAGCGCCTCGCTGCGCTCGGTGCGGCGGGCGAGTACGGCTTCTACGAGGCGGTCGACTACACCCCGCTGCGCGTGCCGCGCGGCCAGACCAAGGCCGTGGTGCGCTCGTTCATGGCCCATCACCAGGGCATGAGCCTGCTGGCCATCGAGCAGGCGCTGGGCCACTCGCGCATGCAGCGGCACTTCGCGGCCGACCGCAGCGTGCAGGCCACGCTGATGCTGCTGCACGAGCGCGTGCCCAAGGACGTGATGCCCGTCGTCGCCGAGGCCACGATGGAGCCGTCGGCGCCGCGCGCGGTGCCGGGCACCACCGAGACCCCGCTGCGCCTGTTCACCGACCCGCTCACGCCCACGCCCGAGGTGCAGCTGCTGTCCAACGGCAGCTTCCACGTGATGGTGACGCAGGCCGGCGGCGGCTACACCCGCTACAAGGACATGGCCGTCACGCGCTGGCGCGAGGACGCCACCCGCGACGAGTGGGGCAGCTTCGCCTACCTGCGCGACATCGACACCGGCGAGTACTGGTCCACCTCGTTCCAGCCCACCGGCCGCAAGACCTCCGACTACCAGGCGATCTTCACCGAGGGCCGCGCCGAGTTCCGGCGCCGCGACTCGGGCATCGACACCCACACCGAGATCGCCGTGTCGCCGGAGGACGCGATCGAGCTGCGCCGCATCCGCATCAAGAACACCACGCGGCGCGCGCGCACCATCGAGGTCACCAGCTACTGCGAGGTGGTGCTGATGACGCCGGCCGCCGACGTGCAGCATCCGGCCTTCGGCAAGCTGTTCGTGCAGACGGAGATCGTCGGCGGCCTGCCCGCCCTGCTCGCCAACCGCCGACCGCGCGCCGAGAAGGATCCGTCGCCGTGGATGTTCCACCTGATGGCCGTGCACCCGCCGCGCGGCACCGGCAACGTCACGCCGGTGACGCACGAGACCGACCGCGCCCGCTTCATCGGCCGCGGCGGCAGCCTGCGCGCGCCGGCCGCGATGTTCGGCGAGGACGCGCTGTCGAACTCCGCGGGCTCGGTGCTCGATCCGGTGGCGGCCAGCCGCTGCGCGATCACGCTGCAGCCCGACGAGACGGCGATCGTCGACCTGGTGGTGGGCGTGGGCGACCAGCGCGCCGACTGCCTCGCGCTGATCGAGAAGTACCGCGACCGCCGGCTGGCGGAGCGCGTGTTCGAGCTTGCGTGGACGCACAGCCAGGTGCTGCTGCGCCAGCTCAACGCCAGCGAGGCCGACGCGCAGCTGTACGCACGCCTGGCCGGCGCGGTGCTGTTCAGCCAGGGCGCGCTGCGGGCCGACCCGTCCATCATCCGGCAGAACCGGCGCGGCCAGTCGGGGCTGTGGGGCTACGCGATCTCGGGCGACCTGCCCATCGTGCTGGTGCAGATCTCCGACGTCGCCAACCTCGAGCTGGTGCGCCAGCTCGTGATGGCGCACGCCTGGTGGCGCCTGAAGGGCCTGGCGGTGGACCTGGTGGTCTGGAACGAGGAGCGCGACATCTACCGCCAGCGGCTGCACGAACAGATCATGGGCCTGATCGCGGCCGGCGTCGAAGCCCACGTGGTCGACCGCCCGGGCGGCATCTTCGTGCGCCACGCCGACCAGATCCCGCTGGAAGACCGCATCCTGCTGATGTCGGTGGCGCGCGCGGTGCTCAGCGACCGCCAGGGCTCGCTGGCCGAGCAGCTCAACCGACGCCTGCGCACCGAGCGCCGCGTCGCGCCCAAGGGCCAGTCGCGCCCCGGTGCGGACCCCGAGCGCCGCCTGGCGCCCTTCGTGCCGACGCGCGCCGCGCGGCCCGAGACCACGCCGGCGCAACGCGTGCCCACAGGCGACCTCGCGCTCTTCAACGGCTACGGCGGCTATGCCCGCAACTGCCAGGAATACGTCGTCGCGCCGCCGCTGGGCGTGCGCACGCCCGCGCCCTGGGCCAACGTGATCGCCAACCCGGACTTCGGCACCGTGATCTCGGAGTCGGGCGCGGCCTACACCTGGGCCGAGAACGCGCACGAATGGCGGCTCACGCCCTGGCACAACGATCCCGTGTCCGACCCCAGCGGCGAGACCTTCCACCTGCGCGACGAGGAGACCGGCGTCGCCTGGATGCCGCACGGCGTGGCGCTGAACCCGGACGGCACGCCGGGCCGCGCCGCGGTCGCGCGCCACGGCTTCGGCTACAGCCTGTTCGAACAGCACGCGCAGGGGATCCGCTCCGAGCTGAAGGTGTTCTGCGCCATCGACGCGCCGGTGAAGTTCTCGGTGCTGACGCTGCGCAACGACTCCGGCCGACCGCGCCGGCTCAGCGCCACGGCCTACGTGGAATGGGTGCTGGGCAGCCTGCGGCCGGCGACGGCGCCGCACATCGTCACCGACCACCAGGGCGACGGCCCCGCCACGGCGCGCAACCCGTACAGCGGCGATCACGCCGACTACATGGGCTTCTTCGACGTGGACGCCGAGCACCAGGCGGCCGGCAGCATGACCTGCGACCGCACCGAGTTCATCGGCCGCAACGGCAACCTGCAGGAGCCGGTGGCGCTGCGGCGCGCGGGCCTGTCGGGCCGCACCGGCGCTGCCCTCGACCCGTGCGCCGCGTTCCAGGTGCCGTTCGACCTGGCCGAGGGCGAGACGCGCACCGTCGTGTTCCGCCTGGGCATGGGCAAGAGCCACGGCGACGCCGAACGCACCGCGCTGAAGTACCGCGGCGACGCCGTCGCGCAGGACGAATTCGAGCGCGTCGTCGCCCACTGGACGAAGACGCTGGGCGCGGTGCAGGTGCGCACGCCCGACCCGGCGCTCGACGCCCTGGCCAACGGCTGGCTGGTGTACCAGACCATCTCGTGCCGCCTGTGGGCGCGCAGCGGCTACTACCAGTCGGGCGGCGCGTTCGGCTTCCGCGACCAGCTGCAGGACGCGATGGCGCTGGTCCACGCGCGCCCGGAACTGCTGCGGACGCAACTGCTGCTGGCCGCCAGCCGCCAGTTCGAGGAAGGCGACGTCCAGCACTGGTGGCATCCGCCACAGGGCCGCGGCGTGCGGACGCACATCAGCGACGACTACCTGTGGCTGCCGATGGCGCTGTGCCGCTACGTGGAGGCCACCGGCGACCACGCGGTGCTGGCGGAAGAGGTGTCGTTCATCGAGGGCCGGCCGCTGAAGGACGAGGACGAGTCGTACTTCGACATGCCCAACGTGTCGCACCGCACGGCCACGCTGTACGAGCATGCGGCACTCGCGGTCAGGCACGGCCTGCGCCTGGGCGCGCACGGCCTGCCGCTGATGGGCGGCGGCGACTGGAACGACGGCATGAACCTGATCGGCGAGCACGGCAAGGGCGAGAGCGTGTGGATGGCGTTCTTCGTGTGCGAGGTGCTGCGCGAGTTCGCCGGTCTGGCGCAATCCAACCGCGACGAGGCCTTCGCCCGCACCTGCCACGAGGCACGCGACAAGCTGGCCGCCGCCGTCGACGCCAGCGCCTGGGACGGCGAGTGGTACCGCCGGGCCTACTTCGACGACGGCACGCCGCTGGGCACCGCCACCGGCGTGGAGTGCCAGATCGACTCGATCGCGCAGAGCTGGTCGGTGCTCTCGGGCATCGCGCCGCGCGAGCGCGCGCGCAAGGCGCTCGATTCGCTGGCGGCCCGGCTGATCGACCCGCAGCAGCGCATCGTCAAGCTGCTCGACCCGCCGTTCAACGGCAAGGGCCCGAACCCGGGATACATCAGCGGGTACGTCCCCGGCGTGCGGGAAAACGGCGGCCAGTACACCCACGGCGCGATCTGGGCGGCGATGGCGTTCGCCGCCAGCGGCGACGCGCGGCGCTCGTGGGATGTGGTGGACATGATCAACCCGGTCAACCACGCGCGCACGCCCGCCGAGGTGGCGGTCTACAAGGTGGAGCCCTACGTGATGTCGGCCGACGTCTACAGCGTCGCGCCGCACACCGGCCGCGGCGGCTGGAGCTGGTACACCGGCTCGGCCGGCTGGATGTATCGCCTGCTGGTGGAGGCGGTGCTCGGGCTGCGCCTGGAGGTGGTGGACGGCCGCGCCACGCTGCTCATCGACCCGCGCATCCCGCCCCACTGGAGCGGCTTCGCGGTGGACTACGTGCACGGGGCGACGCTGTTCCGCCTGGAGTTCGACCGCACCGGCCACGACAGGGCGCCGCGCGTGACGCTGGATGGCAACCCGCTGGGCACCAGCCGGCTGCCGCTGCACGACGACGGGCTGCAGCACGCCGTGCAGGTGTCCCTGCCGTCGATGACGCCGGTGCCCACGGGCGAGGCCAGCGAGCTGCTGTTGTAGGAGCGGTCAGAATCCGGTGATTCGCACTCACAGGATCCGCCCGCCATGCTGCACCACCTTTCGTTCGGCGTCGCCGACCTGCGCCGCTCGGCGGCCTTCTACGACGCCGTCCTCGGCGAGCTCGGCTTCGTGCGCGTCTGGAGCGACTTCGACGGCGGCGCCAACGACCAGGCCGCGGGCTACGGGCGCGAGGGCGGCGGCGACAAGTTCGCCATCAAGCAGCGCACCGCCTCGCCCATCGCGCCGCCGGCGGGCTTCCACCTCGCGTTCGCGGCGCCGGACCGCGCGTCGGTGCACCGCTTCCACGCGGCAGCGCTGGCGCATGGCGGCACGGACAACGGCGCACCGGGCCCGCGCCCGCACTACGGGCCGAACTACTACGCCGCGTTCGTGCTCGACCCGGACGGGTACCACCTGGAGATCGTGCTGAACGCCCCGGAATCGGCCGCGCCATGAAAAAGCCCGGCGCATGGCCGGGCCCGTTCAGGAGCGGCAAGGCCTGTACCGGAGTCACGGGCGCCGGACCTGCGGGCGTTCAATGAAAGAAGAAGTACAGGATCACCAGCACGAGGACCGGGACGCCAAGCAGCCAACCGACGAGATACTTGCCCATGATGATGTCTCCTTGGAATGTGAGGCGCCCGGACGACGCCTGGACCGGTAGGCGCTCTTGCCGAGACGCTTTCCGGGGGTGATGAAGAGCCGGCGCAGAGGGCGCCGGCCCGAGTGAAGTCAGCCGCGGATCGACGGGCCGTCGGCGAAGCGGAAAGCTTGTCGCTCAGGGCGCCCGCGGCGAGGCAAGCGCCGTTGCGGTTCGTTTCAACTTCGGCAAGCGACGCGCCCGCCGGGCGTGGCCTCGCGGCCACGCAAGAGCAACCCGAGGCGAGCCCGATTTCCATCCGCTCGTCCTGTCGAAGCCGGCGGTGCGCAAGCTCCACTTCATCCATCAGGTGATGCGGCAGGCGGCAGGCGACCTGTCGCGCGGCGGCTCGCCCACCGGGGCCGGCGGCGTGGCGGCGGGCGACGGATCGTCCACCGGGGCGGGCGGCGGCGCCATCGGCGGCATCGCGGGCGGCAAGCCCGTGTCCGGCGGCACCGGCACGCTGCCGCCGCCGGCGAAGATCGACGCGGCGCCGCTCATCGCTTGAACGCGGGTTCGTTGATCCTGGGACATGGGACGGATTCTCCAGCCGGCTCGGCGCCCCGACGGAAGCGCCCTCGCCTTCCCGGCAGCAACGCCCATGCCCGGCGTGGTTCACAGCGCCGGCACGGCGTCGACGGGCAGCGTCATGCGGAAGCGCACGCGCCGCGTCCCGGGCGACCGCCAGCCCTGCAGGCCGCCGCCGTGCAACATGGACAGCTGCAGCGCCAGCGCGACGCCCAGGCCCAGCGCGGCGACGTCCACGTCCTCCAGCGGCGCCATCGCGCCCGGTGAATCGGCGTCGGCCACGGTCCCGATCGACAGCGCGATCAGCGGGCCCTCGACGCTCGCCGCGACGCGTATCGTGCTGCCGCGTTCGGCGTGGCGCAGGATGTCGTCGACGAGGTGGCCCACGGCCTGCGCGATGCGCGGCGCGTCGCCGCGCAGGCGCGGCAGCTCCGGGGCGCCGGCATCGAGTTCCAGCGCCATCTCCTGGGCCGCCAACGCCGGGGCGAGCCGGCCTTGCAGGCCGCGCAGGACGGCCGTCAGGTCGAACGCCGCCTGGTGCAACGCGGCCTTGTCGCCGGACAGCCGCGCCAGGTCGGACAGCTCGTCGGCGATGCGCATCAGGTGGCCCACCTGGCGTTCCATGAGGCCGCGTGTGCGCAGGCGGCCGCTCGGGTCGTCGTCGGTCAGGCGCAGCAGCTCCAGCCCGTTGGACAACGGCGCGAGCGGGTTGCGCAGGTCATGTGCGAGGCCGGCCAGGAACGCGTGGCGTCGGCGATGAGCCGCCGCCGCGTCGCGGATCGCGCCGTCGCGTTCCGCGCGCGCGGCCGCGAGCGCCGCCTGGGCGTCGGCCAGCGCCGTCTGGATGCGTGCCAGCTCTTCTGCAGTGGAAGACATGCGTGTCGCCTCTTCGCGAGCCCTGGCCATGGTCTGGACGTCCCGCCCCGCAGTTCCGCGATGCGGCCCGCGACCGCGGCGCGCGGGCGGGCCGGCGCAGCTGCGTTCAGGGGCCGTCGTTCATGGGCGCTCAGGACGGCGCGTGGCGCCGGCGCCGTTCCACCGCCTCGATCTTGAGCAGTTGCCGGTACTTGGTGACCGTGCGGCGCGCCACCTGCAGGCCCTGGGTGGCGAGCTGCCGCGCGATCTCCGCGTCCGACAGCGGCGCGGTGGGCGCCTCGGCCTCGATGATGTCCTTGATCAGGCCGCGGATGGCGGTGCCCGAGCAGGCGCCGCCGCTGGCCGTGGTCATGGCGCGCGAGAAGAAGTACTTCAGCTCGAACACGCCGATGGGCGTGGCCATGTACTTGTTGTTCGTCACCCGCGAGACGGTGGACTCGTGCAGGCCCAGCTCGTCGGCGATCTCGCGCAGGCCCAGCGGCTTCATCGCCATCGCGCCGAACTCGAGGAAGTGCTTCTGGCGCGAGACGATGGCCTCGGCCACGCTCAGGATGGTGGAGAAGCGCTGTTCGACGTTGCACATCGTCCACTTGGCTTCCTGCAGGTGCGAGGCCATCTCGGCGTTCTGGCCGCGGCGATGGCGCTGGAACAGCTCGGCGTAGACCTGGTTCAGGCGCACCTTGGGGATGATGGCCGGGTTCAGCTGCACGTTCCATTGCCCGCGCACCTTGCGCACGATCACGTCGGGGATCACGTACTGCAGCTGCGTGGAGCCGAAGCGCCAGCCCGGGCGCGGGTCGAGGCGGCGGATGCGGTCGCACACGGCCTCGATCTCGGCCGGCGTGCGGCCCAGCGCGCGCGCCATGGTGCTCACGTCCTTGGCGGCCAGGCAGTTCAGGTGCTCGCTGATGATGTGCTGCGCGAGCCCGCGGGCATCGGCATCCTCGATGGCGGACAGCTGCGCCAGCAGGCATTCGGAGACGCTGCGCGCGGCGACGCCGGCCGGCTCCAGCGCCTGCACGCGCTTGAGGGCGATCTGCATCTCCTCCAGCGTGGCGGCCGGATCGAGGTCGGCCACCTCGATCATCTCCTGCAGGTCGTTGCGCAGGTAGCCGTCGTCGTCCAGCGACTCGACGATCACCTTGGCCAGCACCAGGTCGCGCAGCGTCAGCGGCAGCACCGCCAGCTGGCCGTGCAGATGCGTGGCGAGCGAGGTGGGCACGGCCATCATGTCGAGCGCGCTGGTCTCGTCGTCGTCGGCGCGCTTGCCCGATCCGAGGCCGTCGGCCTGCCACATGTCGCGGTCGCCTTCGCCGGGCAGGTCGCCTTCGGGTGCGGCCATGGTGTCGGCGGCGGCCTCCTGGGCCTCGCGGGCTTCCTGGGCCTCGGCGGCCTGCTCCGGGGACAGGCCTTCGTCGCTCTGGTCGTCGGGGTTGCCGTCCTCCTCGAGGAACGGGTTCTTGCCCAGGGCGTCATGGACTTGCTGGGCGAACTCGAGCGACGAGAGCTGCAACAGGCGAACGGCGTGTTGCAGGCGGGGGGACAGCGTCTGCGCCTGGCGCTGTTCCGTGCGGAAGTCCATCGAACCCATTGGTTCCTCCTGAGCAGTGGTGCGGCACCGGCAAGAGTTGCCGGGTTCGCGTTCATGCCTCAGTGGATTGCAACGCCCATGCCAGAAACGATGATTGCGGGTAAACCCTTGTACCGCCACGTTTGAATGCCCGCAAACGAGGCCATTCCACGTGTCCGTGCAGCTTGGCCGAACGATCGAGCGCCGATGGCTTCATGAATTTGAATAATCACGGCGTGTGGTCAGCCGTCGCGAGGACACCGGGCCCCTGATTTGCCGCAACGCGGCACCGCCGCCGGCGGACTCCCGTGGCAGCTTCAGAAGGAATAGCCGAGCGCCAGCGTCATGTTCCTGACGGCCGAGCGGCCCTGGCCGACGAAATGGAAGTCGTGCCGTTCCCAGCCCACCGACCCGTGCCAGCCGCGCGCGACGTTCATGTCCAGCGCCACGCCATAGCCGAGCCCGAGTCCGCTGGCGCGGCCGCTGGGCAGCCCCGAGGCCGCGATCGCGGCGACGTGGGTGACGCCGTAGGTCGGGCCGACCCTCCCTTCGACGGCAAAGCTGTCTCCGAGAGGAAGTCGTCCGACGGCGCTCAGGTTCACGCCGCGCGCGATGACGCTGCCGCCGGCCGCGTCGGCCTTGCCGAGATTCATCGCGCTCAGCTCGATCCCCAGGTTCTCGGTGATCATGTTGCCGCCGGTCAGGCCGTACGACGTCGTGCCGCGCGAGCAGGTCAGGCCCGCCACGTTGCCGCACGAGATCGCGTACGTGGCCTTGCCGATGGACAGGTCGATGAAGCCCTTGCCCCCCGACCCGGACCCGCCGATCTCCCTGGCCAGGCTGGTCTGCGAAGATTGCGCGCAGGCACCCATGGCGATCCCGAGCGCCGCCAGGGCGATCGCGCCACGGCTGAGTGCACGAAGACGGGAGGTCACTTGAAGTTCCTGGTTGAACGGGTTGTAGGACGTTGGATGGTCTCTTTCAGGCAAGCACCGTGCCGCCCGGACCCGGGGAGGCATCGCCCATGTCCGCGCCCGTCCCGCTCCGGACGCAGCCCATGCCTGCCGGGGCTCCGCCGCTGATGGCCGCGCACAGCCACGCGCACGCCCTGGTGGCCGGCCTCGGCGAACCCCTCGTCGCGGGCAACCGCGTGGCGCTGCTGCAGGACGGCCCCGGCACCTATGCGGCGATGTTCGAGGCCATCGCCAACGCCCGCGACCACGTCAACCTCGAGAGCTACATCCTCGAGGCCGAAGGGCCCGGCGAGGAGTTCGCGCGGCGGCTGATCGCTCGCGCGAAGGCCGGCGTGCGGGTCAACGTGCTCTACGACAGCTTCGGCTCCATCGGCACGCCGGCGAGCTTCTTCGAGCACCTGCGCGCCAACGGCGTCAACGTGTGCGAGTACAACCCGCTGCGCCGCCTGGGCAACCTCCTCAGCCGCGCGCTCCATCTGCGCGACCATCGCAAGCTGATGGTGGTGGACGGCCGCATCGGCTTCATCGGCGGCGTCAACATCAGCCCGGTGTATTCGGCGGGCTCGTCGCCCCTGGCGGCGCTGGGCCGCTCGGTGGCCGCCGCGGGCGGCGAGGCGCCGGCCAAGCCGGGCTGGCGCGACACGCACGTGCGCGTCGAGGGCCCGATCGTCGCCCAGCTGCAGCACCTGTTCATGCGTCACTGGAGCCGGCATTCGCCGATCGCGCTGCGCGGCTCGCACTACTTCCCGCCGATCGCTCCGGTGGGCGAACATCGCGTGGCGGTGGCCGCGTGCGACGCCGGCCGCCGCCGCAATCCCTTCTACCGCGCGCTGCTGTCGGCGCTGGCTGCCGCCGAGCAACGCATCTACCTGACCACCGCCTACCTCGTGCCCACGCGGCGCCTGATGCGCGCGCTGGTGCGCGCGGCGCGGCGCGGCGTTGACGTGCACCTGCTGCTGCCCGGCGTGAGCGACTTCTGGGCGCCGCTGCAGGCCGGCCGCTCGCACTATGCGCGCCTGCTGCGCGCGGGCGTGCACCTGCACGAACTGCACGACACCCTGCTGCACGCCAAGACCTGCGTCATCGACGGCCTGTGGACGACCGTGGGCTCCAGCAACCTCGACTGGCGCAGCTTCCTGCACAACGCGGAGGCCAATCTCGTGATCCTCGACGCGACGCTGGGCGCGGAGATGGAACAGGTCTTCCTGGCCGACGTGGCGCGTTCCAGGGAGATCCGGCGCGACGAGTGGGCCCGGCGCGGCCTGCGCCAGCGCCTGGTCGAGATGCTGGCACGGCGCTTCGAGTTCTTCCTCTGACGGAGCGGCAGGACTTGCCGGCGCGCGCCGCTGGGCACGCGATCTGCCGGCCAAGGGTCACTTCACCGTCAACCCGAAAGGCCACGCCATGGACAACCAAGACACCATCGATATCCTCAACACGCTCATCGAGACCTGCAACGATGGCGAGCGCGGCTTCCGCAACGTGGCCGAGCACGTGCATTCCACCGACCTGAAGACGCTGTTCGCCACGCGCGCCAGCGAGTGCCACCAGGCCTGCGCCGACCTGCGCGCGCAGGTGCTGCAGCTGGGTGGCGATCCCGAGACCGGCGGCAGCGCCAGCGGCGCGCTGCATCGCGGCTGGGTCTCGCTGCTGGGCACGCTCGCGGGCTACAGCGACAAGTCGCTGCTCGAGGCCTGCGAAAAGGGCGAGGACTCGGCGCTGGAGCGCTATCGCGACGCCCTCGACGAGGCGCTGCCCGACAACATCCGCATGCTGATCGAGCGCCAGTACGAAGGCGTCAAGCGCAACCACGCGCAGGTTCGCGCGCTGCGCGACCAGGCACGCGCCACGGCGTCCTGAGCGCCGACGCGAAGGGCCCCGGTACGCGTCGGCGGCCGCCAATGATTGCGGTCCGCAAGCCGTGTAACCAGCTGTCGCGCTGACGCGGGCCCCAGGCGCCCTTGGTCGCCAGATTTCCCGTTCCGACCGGGAAAAACGCACGTTTGCCGCCGATGTTCCCCCGACCGGCGGCGGCCGCCGGTGCCATGCTTGCGGCCATGGACTCGAAACAGCTTTTCATCGAACACCTCGCCGGCGAACTGCAGGCCATGGAGGTGGGTCGCGTGCCCATGAATGCCCTGCGCTACCGCGTGCACGCCAGGATGCTGCGCAAGGCGCTGACCGGCGCCACGACGCCCTCGCTGCTCGAACGCCAGGGCGGCGCCCATCCGCAGGTCGTCCACGCGCTGTCCAACCGCTTCTTCGAGGAAACCGGCCACCTGCTGCAACCCAACGCGACGGCGCACAAGGCGCGCTCCGTGCTGGAGCGCACGCTGGCCGGCTGCCGCCAGGCCCGCCAGAAGTAGGCGGCCGGACGCCGTGGCCGCCGCCCGGACCGCCTCCGCGCTCGCGCTGGCCGTCCTGCTGCTGGCCGCCCGCGGCGCTCCCGCGGCGGCCGATCTCACCGACACCGAACACCGCTGGCTCGCCGGCGCCACCCCGCCGGTGGCGTGGGCGCTCAAGCAAGGCATGCCCATCGACATCGTCGTGCTGCCCCAGGCCGAGCCCGGCGCCGCCCCGCTCGCGATGGGCTACGAGGACGGCCGCTGCAAGCTGGTCTTCGCGATGCGCGGCAACCCGGCCGCCGAAGCCACGCTCGCCGCCATCCCGGCGCCGCTGCTGCAGGCCACGCTGGAGGCCATGACGGCACACGAGATCGGCCACTGCCAGCGCCACCGCAGCGGCGCCTTCGACAGCCTGCCCGGTGGCCTCGCCGACAAGCCCGACGTCATCGAGACCAGCCAGCCCACCGCCGAGCTGCAGGCCATGGCCCGCGAGATGCGCATCACGCGCCGCGAGGAGGCCTTCGCCGACCTGGTGGGCCTGGCCTGGACGCACGCCCGCCACGCCGACCAGTACGCCCAGGTGCTGTCCTGGTTCGATGCCGCGCGCTCGGACGAGACGCCGCGCGGCTTCCACGACACGCGCCACTGGTTGAAGCTGGCGCACGACGCCGACGCCTTCACCGACACGGCCTCGCCGTTCGAGCAGGCCGCCACGCTCTGGCAGCGCGGACTGCTGGACGACTAACCGCCAGCGGCGACACCGTCGGGCCGGCCGCACGGCCGGGCAAGGTAAATTCGGGGATCAACACCGAAAGGACGGGATGGATTCGACGATCGCCGCCGTGCTGCTGCTGGACGGCATCGGCAACGGCGCCGTGTACGCGCTGTTGGGCATGGCCATCGTGCTCGTGTTCGCGGTCACCCGCGTGATCCTCATCCCCCAGGGCGAGTTCGTCGCCTACAGCGCGCTCACGCTCGCCATGCTGCAGCTCGGGCGCGTGCCCGGCACCGTCTGGCTGGCGCTGCTGCTGGCGGCGCTGACCGTGCTGCGCGAGCTGTGGGACGGCGTGCGCTCGAAGCGCGCATGGTCGCTCACGGGACTCGAGATCGGCCGCCTGTGCGCCCTGCCGGTCGCGGCCGCGGGCGTCACCTTCGTGGCCAGCGGCCACGCGCTGCCCCTGGCCTTGCAAGGCGTGCTGACGCTGGTGCTCGTGACGTCCATCGGCCCGCTGGTCTACCGCCTCGCCTACCAGCCGCTGGCCGACGCGTCGGTGCTGCTGCTGCTGATCGTCTCTGTCGGCGTGCACTTCACGCTGGTCGGGCTCGGCCTGGTGTTCTTCGGCGCCGAAGGCTACCGCACGCCGCCGTTCTGGGACGCGAGCTTCAGCGCGGGCGCGGTGACGATCTCGGGCCAGGCCATCGTCACGCTGCTGGTCTCGGCGCTGCTGATGGCCGGCCTGTACCTGTTCTTCGCGCGCACGCTGGCCGGCAAGGCGTTGCGCGCCACCGCCATCAACCGGCTGGGCGCGCGGCTGATGGGCGTGTCCACCGAGCACGCGGGCCGTAGCGCGTTCTCGATGGCCGCGTTCATCGGCGCGCTGGCTGGCCTGCTGATCGGGCCGACCACCACGATGATCTACGACGGCGGCTTCCTGATCGGGCTGAAAGGCTTCGTCGCGGCGATCTTCGGCGGCTTGGCGAGCTATCCGCTGGCCGTGGCCGGCGCGCTGTTCGTGGGCCTGCTCGACTCGTTCAGCTCGTTCTGGGCCAGCGCGTACAAGGACGTGATCGTGTTCACCGCGATCATCCCGGTGCTGCTGCTGCGCTCGCTCTCCGACCGCCACCACGACGAGGACGAATGATGACGGCCCCGTCACCCCTGAAGATCGCCGCCGCGGCCGGCGTCGCGTTGCTGCTGGCGCTGCCGCTGCTGCCGGTGCCCGAGTTCTGGATCACCCAGCTGGACTACATCGGCCTGTACGCGATGGTGGTGCTGGGCCTCGTGCTGCTCACCGGCGTCGCCGGCCTCACCTCGTTCGGCCAGGCCGCGTTCGTCGGCGTGGGCGCCTACGCCAGCGCCTACGTGACCACGGCGCATGGCGCGTCGCCCTGGCTGGGCCTGGCGTGCGGCCTCGTGCTGACGCTGGTGGTCGCGCTCGTGCTGGCCGGCGTCACGCTGCGCATGTCCGGCCACTACCTGCCGCTGGCCACCATCGCGTGGGGCCTGGCGCTGTTCTTCCTGGTGGGCAACCTCGAGTTCCTGGGCAAGTTCGACGGCCTGCAAGGCATCCCGCCGGTGGCCATAGTCGGCCTCGAGCTACGCACCGGCCGATCGTCGTACTGGCTCATCTGGATCGTGGCGCTGCTGGGCGCGCTCGCGCTGCGCCACCTGCTCGACTCGCGCCCCGGACGCGCGCTGCGCGCGCTCAAGGGCGGCACCCTGATGGCCGAGGCCATGGGCGTGGCCACCTTCCGCTACAAGGTGCTCGCGTTCGTGATCGCGGCGCTGTACGCGTCGATCTCGGGCTGGCTGTTCGCGCACTACCAGCGCTCGGTGAACCCGTCGCCGTTCGGCCTGCAGATGGGCATCGAGTACCTGTTCATGGCGGTGCTGGGCGGCGTGGGCCTGGTGGGCGGCGCCTTCGTCGGCTCGGCCGCGGTCAAGGTGGCCGAGGACCAGTTGCAGAACTGGCTGCCGGCCCTGCTCGGCACCAGCGGCCCGGTGGAGCTTGTCGTCTTCGGCATGGTGCTGATCCTGGTGCTGCAGGTGACGCCCGACGGGCTGTGGTCGCTGGCCACGCGCCGCCTGCCGGTGCGCCGCCAGGATCCGGCCGGCTGGGCCGGCGCCGAGCCGCTGCCGCGCGCCACGCCTCCCGAGCACGGCGAGACCGTGCTCTCGGTGCAGAAGGCGCGCAAGCAGTTCGGCGGGCTGGTGGCCGTCAACGACGTGAGCTTCGACGTGCGGGCCGGCGAGATCGTCGGCCTGATCGGGCCCAACGGCGCCGGCAAGTCCACCCTGTTCAACCTGATCACCGGCGTGCTGCCGCTCACCGGCGGCCGGGTCGACTTCCGCGGCGAACGCGTCAGCGGCCTGAACTCGCGGGCGATCGCGCGGCGCGGCATGTCGCGCACCTTCCAGCACGTGCGCATGATCCCCGACATGAGCGTGCTGGAGAACGTGGCCCTCGGCGCGCACCGGCGCGGGGGCGCCGGCGTGCTGCGCGCGATGCTGCGGCTGGATCGCCGCGACGAGCGCCGCCTGCTGGCCGAGGCCTGGAAGCAGCTCGAACGCATCGGCATGGCCACGCTCGCCTTCGATCCGGCCGGCAACCTGGCGCTGGGCCAGCAGCGCCTGATGGAGATCGCCCGCGCGCTGTGCACCGACCCCGCGCTGCTGCTGCTGGACGAGCCCGCCGCCGGCCTGCGCCTGAAGGAGAAGCAGGCGCTCGGCGAGGTGCTGTCGCAGCTCCGCGCCGAGGGCATGAGCCTGCTGCTGGTGGAACACGACATGGACTTCGTGATGACGCTGACCGACCGCATCGTGGTGGTGGAGTTCGGCACCAAGCTGACCGAGGGCACGCCCGACGCCGTGCGCGAGGACCCCGCGGTGCGCGCCGCCTACCTGGGCGTGGAGCACTGATGGCGGCCACCAGGCTCCTGGAGGTGACGGGCCTGCACGCCGGCTACGGCCGCGCCGAGGTGCTGGCCGGCGTCGCCATCGAGGCCGCCGCGGGCAGCGTGGTGGCCGTCGTCGGCCCCAACGGCGCCGGCAAGAGCACGCTCCTGAACGCGCTGATGGGCGTGCTGCCGTCGCGCGGCGAGATCCGCTTCGACGGCGAGCCGGTGCAGCGGCTGTCGCTGGAGCAGCGCGTGCAGCGCGGCATCGCGCTGGTGCCCGAGACGCGCGCGCTGTTCGCCACGATGCCCGTGGCCGACAACCTGCTGCTGGGCGGCTACCGCCAGCGCCGCGCGCCCCAGCCCGAGCAGTCGGCCCGCCTCGACGGCATCTACCAGCTGTTCCCGCGCCTGCACGAACGCCGGGCGCAGGCGGCCGGCACGCTGTCGGGCGGCGAGCGCCAGATGCTGGCGATCGGCCGCGCGCTGATGGGCTCGCCGCGCCTGCTGATGCTCGACGAGCCGAGCCTGGGCCTGGCGCCGCTGGTGGTCAAGGAGATCTTCCGCATCATCGAACGGCTGCGCGAGACCGGCAGCACGATCCTGCTCATCGAACAGAACGCGCGCGCCGCGATGGCCGTGGCCGACCATGCCTACGTGCTGGAGACCGGCGCGATCGCGCTGTCCGGCCCCGCGTCCGAACTCGCCGCCGATCCGCGCGTCATCGAAACCTACCTCGGCAAGGCCAGGGCTTGAGGCCCCGTCCGCCGCCCCCACCTGAACAAGCCATGACCGACCTCCAGCGCGACCAGATCGTCCGTTTCTCGTCCTACGTGCTGGCGGGGTTCGCGCTCGTCGGCGTGCTGGCGCTGCACCTGCTGGTGCCGCTGCTGGTGGGCCTGCTCGTCTACCAGCTGGTGGTGTCCATCACGCCGCTGGCGGAGCGCTGGTTCAACACCAAGCTGTCGAAGATGCTGGTGGTGGTGCTGTTCGCCGCGGTGGTCATCGCGGCCATCACCGGGGCCGTGTTCGGGCTGATCTCGTTCTTCCGCAGCGACGTGGAGAACCTGCCGCGGCTGCTGGCCAAGGTCTCGGACATCCTCGACCGCGTGCGCGACGGCATCCCGCCCTTCCTGGCGGCCTACATGCCCGACGACATCGCCGACCTGCAGCAGAAGGCGCTCGAGTGGCTGCGGACCCACGTGGCCGAGCTGCAGATGATGGGCACGCACACGCTGGTGACCTTCGCGGAGACCCTCATCGCGATGGTGATCGGCGTGGTGCTGTCCCTGCGCGAGGTCGACCCGCACGCCACCTCCGGCCCGCTGGCACTCGCCCTGACCACGCGCGCCGAGCGATTCGCCCAGGCGTTCCGCAACGTGGCCATGTCGCAGCTGACGATCTCGCTGCTCAACACCACCTTCACGGCCATCTACCTGGTCATCGGCCTGCACCTGTTCGGCGTGCACCTGCCGCTCACCAAGACGATGATCGCCATCACCTTCATCGTGGGCCTGCTGCCCATCATCGGCAACCTCACGTCCAACACCATCGTCGTGGTCGTCAGCCTGGCGCACTCGCCGGCCGTGGCCGTGGCCTCGCTCGTGTTCCTGGTGGTGATCCACAAGCTCGAGTACTTCCTGGGCGCCCGCATCGTGGGCACGCGCATCAAGTCGCAGATCTGGGAGCTGCTGATCGCGATGATGGTCATGGAGGCGATCTTCGGCGTCCCCGGGCTGGTGGCGGCGCCGATCTGGTACGCCTACATCAAGAGCGAGCTGCTGGACGCGAAGCTGATCTGAGCTTTCATCCTGCGCTGGCCGCAGGACGCTTTCGCTGCGCGCCCGCGGCTCTCCGCTCAGACAGCGCCCGCGAGCATCCTGCCCGCCAGGCCGCTTCAGGCATCGAGCAATGGCGCGGGCGGGAAATCAATCGGCACGCGCGTAGTGCCGTGCAGGAAGTTCGTCACCGTCTTGTCGCCGACCGCGACAATGGCGTCCACCAAGTTGGCGCGCGTCCAACCGGCAGCGAAGAACGCGTCGACCAACGCGGGATCCGCATGGCCGCGTTCCAGGACGATGTTGCGCACCAGCCGTGCCAGAGCGTCGAGTTTGGGATCGAAGCCTGCCGTGCCCCGGCGGATCTCGAGGATCTGCTCGTCGCTGAAGCCGTGCATCTTGCCGATGAGCGTGTGTGCCGCAAGGCAATATTCGCAGGCGTTGGCCTGGCTGACCACGAGATTGACCACCTCGCGGGCCTTGCCCTCGATAGTGCTCTTCGCACCTTGCAGCGCGAGGTAGGCGCCCAGTGCGGTGTCCGAATGCGCAAGGGTCGCGTAGAGGTTCGGCACCTTGCCGAGGTTCTTCTTCAGAGTGTCGAACAGCGCCTGGTTGGCGGGAGAGACGTCGTCGCGAGTGGGAACGTTGATGAGGCTCATGGAATTCTCCTTGAAAGAGCTGTCGGGATCGGATGGAAAAAGGAACGGATCGGTTCACTGGGCCAGGTAGCCGCCATCGACGGCGACGATCTGGCCCGTGAGATAGCGAGCTTGGTCACCGGCGAGGAAGACGATGGTGCGCGCGATCTCCTGCGGCTCGGCCGCGCGCTTGGCCGGTATGCCGTCCAGGAAGCCCGCCTTGGCCGACTCGTCGCGGCCGACAAAGCGATCGAGCATGTCGGTTGCGACCGGCCCGGGCGCGACGGCATTCACGCGCACGCCCTTTGCGGCGCCTTCCAGCGCTGCGCTCTTCGTGAGACCTTCAACGGCATGCTTGCTCGCCGAATAGACGGTGGCGCCCGCAATGCCGACCTGGCCGGCGACGGAGGACAAGTTGACGATCGCACCGAAGCCTTGCTGCTGCATCACGCGCATCTCGTGCTTCAGCGCCAGCAGCGTGCCGAGCACGTTGACGCCAAATGTCGCCTCGTAGTTGTCGACTGTCTGCTCGGTGACCGCTGCGAGCATGCCTTCGGCGCCGGCGTTGTTGACCGCGACGTCGAGGCGCCCGAACCGTTCGACCGTCTGGTCGACAAGTGCGCGCACCTCACTTTCGAATCGCACGTCTGCACGGACGAATTCGGCTTGCGCACCCATGGCGCGCAGTTCGGCAGCGAGGGCGTGGCCCGCCTCGTCACGGCGGCCGCTGACGACGATGCGCGCGCCTTCGTGCGCGAATTCCAGGGCGGTGGCCCGACCGATGCCGGTCAGCGCGCCGGTGATGAGAACGACGGGTTGGTTCATGACGATTTCCTTTTCAGAACGGTGGTGGCGATGGCTGCACTTTGATTGATTCCCTGTTTTTGAAAAAGCCGGTCAGCGCTCATATCATTGATTCCACATAGGAATGAAAGAGGGCGCGATGGACAAACTGCAGGCCATGAAGACCTTCGTACGCGTCGTCGAGGCGGGAAGCTTCTCCGCCGTAGCGCACGAATCCGACACCACGCAGAGCGCAGTCAGCAAGCAGGTCGCTGCCTTGGAGAAGGAACTCGGCGCCAAGCTCCTGGCGCGCACCACCCGCAAGCTCGCGCTCACCGAAGACGGTGCGCGCTACTTCGAGCAGGCTCGTCGCCTTGTTGGCGAGATCGCGGACGCCGAGAGCGCTCTGCGGCGCGGAGAGCAGCAATTGACCGGATGGCTACGTGTCGCTGCATCCGTCGGCTTCGGGCGGTTGAAGCTGATGCCCCTCGTGCGCGACTTCCTCGGCCGGCACCCCGGGATGAAGATCGACCTGCGTCTGCATGACGGATTCATCGACCTGGTCGAGCAAGGGATCGACGTCGCGGTGCGGCTCGGCGAGCTTGAGGACAGCAGCCTCATCGCGCGCAGAATCGGCGCCAGTCAGCGGCTGTTGGTGGCTCATCGCAGCTATCTGCGCGCGTTGCCCACCGGCCTCGGGCCCCCTCGATTGCCGGACGACCTCACGCGACACAACTGCCTCGTCTATACCGAAAACATCCACCGCAGCGCCTGGACCTTCACCGCCGGAGCCGGCGCGTCGGTGCCCGTGGGCGCCACCCGGCAGGTGCGCGTCGAGGGCAACCTGCAGACGAACAGCAGCGAAGTGATCCGCACATCCGTGCTCGCCGCAATGGGCATCGGCTACGCGCCCGCCTGGTTGTTCGACGAGGAGCTCGCGAGTGGCGAGGTGCAGCGCTTGTTGCCGGATTGGAGCGCGCCGCCAAGTCCCATCAACCTGGTGAGCCCTCAAGAGCGGCGGCACTCGGCCAAGGTCGCAGCATTCACATCGTTCATCAAGGAGGCGATGGCGCGCGGCTGATGCGCGACGCCTGATGCGCATGGATTCCCGTGGCCGGCCCTTCAGTACCCTAAAGGCTCGACGACAACCTGAACGCTCGTGCATGAAGATGTCTGCGACTGCGCGCAGGATGACGACGCTGAGGGCATGACGACGCGCCGGCCCGACGGCAGGCCATCCCCGGCCGCAGACAATCGCTCGAATTGAGCCAATGTTGCAGTGCACCGCATATTTTCACCCGCCGCCCACTCAGGCACACTGCATCGATCAAGGGTTTTCACGCCCGCATTTACCCGCAGAAAGACGCCGACGGTGAGCGAGAAGAAGATCGAGTTCTACAAGGGCCCGGCCGGCGGCTGGGGCGCCCTCAAGAGCGTGAGCAAGGCCCTGCTGGCCCAGGACATCGCCGTCAAGGGCGCCAGGACGCTGCTGTCGGCCAACCAGCCCGACGGCTTCGACTGCCCCGGTTGCGCCTGGCCCGACCGCAACCACGCGTCCACCTTCGAGTTCTGCGAGAACGGGGCCAAGGCCGTCGCCGCGGAGGCCACCGCCCGCCGCGTCACGCGCGAGTTCTTCGCCCAGCACACGGTGGCGGAGCTCGCGGGCAAGAGCGACTTCTTCCTGGAAGACCAGGGCCGGCTCACCGAGCCCATGGTCTACGACCGCGCCAGCGACAAGTACGTGCCCATCGAATGGGACGACGCCTTCGCGCTGGCCGCGCGCCACCTGAACGCCCTGCCCGACCCGAACCAGGCGATGTTCTACACCTCGGGCCGCGCCAGCAACGAGGCCGCGTTCCTGTACCAGCTGTTCGTGCGCGAGTACGGCACCAACAACTTCCCCGACTGCTCCAACATGTGCCACGAGCCCAGCGGCTCGGCCATGCGCCCGCAGATCGGCGTGGGCAAGGGCACGGTCACGCTGGACGACTTCGAGCAGGCCGACGCCATCTTCATCTTCGGCCAGAACCCCGGCACCAACCACCCGCGCATGCTGGGCGAGCTGCGCGCCGCGGCCAGGCGCGGCGCCCGCATCGTGAGCTTCAACCCGTTGCGCGAGCGCGGCCTGGAGCGCTTCGCCGATCCGCAGGCCAAGCTCGAGATGGCCACGCTGGGCTCCACCCGGATCAGCTCGCACTACTTCCAGCTGCGCGTGGGCGGCGACTTGGCGATGGTCAAGGGCATGATGAAGCACGTCGTGGAGCAGGAGGACGCCCGCGGCGGCGTGCTCGACCACGCGTTCATCGCCGCGCACACACTTGGAATCGAGGCCCTGCTGGACGACCTGCGCGCCGAGTCCTGGCCGCTGCTGGAGCAGGAGTCGGGCATGTCGGAGGCGCAGATGCGCGCGGCCGGCGACGTCTACATCGACGCCGGCAGCGTCATCGCCTGCTGGGGCATGGGCATCACCCAGCACCGGCACTCGGTGGCCACGATCCAGATGATCAACAACCTGCTGATGCTGCGCGGCAACATCGGCCGGCCCGGCGCGGGCTCGTGCCCGGTGCGCGGCCACAGCAACGTGCAGGGCGACCGCACGATGGGCATCTGGGAGAAGCCGCCCGCGGCGCTGCTCGATCGCCTGCGCGACGTGTTCGGCTTCGAGCCGCCGCGCACGCCGGGCGTCGACGTGGTGGAGTCCATCAAGCTGATGCTGGCCGGCCGCGGCAAGGTCTTCATCGCGCTGGGCGGCAACTTCGCCGCGGCCACGCCCGACACCTACGAGACGTGGAAGGCGCTGCGCCAGTGCGATCTCACGGTGCACGTGACGACCAAGCTCAACCGCAGCCACCTCGTGCACGGGCGCGACGCGCTGATCCTGCCCTGCCTGGGCCGCACCGAGATCGACGTGCAGGCCGCCGGCCCGCAGGGCGTGACGGTGGAGGACTCGATGAGCATGGTGCACATCTCGTCGGGCATCAACCCGCCGGCATCCGAGCACCTGCTGTCCGAGCCGGCCATCGTCGCGCGCCTCGCCGCCGCCACGCTGGGCGCCCGCAGCAGGACGCCCTGGCTGTGGCTGATCGAGGACTACGACCGCATCCGCGACAAGATCGAGGCCGTCTTCGACGACTTCTTCGACTTCAACGAGCGCATCAAGGTGCCCGGCGGCTTCCGCCTGCGCAACACCGCCAGCGAACGCCTCTGGGAGACGGCCAGCCGCAAGGCCAACTTCTACGCGCACGCGGTCCCGCTCGACACGCCCGTGCACCGCGCCCGCGCGCTGCAGTTCGACAGGGTGGTGTTCACGCTGTTCACCACGCGCTCGCACGACCAGTACAACACCACGATCTACGGCCACGACGACCGCTACCGCGGCGTGTTCGGCCAGCGCCGCGTGGTGTTCATCAACGAGGCCGACATCAGGCACCTGGGCCTGCGCGACGGCGACTGGGTGGACCTGCACACGGCCTGGAGCGACGGCATCGAGCGCCGCGCCGACCGCTTCAAGCTGGTGGCCTACGACATCCCGCGCGGCAACCTGGCGGCGTACTACCCCGAGACCAACCCGCTGGTGCCGCTGTCCAGCACGGCCATCGAGGCCGGCACGCCGACGTCGAAATCGATTCCCGTCATACTCACGCCCCACGAGGCCGCGGGATCCACCCAGCAGGCCGACACGACGTTCGCCGGGGCCTGACGCCCTCGCGCGGGCGCGCAGGGAACCGCCGTGACCGATGACGCCCCACCCGAGCTCGACGCCCTCTCGGCCGCGATCCTGCGCGAGCTGGCCGCGGCGCCCGGCGACGCCGGCATGTCGCTGCCGCGCCTGGGCAAGCACCTGGGCCTGGGCGCCAGCGTGCTGATGCGCTCGCTGTCGGCCATGGGCCATGCGCGCATCGGCGGCGTGGAGGGCCCGGGATGGGTCCGCGTCACGCAGGTGGAAGAGCGCTGGAGCGCCACCCTCACGCAGGCGGGCCGCGATTTCTGCGCCCGGCACCTGGCGCGCTGACAACGTTGTCGCTTCTGTCGGCATCTCCCCGCGGATGTCGATTAATTCACCGCACACGCGGGATCAAGGCTTCCCCGTGCCGTTGTTTCAACGGTTCGGCGTCAAGTTCCGTCGGCATGTTCCGAATAAGCCTCGTCACGGTCGGGTCTTGCCCGTCCGTAGTCGACCTCGGCTCGCCCGCCTCCCTTCCACCCAGCGCCCGGCGAGCCGAATAATCAACCGGAGCATCCGATGAAATTGAACCCCCTCCTCGCAGCCGCCCTCGCCGGCGCCTGCGGCCTCGCCTCGAGCGCCGCCCATGCAGATGCCCTGTCCTGGGACCCGTCGTGGTCCTTCTCCGGCTTCGGCACGCTGGGCTACGTCCAGACCAACACCAGCCAGGCCGATTTCGTGGGTGTCGGCCAGTCGGCGGGCGCGAGCAAGGATGGCAGCTTCAATCCGGACTCCAAGATCGGCGGCCAGGTCAACGCCAAGGCCAACAACGTGTTCTCGGCCACCGTGCAGGCCGTGTCGAAGTACAACGACGCGGGCACCTGGAAGCCGGTCGTCGAATGGGCCTTCGTGAAGGCCCAGGCGACGCCGGAACTGGCCGTTCGCGCCGGCCGCATCGGCCTGCCCTTCTACATGGTGTCGGACTACCTGAACGTGAACTACACCAACCTGTGGGTGCGCCCGCCGCTGGACGTCTACGGCCAGGTGAACTTCAGCCACTTCGACGGCGCCGACGCGATCTACCAGACCTCGCTGGGCGGCACCACGCTGACGGGCCAGGTGTTCTACGGCGAGACCAACACGCCGGCGCCCGTGCGAGTCCACTCCCACCAGCAGATGGGCCTGAACCTGACCGCCGAATTCGACAACGGCATCACCGTCCGGCTCGGCCGCGCGCAAGGCAAGATCACCGTCGACAGCACGTCGCTCGACGGCCTGGTGGGCATCCTGTCGCAGACCCCGTTCGCCTCCGTCGGCGACGAACTGTCGGTGACGAAGAAGTCGGCCTCGTTCACGGGTGCCGGCATCTCCTACGACCACGAGAACTTCGTCGGCAGCGCCGAGTTCACCAAGCGCAAGACCTCGTCCTACATCTCCAGCACCACCGGCTGGTCGGTCACCGGCGGCTATCGCCTGGGCAAGTTCACGCCCTTTGCCGTGGTCTCCAAGCTGAAGGTCGACAGCAGCAACGTCGACGACACGATCCCGGCCGGCGTGCCGCAGCTCGCCGCGCTGCGCGCCGGCGTGGAAGGCCTGATCGCCAGCCAGCACATCGCGCAGAAGACCGACTCGATCGGCCTGCGTTGGGACGCCTACAAGAACGTCGCCGTCAAGGCGCAGTACGACCACATCAAGCCCGACGGCGGCCCCGGCCTGTTCGCGAAGGTGCAGCCGGGCTTCGGCACCTCCGCGGTCAGCGTCTACAGCGTGTCCGTGGACTTCGTGTTCTGACCCGAGGCAACACCATGAAGACCCACCACATCCCCCGCCTCGCTGCCGCCGCCGCCCTGTGCTTGGCCTCCGCCGGCGCGTTCGCGCAGGTCGCCGTCGTCGTCAACCCGAAGAGCCCGCTCGCGTCCATGACGGCCGACCAGGTCAGCGGCATCTTCCTGGGCAAGAGCAACACGCTGCCGTCCGGTGCCACCGCGGCGCCCACCGACCTGCCCGACTCGGCCGCCACGCGCGAGCTGTTCTACACCAAGGTCACCGGCAAGAGCACCGCCCAGGTCAAGGCCGCGTGGTCGCGCCTGGTGTTCTCGGGCAAGGCGACGCCGCCCAAGGAACTCGCCTCGTCGGCCGAAGTGAAGAAGTTCGTCGCCGCCAATCCGGACGCGATCGGCTACATCGAGAAGTCGGCGGTCGATTCGTCCGTGAAGGTCGTGTTCAGCGCGGACTGAAAGCGCCCCGCCCGCCCGGCCCGCGCGCCGGGCGGGCCCGCTGTAGTGACGCGGCGCGCAACGCCGCAACTGGAGAGAGTGTCATGAGTGTCAAGAACCGGATCTGGATGCTGCCGCTGCTGGCCATCGTCATCTTCGCGGTGGGCATCGCCACCGTGCTCGCCTTCTCGGCCAGTACCTCCAAGTCGATCAGGGAACTCGGCACGGTCGACTACCCGTACCTGGACGCCACCACGCAGTTCGCGTCGCAGCTCGAGGCGCTGGGCGCGACCATCCAGGGCGCCGTCGCCGAGGGCGACAAGAAGCGCCTGGACGAAGCCACCGACAAGGCCGCCGTCGTGCGCAAGACGATCGCCGGCATCAAGGCGATCCCCGGCAAGGGCGACGTCGGCGACAACCTGGGCAAGCTGTTCGAGACCTACTTCACGGCGTCCAGCGATTGCGCGCAGATGTTCCTCGGCACCAAGACCGGCGACCAGGCCGCGGCCGTGGCCGCGATGCAGGGCGCGCAGAAGGCGCTTGAGGCCAGCCTGAAGACCATGCGCGACAACGCGCGCAACCGCTTCGACGCCGGCCTCGGCGGCGCGCAGGACGGCGTGTCCAACAGCCTGTACGCCACGCTGGCCAGTGCGCTGCTGGTGGTCGTCGGCCTGGGCGTGGGCTCGTACTTCGTGATCGGCAGCGTCTGGCGCCAGCTGGGCGGCGAGCCGGAATACGCGCGCGACGTGATGCGCCGCATCGCCGCCGGCGACCTGTCGCAGGACATCCAGGTGCAGCCGGGCGCGGGCAACAGCCTGCTGGCCGCGGTGCGCGACATGTCGGGTGGCCTCGCGGCCATCGTCGGCGAGGTGCGCAGCGGCTCCAGCCGCATGCGCTCGGCCGCGCAGGAGATCGCCTCGGGCAACCAGGATCTGTCGGAACGCACCGAGATGCAGGCCGCGTCGCTGGAGCGCACCACGGCCCGCATGCACCAGCTCACCGAGACCGTGCAGTCGAACGCCTCCAACGCCCACCAGGCGAGCGACCTCGCGTCGTCGGCGTCCACGGTGGCCTCGCGCGGCGGCAGCGTCGTCTCGCAGGTCGTCTCCACGATGGAAGAGATCAACCAGAGCTCCAAGAAGATCTCCGACATCATCGGCGTGATCGACGGCATCGCCTTCCAGACCAACATCCTGGCGCTGAACGCCGCTGTGGAAGCCGCGCGCGCCGGCGAACAAGGCCGCGGCTTCGCGGTGGTGGCGGGCGAGGTGCGCAACCTGGCGCAGCGTTCGGCGGAAGCCGCGCGCGAGATCAAGTCGCTCATCGGCGCATCCGTCGAGCGCGTCGAATCGGGCTCCAAGCTCGTGCGCGATGCCGGCTCCACCATGACCGAGATCGTCGAATCGGTGGCCCGCGTGGCCACCATCATCAACGAGATCACCGCCGCCGCCGCCGAGCAGAGCCGCGGCATCGGCGAGGTCAACGGCGACGTGTCGCAACTCGACGAGATGACGCAGCGCAACGCGGCGCTGGTCGAGGAAGCGGCCGCAGCGGCGGCCAGCATGGAGCAGCAGTCCGAAGGCCTGGAATCGGCCGTCGCGACGTTCAAGCTGAACGGCGACCGCCAGTTCGCCTGAGTCCTTCGTTGCTCGAAGGAAGGAACGGGCCCGCGGGCCCGTTTCTCATTGGGACGGCGACACGCCGCGGAATTGGAAAAGCCCCAGAAGATCGCTCTTCTGGGGCTTCGATGGGTTGGCGGAGACGGAGGGATTCGAACCCTCGATGCAGCTCATCACCGCATGCTCCCTTAGCAGGGGAGTACCTTCGACCACTCGGCCACGTCTCCAACTCCAGCTGGCATTCTAGCCTGGAATTTCGGCGATTCAGTCGGCCGAGGCCGCCGGTTCTTCCAGATCGAACGCCTTGTGTAGCGCGCGCACCGCAAGCTCCATGTACTTCTCGTCGATGACGACCGACGTCTTGATCTCGCTGGTGGTGATCATCATGATGTTGATGCCCTCCTCGCTCAGCGTGCGGAACATCTTGGAGGCGACGCCCACGTGGCTGCGCATGCCGATGCCCACGATGGAGACCTTGCAGATCTTCGGGTCGCCCAGCACGGTGAGCGCGCCGGTGGCCGGGGCCACCTTGTTCTTGAGCAGGTCCATCGTGCGCGCGTAGTCGTTGCGGTGCACCGTGAACGAGAAGTCGGTCTTGCCGTCGTGCGAGACGTTCTGGATGATGACGTCGACGTCGATGTTGGCCTCGGCCACCTCGCCCAGGATCTGGTAGGCGATGCCCGGCTTGTCGGGGACGCCCATCACGGTGACCTTGGCCTCGTCGCGGTTGAACGCGATGCCCGAAACGACTGCTTGTTCCATGTTGACGTCTTCCTCGAAAGTGATCAGCGTGCCCGAGCGGGCTTCTTCATTGATGTCGATGTTCCAGTCGGTGAAGCTGGAGAGCACGCGCAGCGGCACCCGGTACTTGCCCGCGAATTCCACCGAACGGATCTGCAGCACCTTGGAGCCGAGGCTGGCCATCTCGAGCATCTCCTCGAACGAGATGGTCTGCAGGCGGCGCGCCTCGGGCACGACGCGCGGGTCGGTGGTGTAGACGCCGTCGACGTCGGTGTAGATCAGGCACTCGGCCGCCTTCATCGCGGCGGCGATCGCCACCGCGGACGTGTCGGAGCCGCCGCGGCCCAGGGTCGTGATGTGGCCGTCGTCGTCGATGCCCTGGAAGCCGGTGATGACCACCACCTTGCCGGCGGCCAGGTCGGCGCGCACGCGCACGTCGTCGATGCTCTCGATGCGCGCCTTGGTGTACGACGAGTCGGTCTTCACGGGCACCTGCCAGCCGGTGTAGCTGACGGCCTCCAGGCCCTCGGCCTGCAGCGCCAGCGACAGCAGGCCCACGGACACCTGCTCGCCGGTGGAGGCGATCATGTCGAGCTCGCGGTCGGACGCGGCCGTGTTGACGCCCGGGAACAGTTCCTTGGCCAGGCCCAGGATGCGGTTGGTCTCGCCGCTCATGGCCGACGGCACGACCACCATCTGGTGCCCGGCGCGCGCCCATTTCGCGACGCGTTTGGCGACGTTGCGAATGCGCTCCGTCGAACCCATCGAGGTGCCGCCGTACTTGTGAACTATCAATGCCATGGTCTGAAACGCCCGGTTGATTTCAGGATCGGCCCACGTGGCCCATCCGCCCAAACCTGTTAGTCTAGCGTGCGTTCGGGGGTTTTCCCGCCCCGCCCTGGTTCGCGGGTGGTGGAGCCGCCCTTCTTTGGTGGCGAAAACAACTTGCCTAGACAGGCTCAGCCTTCGCCCCGGACGCAGCCGCCACCCAACGCACGCCCCACTGTGGCGCGCCGGCCGGCGCCCACGCACGCGCGTCGATACCCAGCCCCGGCACGAACAGCAGCGCCCCCGCGCCGTCGAACAGCAGCGGCCCATCCCGGCCCTCCGCCGGCACGCCCAGCGCCTGGTACTGCTTCTTCAGGCTGCGCGCCACGCCCGCCGGTTGCAGCAGGAACCGCTCGCCGCCTGCGCGAACGCGGGCCTCGACTTGCGCAAGCCGGGCCGGCGCGACGCCATGTTCGCGGGTGGCGAACAGCTCGAGCGTGCCCTCCCAGCCGTCCAGCGCGTAGCGATCGCAACGCAGCAGCGACAACGCTTCGCCGTCGCGCACGGGCGCGGGCGGGACGCGGGGACGCGCGGGTGCGACGACGGCGAGGCGGCCGCGCCACGAGCGCAGCACGCGGCCGTCCGCGGGCCAGCGCCGGGTCGCGTCGTCGGGTGTCTCGGCGAGCAGGCGATCCACCAGCGTCTGCGGCACCGGGGCGTCCAGCACGCGGGCCAGCCAGGCGCGCAAGGCGTTGGCGCGCCGGGCCGGCGAGAGCGTGCGCCACGGCGCCAGCGCCAGCGTGGCGTCCGCGCCGAGGCGCCGCAGATCCTCCGCCGCCACCTCGTCGAGCACCGCCCTCGCCTCCGCCGCGCGCCGCGCCGTCGCGGCAAGCGCGGCATCGGCCTCGGGAAACGCCGCCCGGAGCACCGGCATCACGTCGCGGCGCAGCCGGCTGCGCGCGAAACGCGGATCGGCGTTGCTCGGATCCTGCGCGACGGCCAGTGCCAGCGGCGCCATGTACGCATCGATCTCGGGTCCGCTGCGCGCGATCCACGGCCGGGCCCAGGTGAGGCCGTCGCGCTCGACGACACGCGGCATCGCCGCCAGGCCCGCCGGCCCGGCGCCGCGCAGCGCCTGCAGCAGCACCGTCTCGGCCTGGTCGTCCAGGTGATGGCCCAGCAACACGATATCGGCCCCCGCCACCCGCGCCATGCGTGCCAGCGCGCGATAGCGCTCGCGCCGGGCCCAGGCCTCGACGCTCTCGCCGGCGGCCGGCTTTCCCCCCAGGCGTTCGCACGCGAACGCGACGTCCCAGCGCCCGCACAAGGCCTGCACCTCGGAGGCCCAGCGATCGGCGTCGGCCATCAGGCCGTGGTGCACGTGGAGCGCGACGACGCTCGCCCCGAGCGCGCCGGCGGCACCCCGGGCCGCGTGCAGCAAGGCGACCGAATCGCGTCCGCCGCTGCAGGCCACCGCAACGACGGGACGCGGGGACATCTCAACGATCGGTGGTGTCCGAGAAGCGGCCGTAGGCCATCAGGCGCTCCTGGCGGCGCGCCAGCAGCTCCTTCGGCTTCAGGTCGGCCACCTGGCGCAGCGCGTCGCCCAGCGCGCGCTTGAGGCTGGAGGCCATCGCCTTCGGATCGCGATGGGCACCGCCCACCGGCTCGTTGACGATCTTGTCGATGAGGCCCAGCGCCTTCAGGCGGTGGGCGGTGATGCCCAGCGCCTCGGCGGCGTCGGCCGCGCGCTCGGAGGTCTTCCACAGGATCGACGCGCAGCCTTCCGGCGAGATCACCGAGTAGGCCGAGAACTGCAGCATCAGCATCTGGTCGCAGACGCCGATGGCCAGCGCGCCGCCGGAGCCGCCTTCGCCGATGATGGTGGCGATGATGGGCACCTCCAGCTGCGCCATCTCGAAGATGCTGGCGCCGATGGCCTCCGACTGGCCGCGCTCTTCCGCGCCGATGCCCGGGTAGGCGCCCATGGTGTCGATGAACGTGAACACGGGCAGGCCGAACTTCTCGGCGGTCTTCATCAGGCGCTGGGCCTTGCGATAGCCCTCGGGACGCGGCATGCCGAAGTTGCGCACCTGGCGATCCTTGGTGTCGTAGCCGCGCTGGTGGCCCACGATCATGCAGGCCTGCCCGTTGAAGCGCGCGAGGCCGCCGACGATGGCCGCGTCGTCCGCGAACGAACGGTCGCCGTGCAGTTCCTCGAACTCGGTGAAGACCTCGGCCGTGTAGTCGAGCGTCTGCGGCCGCTGCGGATGGCGCGCGATCTGGTAGACCTGCCACGGGGCCAGGCTGGAGTAGATGTCCTTGGTGAGCTGCAGGCTCTTCTTGTCGAGGCGGTCGATCTCCTCGGAGATGTCGACGGCCGACTCGTTCTGCACGTAGCGCAGCTCTTCGATCTTCGATTCCAGCTCGGCGATCGGTTGTTCGAATTCCAGGAAATGGCGTTTGGTCATCAGAGTGTTCCTCATTGGGCGGCTCGTCAGCCTTCGACCGTCATGGGGTCGAGACTGCGCCAGAGATACCACGTGGCGACCGAGCGGTACGGAGCCCACCCGTCGCCCAGTTCACGGGCCTCGGCGCGCGAGACCGGCTCGCCGCTGAAGTAATTTTCGCTGATTCCGCGGATCAGGCCCGGATCGTCCAGCGGAAGCACGTTCGGACGCAGCAGATGGAAGATCAGGAACATCTCGGCCGTCCAGCGGCCGATGCCGCGGATGGCCACCAGTTCCTCGATGATCGCCTCGTCGTCCATGCCGTGCCACTGGCCCACGTGCACGGCGCCGTCGGAGAAATGGCGCGCCAGGTCGCCCAGGTATTCCACCTTGCGCGCCGACAGGCCCACGCCCTTGAGCGTCTCGGGCGCGAGCCGGAGCACGACGGCGGGCTGCAGCAACTCGGCGTCGGGGCCGTCGACGGCCGCCACGAGCTTGCGCCACACGCCCTGCGCCGACTTGGTGGACACCTGCTGGCCCACGATGGAGCGCGCGAGCGTGGTGAACGCGTCGCCGTTGCTCTGCAGGCGCGCGTCGCCGAACTTGGGGATCAGCTTCTTCATCACGCGGTCGCGCTTGACCAGGTGACGGCAGGCGTCATCCCAGTACGCGGGCACGTCGCGGGCGGATTCGGGCACGGCATCGGCCGGAGCGGCAACCATGTCAGGCCTTCACCCAGGTAGTGCCCTGCGGGCCGTCTTTGAGCGTGATGCCCTGCGCCGCGAGCTGGTCGCGGATGCGGTCGGACTCGGCGAAATCGCGGTCCTTCTTGGCTTGCGCACGCGCCTCGATGAAGCCCTGGATCGCCTCGGGCGTCAGCGCGACGCCGGCCTGCAGGAAGGCCTGCGGCGACTGCTGCAGCACCCCCAGCGTGGCACCCAGCGCGCGCAGCAGCGTGGCCGTGGCCACCGACTTCGTGCGGTTCAGGTCGGTGACCATCTCGAACAGCACGGCCAGCGCGCCGGGCGTGTTGAAGTCGTCGTTCATCGCGTCGCGGAACGCGGCCGCGCGCGGATCGGCCCAGTCGATGGCGCTCGCGTCCACGGGCTGCTCGGCCACGCCGGCGGCGGCGTCACCGGCGAGGGCCACGCCGCCGAGCGCGGTGTAGAGGCGGCGCAACGCCGAGCGCGCGTCGTCGAGATGCGCGTCGGAGAAGTTGAACGGGCTGCGGTAGTGCGTGCGCAGCATGAAGAAGCGCAGCGTCTCGCCGTCGAACTTCTTCAGCACGTCGCGGATGGTGAAGAAGTTGCCGAGCGACTTCGACATCTTCTCGTTGTCGACGTTGAGGAAGCCGTTGTGCAGCCAGTAGTTCACGAACGGATGGCCCAGCGCGCCCTCGCTCTGCGCGATCTCGTTCTCGTGATGGGGGAACTGCAGGTCCATGCCGCCACCGTGGATGTCGAATCGCTCGCCGAGGACCGCGCACGACATCGCGGAGCACTCGATGTGCCAGCCCGGACGGCCCGGGCCGTACGCGCTGTCCCACTTGGCATCCTCGGGCTCGGACGGCTTGGCCGACTTCCACAGCACGAAGTCGAGCGGGTCGATCTTGCCGTCGGCCACGGCCACGCGCTCGCCCGCGCGCAGGTCGTCCAGCGACTTGCCCGACAGCTTGCCGTAGCCTTCGAACTTGCGCACCGCATAGTTCACGTCGCCGTTGTCGCCCTGGTAGGCCAGGCCCTTGTCCTGCAGCGTGGCGATCATGGACAGCATCTGCGGCACGTACTCGGTGGCGCGCGGCTCGTGCGTGGGCGGCTCGATGCCGATGGCGCCGATGTCCTCGCGCATGGCCGCGATCATCTCGTCGGTAAGCTGGCGGATGGTGATGCCGCGCTCGACCGCGCGCTTGATGATCTTGTCCTCGATGTCCGTGATGTTGCGGACATAGGTGACCTCGTAGCCCAGCACCTGCAGCCAGCGGTAGACGACGTCGAACGCCATCATCATGCGGGCGTGGCCCATGTGGCAGAGGTCGTAGATCGTCATGCCGCACACGTACATGCGCACGTGGCCCGGGACGATGGGAACGAAGTCTTCGGCTTGGCCGGTGAGAGTGTTGAAGAGACGCAGCGTCATCGGCAGGAACAGGGGCCGGCAGTCGGACTTCTCGTGGAAGCCGGAGCAGCCGAACGGATAAGGAAATCGGGCAAGCCGGGGTCGGATGCCGGGCCTGGTCGCCTCGGGCAGTCGAACTGGACAGGTCGCAGGGTCTGGCGGTGCAAGCGGGCTCGGCTGCCCTCGGTAGAATCGAGGGAGTATAGCCAAGGAGACTTCTCAATGAGCATCCCCCAACAAACCCGGTGGGCCGCGCTGGCCGTGGCCGGACTGACGGCGTTCTGCGCCCCGGCCTGGGCCGACAAGGTGCACCTCGTCACGTCGATGGGAGACATCGTCATCGAGCTGGACGCGCAGAAGGCGCCGAAGTCGGTCGCCAACTTCGAGCAGTACGTCAAGGAAGGCCACTACGACGGCACCGTGTTCCACCGCGTGATCCCCAACTTCATGATCCAGGGCGGCGGCATGTTGCCCAGCCTGGACGAGAAGCCCGTGCACAACCCGATCCCGCTCGAGTCGCACAACGGCCTGGCCAACGTCAAGGGCGCGGTGTCGATGGCGCGCACCAGCATGCGCGACTCGGCCACGGCCCAGTTCTTCATCAACGTGCAGGACAACCCGTTCCTGGACCAGGGCGACGGCTATGCCGTGTTCGGCCATGTCGTCTCGGGCATGGACGTCGTCGAGAAGATCAAGATGGTTCCCACCGCCACCAAGGGCATGTATCAAGACGTGCCCCGGACCCCCGTCATCATCAAGAAAGCCACCCTGGAGAAATAAGCATGACCAAGTACGTGAAGCTCACCACCACCAAGGGCGACCTGCGCATCGAGCTCGATGACGAGAAGGCCCCCATCTCCGTCGCCAACTTCCTGTCCTACGTGAACAAGGGCTTCTACGACGGCACGATCTTCCACCGCGTGATCCGCAACTTCATGATCCAGGGCGGCGGCTTCGAGTCCGGCATGAAGCAGAAGGACACCGACGCGCAGATCCAGAACGAGGCCAAGAACGGCCTGAAGAACGACAGGTACACGCTGGCGATGGCGCGCACCTCGGCGCCGCATTCGGCGAGCTCGCAGTTCTTCATCAACACCGCCAACAACGGCTTCCTGAACAATGCCGAGGCGCAGGACGGCTGGGGCTACGCCGTGTTCGGCAAGGTCGTCGAAGGCCAGTCGGTGGTGGACGACCTGGGCGGCGTCAAGACGGGCCGCAAGGGCTTCCACGACGACGTGCCGGTGGACGACATCCAGATCGTCAAGGCCGAGGAAGTCCAGGCTTGACCTCGGCGGTGTTCGATTCGGAGCTGAAGCTCGGCGACGACATCCACGTCGTCGACTTCATCTCCGACATCCACCTGAGCGACAGCATGCCGGCCACGGCCGCCGCATGGGAAGCCTACATGGCCTCCACGAAGGCCGATGCGGTGTTCCTGCTGGGCGACATCTTCGAGGTCTGGGTGGGCGACGACGCCCGCGCCCGGCCCTTCGAGGCCCGCTGCGTGCAGGTCATCACCGAGGCCGCCGCGCGCGTGCCGGTGTGGCTGCAGCACGGCAACCGCGATTTCCTGATCGGCGCGGAGTTCGCCGCCGCCACCGGCGCGCGCCTGCTCGCCGACCCGGCGTCGGTCAGTGCGTTCGGCCGCACGCTGCTGCTGACGCACGGCGACGAGCTGGTGGTCGACGACGTGCCCTACCAGCTGTTTCGCCAGCAGGTGCGCGACCCGGCCTACCAGCAGCAGTTCCTGTCGCAGCCGCTGGAAGCCCGCCTCGCGCTCGCCGCGAAGATGCGCGCGGCCAGCATGGCGCGCCACGACGAGCCCGTCACCTACGCCGACGTCGACGAGACGATGGCCAAGGCCTGGCTGGCCCGCCTGGGCACCGACACGATGATCCACGGCCACACCCACCGTCCCGGCACGCAGGTGCGCGACGGCTGGACGCGCCATGTGCTCAGCGACTGGGACCAGGACGCCCCGGTGCCCGAGGCCCGGCGCGCGCAGGTGCTGCGCTGGACGGCCGCCGGCTTCGAGCGCCTCGCGCCCGCGCAGGCCGGCGCGTGACGCGGGCCTGGTGGCGCGCGCCCCTCGCGCGCATGGGCGCGTGGCGCGAGCAGCGCGCGCTGGAGCGCCGCGCGATTCCCGACGCGCTGTGGGAGCTCACGCTGCTGCGCCTGCCCTTCCTCGCGCGGCTGGACGACGACGAGCGCGCCGAGCTGCGCCGCCTGTGCAGCCTGTTCCTCGATCGCAAGGAGTTCCACGGCGTCGGCGGCCTGGAGGTCACCGACGACATGGCGCTGCTGATCGCCGCGCAGGCCTGCCTGCCGGTGCTGCGCCTGGGCCTGCACTTCTACGACGGCTTCGTCGGCATCGTCGTCCACCCCGACGAGGTGGTGGCGCAGCGCAGCGTGATGGACGAGGACGGCATCGTCCACGAGTACGAGGAGAACCTCACCGGCGAGGCGATGAGCGGCGGCCCGCTGATGCTCGCCTGGTCGGACGTGCGGGATGCGGCCGAGGCCGCCGACTGGGCCTACAACGTCGTCATCCACGAGTTCGCGCACGTCATCGACATGGCCGCCGAAGGCCTGGCCGACGGCGTGCCGCCGCTGCCCGACGCCGCCGCGCGCGAGCGCTGGATCGAGGTCATCGACGGCGCGTACGAGGACTTCTGCGCGCTCGTCGACAGCGGCGTCGACACGGTGGTCGACCCCTACGGCGCCGAGGCCGTCGAGGAGTTCTTCGCGGTGGCCGTGGAGGCCTTCTTCGTGGCGCCGGTGCCGTTCAGGCGCGAGTCGCCGGCGATGTACGAGCTCCTGGCGGGCTACTTCCGGCAGGATCCGGCGGCGGCCTGAGAAACTGGAAAGCCCGCCGCAACTCGCGTCGCGACGGGCCTTCGTTCGAGCAGTTCGGCGTCAGATCGCCGCGGCTTCGGCCTTGGGCTTGTCGCCGCTCTTGCCCGAGGGCTGGATGTCGAGCACGGTCTCGCCCTTGTCGTCCACGTCCACGCTGAGGCGGCCGCCGTCGACCAGGCGGCCGAAGAGCAGTTCGTCGGCCAGCGCGCGGCGGATCGTGTCCTGGATCAGGCGCTGCATCGGACGCGCGCCCATCAGCGGATCGAAGCCCTTCTTTCCCAGGTGCTTGCGCAGGGCGTCGGAGAACGTGACCTCGACCTTCTTCTCGGCCAGCTGGGCCTCGAGCTGCAGCAGGAACTTGTCGACCACGCGCAGGATGATCTCCTCGTCGATGGACTTGAAGTTGACGATCGCATCCAGCCGGTTGCGGAACTCCGGCGTGAACATGCGCTTGATGTCGCCCATCTCGTCGCCCTGCTGGCGCGAGTTGGTGAAGCCGATCGACGCCTTGCTCATGGTCTCGGCGCCCGCGTTGGTGGTCATGATGATGATCACGTTGCGGAAGTCGGACTTGCGGCCGTTGTTGTCGGTCAGCGTGCCGTGGTCCATCACCTGCAGCAGCACGTTGAAGACGTCCGGGTGCGCCTTCTCGATCTCGTCGAGCAGCAGCACGCAGTGCGGCTTCTTGGTGATCTGCTCGGTGAGCAGGCCGCCCTGGTCGAAGCCCACGTAGCCCGGAGGCGCGCCGATGAGGCGGCTCACGGCGTGGCGCTCCATGTACTCCGACATGTCGAAGCGGATCAGGTCGATGCCCAGGATGAACGCCAGCTGCTTGGCCACTTCCGTCTTGCCGACGCCCGTGGGCCCGGAGAACAGGAACGAGCCGATCGGCTTGTCGGGCTTGCCCAGGCCGGAGCGCGCCATCTTGATGGCGGCGGCCAGCGCGTCGATGGCCGGATCCTGGCCGAACACGACGCTCTTCAGGTCGCGGTCGATCGTGCGCAGCTTGTCGCGGTCGTCGCTGGTGACCGACGCCGGCGGGATGCGCGCGATCTTGGCCACGATCTCCTCCACCTCGTTGCGGGTGATGGTCTTCTTCTGGCGGCTCTTGGGCAGGATGCGCTGCGCGGCACCGGCCTCGTCGATGACGTCGATCGCCTTGTCGGGCAGGTGGCGGTCGTTGATGTACTTGGCCGACAGCTCGGCCGCGGCCTGGAGCGCGCCGATGGCGTACTTGACGCTGTGGTGCTCCTCGAAGCGCGACTTGAGGCCCTTGAGGATCTCGACGGTCTGCTCCACGGTGGGCTCGTTGACGTCCACCTTCTGGAAGCGCCGCGACAGCGCCGCGTCCTTCTCGAAGATGCCGCGATACTCGGTGAACGTGGTGGCGCCGATGCACTTCATCGAGCCGTTGGACAGCGCCGGCTTGAGCAGGTTGCTCGCGTCCAGCGTGCCGCCCGACGCGGCGCCGGCACCGATCAGCGTGTGGATCTCGTCGATGAACAGCACGGCGCGCGGCTGCTCCTTGAGCTGCTTGAGCACGCCCTTGAGGCGCTGCTCGAAGTCGCCGCGGTACTTGGTGCCGGCCAGCAGCGCGCCCATGTCGAGCGAGTAGACGACCGCGTCGGCCAGCACGTCGGGCACGTCGTTCTGCGTGATGCGCCAGGCCAGGCCCTCGGCGATGGCCGTCTTGCCGACGCCCGCCTCGCCCACCAGCAGCGGGTTGTTCTTGCGCCGGCGGCACAGGATCTGGATGACGCGCTCCACCTCGTGCTCGCGGCCGATCAGCGGATCGATCTTGCCGTCGCGGGCCAGCTGGTTCAGGTTCTGGGTGAACTGGTCGAGCGGGGAGCCCTTGCCCTCGCCGCCCTCGTCCTTCTCGGCCTGCTCGCCGGCCGATTCGCCGCTGGCCTTCGGCGGCTCCGGCGGATCCGACTTCTTGATGCCGTGGGCGATGTAGTTGACGACGTCCAGGCGGGTGACGCCCTGCTGGTGCAGGTAGTACACGGCATGCGAATCCTTCTCGCCGAAGATGGCCACGAGCACGTTGGCCCCGGTGACTTCCTTCTTGCCGCCGCCGGTGGACTGCACGTGCATGATCGCGCGCTGGATCACGCGCTGGAAGCCCAGCGTGGGCTGCGTGTCGACCTCTTCCGAGCCACCCACCGTGGGGGTGTTCTCGCGGATGAAGGTGGACAGGCTCTTCCTCAGGTCCTCGATGTTGGCCGCGCAGGCGCGCAGCACTTCGGCGGCAGACGGGTTGTCCAGCAGCGCGAGCAGCAGGTGCTCGACGGTGATGAATTCATGCCGCTGCTGACGCGCCTCGACAAACGCCATGTGCAGGCTGACTTCCAGTTCTTGCGCAATCATGCGGCCTCCATAATGCATTGAAGCGGGTGTCCGTAGCGACGTGCGGCGGCCAGCACCAACTCGACCTTCGTGGCGGCGATGTCCTTGGTGAACAAGCCGCACACGCCACGCCCTTCATGGTGGATCTTCAACATGATCTGCGTGGAGGTTTCGAGGTCCAACTTGAAATATTCCTGCAGCACCATGACGACGAATTCCATGGGTGTGAAGTCGTCATTGAGCAGCACCACCTGGTACATGCGGGGCGGCTTGGTTCGTGCAGCCTTGCGTTCGGCCACGACCGCGCCCTGGCCCGAGTCGGGCAGACTCGGCTTGGGCGGCGCGGTGGGCGGTGGTGGAGGAGTTTCCTCGGGCATGAATTGATTCTATAGACTCGCGCACGTCCGGGCACGATGGGACACATCGTCGCCCTGACAGGGTGAAGAGCATTGCCGGATAAGCCCTGCCCAGGCGATGCATTTCGGGACGACGCGCCTCATTTCAAGACGAGCGTACTGGACAAGTCCCCGCGCCGGCCCGACCGTCCGGCGGCGCCGGCGGGAAGGGACACGCAAGGCGATTCGCATCGCCTCAAGTTAGCACGCCGGGCGCCGTCCTTGGGCCCCTGTTGCAATGACCTGACGCGATTTTTTTCCGGTACCGCACGACGACCGTCGTGCCGCCCTCACGCGCCCAGGCGCGCCTGCAGTTCCGCGACCTGGCCGCGCAGGTACTCGTTCTCGGCGGTGAGCTCCGCGATGCGATCCTGCAGCGCCTGCACCTCGGTCGTGGGCGTCTGGCTGGCCTCGACGCGCGGCTTCTTCGTGGACTCGCGGGCCCGCTTGGCCGCCTGCTTCAGTTCGTCCTTGCCGGCCGCGGCCGCGGCCACCTGTTCTTCCATCGGGAGTCCGGCCACGGCGGCCGCCGCGTTCAGCGAGATCGTGCCGGCGCGCACGGCCGCCACCAGCTCGGGCGCGGCCTGCTTCTGTATCTTCTCGACCATCGTGACCTGGCTGGGCGTCAGCTTGGCCGCCCGGGCGATGGCCTCGCGCGACTTCAACGGTGCCTCGGCCGCCATGGCCGGCTCGCCGCCGAAGGGCGACACCGGCGCGGCCTCGCCCAGCACCTCGGCGCGCATGTGCGCATCCTTCTTCGCGGCGCGGGCGGCGGCCTCGCGCTCCGCGACGATCTCCTTCTTGCGCAGCGCGAGCACGCCGCGCTGGAAGTCGGACACGCTGCGGCGGCCCAGGTGCTGGTCGATCATCCACAGGTGCACGTCCTCGATCGACGCGAAGCGCGGGTTCTGCACCGTGCTGAAAGGCAGGCCGTGCTTCTGGCAGATGCCGTAGCGGTTGTGGCCGTCCACCAGCACGTCGCCCCACAGCACCAGCGCGTCGCGGCAACCCTCGGCCAGCAGGCTTCGCTCCAGCGCGTCGTGCTCGTCGGGGGTCAGCGGGTCGATGTAGCTCTTGAGATCTTCCTGGACGACGATGTTCACGGTATGAGAAATTACGAGAGTGGAAAATAAAACCCCAGTCGAATCAACGATCTGGGGCTTGTTCTTGAAGTGGATTCGACCTCCATCGGGTCGCCGGGCGCTTACATGTGATCGATCATCACCTGTCCGAAGCCCGAGCACGACACCTGCGTCGCGCCGTCCATCAGCCGCGCGAAGTCGTAGGTGACCTTCTTGCTGAGCACCGAGCGCTCCATAGCCGAGATGATCAGGTCGGCCGCCTCCGTCCAGCCCATGTGGCGCAGCATCATCTCGGCCGACAGGATCTCGGAGCCCGGGTTCACGTAGTCCTTGCCGGCGTACTTCGGGGCCGTGCCGTGGGTGGCCTCGAACATGGCCACGGTGTCGGACATGTTGCCGCCCGGGGCGATGCCGATGCCGCCCACCTGGGCCGCCAGCGCGTCGGAGATGTAGTCGCCGTTCAGGTTCAGCGTGGCGATGACCGAGTATTCGGCCGGGCGCAGGATGATCTGCTGCAGGAAGGCGTCGGCGATCGAATCCTTGACGGTGATGTCGCGGCCCGTCTTGGGGTTCCTGAACTTCACCCACGGGCCGCCGTCGATCAGCTGGGCACCGAACTCCCTCTGGGCCAGCGCGTAGCCCCAGTCGCGGAAGCCACCCTCGGTGTATTTCATGATGTTGCCCTTGTGCACCAGCGTGACGGAGGGCTTGTCGTTGTCGATGGCGTACTGCAGCGCCTTGCGCACTAGGCGCTCGGTGCCCTCGATCGACACCGGCTTGATGCCGATGGCCGAGGTCCGGGGAAAGCGGATCTTGGTGACGCCCATCTCGTCCTGCAGGAACTTGATCAGCTTCTTCGCCTTGTCGCTCTCGGCCTCGTACTCGATGCCGGCGTAGATGTCCTCGGAGTTCTCGCGGAAGATCACCATGTCGACCTTCTCCGGCGCCTTCACCGGGGACGGCACGCCCTTGAAATAGCGCACCGGGCGCAGGCAGACGTACAGGTCGAGCTGCTGGCGCAGCGCCACGTTCAGCGAGCGGATGCCGCCGCCCACCGGCGTCGTGAGCGGGCCCTTGATGGAGACGATGTATTCCTTCACGAGATCCAGCGTCTCGTCCGGCAGCCAGACGTCGGGGCCGTAGACGCGGGTGGACTTCTCGCCCGCGTAGATCTCCATCCAGTGGATCCGGCGCTTGCCGCCGTAGGCCTTGGCCACCGCGGCGTCGACCACCTTGAGCATGACGGGCGTGATGTCGGCGCCCGTGCCGTCACCCTCGATGTACGGGATGACGGGCTGGTCGGGCACGTTCAGGGAGAAGTCGGCATTGACCGTGATCTTCTGCCCGCCCGCCGGGACGGTGACATGTTGGCTCATTGAGGCTGGCTCCGCGTTGTTCTGGTTGGCAGGGGCGTCCGCAGGCCCCCGGGAAAAAATAAATTCTAGTTCACAAAAATCTGTCAACCGCTCGACAGGGGGATGCGTTTGAGGGCTGCTACGCCCTGACGGGTAAGCACTTCCAACTCCTTTAAGGTACCTTAAAATGACCAAGCTCCTGGCCGCCCTGATCGTCTCCACCTTCGCCGTTGGCGCCTTCGCCGCTGACGCCGCTTCGGCTCCCGCTTCCGCCGCCGCCCACAAGGCCAAGGCCGAACACAAGGCTGAAAAGAAGGCTGCTGCCGCTTCGGCCGCCGCTTCGAAGTAATCTTCGAGCTTCTGCTGAATCGCTCCGGCTCGCCGGCGCGGTTCCAGAATTGAGAACGCCCGGCTCCGGCCGGGCGTTTTCATTGGGGCCCGCGTTTTTCCTCAGCCCTCGCCGCCCGCCGGCTTGGCCACGTGGCTGACGGCATGCCCGGCGCGCTCGTACTCGCGCCAGCGCTGGCGCCCCGCTTCCCGATGCTCGGGATCGAGGCCGACGATGGCGATCAGGCGATCGAAGGCGCCGACCTCCTCCACCGGATGCCCCGCCAGCGACACCCCGATGCGGCACGCCGGCGGCGCCGCCCCGCCCTTCACGAGCACGATCGGCGACAGCGCGACCCGCTGCGCGTCGCCCGCATCGCGCGGGAGCACGGCATGCGGCAGGAATTCGAGCGCCTCGAACGTCCACAAGGCCTGGTCGAGGCGATCCAGCGTCGCCGGATCGCCATGCACCGCCACCCGCGCGCCGGAGCGATACGCCTTGCGCAGCAGCCGGCACGCGTAATCCAGCGGATTCGCGATGCCGGTGTGGAAGGCAACCTCCGTCACTTGGCTTTCGACATGACGAAATGCGTCAGCAGCGGCACCGGACGGCCCGTGGCGCCCTTTGCGGCACCGGAGCGGTGCGCGGTGCCGGCGATGTCCAGGTGGGCCCACGGGAACTTGGCCGTGTAGCGTTGCAGGAACTTGGCCGCTGTGATCGAGCCGCCGGCGCGGCCGCCGATGTTGGCCATGTCGGCGAAGTTGCTCTTGAGGAGTTCGTCGTACTCGTCGTCCAGCGGCATGCGCCAGGCCGGATCCAGGCCGGCGGCGGAGGCGGCCAGCAGGTCGGCCGCCAGGGCGTCGTCGGGCGAGAACAGGCCGCTGTTGTGGTGGCCCAGCGCGATGACGATGGCGCCCGTGAGCGTGGCGATGTCGACGACGGCCGCCGGCTTGAAGCGCTCGGCGTAGGTCAGCGCGTCGCACAGGATCAGGCGGCCCTCGGCGTCGGTGTTCAGGATCTCGATGGTCTGGCCCGACATGCTGGTGACGACGTCGCCCGGCTTGGTGGCCTTGCCCGAGGGCATGTTGTCGCAGGTGGGGATCAGGCCCACGAGGTTGACCTTGAGCTTGAGCTCGGCCACCGCGCGCAACGTGCCCAGCACGCTGGCCGCGCCGCACATGTCGAACTTCATCTCGTCCATCTCGGGGCCCGGCTTCAGCGAGATGCCGCCCGTGTCGAACGTGATGCCCTTGCCCACCAGCACCACCGGCGCGTCCTTCTTGGCGCCGCCCTTGTACTGCATGACGATGAACTTCGGCGGCTCGTCGGAGCCGCGCGCCACGGACAGGAACGAGCCCATGCCCAGCTTCTCGCAGGCCTTGCGATCGAGCACTTCCACGTCGAGGCCGTGGGTCTTGACCATGGCCAGCGCCTGCTCGCCCAGGAACGTGGGCGTGGCGAAGTTGCCCGGCAGGTTGGCGCACTCGCGCGCGAGGTCCATGCCCGAGACGATGGCGGCGCCGATGCCCAGGCCCGTCTTCGCGGTGGCCACGGCGGCCTTGGGCACCACGTACGACACCTTGGCCAGCGCCGGCGCGGGGGCCGCGCTGGGCTTGGTCTTCGTGTAGTGGTAGGTGGCGTCGCCCACGGCGATGGCCAGCGCCTCGGCATGCGCCGCGGTGGATTCGCCGCCGATCACGGCCACGTGCTTGGCGGGGCCGGCCTTGACGATGGACAGCGCCGACGCGACGGCCGACTTGAAGGCCTTGGGCGAGGCGTCGCGCGCGACGGCCAGCACCACGCGGCCGGCCTTGACGCCGGTCACTCGCGGCAGGTAGACCGAGCGGCCGGCCTTGCGTTCAAGGTCACCGCCCTTGAGCGCGTCGGCGAGGGCGGCGTCGACGCCGCCGCCGTACGAGGGCAGGTCGCCCGAGGCAGGCACGACGACGATCAGTGCGTCGGCATTGACACCGGCAACGCCTGCTTCGGGTAGAGCCAGGGTTTGGAAGTCCATGGTGGGTACTTGTCGATTGGAGATAATCGCGCGATGTTATTCGATTCGACCGTCCGCAAGGAGCTGGCGCGCAGTTTTGGTGCGACGCTGATGGTGATCCTCACCATCTTCATGACCAACCTGGTCATCCGCACGCTGGGCCTCGCCGCCAACGGCGCCGTGGCCGCACAGGACGTCGTGTTCATCTTCACGCTGCTCGCGCTCCAGACGCTGCCCACCATCCTGTCGCTGTCGCTGTTCATCGGCGTCATCCTCACGCTGGGCCGCATGTATCGCGAGAGCGAGATGGCGATCTGGTTCTCCAGCGGCATCGGGCTGGCGCGCTTCATCCGCCCGGTGGTCGCCACGAGCTGGCCCGTCGTCGTGCTCATCGGCATCCTGATGCTGTTCGTGTGGCCGTGGAGCTACACCCAGTACAACGACCTGCGCCAGCGCTTCGAGCAGCGCGCCGACGTGCTGCGCGCCTCGCCGGGCCAGTTCCAGGCCTCGGGCGACGGCCGTCGCGTGTTCTTCGTCGAGAAGGCGGCCAGCGCGGCCAGCGGCGGCGGGCGCAACGTGTTCATCATGAGCGACCTGGGCACGCGCGAATCGGTGGCGGTGTCGCAGTCGGGCAAGATCGAGAACGTCGGCGAGGATCGCTTCCTCGTGCTCGACTCGGGCCACATGGAGCAGAACGACAAGAATTCGGGCGAGCACACGCACGTCGAGTTCAAGAACTACCGCGTCCACGCCGGCAGCGGCGGCAGCCCGAGCAATGCGGCGCCGTCGCCGCGCGCGGTCGACACGGTCGACCTGCTGCTGACCGGCGGCCCGGCCTACATGGGCGAACTCACCTGGCGCCTGGGCCTGATCCTGGGCGCCACCAACCTGCTGTTCATGGGCATCAGCCTGTCGGCAGCCAACCCGCGCCGGGCCAGCAACTGGGGCCTGCTGTTCGCGGCGCTGGCCTTCGTCATCTACTACAACCTGCTCAACCTCACGCAGGCCTGGGTGGGCAGCGGCCGCGTCAACATCGTGGTGGCGCTGGCGGGCCTGCACGGCCTGGCCTTCGCGCTGGGGCTGGGGCTGATCTGGTGGCGCGAGCACGCCACGGTCATCCACCCGATGAAGCTGCTGCTGCTGCGCCGGAGCGCCACATGAAGACCGTCCGCAACCTCCTGTACCGCGACGTGCTGTGGTCGGTGTTCTTCGTGACCATCTTCTTCATCGCGCTGTTCTTCTTCATCGACTTCGTCGACGAGATGAGCCGCGTCGGCCGCAACGGCTACCCCATGGGCGCGGCCGCGCTCGCGGTGCTGCTGGAGCAGCCCGGCCACGTCTACGAGCTCTTCCCGATCGCGGTGCTCATCGGCACCATCTACTCGATGGCGCGGCTCGCGCAATCGTCCGAGTTCACCATCCTGCGCACCGCCGGCCTCGGCCCGGGCCGGGCGCTGAGCCTGCTGGGCGTCATCGGCCTGTTGTTCGCCGTGCTCACGTTCAGCCTCGGCGAGTACGTCACGCCGCACAGCGAGCAGGCCGCGGGCTTCCTCAAGGCACGCTTCGGCATGGGGCTGGCCATCGGAAGCACCGGCGCATGGCTCAAGGAAAAGCGCGCGGAGCCCGACGGCGAGCGCGCCATCACGGTCAACGTGCACGGCGTCGGCAAGGACGGCGAACTCACCGGCGTGCGCATCTACGAGATGGATCCCGGCGGCCGCGAGGTGCGCAGCCTCGTGGCCGAGCACGCGGTCGTGCCGCGCACGCGCACCATCCACGAGTGGACGCTGCAGAACGTGACCGAGACCCGCTGGATCCCGGCCACGGCCACCACCGCGCCGCGCGTCGACGAGAAGAAGATGGCGGAGATGGCCTGGCCCACCACGCTCAACGCGTCGGTGGCGGCCGCCGCGCTGCTGCCGCCGCAGAGCATGGGCGCCGTCGACCTGTGGCGCTACAGCACCCATCTCGCCGAACAGGACCAGGCCACGCAGAACTACCGCATCCTGTTCTGGAAGCGCGTGCTCTATCCGTTCGCCTGCTTCGTGATGGTGGCGCTCGCCCTGCCCTTCGCCTACCTGCATGCGCGCGCCGGCGGCGTCAGCGTGAAGGTATTCGGCGGCATCATGCTGGGCATCAGCTTCGTGCTGCTGAACAACGTGGCCGGCCACCTGGGCCTGCTGCACGAGTGGACGCCGTGGATCGCGGCCTCGGTGCCCAGCGCGGTGTACCTGCTGATGTCGATGTCGGCGTTCGCGTGGCTGGTGAGGTACAGATGACCGCTCGCGGATTGGTCCTGCTGGCCCATGGCGCGCGCGACCCCGCGTGGGCCGCGCCCTTCGAGGCCGTCGTCGCCCTCCTGCGCGAACGCGCGCCCGAGACGCGCGTCCGACTCGCCTTTCTCGAGCTGATGGCGCCGCGCCTGGAAGACGCCGCGGCCGAACTGGCGGCCCTCGGCTGTCGGCGCATCGACGTCGTGCCCGCGTTCCTCGGCATGGGCGGCCACGTGCGGCGCGACGTGCCGGCGCAGCTGGCCCGGCTGCGCGACGCGCACCCCGGCATCGCATGGACGCTGCACGAGGCGCTCGGCGAGACGCCCCATGTCATCTCGGCGCTCGCCGATGCCACCATCGCCCTCGCCGAACTGGGTTTCGCGTCCGGCCACAGCCCCCTGGACGGAATCGGCACATGAACCTGCACCAGTTCCGTTTCGTGCAGGAGGCCGTGCGCCGCAACCTGAACCTGACCGAGACCGCCAAGGCGCTGTTCACGTCCCAACCCGGCATCTCCAAGGCCATCCTCGAGCTCGAGGAGGAGCTCGGCATCGATCTCTTCGTGCGCCACGGCAAGCGCCTGCGCCGGGTCACCGAGCCGGGCCAGGAAGTGCTCAAGGCCATCGACGTGATCCTGCGCGAGGTGGCCAACATGAAGCGCATCGGCGAGGAGTATTCAAAGCAGGACGCCGGCACGCTGTCGATCGCCGCCACCCACACGCAGGCGCGCTACGTGCTGCCCGAGCCGGTGGCGCAGCTGCGCCGGCGCTTCCCCAAGGTGCAGGTGAGCCTGCACCAGGGTTCGCCCAGCGACGTGGTGCAGATGCTGCTCGATGGCACGGCCGACATCGGCCTGGCCACCGAGTCGCTGTCGGAGCCGGAGGATCTCGTCTCGCTGCCCTGCTACGAGTGGGAGCACGTGATCGTGATGCGCGCCGACGACCCGCTGGCCGCCGTCGAGAAGATCACGCTGGAGCAGCTGGCCAGCGAGACGCTCATCTCGTACCACCCATCGTTCACCGGCCGGCGCCGCATCGACGCGGCCTTCGCGCAGCGCCGGATCAAGCCCAACATCGCGCTGGAGGCCATCGACTCCGACGTCATCAAGACCTACGTGAAGTCGGGCCTGGGCGTGGGCATCGTCGCCGAGATGGCCGTGCGCGACGACCCGCCCGGCGGCGAGCTGGTGCACCGCCCCGCCGGCCACCTGTTCGGGCGCAACGTCACGCGCGTCGCGTTCCGCCGCGGCGCCTACCTGCGCGGCTACGTGCTGACCTTCGCCGAGCTGCTGTCCGACGGCCTCACGCGCCCGCTGCTGCTGCGCGCGCTCGGCGGCGCGGGAGAGAACTATGACCTCTGATATCGACGCCCTCGTCGGCGCGAGCCGGCTGCCCACCGTCGGCACCACCATCTTCACCGTCATGTCGGCGCTGGCCGTGAAGACGGGCGCGATCAACCTCGGCCAGGGCTTCCCCGACTTCGACTGCGACCCGGCCCTGGTGGACGCGGTCACGGCCGCGATGCGCGCCGGCCACAACCAGTACCCGCCGATGACGGGCGTTCCGGCGCTGCGCCAGGCCGTCTCCGACAAGATCGCCCTGACCACCGGCCGGCGCTACGACGCCGACACGGAGATCACCATCACCGCCGGCGCCACGCAGGGCATCCTGTCGACCGTGCTCGCGCTGGTCCACCCGGGCGACGACGTGATCGTGCTGGAGCCCTGCTACGACAGCTACGGCCCGTCGATCACGCTGGCCGGCGGCAACACGATCCGCGTGCCGCTGGTGCCGGGCACCTGGCGGCCCGACTTCGACGCGCTGGAGAAGGCACTGACGTCGCGCACGCGCCTCGTCATCATCAACACCCCGCACAACCCGAGCGGCACCGTGTGGACGGCGGCCGAGCTGGCCCGGTTCGCCGCGCTGCTGGCGCCCACGCGGGCGCTGGTGCTGTCCGACGAGGTCTACGAGCACATGGTGTTCGACGGCGTGGCGCACGCCAGCGTGTCGGGTCCGCCCGAGCTGGCCGCGCGCAGCGTGGTGGTGTCGAGCTTCGGCAAGACCTTCCACGTCACGGGCTGGAAGGTCGGCTATGTCGCCGCGCCGGCCGCGTTGATGCGCGAGTTCCGCAAGGTGCACCAGTTCAACGTGTTCACGGTCAACGCGCCCATGCAGCACGGCCTCGCCGCGTTCCTGGCCGATGCGTCGCGCTGGCAGTCGCTGGCGCCGTTCTACCAGGGCAGGCGCGACCGCTTCCGCGCCGGGCTCGCCGGCACCGCGCTGACGCTGCTGCCCTGCGAGGGGACCTACTTCCAGTGCGTCGACTACTCGGCGCTGTCCGACAAGGGCGACCTCGCGTTCTGCGAATGGCTGGCCACGGAGGTGGGCGTCGCGGCCATCCCGATGTCGGCCTTCTACGAACAGGCACCCGACATGCGCGTGATCCGCTTCTGCTTCGCCAAGAAGGAAGCGACGCTGGACGCGGCGCTGCAGCGCCTGCAGCAGCTCCGCGCCTGATCGGTCAGGGCTTGGTGGGCAGCTCGGAGTCGGGCTTGTCGGCCTCGTGCCATTCGGCCGGCGCGCGCGGCCTGGCCGGCGCGACGGGACTGAGGCTCAGCGCGTCGAGCGTGGCGTGCACGTCGCCGCCGGACGGCAGCTCCAGGTCGACGTGTTCGGCGTCGAAGTCGTTCATCTCGAAGCTGGTGAGCATGCCGGCGCGGGTGTCGCCCTCGACGTCGACCGACTCCAGGTCCAGGCCCGCGTCCTCGGCGGGCAGCGCGCGATCGTTCATCTCCCGGGCGCTCGGGTAGACCGGCGTCGGCGCCGCGTGAACCGGGTCGTCGATGGGCAGGAGCACGTCGACCTGCGTGCCGGTGTTGCCGCCGCCGTTCTGCCAGAGGTCGCGCGCGAGCGAGTACAGCACCAGCACGTCGCGGTAGGCCGGCAGGTCGAACAGCTCGCTGGTGTCGTCGCGCTTGAACAGCAGCCCTTCGAGGATCGCCATCGCGTTGATCGGCGAGCGCCAGGCACCCTCCAGCAGCGCGATGGTGTCGGGATAGTCTTCCAGCGACCGGCCGGCCGACGGCCCCGTGTCCCAGTCGGGCGCGTAGGCGTTGAAGCGGCGGTTGAAGCGCGCGCGGGTGCGTTCGTAGGCGCTGCGGTCGCCTTGGCGCTTGTAGATCTCCAGCAGCTTCGTGTACGGCAGCGGGCTCTGGCCGCCGGCGCTGCGCAGGTGCGACATCAGCAGGTCGACCGCGGCGTCTTCCTGGCCGAGGGCGATGAAGAAATCGGCCTGCTGCTCCAGGTCGAGCAGCTCTTCCACCGACAGCTCGCGCGGCGTGGCCTCCTGTGCCATCGTCGCGGCCATGGCCTGGCGATCGAGCGGGCGCGTGGCGGCCGGATCGATCACCGGGATGCCGCGCGCATCGACGGCATCGTCCAGCCCGAGGTCGGCCAGGTCCTCGTGGTGGACTTCCAGCGCGGCCGCGGCCGCCGGCGCGCGCTCGCGCGGGACGACGTCCGGCGTGGCCGCCTCGGCGGGGGCGGGTTCGGGCGCCGCGGGCGGCAAGGCGCCCAGCTGCGATTGGTTGAACCAGTCGCTGTGCGCGATGCGGTTCTGCTGGCGCAGCCTCCACACCAGCGCGGCGATCGCGGCCAGCGCCACCGCGAGCAGGCCGAACAGCCAGGGCATCCAGTCGCCGCGCGATTGCGCCTCGGCGAGCCGGGCCTGCAGCCTGGCGGTCTGTTCGCGCTGCGCCTGCGAATCGCGCCTGGCGACCTGGACGCCCTGCTCCAGGGCCTTCAGGGCGCGCGTGTCGGGGTCGTCGAGGTCGGACAGGCCGATCGCGGCCCCGGAACTCGCGGACGGAGGCGGCATCAGCGGCTCCTCCATGTCGAGCTTCAGGTGCGGCACGCCCGGATCGAGCAGCAGGCGCGACACGTCGGCGGGCGGCGGCGCGGGCACGCGCGGCCCCGGCTTGCGGGCGCTCCCCGCATCGACGTGGCGCGCGGAGGGTGACGCCGCCGGCGGCGCGCCGAGGTCGTTGGCCAGCGCCATCGTCGGGCCCTTGCGCGCCACCTGCGGGCGCGGCGTGGCCATCGGGCCGGCGGAGGCAGCGGCGCGGCCGGCGCGCGCGCCTGTGGCCGAGGTCGCCGCGGGCGTCGTGTCGGCGACGTCGCCGGTCGCGACCGGCGCGGGGGCGGCGACCCGCGGCAACTGCGCCGCGGTGGTGCCCAGCGTCGGCGGGTCGGCGAACACCGAGAAACGGCGCGTGAATCGCCGTTCGCAACCCGCGCTGATCGCCACCTCGATGATCGGTTCGGCCACCGGCGCCGACGCGGTGATTCTCACGATCCAGGTGTTATCGGCGGCGCCGCGTTCCAGGTCGGTTCGAATCGCGGCGGGCGGCAACGGCGCCTCGCCGTAATAAACCTCGGTCGTCATGCAATCGGTGCCGAATCGCTCGCCCGGATCCACGTTGACGGGTACCGTGAATGTGAACGACTGCCCGAGTACCGCGTCCGAAACCGCGCGTCCGAAACCCAGCGCCCAGACCTGCTGGGATGCCAATGCGGTTGCGGCGAAAATGACGTGCGCGGTAAAGTCTTTTTTCATTCCTTTGGACGCCACAGATAACCCCGATCGACTCTATCACGATTGCTTACAGAAACTGTCGCGGGTGAGTCCGGCGAGAATGATGCACACGCTCGACATATGGTTAGCCGCACAATTCGTGAATATCTCCGGTTTCGCCAATTTCCGTATTCCACTCCAAGGCCGCCACGATGCCCAGTGAACTCCTGACGTCCCGCGAGGGCTCGACGCTGATTCTGACCCTCAGCGATCCAGCCACCCGCAACACATTGTCACCCCAGGCCTACTCGGCAGGTGTCGAGGCGCTGAACGTGGCGGAATCCGATGATTCGGTGCGCGCGGTCATCGTGCGCGGCGACGGCGAGCATTTCTGCGCGGGCGGCGACCTGAATCGAATCATCGGATTGCGCAAGACCGGCCCCGAAGCCCAGTCGGAATCGATCGCGCTGTTCCATCAATTGATCGAATCGCTGCGTGCATTCCCGAAACCCGTGATTGCCGCCGTGGAGGGTTTCGCCGCCGGCGGGGGAATGTCGCTGGCGCTGGCCTGCGACCTCATCGTGGCGGCTTCCGACGCGAAATTCGTCATGTCGTACGGCAAGGTGGGCCTGACGCCGGACGGCGGCGGTTCGTGGCATCTCGCCCGCATGCTGCCGCGCGCGGTGGCGCTCGAGATGCTGTGGCTGGCCGGCCCGATGAAGCCCGAGCGCCTGCGCGAGCTGGGCCTTGTCAACCGGGTGACAGACAAGGGCCAGGCCCTCGCCGAAGCTCTGGCACTCGCCGACAAGCTCGCCGCGATGGCCCCGAACGCCGTGGCCGGCGCCAAGGAACTGGTCGCGCGCGCGGCCTTGTCGCCGCTGGCCGAACACCTCGAGGCCGAGCGCCGGCAGTTCATCGTCAACCTGTTCCACGACAACGGCGACGAGGGCCTCAAGGCGTTCTTCGACAAGCGGCCGCCCGTCTTTCGCTGACCGCGGCGGGCGTCGCAGTCTTCAACGGAAAAACAACGGAACTCCCTTGCCCGCCGACCGCCCTGCCCCCACCGCCGCGTTTCCCGCCCGCCGTCGCCTCTACCTGATGCGCCACGGCTCGGTGGACTACTTCAGGCCCGACGGCACGCCCGTCCCCCCGCACACGGTGCCGCTCAACGAGGCCGGCCGCGCGCAGGCCGACGCCGCCGGCGCCGTGTTCGCGGCCGCCGGAGCGCGCTTCGACCGCGTCGTCGTGAGCGGGCTCGCGCGCACCGTCGAGACGGCGCAACGCGTGCTGGCCGCGGCCGGCCAGGACGTGGCCATCGCGCGCGATCCGCGCCTGGAGGAGATCCGTTCGGGCCGGCTCGACGCGATCGCCCCCGACCAGCTGCGCGCCGCGTTCACCGGCGTGTTCTCGGCGGCGGCCAACGTCGAATCGCTGCAGTTCCTGGGCGGCGAGACGGTGGGCGCGATGATGGACCGCTGCCTGCCGGCCTTCGACGAGCTGCTGGCCGACCCGTCGTGGACCTGCGCGCTGTGCGTGCTGCACGGCGGCATCAACCGCGCGCTGCTGGGCCACGCGCTCACCGGCGGGCGCGCGTTCCTCGGCCGGCTGGAACAGTCGCCGGCCTGCATCAACGTGCTGGACGTGGGCGACGGCGACATCGTCGTGCGCGGCACCAACCTCGCGCCCACGCAGTGGCTGCACCAACGCGAGCGCCTGACCACCATGGAGAAGCTGCTGGCGCAGTACCTGCGCGCGGGCGAACTTCCGGTCTGAATCCCGTTTGGGACGACAATTGCTGCATCGCAAGGCGCCCGCCGTCAGGGCGCGCTCAGCTGTCGCTCCAGGGACACCGAATGAACAACCCGATTCTTACAATCGAAGAACAGAACAACATCGACGCGGGCCCATGGTTCTCCACCCTTTCCGAAGAGCTGCGCGCCGCGATCCTGTCGCGTGCCGTGGTGCGTCGGCTGGCGGATGGCGCGCCGCTCGCCTCGCGCGGCGCGCCGGCCGAGGACTGGTGCGGCGTGGCCAAGGGCGCGGTGCGCGTGAGCTCGGTGTCGATGTCGGGCAAGCAGGTCTCGCTCACCTACGTGGAGCCGGGCACCTGGTTCGGCGACATCGCGCTGTTCGACGGCCTGCCGCGCACGCACGACGCCGACGCGCATGGCAGCACCACGCTGCTGTCGGTGCGCAAGGCCGACTTCAAGGACCTGCTGGCCCAGCACGTGGAGCTCTACGACGCGTTGCTGCGCCTGAACTGCCGGCGCCTGCGCATCATGTTCAACCTCGTCGAGGACCTGAACACGCGGCCGCTGTCCGCGCGCCTGGCCAAGAACATCCTGATGCTGGCCAAGGCCTACGGCATCAACCAGGGCGACGAGGTGCGCATCGGCCTGCAGCTGGCGCAGGAAGACCTGGCGCAGCTGGTGGGCGCGTCGCGCCAGCGCGTCAACCAGGAGCTGAAGGAGCTCGAGCGCGAAGGCGCGCTGCGCATCGAGCCCACGCGCATCGTCGTGCTGTCCCGCGAGAAGCTGGTCCACGCCGCCGAACGATAGAGTGCATCGGACAAATCTCCGATGCGGATGAACCAACAACGCATTGAGACAAGTCCGATGAACCAGACCGAACAGAACACGGGCACGCGTCCCGTCGCGGAGAGCCACCGATTCGACATCGGCGCGCTCGAGGCCTTTCTCGCGGAAAGGCTGCCGGGCTTCGCCGGCCCGTTGAGCGTCGAGCAGTTCAAGGGCGGCCAGTCCAACCCCACCTACAAGCTCGTCACGCCCTCGCGCTCCTACGTGATGCGCTCCAAGCCGGGCCCGGTGGCGAAGCTGCTGCCCTCGGCCCACGCCGTCGAGCGCGAGTACCGCGTGATGGACGCCCTTGCCGGCACCGGCGTGCCCGTGGCGAAGATGCACCTGCTGTGCGAGGACGAGTCGGTGATCGGCCGCGCCTTCTACGTGATGGAGTTCGTGCAGGGCCGCGTGCTGTGGGACCAGGGCCTGCCCGGCGCGACGCCCGCCGAGCGCGGCGCGATCTACGACGAGATGAACCGCGTCATCGCGGCGATGCACAACGTCGACGTGAACAAGGTCGGCCTGGCCGACTACGGCAAGCCGGGCAACTTCTTCGCGCGCCAGATCGGCCGCTGGACCAAGCAGTACCAGGCCTCGATCACCGAACCCATAGCGGCGATGGATCGCCTGATCGAATGGCTGCCCGCGCACATGCCGGCCAGCGCGATGGACGAGACGCAGGTGTCCGTCGTGCACGGCGACTACCGCATGGACAACCTCATCTTCCACCCGACCGAGCCGCGCGTGCTGGCGGTGCTCGACTGGGAGCTGTCCACGCTGGGCCACCCGCTGGGCGACTTCAGCTACCACTGCATGGCCTGGCACATCCCGCCGGGCACGTTCCGCGGCATCGCGGGCCTCGACCATGCGGCGCTGGGCATCCCGCCCGAGCGCGACTACGTGCGGCGCTACTGCGAACGCACCGGCCGCGGAGACCCCGACGCCCTGCTGGCCGACTGGAACTTCTACCTCGCGTACAACCTGTTCCGCCTCGCGGCCATCCTGCAAGGCATCGCCCGCCGCGTCGTCGACGGCACCGCCTCGAGCGCGCAGGCGCGCGCCACGGGCGCGGGCGCGCGACCGCTCGCCGAACTCGCCTGGCAATTCGCCCAAAAGGCCTGACATGGACTTCGCCTACTCCCCCCGCACCACCGAACTTCAGGGCCGCCTGCAGGCCTTCATCGCCGAGCACGTGCTGCCCGCCGAGCCGCGCTACCACGCCGAGATCGTGGCCAACACGGCCGCCGGCCGGCGCTGGACGCCGCTGCAGCTGATCGAGGATCTCAAGGTCAAGGCGCGCTCCGCCGGCCTCTGGAACCTGTTCCTGCCGAATGTGACAGCCCCGCTCGCTTCGCTCGCCGCCCCCGAGGGGCTCGGCGGCTCTCTCCGGAGCGGCCGAGCGCTCGCCGCCGATTGGGGTCCTGGCTTGTCCAACACGGACTACGCCCCGCTGGCCGAGATCATGGGCCGCACGCCCTGGGCCAGCGAGGTGTTCAACTGCTCGGCGCCCGACACCGGCAACATGGAGGTGCTGGTGCGCTACGGCACGCCCGAGCACCAGGCGCGCTGGCTGGAGCCGCTGCTCGAAGGAAAGATCCGCAGCGCGTTCGCGATGACCGAGCCGGCGGTGGCCTCGTCCGACGCCACCAACATCCAGGCGAGCATCGTGCGCGACGGCGACGAGTACGTGCTCAACGGCCGCAAGTGGTGGACGTCGGGCGCCGGCGACCCGCGCTGCGCCGTCTACATCTTCATGGGCAAGACCGACCCCGAGGCGCCCGCGCACTCGCAGCAGTCGATGATCCTGGTGCCGGCCGACGCCCCGGGCCTGAAGGTCCTGCGCCCGCTCACCGTGTTCGGCTACGACGACGCGCCGCACGGCCACATGGAGGTGGCGTTCGACGACGTGCGCGTGCCCGCCTCCAACATCCTGCTGGGCGAAGGCCGCGGCTTCGAGATCGCGCAGGGCCGGCTGGGCCCGGGGCGCATCCACCACTGCATGCGCCTGATCGGCCTGGCCGAGCGCGCGCTGGAGCTGATGTGCGAGCGCGCCGCGTCCCGCGTGGCGTTCGGCAGGCCGCTGTCGCACCAGACCGTCACGCAGGAGCGCATCGCCGAGGCGCGCTGTCAGATCGACATGGCGCGCCTGCTCACGCTCAAGGCGGCCTGGATGATGGACGTGGCGGGCAACAAGACCGCGAAGTCGGAGATCGCGATGATCAAGGTGGTGGCGCCCAACATGGCCTGCCGCGTCATCGACTGGGCGATGCAGGTGTTCGGCGCAATGGGCATGTCCGAGGATGCGCCGCTGGCGTACTTCTATACGGTGGCCCGTACCCTGCGCTTCGCCGACGGGCCCGACGAGGTGCACCGCAACTCGATCGCCAAGATCGAGCTCGCGAAGCAGAAGGCTCGGTAGCCTCCGCCCTTCAGGCTGTGGCGCAGGCGCCCTTCGGAGCGACCGGGCGGGCGCCTATGCACTCTTCCTGAGCGCCTGGCCCACCGACTCCGCCACGGCCACGCAGGTCTCCAGCATCTTCACGCCGGGCGTCGACGCCGACTGGCGGATCACCACCTGCCCGCGCGCCAGGCGCAGCAGGAACGGTTCGGCCGAGACGGCCTCGATGGGCATCGCCTCGGCCCGCTTCCTCAGCGCCTCCGACACCGGGCCCTGCAGCCAGTGCGACAGCCACAGCGTGTCGTTGGCGATCGCGCCGTAGCGGTCGCGCAGCGCCACGCCCATCTGGTTGGGGCTCAGCTTGGCATGCATCGCCAGCCAGCGCATCTCCTCGGGCGTCTGCTCGTCGAGCCGGGTCTGCACGTTGTCGGTGAACTGCGCGTAGACCTCGTGGTCGAGGCGGGCCAGCAGCGGCCGATCGAGCACCAGCGCCTGCACGTCCGAATTCAGCGCCACCTCGAAGCGGATCCGGAACTCGTGGCTGCTCATGAAGCTGCGCTGCGCCGGGCCCCATTCGATGCGCCAGCCCGCGTGGCGCGGGTTGTGGTCCATGGCCCAGCCGTCGTGCGCGATCGTGCGCTTGAGCGTCCAGTGATGGTCGCGGGCCCAGGCACCGAACTCCTCCCAGGCGGGGAGCGCCCCTCCCCATGTAAACCATCGTCGCACCGCTTCGAGCATGATGTTGTATTGTTGGCCCCTGGAGGCACCTGCCATGATCGAAGTGTATTCGTGGGCCACGCCGAACGGCCACAAGGTTCACATCATGCTCGAAGAATGCGGGCTCCCGTATCGCGTGCATGCCGTGGACATCGGCGCGGGCGACCAGTTCAAGCCCGACTTCCTCAAGATCAGCCCGAACAACAAGATCCCGGCCATCGTCGACCCCGACGGGCCCGACGGCAGGCCGATCAGCCTGTTCGAGTCCGGCGCGATCCTGCTGTACCTGGCCGGCAAGACCGGGCGCTTCCTGCCGGAGTCGACGAGCGCGCGCTACGAGGTGCTGCAGTGGCTCATGTTCCAGATGGGCGGCGTCGGGCCGATGCTGGGCCAGGCGCACCATTTCCGCATCTACGCGCCCGAGAAGATCGCCTACGCCGTCGACCGCTACACCAACGAGGCGCGCCGCCTGTACGGCGTGATGGACAAGCGCCTCGCGAGGTCGCGCTACATCGGCGGCAAGGACTACGGCATCGCCGACATGGCCATCTTCCCGTGGCTGCGTTCCTGGAAGAACCAGGGCATCTCGTGGGCCGAATTCCCGCACCTCAAGGGCTGGTTCGACGAGATCTCCGCACGGCCGGCGGTCATCCGCGGCGTGGACGTGCTGACCGGCCAGCGCCGACCGCTGGACGACGATCCGAAGGCGCGCGAGATGCTGTTCGGGCAGACGCAATACGCCCGCCGCTGAGCGCGCCCGATAGAATCGCGGGCTTCACTGCCCGTAGCTCAACTGGATAGAGCACCAGCCTTCTAAGCTGGGGGTCGGGGGTTCGAGTCCCTCCGGGCAGGCCATCTTGCAAGGGCGCGGCGAATGCGCGCCGCGGCGAAGCCAAAAAGTTCTCGGCTCCGGCCGCCAGGCGGCCCGCGCGAGGCGCTTCCGCCGCTGCCGGCGGTTAGAGTCTGCCTCGGTGCGCAGGACACGCGGTCCATGCGCAGGAGGCCCGCCCATGTTCCCGCACTGCCCCGTCTGCCCCTGCACGCCGCACAGCGCCCGGCGCCGCCGCTTCGCGGGCCGGCTCTTCACGGGCGCCTGCCTCTTGTCGAGCGGCACCCTGGCCCTCGCCGACGACGCCCTGCTCGATCCGGACAGCATCGGGGCGAGCCGCAGGTCGGCGGAGAAGAACGGCCTGCTGGGGACGTTGCCGGAGTCGGCGACACGGTCCGCCGCGGATCCGCGCGCGGCCGAGCGTTCCGGCGCCGACACGGGCTCGTCGATGGCCAGCAGCGTGGTGGCCGCGATCGACTCGCTCACCCTGTCGCTGTCCGGGCTCGTCGAGAAGGTGCGCCGGCTCGACGCGGAGGCGTCGCGGCTCGGCAGCGACATCTCGACGCTGAGCCACGAGATGGACAGCAAGCTCGAGGAGTACCGGCAAGGCCTGTTCTGCTCGGGCTGCGGCAAGACGAAGTCCGAGATCCTGGCCAAGGGCGAAACCTTCCCTCATCCGGGCCAGACCGTCATCAAGGCCACGCCGGAGCAGATCGCGGCCAAGCAGGCCGAGATGCAGGCGCCCATCGACCGCGCCGCCGGTGAACTGGATCGCAATCGGCGTACGCGCAGGAAGTCGATGGACGACCGCGACGAGGCACTGGGCCAGATCGATCCGGGGCTGTCGCTGTGGCGCACCGGCTTCTCGGCGGACGTCGACCAGATCGCGGCCGCCGAGATCCGCTCCGCCGCCGAGTGGGCGTCCCGACGCAAGCAGGTCGAGGCGCAGCGCGCAAGGCTGCGCGCGCTCCTGGCCCGTCCGGGGACGCCGGACGCGGCCCCCATCAAGGCGGAACTGGCGACCTGGGACGACATCGAGAAGCAGCTCGACGCCCAGCGCGCGCAGGCGCACCGGCGCTCCCAGGAGGCGCTGGCGCGGGCGGCGCGCGACGCGGCGCTGCAACGCAATCGGCTGGCGGAATTCCTGGCGCGCGACGGCGTTCGCGACGTGGTTTCGGCCACGGTGACGGTGCGGACCAACTCACCGATGTCCAGCCCCGACTCCCTCGGCCTGCGCTTTCGCATGGGCCGCTACGATGCCGCGGGCCACGACGAGATCCTGTCCGGCGTGCAGTCCTTCGTGATCCAGTTCAGGCGATCGGGCGGCGGACGCTGCACGGTCCCGTTCGGCGCCGCGGTCGACTGCGGCACCGACCTGTCCACCAACGCCCCCGATTCGGCCAACGGGGCGCTGCTCGACTAGGGCCCTCGCCTTTCCACCCCGATTTCCTGGAGACGATTTCCGTGATGCCCTTCAAATCGCCCGCGCGGCGTGCGTTCCTGGCCCTGCTCCTCATCCTGGCGTGGATGCCACCGGCCGGCGCGGCCACCGCGGTGGCCGACAACGCCGCACTCGTCGCCCGCGCGCACGACCAGATCAAGAACGAGAGATTCGTCGAAGGACTGGCCAGCGCCCGGGAGGCCGCGCGCAAGAACCCGCAGGACTACAAGGCGGCGTACTACGTCGCGCTGGCCAGCCTCGCGCTGGGCCGCTTCGACGACGCCGACATCGCGGTCGCACGTGCCCGTGCGCTGGCGCCCGACTCGGCGCGCGACAGCATCGACCACCTCCAGGCCAACATCAAGGCCCGGCGCGAGAGCCTGGGCACGCTGCAGGCCGCGGACGCGGCGCTTGCCGAAGGACTCGTGGGCAAGGCGGCGCGGCTGTACGACCAGGCCTGGAACGCCGACCGGGCCGATTCGCAGCCCGGGTTCAAGGCCGCCGATCTCTACGCGAACCGGCTGGGCCAGCCCGTCGACGCCGCGCGCATCCTGCGGGTGCTGGTCGCCGACCCGAAGACCAGCGGCGCGGCCGACGCCCAGCTGAGCCGGATCGCGACGCCGCTGCGCGAAGCCGCGGCCAAGAGCATCGCGCTCGGAGACCAGTCGCATGGCGAGCAGCGGCGCAAGCTCTACCGCGATGCGGTCGTGGCGGATCCCGACAGCATCGACGGCTACCAGAAGCTGGCCGCCGCCGCCGCGAAGGACGGCGATGGCGACGACCTGAAGTTGGCGCTGAAGGACATGTCGGCACGAGGACGGCTGGACCTGGCCCTCTTCAACGCGCCCGAGTTCGGACCGTGGCTCGCGGACAGCCGATTCCAGCAGTGGATGACCGACCTCGTCGGCGCTTCCACGCTGGCCAAGGTGCTCGAGGACGTGGCGGCGGAGAAGGAACGGCAGAAGGAGATCGCGGACGCGTGGGTGTGGAAGGACGACTCCTGGTACGACACCCGCAGCGAGCCCGAGAACCGGTCGCTGGAGCGTGAACAGGATCGCTGCGACGGACGGATAGAGCGCGTGAGCAGCCGCGTCAAGAGCGCCAAGTCGTTCGAGTGCGAATGCAGCTGGACGAATCATCCCGCCTACGGCGACTACCCGAGGTGCCGGTTGACCTGGACCGAGAACACCCTCCTTCACTGAACGGCTCGGTACATCCGGTCGCGGGCGCCCGTGCTCCAATGAGGGCCGCCCATTCCCGCCTCTCGATGCGGCGCCGCGAAGGAGTCTCTTGCCACCGACCGCACACAACTCGAAGTGCGCCATCAGCTGGAGCGCCGGCAAGGACTCCTGGCTCGCGCTCATGCGGGCCCGCGAGCAGGGCCTGCGCGTCGCCACCTTCGTGACGATGTGCGACGAGGACGGCGCCAGCAAGTCGCACGCGCTGCCTCCCGAGCTCGTCGAGGCGCAGGTGCGCGCCCTCGGCGGCACGCCGCTGTCGGTGCGCGTGCCGCCCGGCGAGTACGCGGCGCGGTTCGACGCCTGCCTGCGCGATCTCGCCGCCGCCGGCCACGTGCACATGATCTTCGGCGACATCGACCTGCAGGCGCATCGCGACTGGCTCGCGCCGGCCTGCGAGCGCGCGGGCCTGGTGCCGCTGTTTCCGCTGTGGGGCGAGTCGCGCGAAGCGCTCGCGCGCGAGCTCGTCGCGCGCGGCGTGCAGGCGCGCGTGGTGTGCGTGGACACGCGCCGGCTCGACGCGTCCTTCTGCGGCGCGCGCTACGACGCCGGCTTCCTCGCGCGCCTGCCTGCGGGCGTGTGCCCCTGTGGCGAGGACGGCGAGTTCCACACCTTCGTCTCGGGCGGCCCCGGCTTCGCGCACGCGCTGCCGGTGGTCGACGGCCCCCAGCGCCGCGTCGCCTCGCAGCCGCCGTTCGCGCCCACCGAGTTCGTGTTCCAGGCGCTGTCGCCGGCGCTGCCGTCATGACCCGTTTCGTGATGGTGTGGGGCACCTCCAGCGGCGCCGGCAAGAGCTGGCTCGCGACGGCGCTGTGCCGCGCGGCCGCGCGCCGCGGCACCCGCGTGCTGCCGTTCAAGGCGCAGAACATGAGCAACAACGCGCGCGTCGTCGCCGGCCTCGACGGCCTGGGCGCGGAGATCGGCGCCGCGCAGTATTTCCAGGCGCTGGCCGCGGGCGTCGAGCCCGGCGTCGACATGAACCCCGTGCTGCTCAAGCCCGAACGCGACACCGCGTCGCAGGTCGTGCTGCATGGCCGCGTCGATGCCGCGCTCGGCCGCATGGGCTGGCGCGAACGCAGCGCCACGCTGGCCGCCGCGGCGCGCGAGAGCCTGCAGCGTCTCGCCACCCGCTGCGACCTGGTCGTGATCGAGGGCGCCGGATCGCCCGCCGAGATCAACCTGGCGCCGCAGGACTTCGTCAACCTGGGCACCGCGCGCCAGGCCCGCGAACTCGGACGCCTCGACAGCCTGCTCGTCACCGACATCGACCGCGGCGGCGCGTTCGCGCACCTGTACGGCACCTGGGCACTGCTGCCGGCCGACCTGCGCGATTCGCTGCGCGGCTTCGTGCTCAACCGCTTCCGTGGCGACGCCTCGTTGCTGGCGCCCGGCCCGTCCGACCTGCAGGTCCTGACCGGCGTGCCGCTGGCCGGCGTGATCCCGATGACGCGCGACCACGGCCTGCCCGACGAGGACGGCCTGTTCGATGCCGGACGCCCGGACGCCGCCAAGGCCGGACGGCTGCGCATCGCCGTGCTGTGCCCGCCCCACCTCAGCAACCTCGACGAGTTCGAGCCGTTGCGCCGCATGCCCGGCGTGCAGCTCGCCTGGGTGCGTTCGCAGGCCGAGCTGCACGGCGCCGACTGGATCGTGCTGCCCGGCTCCAAGCAGGTCTCGGGCGACCTGGCCTGGCTGCGCCGCCAGGGACTCGACGCGGCGATCGCCCGCCACGCCGCCGAGGGACGCCCCGTACTGGGCATCTGCGGCGGCCTGCAGATGCTCGGCGAGGCACTGGTCGATCTCGACGGCCACGATGGCGAGGCCGGCTTCAACGGTCCCGGCCTGGGCCTGCTGCCGCTGGTCACGCGCTATGAACGCGACAAGCGCGTGCGCCGTACCTCGTTGCGCTTCGGGCCCACCGACGCGGCCTGGGCGCCGTGGGCGGGCGTCGGGGCCGAAGGCTACGAAATCCACTGCGGCGTCACCGTGCCGCATCCCGACCTGCCCGCCCCGAAGATCGCGTTGCGGGGCCAGGACGGCGAGGCCATCGGCTGGCAGCGCGGCAACGTGCTGGGCGTCTACGCGCACGGCCTGTTCGAGTCGCCCGCCCTGCTTCGCGCGATGTGGGGCGCGACCGCCCCGGCACTGGACGACAGCTTCGAACTGCTGGCCGATCTCGTCGAAAAACATCTCGACGGCGCCTTGCTGCATCGCCTGCTGGCCCCGCCGGGTTAGAATCCCATCCTTCGGGGCGTAGCGCAGCCTGGTAGCGCATCTGGTTTGGGACCAGAGGGTCGCACGTTCGAATCGTGTCGCCCCGACCATCTAAGCAATATGAAACAAGGCCTGCCCGGAGTATCTCCGCGCAGGCCTTGTTTCTGCCCGCGAGCCGGAGCCCGCGCCGGGTAGTCAGGCCGCCGCGCGCACCACGACGCTGCGCTGCCCGACGGCGACGACGTCGCCCGCGCGTACCTTGCGCCCGCGCCGCAGGTCGACCTCGCCGTTGACGGCCGCCCCACCCTGCTGGATCAGCGTCTTGGCCTCGCCGCCGCTGCCGGCCAGTCCGGCGGCCTTCAGCAATGCGTCCAGCGTGATGTGCTCGCCGCGCAGGTCGAAGGCGATGGGATCCATGGCGTCGGTCTCGGGTTTCCAGAAAGGACGGCAAGCGTATCCCATGTCGCGACGAACCGGCCCCGGAAAGAAAAGAGCCCGGCGCGCATGCGGCCGGGCTGAGACCGGCGACCAAAGAGGAGGGAGGGAGGAGGTGCGCCGCCGGAAACCGCAGTTTCGACCGGGATGCCGGCCGCGCGTGTAGGACAACGGCGCGCCGGCGTGCCCGGAAACATCTGTTGCCTCGCGGTCGAGCTGGGTCAGTTCGCCCGGCGAAGGGCCGCCTCGCGCAAGGCCGTCAGCGTCGTGCGGGACGTGCTCACATCCTCCGGCAGCAGCAGGTGCAGCAGCGTGGGCGCATCGGCCCGCATCGCGCGCCCGAAGGCCGCCTCGAACTGTCCGGTCGCCTCCACGCGTTCGGCGTGCCAGCCGTAGGCGCGCGCCAGCTGAACGAAATCGGGATTGGTGAGCGACGTGCCGCTCACGCGGGCCGGATAGTCGCGTTCCTGGTGCATGCGGATCGTGCCGTAGCTGCCGTTGTCGACCACCACGATCACCAGCTTGCCGGCGCCGCGCCCGGCCCCATGCGCGGTGGCGGTGGCCAGCTCCTGGCCGGTCATCAGGAAATCGCCGTCGCCGGCGATGGCGATGGCGGTGCGATGGGGAAACAGCAGGTTGGCGGCGATGGCGGCCGGCACGCCATAGCCCATCGCCCCGGCGGTGGGGGCGAGCTGGGTGCGGCCCTCGCGCTGCAGGCTCACGTACTGGTGGAAGCGGTGCAGCCAGCCGGCGTAGTTGCCGGCGCCGTTGGTGTAGACCGCGCCGGCCGGGGCCAGGGCCTCGATGGCCTTGACGACCACCGCCAGGTCCATCGGCTCGACCGGCGCGGCCTCCAGGTTGGCCAGGTACTCGGCGTGGGCCAGGGCGCCGGCGACCGGCGAGCGCGGCGTCGGCGGGTCGACCCCCTCCAGCGCGCAGCCGATGGCCGCCATCGAGCACTGCAGGGCGATGGCGGGCTGGTAGACGCGTCCGAGCTCCTCGGCGCCCGCATGGAAGTGCACCAGGGGCTGGCGCGGCGTCGGCGCCTCGATCAATGTGTAACCACCGGTGGTCATCTCGCCCAGCCGGACGCCCACCGCCAGGATCAGGTCCGACTCCCGGATGCGCCGGGCCAGCGCCGGGTTGATGCCGATGCCCACGTCGCCGGCGTAGAGGCGGTGGCGGTTGTCGAAGACGTCCTGGAAGCGGAAGGCGCAGCCGACCGGGATCTCCCAGTCCTCGGCGAAGCGCTCGAAGTCGCAGGCCGAGTCGGCCGTCCAGCCGCTGCCGCCGACGATGGCGAACGGGCGCTGCGAGTGGATCAGCAACTGCCGGAACTGCTCCACGGCCTGGGGATCCGGATGCGCGTGGGCCGGCACGACGAGGGGCAGCGCCGGGGCCGCGGTGGACGTGGAGAGCATGTCCTCCGGCAGGGCCAGCACCACCGGCCCGGGGCGGCCCTGCATGGCCGTGCGGAAGGCGCGCGCCACGTACTCCGGCAGGCGGTCGGCCGAGTGCACCTCGCCCACCCACTTGGCCAGGCCCAGCGTGCCGGGGCCGAACATCTGCCGGTAGTCGATCTCCTGGAACGCCTCGCGGTCGCGCTGGTCGGCGGCCACCTGGCCCACCAGCAGGATCAGGGGCGTCGAGTCCTGGAAGGCGACGTGCACGCCGATGCTGGCGTTGGTGGCGCCCGGCCCGCGCGTGACGAAGCACACTCCGGGACGCCCCGTGAGCTTGCCGTGCGCCTCGGCCATGAACGCCGCCGCGCCCTCGTGGCGGCAGGCCACGAAGCGGATGCGCTCGCGGTGCTCGTGGAAGCCGTCGAGCGCCGCCAGGAAGCTCTCGCCGGGCACGCCGAACACCGTGTCCACGCCTTGGGCGACCAGGGCCTCCACCAGGGCATGGCCGGCGAGGCGTGCGGGAACCGCGGACGCGGGTTGGGACATGGCGGCACCGGTGGCATTCGTTGGGGAGACGCGATGGTAGCCGGGCGCCGCACCCGCCCGCGGGTACGTCCGTTGCCGCATCGGAGGAAAGCGCCCCCAAGAATGAAAAATGCGCCGGCGACAAGGAAGTCACATCCTTAAACAACTTGAATTCAGCCGCCCAACACTCTCCGAGTAAGCTCATCCTCATGTCGCGTCCGTCCGTACTCCCCTTCCCGGCTCCGCTGCGCAAGCTGCGGGCGCAGCTCGCGCCGTTGGTGCTGCCAAGCAAGGAACGGTCGGGCCCGGCGTCGATGTTCGACTCCGCCGGGGCGCTGGGCGTCACCGTCGAAGTGCCGGAGAGCGAGCAAGGCGCGCTGGCCCTGCACGCCCACCTCGCGTCGTCGCCCGAGGTCAGCTCCATGCTGGTCATCGATCCGGCCGGCGTGTGGGCGCACGGCATGATGCAGACGCTGTCCGACGCCACCGGATCGCCGGTCGATCGCCTGCGCGTGCACTCGCGCGGCGGCCTGCAGATCCGCGCCGTCGTCGACGAGACGCTGTTGCCTGCCGGCAACGGCCCGCACCGCCTGGTGCGCTGCCTGCATGGCGACGCCAAGCCCGTCGACCGCCGCGCCATCTTCGGCGCGCTGCTGTCGCATTCCCAGATCTGCTCCGTGCTGGTGGGCCCCATGGCCAGCCACGAGGCGGTGACGCTCATCGAGGAGATGCACCGCCTGGCGCTGCAGCCGTTCGCGGCCTCCACCCGCTGGCTGTTCTACCTGGCGGCGGAGCACCGCGGCCTGGAAGACCTCATCGAGGGCCGCGACTGGCCGGTGCCGCCCACCCTGCTGTACGCGCGCCCGCTCACGCGCTCGGTCACCAACGTCTGGAACCAGCTCTACGAGGCCTGGATCGGCGGGTGAGGCCCTGAGCAACGAGGTAGTTCCTGCCTTGGGCTACGATGGCATGCCGCCTTCCCGGCGGATGCAGCCATGACACAAGCCACGTACGAATACTCCCTCCAGGACGCCTCCGGCGCCACCTGCACCGCCAACGCCTGGGCCAAGGTGATGCCCACCCCGGGCCCCGACGAACGAACCCGCCTCAAGGCCCGCGCCAGGGAGCTGCTCCGGCAGCACGACGCGACGCTGGTCGCCCACTACTACGTGGACGGCGACCTGCAGGACCTGGCCCTCGAGACCGGCGGCTGCGTCGCCGATTCCCTCGAGATGGCCCGCTTCGGCCGCAACGCCCCGCAGCAGACCCTGGTGGTGGCCGGCGTGCGCTTCATGGGCGAGACGTCGAAGATCCTGTCGCCGGGCAAGCGCGTCCTGATGCCCGACCTCGACGCCACCTGCTCGCTCGATCTCGGCTGCCCGGCCGAGGACTTCGCCGCCTTCTGCGACGCCCATCCCGATCGCACCGTCGTCGTCTACGCCAACACGAGCGCCGCCGTGAAGGCGCGCGCCGACTGGATGGTGACCAGTTCCTGCGCGCTGGCCGTGGTCAACCACCTGAAGGCCCAGGGCAAGAAGATCCTGTGGGCACCCGACCGCCACCTGGGCCGCTACATCCAGGAAGAGACCGGCGCCGACATGCTGCTGTGGAACGGCGCGTGCATCGTGCACGACGAGTTCAAGGGCCTGGAGCTGGAGCTTCTCAAGGAACGGCATCCGCACGCGATGATCCTCGTGCACCCCGAGTCGCCGAAGGGCGTCGTGCAGATGGCCGACGTCGTCGGCTCCACCTCGCAGATGCTGGACGCCGTCGTCAAGGGCAGCGCGCAGGAATACATCGTCGCCACCGACAACGGCATCCTGCACCGCATGCGCCAGCTGGCGCCGGGCAAGACGCTGATCGAGGCGCCCACGGCCGGCAACTCGGCAACCTGCAAGAGCTGCGCGCATTGCCCGTGGATGGCGATGAACAGCCTGCAGGGCCTCATTGACTGCCTGGAGAACGGCACCGGCGCCATCGAGGTGGCCGAGCCCACCCGCGCCGATGCGCTGGGCTGCATCCAGCGCATGCTGGACTTCGTCGCGGCCAACCCCGCCGCGATCACGAAGCCCGCGAAGGACAAGAACGACCCCATCGCCGGCTTCGTGCCGGGCATCGGGGCCGCATGACCACCACAAGCCGGACCGGGCCGCGCGCCCGCGCACCGGCATCGGAGACAAACGATGTTCGACCACGACGAGACCCTGGCCGAGGCGCGCGCGCGCAACGTCCGTGACGCCCTGTTCGAGGACATGGGCCGACAGGACTGGACCGGCCTGCTGATTCCCGCCGACAAGCGCGTGCGCGCGGTGGTGCGCGTGCGCGAGAGCGCGATCCTGTGCGGGCGCGACTGGTTCTGCTCCTGCCTGTCCACGCTCGACCCCACCAACCGCATCGACTGGAAGTACGGCGAAGGCGCCACGATGAGCGCCGACACCGACGTCTGCCACATCGACGCCAACGCGCGCGCCCTCCTCAGCGCCGAGCGGCCCGCCCTGAACTTCCTGCAACTGCTGTCGGGCACGGCCACCGTCACGCGCCGCCACGTGGAGGCCATCGACGGCGCCGCCACCAGCCCGCGCGGCTGCGCGGTGCTCGACACCCGCAAGACGCTGCCGGGGCTGCGCCAGGCGCAGAAGTACGCCGTGCGCGTGGGCGGCGGGCGCAACCAGCGCCTGGCGCTGTGGCACGGCATCCTGATCAAGGAAAACCACATCGCCGCGGCCGGCGGCATCAATCAGGTGATGGCCCAGGCGCTGGCGCTCAACGCGGGCGTGGACATCCAGATCGAGGTGGAGTCGCTGGCCCAGCTGCGCGAGGCGCTGGCCGCCGGCGCCACCAGCGTGCTGCTGGACAACTTCACGCTGGCCGACATGCGCGCGGCCGTGAAGATCGCCGCCGGCGGCGCGATGCTGGAGGTCTCGGGCGGCGTCACGCTGTCGGCACTGCGCGACATCGCGGCCACCGGCGTCGACCGCGTGTCGATCGGCAAGCTGACCAAGGACGTGGTGGCCACCGATTTCTCGATGCGGGTGCTCGATTGACCCTTCGCGCCACTTTGGAAACGATCCATTCCAAAATGGCAGCATGCATGAATCCACCCTCGCCGACACCCGGACCCGCGGTCGCCCGCGCGAGTTCGATGTCGCCGACGCGCTGGACAAGGCCGTGCGCGTGTTCTGCGAGCGCGGCTACCACGCCACCTCCATCGGCGACCTGACCGAGGCCACGGGGCTGGCCTCCGGCAGCCTCTACAAGGCCTTCAAGGACAAGCGCGGCCTCTACGTGGCGGCGCTGACGCACTACAAGGAGTTGCGCGACGCCGAGCTGCGGGCCGCGCTGGCACCCGCGCGCACGGGCCGGGAACGCGTCCGCGCGGCCCTGCTGCACTACGCCGAGTCCTCGCACGGCGAGCGCGGGCGCATCGGCTGCCTGGTCATCAACAGCGCCACCGAGCTGGCCACGTTCGACGCCGAGCTGGGCCGCTGGGTGGCCGGCTCGCTGCGCCGCAACGAGACGCTGCTGTCCGGGCTGCTGCGCGAGGGCATCGCCGACGGCTCGGTGCCGCCGCACGTCGACCCCGCCGTCACCGGCCGGCTGCTCCTGTGCGTGATCCAGGGCATGCGCGTCGTGGGCAAGACCGGCACGACCCGCAAGGACACGCTCGCCCTGGTGGACGTCGCCCTGAAGACACTGGCCTGATCATTTTGCCAATTTTGGACATATTCATTTCCCAATTCGGACGGACATCGTGACCCCCACCGCCTCCACCGCCTCCACCGCCTCCACCGCCTCCACCGCCTCCACCGCCTCCACCGCCGCAGCCGCCCCGCGCGGCGCCTCCACGGCGACCACGCTGCTGCTGGCCGCCGCCTGCGGCCTCATCGTGGCCAACCTGTACTACGCGCAGCCCCTGGCAGGTCCGATCGGCGCCTCGCTGGGCCTGTCGCCGGGCGCCACCGGCCTGATCGTGACCCTCACGCAGATCGGCTACGGCATCGGCCTGCTGTTCATCGTGCCGCTGGGCGACCTCGTCGAAACGCGCCGGCTGGTGTGCGGCTTGATCGGGCTGGCCGCGCTGGCGCTGATGGGCGCGGCGCTGTCCACGCGGCCCGCGCCCTTTCTCGCCGCCGTGCTGGCCATCGGTCTCGTCTCGGTGGCCGCACAGGTGCTGGTGCCCTACGCGGCGCACCTGGCCCCGCCCGAGCACCGTGGCCGTATGGTCGGCAACGTGATGAGCGGCCTGCTGATGGGCATCATGCTGGCCCGCCCGGTGGCCAGCTTCATCGCGCAGACCGCGTCCTGGCACCTGGTCTTCTGGCTGTCGGCGGCGGCCATGGTGATCCTCGGCGCCGTGCTGGGCGTGGCGCTGCCGCCGCGGCGCCCGTCCGCCGCCCTGCCCTACGGCCGGCTGCTGGCGTCGATGGGCCATCTGGCGCGCACCAGCCTCGTGCTGCGCCGCCGCGCGCTGTACCACGCCGCGATGTTCGGCGCCTTCAGCGTGTTCTGGACCACGGCGCCGCTGCGCCTCGCGCGCGAGTTCGGCCTCACGCAGACCGGCATCGCCCTGTTCGCGCTGGCGGGCGTGGCCGGCGCCATCGCCTCGCCGATCGCGGGCCGGCTCGCCGACGCGGGCCACGGGCGCGTCGCCACCTTCCTGGCGATGGGCTGCGCCATCGCCGCCTTCGCGTTGAGCCGCGTCGGCGCCGCCGGCTCCACGACGGGCCTGGCCGCGCTGACGGCCGCGGGCATCGTGCTCGACTTCGGCGTCACCACCAACCTCGTCGTCGGGCAACGCGCGATCTTCGCGCTCGGCGACGACGTGCGCAGCCGCCTCAACGGCCTGTACATGGCCACGTTCTTCGGGGGTGGCGCACTCGGCTCGGCCTTCGGGGGGCTGGCCTTCGCGCAGGCCGGCTGGCCCGGTGCCGCGTGGCTGGGCGCGGCCCTGCCAGCCGCCGCGCTGGCCTACGCCGCCACTGAGCGCGCGCCCGGCTGAGGTCCGAGGCACTTTGTCGCACTCTTGCGACCCACGGATCGCCGCCGGCGGGGCACACTGCGCAGATCGCTGCCGGCGCGCCGGCGCCTCCGGACTCGACCATGGACATCGCCTCGATCCACAACAACCACGAGAACGCCGTCTTCACCTGCGTGCAGGAGATGGCCGAGCACTTCCCGCACATCCAGGCCAACCCAGACATGCTGGCCGATATCGCCTGCGTGGCCCTGAACCGCCTGCCCCCGCGCTACATCCGCCACGACGTCGACTTCGCGTTCTTCCAGACCGATCGCGAGCGCACGGAGACCGAGCGCTCCATCTCCGAGGCCGTCGAGTTCGCGTTCGGCTTCGTGCAGGCGCGAAACGCGATGCGCGCGCGGGCCTGACGGCGCGCTGACTCGCCATCCCGCGCGCGGGAGCCCGCTCAGCTGGCCGAGCGCAGCCTGGCCTGCAGGAAGCCGCCCACGCGCTGCTCGTAGTCCGGACAGGCGAAGGCATACAGGTCCACATGCGCCGCCCCCGGCACGATCCAGAGCGTCTTGTCGGCCGCGCCCGCGGCCGCGTAGAGGCGCTCGGTCTCGGCCAGTGTCGTATGGCGATCGACGGCGCCCGCGGCGATCACCAGTGGCGAGCGCAGGGCGGACAGTTGGTCGATGGGACGCAGTTGCGCCGTGGAAACCCCCAGGCGCCACGGCATCTGCCACAGCAACGCCGGCGCCAGCATCGCCGCGGGCGCGCACAGGTGCGCCGCGAGCCGGTCGGCCACCGCTTCCTCGATCGTCGGGTACATGGACTCCAGGACGACGGCCGCCGGTGCGGGATCGGGCCGCGCGAGCACCAGGGAGGCTGCGCCCAGCGACACGCCGATCGCGCCGATGCGCTCGCCCGGACAGCGCTGTGCCAGCCAGGCCAGCGCGGCCGCCGCGCCATGCGACTCGTTGGCGCCGAAGGTGATGCGAGGCGCGGGGCTCTCGCCGTGGGCGGGCAGGTCGATCGCGAGCGTGGCGATGCCCATGCGGTGCAGGAACAACGCGCGCGCCACCATCGCGTGCCGGCTGCCGCGCACCCCGTGAAGCAGCAGCACGGCCCCGCGTCCGGCCTGGCCCGGCGTGAACCAGCCCGCGACGAACGATCCGGTCGGGATGGGGATGCGCGCGGCCTGCGCCGGCAATTCCGGCGGAGGCTCACCGGCCGCGCGAAGCGCCGGACGCGTCATGGCGTCTCCGAGCACGAGCGCCCCGCCGGTGCCGGCCAGCAGGAGGCCGGCCCCCGTTGCCGCGCCAAGCGTGCGGCGTCTCACGCGCCCGCTCAGCCCGGTGCCCGGCTCGTCGCCGGCCGCGTCAGCACCGTCGGGAAACTCACCGGCAGCGTGCGCGGGAAGTCGCGGCTGAAGTGCAGGCCGCGGCTCTCGTGGCGGTTCAGCGCGGAGCGCACGATCAGCTCGGCGCAGACGACCAGGTTGCGCAGTTCCAGCAGGTCGCGCGTGACGCGGAAGTGGGCGTAGTACTCGTCGATCTCGGCCTTGAGCAGCTCGATGCGGTGCAGCGCGCGCTCCAGGCGCTTGGTGGTGCGCACGATGCCCACGTAGTTCCACATGAGCATGCGCAGCTCGTCCCAGTTGTGGGCGATGACCACCTGCTCGTCGGCGTCGTCCACCTGGCTCTCGTCCCATTCGGGCAGCGCCGGCGCGGGCCGCGGCTCGTCGGCCAGGATCGCGTCGGCGCAGGTGTGGCCGATGACCACGCATTCCAGCAGAGAGTTGCTGGCCAGGCGATTGGCGCCGTGCAGGCCCGTGTAGGTGGTCTCGCCCACGCCGAACAGGCCGGGGAGGTCCGAGCGGCCGCTCAGGTCGGTGACCATGCCGCCGCAGGTGTAGTGCGCGGCCGGCACCACGGGGATGGGCTGCTTCGCGATGTCGATGCCCAGCGACAGGCAGCGCGCGTGGATCGTGGGGAAGTGCTCCTTGAGGAAGTCCTCTCCCAGGTGCGTCGCGTCGAGCCACACGTGGTCGATGCCGTGCTTCTTCATCTCGAAGTCGATCGCGCGGGCGACGATGTCGCGCGGCGCGAGCTCGGCGCGCTCGTCGTGCGCGGGCATGAAGCGGGTTCCGTCCGGCAGCTTGAGCAACCCACCCTCGCCGCGCAGCGCCTCGGTGATCAGGAAGCTGCGCTCCTGCGGGTGGTACAGGCAGGTGGGATGGAACTGGATGAACTCCATGTTGGCCGCGCGGCAGCCCGCGCGCCAGGCCATCGCGATGCCGTCGCCGGTGGAGGTGTCGGGGTTGCTCGTGTAGCGGTAGACCTTGCCCACGCCGCCCGTCGCGAGCACGACGGCCGACGCGGCGATGGTCTCCACCTTGCGCGAGTCGATGTCGAGCGCGTAGACGCCGTAGACGCGCGGCAGCTCGTCGCGCTTCAGGTGGCGCGAGGTGATCAGGTCGACCGCGATCCAGCGCTCGCGCAGCGTGATCAGTTCGTGCGCCTGGGCCTGCGCGAGCAGCGACTCGTGGATCGCGCGGCCCGTGGCGTCGGCCGCATGGGCGATGCGGCGCACCGCGTGGCCGCCCTCGCGCGTGAGGTGCAGGCCCAGCGGGCCGTCGGCGTCGGCCGTGAACGGCACGCCGTTGTCCACCAGCCATTCCACGGCCTTGGCGCTGTTCTCGGCGATGAAGCGAGCGGTGTGCTCGTCGACGATGCCGGCGCCGGCGTCCTGCGTGTC